>JAFTTH010000011.1 GCA_017466885.1 Oscillospiraceae bacterium
CTCCCCGGAGGGAGTCCGAGGGAGGAAATCCCTCGGCCGTTTTAAGGGGGTTGGGTTACGGGAAGGGGGAGAATCGGAACTCCCCCTTCCCGTACGCCTTCTTTGCTCAACTTTCTTTGCGGAAAGAAAGTTGAAAACAATTCTCCTCAAAAAGAACGCAACAAGTTAAAAGCCTACATCTCAGCCAAAACATCCCTGTGCCCCTGCGGCATTTCTTGTTTCGCTGTTTGTGCCTGTTATCCTTCTGCCGTCCACAGTGGAAAAATGAGCTGGGCATTTTCTGCATCTCTCCAAAAAGAAATCCGCTCCCCTCGGAGTTCCGAAAGGAGCGGGTTTGTTATGATTGAGTCGTTATTATGTCGTGTCGAAAATGCCTGTAGCCGCTTACTTGCCCCATTCGGTACGAAGCCATTGCGTCAACTCCGCCGCCGAGTCAAAAACCAGGTCGGCACCGTTGGCCAAAAGCTCGTCCCTTCCGCTCAGTCCCCATCCGGCGCCCAAGGGCCGGAACCCGGCGTTTTGCGCCGTCTGCATATCTACCGACATATCCCCCAAATAAAGGGTCTCCTCAGGACTGGCCCCACATTCCTCGGCAATCATCAAAGGGACGGTGGGATCGGGCTTGAGGGGGAACTCCTTCCGGCCACCGTACACCACCGTCAGATACTGGTCCAGACCCAGCCCCTCTACCACTTCGCAGGTGGCAACGTGCGGCTTGTTGGAGAGGACGCCTGTCTTGATGCCCAGCCGGTGGCATTCCTCCAGCAGCTCAATCACCCCGGGATAAGGGCGGGTGTTATCCAGCTGATGAAGATGGTAGTACGCATCATATTCCTCCAGCATCTTCAAAAGGGTCTCCTCCGGCACCGTTTCGGCCGGCTCCGCCGCCATGGCGCGGCAGAAAATCTCCCGCGCACCCTTTCCGATAAACTCGCGGTACCGCTCGGTGGGGTATGTATGCAACCCGTACCGCGCCAAAGTATCGTTGGCGCAGATGGCAATATCAGTCAGAGTGTCAGCCAAAGTGCCGTCCAGGTCAAATAAGAAAAACTGATACATTAGGATTCCTCCGGAAAAAAGGGCCGTATCTTCCGATACGGCCCCGAGGTGATTTATTCGCTGACATAAGGAAGCATCGCCAAATGTCTGGCACGCTTGATGGCAACGGTCAGCTGACGCTGATGGTATGCACAGGTACCGGTCACACGGCGGGGAATGATCTTTCCTCTCTCAGAAAGATATCTTCTCAGCTTGGCAACATCCTTATAATCGATCTCCGTACCGGCCTTGTCAACACAGAAGGCACAAACCTTCTTCTTGCCCTTACGGCCGCCGCGGCGCTCTTCTCTTTCAGGTCTTGCGGTCTTTTCCATTTTCTATTCGCTCCTTTCCTCTTGGTCAGAAGGGAAGGTCCTCATCGGGGACGATCTCCTCAAAATCGCTGCTGGCTCCATTGGAGAAGGATGCCGCCTGCACAGCAGGAGAGGCATAGGTCTGGGCCGCAGGAGAATCGGACTTCCGCTCGGCAAAATGCACCTCTGTCGCCTCGACTTCAAAGGCAGAACGGTTATTTCCATCCTTATCGGTATAGGTACGGGTACGGATCTTGCCCTCTACTGCGACGAGCTGGCCCTTCCGGAAATACCGGGAGACAAACTCCGCAGTCTGCCGCCAGGCGGTGATATTGATAAAATCAGCCTGACGCTCTCCGCCATCCTTCACATACCCGCGGTCAACCGCAAGGCGGAAGCTGGCAACAGCGATACCGTTTCCGGTTTGACGAAGCTCCGGGTCGGCAGTCAATCTGCCCATCAAAACAGCTCTGTTCAGCATAATCCCTGCATCCTTTCTTCAATACAGTTCGGCTCTCTTACTCTGCGATCGCAACAGCAAGATAACGCAGCACGCCGTCGGTGATACCGCTGATGCGGTTCAGCTCTGCGGGGAACGCAGGAGCGGCGGTGAAAACGAAGTGAACGTAGTAACCTTCCGTCTCATCCTCGATTTCGTATGCCAGCTTGCGCTTGCCCCACTCCTCGACCTTCTCGATCGAGCCATTGTCGGAAATGAGCTGAGTGTATTTTTCAACCAACGCAGCGATTCCCTCTTCACCCAGTTTGGTATTGAGCACCATGGTGAATTCATACTTGGCAGTGGTCTTCGGCATTCTTTGCACCTCCTTTTGGACTATGGCTCCGCCTCTTCCGGACGGAGCAAGGATTGCAGTTCTCCCTATAAGGGGACAACATAACAGGTTAATTATACCACCCATCATTTTACTTGTCAAGGGATGAAAAAAGTTTTTTCTTTTTTCCTTTTGTTGTGCATTCCCGAGAAAAATGGTATACTATCCCTATCATAACCGGGGGGGGATCGGAATGCTTGGCATTGTGGACGTTGGGGGAGGACTCCGCGCGGTTTACGGAGCAGGAATCCTGGACTTCTGTTTGGATCAGGGTATCTGCTTTGACTGGTATGGAGGTGTTTCGGCGGGGGCCGGAAACCTCATCTCCTTTCTCGCCGGCCAACGGGGCCGGAATCACCGATTTTACACCCGGTATTCCTCCCGCCCGGAATATATGGGGCTACGCACCCTCCTGCGCACCGGCGCTTACCTCAACCTGGACTATATATACTCTGAGATTGCCCATTCCCAGGGAGAGGACCCGCTGGATTTTGACGCGTTTACCGCAAAGGGGCTCCCGCTGGTGATCGTCGCTACGGACGGCAACACCGGCGCACCCTGTTATTTTACCGGAGCTGATCTTCAGAAGGATGCCTATGATCCGCTGATCGCCTCCAGCACCCTTCCGGTGGTCTGCAAACCGCGGCAGATCAGCGGCATCCCCTATTTTGACGGCGGGCTCTCCGATCCTATTCCTCTTCAAAAGGCGCTGGATGCCGGGTGCAAGCGGGTAGTCGTCATTCTCTCCCGCCCCCGGGATTATTTCCGCACCGGGGAAAAGGACGCCCGGTTTGCCGCCCTGCTCCGCCGCAGCTATCCTGAGGTTGCCCGGCTCCTCCGGGAACGCTTTCGGCTTTATAACGATCAGCTTTCCTACGCTCACGCTCTGGAAGCCGAGGGGCGGGCGCTGATTCTCGCTCCGGAGGATTGCTGCGGTGTCAACACCCTGACCCGGGACGCCTCCCGCCTTAACCGGCTCTACCAGTCAGGCTACGCTGACGCTACTCGTCTGTCCCGGTGGCTTGAGGGATGATGCGCCCGGTATATTCGCGAAGAACATTTCCCAAATCAGGGGGGCGTGTCAGAGAAAAGTCCTTTTTATGGGATATAAAGTGTGGTATAGTGAATTCACGAGGTGAGAATAATGCTAAACAAAATATCGGAGCAGGAGTTTTTACGAAGAAAAAACAAACCGATTGAATATATTGGAATATACGAACTTGATTGGTTGACTGACGATAATCAACTGGATTGCGAAGGAATCATTGTATCTTTTACAGATAAGCAGTATCTTATTAAAAGCCTGCCAATCAGCGAAGATGATTATGGATTTTGTTATTATGAAATTTCTCAGGCATCTAACTGCAGAAAAATTCTTTCTTCAAGTGATGAACCGGTTTACTTCGTTAGAAAAGAAGAGGACGATGATTCTTTTCGTATGTTACGTTTTCAAATCGGAAATCGTCCAATTTTAGTAACTGCAACGGATGATGGGTTCCTTACAGTTGGTATTTCTCACTGGGATACAAATGGAGAATGGTTAGACTTCGAAAATAACACTTTACTAAATGACAAATAATCTCCCTCTTTTGTATACCGCTTCACATGCTACTGTCAAGTCATCCACCGAAAGGCTGACCATCATCGGTGATTCAATATCTCCCCCTTAAAAAAGGAGCGAAGAATCCTTTGTGACTCTTCGCTCTTTTTCTTATGTTTCATTTATGTACCGGTTTACCATGCTCAAAAATTTAGGCACATCATTAAACTCAGAGCATTGGGTGGCAAAAACCGCATTTTCTTTGGGGAGAACCATCGTGGTTTGACCGTAAGCACCGTCAGCCCGAAAGACCCCTTCCCGCTGGCCGGAAATCCAAAACTGATATCCGTAATCATCCTTTATCTGTCCGCTTGGATCCACTACGATCTGCTTGCTTGCGGCGGCCTTGACCCATTCCTCCGAAAGGAGCCGCTCCCCCTCCCAAACCCCGTTATGGAGATAGAGGATTCCCAGCTTCATCATATCGGTAATAGTCAGATAAAGGCCGCTCCCGCCAAAGGCCGTTCCCTGAGGGTCGGTCTCCCAGACGGGAAAACCGATTCCCATTTTAGAGAAGAACCGGTCGTAGCAATATTGCAAAAGAGGAACACCCGTTGCCCGCTGGACCATACAGCCGACCATATGGCTATCCCCATTGGAATAGCAGAAGGCTTCCCCCGAGGGATATTTCAGCTCTTTTCCAAGAATATACCCGACGTAATCGGGATACGCCTCCCCGTTCCGGCGGTTTTCGTCCATCACAAGGGCTTCTCCAAAACCGGAGCTCATAGTCAGAAAATGGCGGAGCTTGATGTGTCCCACCCGCTCGTCAGTGATTTTGGGGAGATATTCGGGGAAAAGGTCACCAACCTCGGTATCCAAAGAGAGCTTTCCCTCGTCAATGGCGATTCCCGCCGCGGTGGAGATAAAGCTTTTGGTGTGGGAATAGATCAACCGGGGCAGATGGGGTTTAAAGTAGTGGGTCAGCACCATTTCCCCATCTTGATAAAGGGCAACTGCCTCTACGCCGGGGTTATCCTGCTTTAGCGCTTCAATCAAAGCTTGGGTTTTTCCTTTCATCCCTCTTCACCTTTCGCAGCTTTACTTTCCCTGAACCGAAACAGTTATGGTATACTCCCCGTAAGCCCAAACAAGGCCCATATCCGGCACGGTGACCGACACGGGAATCACATAATTCCCCGTCTTATCCGAAATTTCGGAAAGGTCGACAGTAATCAGAACATCCGCCGCCAGAATCCGGGAAATAATCTCCTTATCTCCCACCACCTGAATCCGGCGGGAGGTACTGCTGATTTTAACCGTTACATCTGCAGGGGGGTTTGCAAGCTTCATCTGCGCCTTCGGCACCGTTACGTACTTCTGGGTCAGATCCTTCTGGGTCAGCTGATACGTCACCGAGGTCAGCTCGGAGATATTGACAAATCCGGTAGGCAAAGTCACCTCAATGGTCTTTTCGTAGCCCGAAACCAGCTCCCGCAGATCAATGGTGGCAACGGAAAGCTCGGTATACTCCCGGATGGTCTCCTCCGGTCCGGCCACCTCAATCTCGGTGATGACCTGATCCTCCGAGAGCAACTGCCACTGGAGGCTCTCCACCGGGAAGCCCTGAGGAATATTTTTATAGGTTACGGTAATGGGAAGTGTTTTTCTCAAAAGGACCGGAACGGTAACCTCCACCGACTCAGCAGAAAGGGCAACATACCGGGTTTTGACCTCCTTGCCGGCCTCATCCACAAGGATCGGCTTGGCGCTGAAAACACCCGTCTCCTTCAGAGCACTATCCTGCTTTCCGATCTTCAGAACGCACCGATCCACCTTTTCCAGCTCAGAGGCAGGTCCGGTAATGAGGAAGGTATTGCTGGCGGGGTAGGCAGTATCCATCAGATATCCTTCGGCAACCGAGAGGGCCGAGGTATCCACCGTAACATCCAGAGTTTTCTTATCCAACCGGTCAAAGGTCATCTCCACAACAGCAGGAGAGATCTCCTTGACGATGAAATTTCCCTCTGCGGAGGTGGTAACCTCCAGCTCGATCTCATAGGTTCCGGCGGTGGTGATCCGTCCGATAATTCCGGTCACGGTAAAATCCTCCGCCTTCAGGGAGCCAATCTCTGAACGGCGCCCCTCCACGGTGATATCCACCGTATCCACACTGTGGTCAATAATGGAAAGCCCCAGCTGGCCGGTAGCAGTCCCCTCAATATCGAAGTTGATCGGCACGCTCCGGACGGTGCGGGGAATCGCATCGCTGATGGTCAGTGAAACCACAAACCACGCGACCACAGCAACCAGCACCGAGAAAACCCGCAAAAATCCGTCATTGGAAAAAAGACGGGCAAAGAAATTGTTGATTCGTTTCAGTTTCATTTCGATCTCCTCCAGAAGGCAGCCCGTTTCTCCCGGGGAGTTACTTCAGCCGGAACAAGCTCGGCAGTCAACCGTTCCCGAAGGGTCTCAGGGGTAAAATCGCGTTCCAGTTTTCCATTCATTGCAATGGAAATGGTTCCCGTCTCCTCCGAAACAACAACCGTTACCGAGTCGGAGTTTTCGCTCATTCCCACCGCCGCCCGATGCCGGGAACCAAGTTGCTTATTGGCAACCTTTTCAGAGGAGGGAAGGAAGCAGCCTGCCGAGATCAGCACCCCGGAACGAACCAGAAGCGCACCGTCATGTAGGGGGGATTTGGGATAGAAAATATTGCAGATCAGCTCGGGGCTGGGCTGGGCATCCATCACCGTGCCCCGCTCGGCAATTTCCCCAAGCTTGGTATTCCGCTCCAGCACCATCAAAGCGCCCGTCTTGGAGGCGGAAAGCTCCCGGCAGGCATCCGAAATGGCTACAATGGCTTTATTCCAGCTATTTTCCTTCTCTGCCGCATCCTCCACGGCAAAGAAGCTGCTCAGCTTGGTCCGGCCCGCCTGCTCCAATACCCGGCGAAGCTCCGGCTGAAAAATAACGATGATCGCAATCAACCCAACAGTAAAGATATTTTCAAAAATCACCTTCAGGGTCTGGAGCTCAAACTGCGCGGCCAAGAAGTAAAAAATAATCAGCAGGCCAATACCCTTGAGCAGCTGGGCCGCCCGGGTTTCCCGAATAAAGGCGATGGCTTTGTAAACAAGGTAGGATACGATCAGCACATCCAGCACGTCGGTAAACTCAATGGTCATCGCCACGCTTACCAATGCCTGCCAACCGTTCACAATGGAATCCAAAATCGTTTGCATGGAACATTTCTCCGGTGATTTTTCTTCTTCCTTCCTCCCCAAAAGGGTATAGAAGGACACACTAATAATATTGTACCATATTCTCCGGGGATTTCAAGAGAAAATTTGCGGATAGGCTGTAAAAAATTTGCTGATTTTTCTCTTTTTCCGTCGAAAAAGGCCAATTTTACCCGTCACAGTCTTTTTTCGGGGGAATGCGAAAAAAAGTTTGCCGTCCGGCGGAGAATATGCTATAATAAAAACAATTATCGGCTCTTTTGCTCCTTTGGGGAAAAAGAGGCTGGGAAAGACAGGGAATTTGCTTTGAATCGGATCGCAGACGCAAAAAGAATTGTTGTGAAGGTGGGCACCTCCACCCTTGCCCATCCCACCGGCAAACTGAATTTCCGCCGGATGGAGGAGATCTGCCGGGTGCTTGCCGACTTAAAAAACGGCGGCCGGGAGGTGGTTCTGGTCACATCGGGAGCCATCGGGGTAGGGTGCGGAAAGCTTGCGCTGGAGCGCCGCCCGGAGGATACCCCCTCCAAGCAGGCCGCAGCGGCTGTGGGCCAATGTGAGCTGATGTATCTATATGATAAATTTTTCTCGGAATACGGGTGCTGTGTGGGGCAGATTCTTCTGACCCGGGATGTTGTGGAGATCAGCGACCGAAAGCTCCATGTCGTCAATACCCTTCACCGTCTGCTGGAGATGGGCGCAGTTCCCATCGTCAATGAAAATGACTCGGTATCGGTTGAGGAGATCGAATTCGGTGATAACGATACCCTTTCTGCCATCGTTGCCACTCTCTGCAATGCCGATGCCCTGGTGATCCTTTCGGATATTGACGGTCTTTTTGACCGGGATCCCCATAAATTCCCCGAGGCAAAATTGATTCCCCAGGTTTCCGAACTGACGGATGAGATCCTGCAAAGTGCGGGCGGTGTTGGGTCAAAGCTGGGAACCGGTGGAATGGTCACCAAGCTCCACGCGGCAGAGATCGCCCTGCAAAAGGGCATCCCTATGGCTCTTATCAACGGAAACGATCCCCATAAGCTTTACCATCTTTTTGACGGCGAACCCGTCGGCACACTTTTTGCCCGGTAAAGATCTCCGGCCCGAGGAGGACTTTTCTTGAAGGAACGGTTGCGCGGCTTCCTGCCAATCCTTTTGATCTGGCTCTTTTTTGAGGGTGTGGCGGTCACACTTTGGCTAACCCTTGACCAGATCTTTTACCTATTCAACTTCTCCTATATCGGCACCGCGTTGGCCCTGGGAATCTTTCTCTACTCCCGGAAGCATCGGTTCGCCCGGCGGGTGGTGCAGTTTGCCGTAGGGTGCTATATGCTGATCTATCTGGGCGTTATCTGCCGGGAAAATATGCAGCTGGAAGGATTTTGGTACTATCTTTTCTCGGGTGTTTTTGAGGCGGCTGTCATTCATTATGCCGTTGCAAAGCTTGCCGGTCCTTTTCTCTTTGGCCGGGGCTGGTGCGGCTATGCCTGCTGGAGCGCAATGATTTTCGACCTGCTCCCCTATCCGGTTCCCGCCGCTCCCCGCAAAAAACATCTTGGCTGGATCCGGTATCTGTTGTTTGTCCTTTCCCTGGGATATGTCATCCTTCTGTTTGCCCTGAATCTTCCCCAAAAGGAATCGCTGCTCTTTGTTGCATTTATCGTCGGCAATATTCTTTACTATCTTGCCGGAATTATTGCCGCCCTTCTTTTGAAGGATAACCGTGCTTTTTGCAAATATCTTTGCCCCATCACCCTGTTTTTGAAGCCGGCCAGCTATTTTTCTCTCCTCCGGATTCAGCTCCGGAAGGAGACCTGCACCGGATGCGGAAAATGCCGCAAGGTCTGCCCGATGGATGTGGATATGACCGACCCCTCCCGTCGCCGCAAAAACGGAACGGAATGTATTCTCTGTATGAAATGTATGGAGGAATGTCCGACCCGCTCCCTCCACCTTTAGATTCCACCCGAAAGGATGTTTATTATGCTCAATGCCATCGGCGCTGCCGCCCGGAAAGCCTCCTACCGGCTCTCCATCGCCACTTCCCAGGAGAAAAACGACGCTCTGAACCTCATCGCCCGGGAGTTGACTGATCCCCGGAGGATGGAGGAGATCCTCGCCGCCAACAGCGCGGATATTGCCGCCGGACGGGAAGCCGGCCTTTCTCCCTCCCTGCTGGACCGGCTTCTTCTGACCCCCGACCGGATCCGGGAGATCGCGGATGCCGCCGCATTTCTGACCGGTCTTGCCGACCCCGTTGGCCGGATTGACAGCGGCTGGACTGCCGCCCAGGGCATTGCCATTGAAAAGCGCCGGGTTCCTCTGGGCGTGATCGCCATGATCTACGAGGCCCGCCCCAATGTCACGGTGGATGCCGCCGCCCTCTGCTTGAAATCGGGTAACGCCGTCATTCTCCGGGGTGGCAAGGAAGCCATCCGCTCCAATATTGCCCTGGCAAACGCTATGCGGGCGGCTCTTGCCAATTCTGCCCTTCCGGTGGATTCCATCCAGCTGATTGAGGATACCTCCCGGGAAACCTCCACCGCCCTGATGCGACTGAACCGGTATGTGGATGTCCTCATTCCCCGCGGGGGTGGTGGACTGATCCGGGCCGTAGTGGAAAATGCCACCGTCCCGGTGATTGAAACGGGAGTGGGCAACTGCCATATTTACGCTGAAAAAACGGCTGACCCCGAAATGGCCGTCCGGATCACCGTCAATGCAAAATGCAGCCGGCCCTCGGTCTGCAATGCCGCCGAAACCCTTCTTGTGGATCGGGAGATCGCTCCCACCCTTCTGCCCGCCATTGCCGCGGGACTATGGGAGAAAAACGTCATCCTTCACGGTTGCCCCGAAACGGTGCAGATCCTTGGAGACCGGGTCATTCCCGCCACGGAGGAGGATTACCGGAAGGAATACCTCGGTTACGAAATGGCGGTGCGGGTCGTCTCGGGGATAGAAGAAGCCATCGACCATATCCGCAGCTACTCCTCGGGCCATAGTGAGGCCATCCTGACCCGGGATCTTGCCGCAGCGGAGCAGTTTACCGCCTCCATCGATTCTGCCGCAGTGTACGTCAATGCCTCCACCCGCTTCACGGACGGCGGCCAGTTCGGCTTCGGTGCCGAAATCGGCATCTCCACCCAAAAGCTCCATGCCAGAGGCCCCCTGGGGCTTCCCGAGCTGACCTCTGTCAAATACGTTATCCGCGGGAACGGTCAGATTCGCTGACCCATACCCTGAAAATCTTCATCACCAGAAAGGATGGATCTTATGCAGCAGGAAACAGAAAAGCTCACCGGCAGGCAGAAAAAGACCCTTGTTCTCGGTATTATCGTCACAATTTTCACCATCATCGGAATCGTCACCACCATTGTGGGGATCGTTTCCGGCATTGCGGATATTTTTGATCATTCCGAGCTGGAGGAAGAGTTTGAACGAACCGTCTTCCCCATTATGATCCAGGACCCCGCCCCCTTTGAAACCATTGATAAGGCGGATAACCGGATCCTCCTTCGCGCCGCCATCTACGAGACCCTCATCCTTAACGATGCCGACCGCTACGAGATCGACGAGGAGATGATGACCATCATCCCCCTGACCGATATTGAGGTCAGTGCCGTTAAGCTCTTCGGTAAGGACGTAAAGATTACATACGGCAATGCCGAGGATGAGGATTTCGGTCTTTACTATGACGAGGAAAATAAGCTCTACCGGGTTCCCTCCGCTTCGGAGGCAAATATCTTCACCCCGGATGTGCAGAGCATCACCAAGAAGGGCGACGTTTATACCGTTGAGGTCGGCTACGTCCCCCCCAACTCCTCCTGGTACGGCAACATTTTCGGTGAGGTGACCCGTCCCGAAACAGAAAAGACCATGGTCTATATTCTGAAGCACGACGGCTCCAACTATATCATCACCGGGCTGCAGTTCCCCGAGGACGTAACCTCTTCCGACGCATCCTCTGCCACCTCCTCTGAGGAGGAAAGCATCTCCGATTCCTCCGGGGATTCCTCCGGGGATTCCTCCGCTGACTCTTCCGACGCTTCCTCCGGCACCGCCTCGGGAGACAGCTCCGCCCTTTCCTCAGGTGACTCCTCCGGCGCCTCCTCCGTCACCTCCTCCGGAGCGGCATCCTCCGCAACCTCCTCCAAGAAATGATCCTTGTCGCCCGCTTCCATCCGAGAGGCGGGCGATTTTTTCAGGGATATGCTGGGCCAGCAATATCATCGGCGGCTGTTTACTCAGCGGAGGTCTGCTAATGGCTTACCACGCGGCGGCAGGGTGGGAAAAACAGCACAACGCCCCCGGGGAAACCTTTTCTTTGCAGGATGAAAGGGATGGATAACAAGTGCGAATGGTTCTGTTAAGAACCGTTATGACGCATGAAGATTGCAGGAAACATTGAAATTTCGAAGGGTTTATGGTATCATGAAATCAATGTAAGAAACAGAAATTTGACGGAGAAAATGATGGTAAAACGATTATTGCAAATGACTTTAGAAGAACTGTGGCAGTTGTTTCCTATCATTCTAACAGCACATCAAAAGTGTTGGAAAGAATGGTATTTGGAAGAAGAAACCCTGTTAAAGAAAGTCCTTCCACAAGTTGAAAGGATAAGTCATATAGGAAGTACAGCGATCCCCTCCATTTGGGCAAATCCCATTATTGATATTCTCGTGGAAATTCCCAAGGAAAGAAATTTGCTCGATTACAAAACTCGAATAATCAATAACGGCTATATTTGTATGTCGGAAAGCGAAAAATGGCTATCCTTTAACAAAGGATACACAGAGAACGGCTTTGCTGAGAGAGTGTTCCATTTGCATTTAAGATATACAGGTGATAATAACGAATTATATTTTAGGGATTATCTTAATGAGTGTCCCGATGTAGCGAAAGAATATGAGAAGTTAAAACTCTCATTATGGAAAGAATACGAACATAACCGAGATGCTTATACAAATGCTAAAACGGAGTTTGTGAAAAAATATACCACCCAAGCAAAAATGAAATACGGCAACAGATATAATCATGATGATTAATAAAGAGTCTTATATAAAGAAAAAGAGTCATAAAGATTGAAGCAGTTTGAAAAATTAATAATTTTGTGATATGCTAAATGAAATGATAAGCAAGAATTTGGCGAGGTGTGGAATATGGAAACAATCGAAATCGTAGGCGATAATTATTTTGGTGCTTGGGATAAGGTAAGAGTTGCCTGCCGTGGCATCGTAGTCAAAGACGGCTTGATATTGC
>JAFTTH010000012.1 GCA_017466885.1 Oscillospiraceae bacterium
AACCGTTTCGGTGAATCTGGATGCGCTGCCCTATCTTTGCATCCAGACCAATGATCTCAATACCCCCTATTCTCTCTATGCTCGGGTAGAGGGAGGCGGAAATGTCTACCTCCTCAATAGTCAGTACGGCGGTTCTGTTGCGACCGGCCCCCAGAGCTATAATCTGGCTGAGGCACTGGGCGCCAGCGGCACACAGACCGTTACCATCGGTGTGCATTGGCTGACTGGCTCTGCTGATTATGCCGCAACCGAGATCGGTCAGCGGTATATTACCTTCTCCGATTTTGTTATCTCGGATAAAGCAGATGACTTTGCGCCGATTGTTCTCGATTACGGTGCAATTAATGCACAGATCGCAGATGCTGCTTCCAAGAATTCGGCGCTTTATACTGCCACTACCTGGGCTGCAGTGCAAACCGCCTGGGATGCTGCAATCGACGCGAAGGCCAATGCAACCACCCAGCAGGAGCTGGATGATGCCGCTCTTGTCCTGGAGAATGCCATTGCCAATCTTGAAGAGGAAATTATACTTGTTTATGTGGGCATCAACGCTCAAATTGATGCCGCTGCCGCGGAAGACGAAAGCAAATATACTACTGATACTTGGGCCGCGATGAAGGCTGCCTGGGATGCCGCCGTTGCTGTTAAGGCCAGTGCGACCACCCAGCAGGAGCTGGACGATGCTGCTCTTGCTTTGGAGAATGCCATTGCTGCTCTGGAAGAGATTGTGCCGGTGGAAGAGCCGACCGATCTTACGGTGGATCAGTGGGGTAGCGATACCCGTTTGGCAGTTTCTGCATTGGATGGCGGTGTGATTTACAGCCTGAATGACCTGGTCATCGGAGCAAACGGGATTGCCCTGGAAAGCAACGGATTTGCAAACTATCATTATGCGTTGATGGAAAATGCGGAGTTTGTGCCGGCCTTGCTGGATTCCATTAAGAATTTGGTGGTGGAGGTTCCACTCCTGCTGCTCTTCTCACTGCTGATTGCCGTGATGCTGAATGCGAAAATGCGTGGACGGGCTATTTTCCGGGCGATCTTCTTTATGCCGGTTATTTTGAGTACCGGATTTATTCAGAAGGCGGATGAAAAAACAGCGCTGATTTCGGCGCTGGAATCGATGAGTGGAATTGATTCGGGAAGCTCCTTTGGCAATGGAATTGTAAACGCGCTGGATATTCAGATGTTCTTGGCCAACCTCAATTTCGGGACAGAGGCCATTGGCTTTATTCTCTCGCTAGTCAATAATATCTTTAATATCGTAACGATGTCGGGGGTGCAGATCCTGATTTTTCTTGCCGGGCTTCAGGCGATTTCTCCCTCGATTTATGAGTCGGCGAAGATTGAAGGTGCTGGGGCGTGGGAGTGTTTCTGGAAGATCACGTTGCCGATGATCGGCCCGATGATGATCGCCAATGCCCTGTATTCGGTGATTGATTCCTTCACAAGAACGGGAAATGGTTTGATGGAACTGATTACAACCGTTGCCTTTGACCAATCCAGGTACGGAATCGCGGCGGCAATGTCCTGGAGCTATGCAGCGGTGATCGTAGTATTCCTTGGAATCATCGGCCTGGTCGGACTCCGGGTGCTACGATCGGGACAGGGAGGGAAAGGACGATGAAGAAAAACTGGATTCGTCGGCTGAACTTCGGAATGGTTCGAAACGGTGCGGTCAATATTGTTCGGTATGTTTTTTTGATCGGTATATCGTTTATCATCCTCCAGCCCTTTTTGGTTCGGTTTCTTAGCTCATTGATGTCTGTCAATGATGTGTACGACTCTATGGTGCAGTATATTCCCCGGGAGCCGTCTCTGGAAAATTACCAGGCGGTTATTGAGGGAACGGGATATTTCACCGCTCTTTTTAATACGACTTTCCTCAGTATCGGTTGCGCGCTACTGCAGGTGCTGATTTGTACCTGTGTTGGGTATGGGTTGGCAAAGTTTCCCTTCCGGGGACGGACATTGATTTTTTGTCTGGTGGTTTTTTCAATGGTTCTGCCGCCCCAAACCTTCTTTATTTCCCTCTATTTGAATATGCGGTTTTTTGATCCCTTTATGATCCTGAGTGTGCTTGGTTTGCCGAAACTCAATATTGTGGATGGCCCGTATTCTCTGCTGGTCCTTTCCTTAACGGGTTTTGCCTTTAAAAACGGTCTTTATGTGATTCTGATGCGCCAACTTTTTAAGGGCGTTCCGGAGGAGATACGTGAGGCGGCTGAGGTGGACGGCGCGGGACAACTTCGGATTTTTTTCCGGATTATGTTTCCGACTGCCCGGAATATGATGGTAACCATATTTCTGCTTTCTTTTTCCTGGCAGTGGACGGATACCTTTTACTCCTCACTTTTCTTCAGTAATTTTAAGGTGCTTTCCAATATTCTGGATTCTCTTTCCAGCATCCGGATTGAAGGATTGACGTCCTTTGGTAACTTTGAAACAGTGCTTGTGAATACGGCAAGTATTTTGGTGATCCTGCCGCTGATGGCTTTGTTCCTTGTTGCGCAGAAAAAGCTTGTGCAAGGAATTGAGCATTCGGGATTGGTGGGCTAAGATTATGCAAAAGATAGAATAGGGTTTGAGGTTTATGGAAAATAAAACGTTTCAGTTGAATGAATGGAAGCTGGCAGGCTTTTGGCCCTATACTCCCTTTCGATATGGTGCAGAGCTGCATAACGTGCTGGATAGTCAAACAGGTTGGATCGATGCGCAGGTGCCGGGAAGTGTTTACGCTGACCTGGAGCGGTGCGGTTTGATTCCGGAGCCCTTTTATGAAATGAACGCGCTCTCCTGCGAATGGGTGTCCAATCGGTGGTGGGTCTATCAAAGCGAGTTTGAACTACCCGAGGGTTTTGGCGCCGGATATTACCGCTTCCTCTGCAAGGGTATCGACTATAAAGCAACAATATATCTCAATGGAGAAGAGATCGGAAAGCATGAGGGAATGTTCCTTCCCTTTGAGCGGGATATATCCTCCCTTGTGAAAACCGGCGGGGAAAAGAATCATGTGGTAATCATCCTGGAAGCTGTTCCGGATGAGATGGGTCAGATCGGTTATACCAGCCGCACCAGGACCCAACGGAGCCGCTTTTATTATAAGTGGGATTTTTCCACCCGAATGGTTGGAGTGGGTCTGTATGATCCGGTCGTTGTGGAGTATGTCCCCCGGGCGGAAATGACCCAGAGGCATATCCGCACCGATCGGGAGGGGGATTTGTGGTCTCTCTCGGCAGAGGTTGCGGTTGCTTCCTATCAGAAATGTGAGCTGACTTTGCGTGCCCGACTGATGGATGGAGACACCCTGATGGGGGAGAGTGAATGTCCCGTTCAGGGGGAGGGAGAGCAGATCGCTCAAACGATGATTCCCGACCTGACTCCCGAACTTTGGTGGCCCAACGGTTATGGTGAGGCAAGGCTTTATCGGCTGGAACTGGAGCTTTGGCAAAAGGAGCAGTTGCTGCAGCGGACAACGCATCCCATCGGCTTTCGGACGGTGGAATACGTGCAGGCGGAGGGACGCCAGGATGATTCCCTGCCCTATCAGCCGGTGATCAATGGCAAACGGATCTACATGAAGGGTGCAAACCTTGTGCCGATGGATATGCGTCAGGGTGTTGTGGATGAGGATCGGTACCGGTCCTATCTGGAGCTCTGCAAAAAAGCAAATATCAATATCGTCCGGCTTTGGGGCGGTGGCGTAATCGAGAGAGATGCCTTCTATTCGATTTGTGATGAGCTGGGAATTATGGTCTGGCAGGAGTTTATTCAGTCAAGCTCCGGATTGGATTGTTTTCCCTCCACCGACCCGACATTTCTTGCGTTGCTAAAAAAAGTATCGGCAAGCTGTATTAAATATATCCGGAACCATCCTTCTATCGTCTTTTTTAGCGGAGGGAATGAGCTGTTTGAGTTGCTGGATGGAAAGATTATTCCTTGTAGATATTCCAATCCGAATATCAGTATGCTCCGGTCGGTGGTGGATGAACTGGATGGAAGAACGATGATGCTTCCAACCTCTGCCTCGGGCCCCAATGATGTGATCTATCTGGACCGGCTTGGCTTGAATCACGATGTGCACGGTCCCTGGAAGTTTTACGTCCCGCTGCACTATGAGCTGTTCAACGGATCGGATGCCATCCTTCAAAGCGAGTTTGGTTGTGACGGTTTCAGCAACTACGAAAGCCTGAAGAAATTTCTTAGTCCTGCCAATCTGAAAGTGGATACTGCCAAGGATAATATGGTATGGAGATACCATGGCGAATGGTGGGATACATACTGTGACCGCGACCGTCCTCTCTTTGGAGAGTTTGACCGGGATGATCTGCAAACACTGATTAAATGCAACCAGTTTATGCAGGCAGAAGGGATTCGTTATGGTTTGGAGGCAAACCGTTGCCGGGCGTTTAAAAACTGCGGAACTCTCATCTGGCAATTCAATGAGCCTTGGCCGAATGTTTTCTGCACCTGCATTGTGGACTATTATGCCGTGCCAAAAATGGCGTATTACGCCGTCAAGGAGGCTTTCGCGCCCCGCGCAGTACTTCTGAAGTATTCCCATCTCCTGCAAACAGCCGGCACGGCGATGACTCTTGACATTTCCATTGCAAACGATCTGGAGGAGTCGGATTATCAGCTGTCAATGCGGTTTGTTGACCATTGCGGAAACCTTTTCCGGGAGGAGATCCTGGAAGGCTTTGTTGGGGAGAATGCCGTCGTGCAGGCAGGGGAGATCGAAATAATGATCCCGGAGAGTGTTTCCAAGGGCTTTACCGTTGAAACAAAGCTGCAGATTGGCGGCGAAACGGTTTACAAAACCTATGCATTTTTGACCAAGACGGCGGAGGATGAATATTATAGCCGGGAGATCCCCATTGCTCGCTATGACCGGATGATGGGGAAAGATCAAGGACAATGAGGTGATGCAATGAATCGGTACATGGTATATGCCAGCGATTACGTAAAAATGGATAGTGATGTGATCTTAGGCGGCGGTACTGATAATACCGAGGCCCTCCAGGAGGTGCTGGATAAGGCACTGGAATGGGGAAGACTCCACCTGGTGGTGGACGGTGCCGCACTGGTTCGGGGGTTGGTTGTTCACTCAAATACCACCATTGAATGTATGGACAAAAGCTGCGGCTTTTACCTGGCGGATCATTCAGACTGCGCGGTG
>JAFTTH010000013.1 GCA_017466885.1 Oscillospiraceae bacterium
GATGTTAATCCCATTCTCATTCCATAACACTAGCTTTTTTCGCTTGTGTCTCCAGAATTCTTTTACTTCAGCTTCTCAATAAAGCTGGAATCTCAAGGGTTCTTCTTTAGACAAGTGTTGTTCAATTTTCAAGGTCCGTTCTACCGCCCCGTGAGGGACAGCTTGATTATTATACCGCATCTCTTTTCGTTTGTCAACACCTTTTTGCAAAAAATTTAAAATTATTTTTCCGCAAAATTCGACCCTCACACATTTCCCTTTTCTTACATATTATAAGGAAGGCAGAGCCTCTCTTCGGGTAGGCCGGCCATCCAAGGGAAAGGGGGCAGGGCAGGATGAAGATCGTGGTGCTGAAAAGTCCGCGTCTTTTGGCAGGGGTCCTGCGGATGATCTTCGGGATCAAACGGGAGGGGGATTGACCCGCCCCGGGCAGACCGCCCAAATGCAAAAGCCTGCCGGCAAGGGAACCGGCAGGCTTTGTGTTTTGATTCTTATTGCAGGGCGGCAATACTCTGCTCCAGGCCCTTGATTTTTTCCTCAACACCGGCAAGCCGCTGCCGCTCTGTTTCCACGACGGCTGCGGGGGCGCGGGAGACGAAATTCTCATTGGAGAGCTTGCCCGAAAGCATCGCCTGATCCTTCTTGCAGGCGGCCAGCTCACGGTTGAGCCGCTCCAGCTCCTTGGCTTTATCGATCAGGTCATCCATGGGCATAAAGATCCGAGCGGACTCGGTAATCACTGTAACGGCGCCATCCGCCTCCACCTTATCCGCAACCTGGACCTCCGACGCATAAGCCAGACGGCAAAGGAAGGGGGCGCCCTCCTCAAAGGTCTTGGCAAACTTGGTCTCGATCAGCACCCGGGCCTTCCGGGAGTTGGGAACATTCATCTCACTCCGGCGGTTCCGGATGCCCCGAATGGCCTCCAGGAGCTTTTCGAAATCCCCTTCCTCACCGGGGAAGTGGAACTCCTCCGACCAGACCGGCCAGGGAGAGGTCATAATGGTATCTCCCTCGTGGGGCAGGGCCTGCCAGATCTCCTCCGTAATGAAGGGCATAAAGGGATGGAGGAGGGTAACGGTACCCCGGAACACGTAAACCAACACCTGCAGGGCGGCATCAGCCGTTTCTCCGCCGGCATTCAGCCGGATTTTGGCCAGCTCAATATACCAGTCGCAAAGGATATCCCAGATGAAATCATAAAGCTTGGCAACAGCAAGGCCCAGTTCAAACTTCTCCAGATTATCGGTAACCTCTTTGACGAGAGTATTATACTTGGAAAGAATCCATTTATCCTCAGCGGTGAAGGTTGCGGGGAGACCAACGATCTCCTTATCCCCCATATTCATCAGCACGAAACGGGCCGCATTCCACAGCTTATTGGCAAAGTTCCGGCTGGCACGCACCTTCTCCTCCGAGAAACGCATATCGTTTCCGGGGCTGTTACCAGTGGCGAGGGTAAAGCGGAGGGCATCGGCGCCGTACTCGGCGATTACGCCCAGAGGATCAATACCGTTTCCGAGGGATTTACTCATCTTCCGGCCCTGGGCATCCCGGACGATACCGTGGATATACACCGTATCAAAGGGGGTTTCTCCCATCTGCTCCACGCCCGAGAAGATCATCCGGGCCACCCAGAAGAAGATAATATCATACCCGGTAACGAGGGTATTGGTGGGATAGAAATACTCCAGCTCGGGGGTCTTTTCGGGCCAGCCCAGCGTCGAGAAGGGCCACAGGGCAGAGGAGAACCAGGTATCCAGGGTATCGGGATCCTGGCGGAGTTTTTTGCTGCCGCACTTGGGACAGGTATCGGGATCGGTGCGGGAAACGATCAGCTCGCCGCAATCCTCGCAGTACCAGGCCGGGATCCGGTGGCCCCACCAAAGCTGACGGGAGATGCACCAGTCCTTAATATTCTCCATCCAGTTATAAAAGATCTTATCAAACCGCTCTGGAACAAACTTGGTCTTTCCGGTGCGAACTGCCTCAATAGCCGGCTTTGCCAGGGGCTCCATCTTCACGAACCACTGCATGGACACGCGGGGCTCCACCACCGTATGGCAACGGTAGCAGGTGCCCACATTGTGGGTATGCTCCTCGATCTTTTCCAGGAAGCCTTCCCGATCCAGCCGCTCCACAATGGCCACACGGGCTTCCGCGGCAGTCATCCCGCAGTACTCGCCGCCGTTTTCATTGATATGAGCATCATCGGTCATCACGTTGATGATGGGAAGGTCGTGCCGCAGGCCGACCTCAAAGTCATTGGGGTCGTGGGCCGGGGTGATCTTAACCGCACCGGTTCCAAAGTCCTTCTCAACGTAAGTATCAGCAATAACGGGAATCTTTCTGCCCACGCAGGGGAGGACAAGCTCCTTGCCGATCAAATGCTGATACCGCTCATCATCAGGATGAACAGCCACCGCCGTATCACCCAGGAGGGTTTCGGGACGGGTGGTGGCAAGGACGAGATAGCCGCTACCATCCGCAAAGGGATAGCGGATATGCCAGAAATGGCCCGGCTTCTCCTCATATTCCACCTCGGCATCCGAGATGGAGGTCAGACAATGGGGGCACCAGTTGATGATCCGCTCCCCACGGTAGATCAGGCCCTTTTCGTACAGGCGGCAGAACACCTCCCGGACGGCGGCACTGCAGCCCTCGTCCATGGTAAAGCGCTCCCGATCCCAGTCACAGGAGGAGCCCATTTTCCGAAGCTGGGCAGTGATGCGGTTTCCGTAGGTCTCTTTCCAGGCCCAGGCCCGCTCCAAAAACTTCTCCCGACCCAGATCCTCCTTGGTCAGGCCTTCCTTTTTCATCGCCTCAACGATCTTTGCCTCGGTGGCAATGGAGGCGTGGTCGGTGCCGGGAAGCCACAGGGCAGAATAGCCCTGCATCCGGCGGAACCGGATCAGAACATCCTGCAGGGTATTATCCAGCGCATGACCCATATGCAGCTGCCCGGTAATATTGGGCGGGGGCATAACGATGGTGTAGGGGGTCTTTTTGGAATCCGGCTCGGCGTGGAAATAGCCGCCATCCAGCCAGAATTGGTAGGTTTTTTCCTCCGTATCCGCGGGGGAATAGATTTTTTCAAGTTCTCTGCTCATCACTTGACCGTCCTTTTATTTTGTTACAACCAAAACCCCGGACTGCCGCGCCGGGGCCGCAATCCGGGGACAATATTACTTTGCGTAATCGATGGCGCGATTCTCTCTGACAACGTGGACCTTGATCTGACCGGGATATTCCAGCTCAGCCTCGATCTTATTGACAATATCTCTGGCGACGAGAGTGATCTGATCGTCCGGAATGACCTCCGGCTTGACCATTACGCGGATCTCACGTCCCGCCTGAATGGCAAAGCACTTCTCCACACCCTCAAAGCTGGTGGCAAGCTCCTCCAGCTTTTCAAGCCGCTTGATATAGTTTTCCAGATTCTCTCTTCTGGCACCGGGGCGGGCCGCCGAAATGGCATCCGCCGCCTGGACCAGCGCCGCAACGATGGTCTTGGCCTCCACATCCCCGTGGTGGGAAGCAATGGCGTGGATAATATCGGGGTTTTCCTTATATTTCTTGGCAATATCCACACCGATATTCACGTGGGAGCCCTCGATCTCCCGGCTGAGGGACTTACCGATATCGTGGAGCAGTCCGGCTCTCCGGGCAGAGGTGGGATCCATATTCAACTCTGCCGCCATAATGCCGGCAAGATGCGCAACCTCAATGGAGTGGTTGAGGACATTCTGTCCGTAGCTGGAGCGGAACCGGAGCCGACCCAGGAGCTTTACAAGCTCGGGGTTGATTCCGTGAACGCCGGTTTCCATCACCGCGCGCTCACCTTCCTGCTTGATCTTATTATCCACTTCCCGCTTGGCTTTTTCCACCATTTCCTCAATCCGGGCGGGGTGGATCCGACCGTCCGCAATCAGCTTCTCCAAAGAAATCCGGGCCACCTCACGGCGGACGGGATCAAAGCTGGAGAGGGTGATAGCCTCGGGAGTATCATCAATAATCAGATCAACGCCGGTCAAAGTTTCCAAAGTGCGGATATTCCGGCCCTCACGGCCGATGATCCGGCCCTTCATTTCATCATTGGGCAGGGGAACGACCGAAACAGCCGTCTCCGAAACGTGCTCCGCAGCACACCGGGCAATGGCCTGGGAGATCATCTCTCTGGCGCGGTTTTCACTTTCATCCTTGAGCTGCTGCTCAAAGAAGTTGATCTTGACTGCCTTCTCGTGGACCAGCTCATTTTCCAGATTGGAAAGAAGCACATCCTTGGCCTGCTCGGTGGTAAAGCCGGAGATCCGCTCCAGCATTTCAAACTGGCGCTTTTTGATCTCATCCGCTTCCTTGAGCTTTTCTTCGGCCTCTTTGATTTTATTCTGGAGGGTTTCGTCCTTCTTCTCCAGGTTTTCCATCTTCTTATCCAGCAGCTCTTCCTTCTGCTGGAGGCGGCGCTCCTGCCGCTGCACCTCGCCCCGGCGCTCCTTCAACTCCCGCTCGGCCTCGCTCCGGTGCTTGTGGATCTCATCCTTGGCCTCGATGAGAGCCTCTTTTTTCTTTGTTTCTGCGGCTTTAATGGCTTCCGCCACGATCTTTTTCGCTTCCTGCTCCGCAGAGCCGATCTCCGCCTCGGCGATCTTCCGACGGCGAGCCATTCCTGCAAAAAAAGCGATGATCCCCGCTACCAGCGCAGCGGCAACCGCAATTAGTACAACCCAATACCAATCCAAGTTTCCTTACCTCCTGTTTTGTCAATTTCCGGAGGCGACTTTATTCACTTAACAACCCACTTTTCGAATCATTCTTCACAGCGAAAAATATTCGCACTGCATTTCAAATAATCCCAAAACAAAGAAAGGATCTATGAAAAAAGCCGATCCGGCTTACAAAGGCCGCCCAGCACCGGCAAAATACCCCGGGCCGTATGGGCCGCCCCAAAATCAAAATGGATAAATTTGAATCCACTTTATATTGTATAATAAACAGGAGAGTATGTCAAGAGAAAGTTGGAGGGGAGAAAAACTTTCCCTGCCAGGCGCAGATACTCATGCGGATCTTTTCTCATATACCTTTCATTATCCAAATAGTTGCGGATGACACGACCATTGGAACGATATTGTCATAGATTTGTTTCGTATTCTCTATTGCAAAATCTTCGGGTGCGGATGCAAGTCTTGTAGGAATGGATTTTCGGGCCGTCGGGGACGCCGGCCCCTACAATATATAAAGGAAACGCCATCTCACCGCACGACACCTGTACCACTTATCCATCAAAATTGATTCACGTCTCCCCAGAGGTGTTTTTTGAACACCCGCCGGAAACCGCAGCCCTTTTTGCTGTTTGCAGACAAAGCTTACCCCAACGGTATCCTTATGGTATACTGAATATAGGTATCGGTCTGTTCCCGGTGCTCCTCGGCAGGGATGCCCGCGTTTTTCATTGTGTCCAGCGCCGCACGAATGGTATTGAGAAAGATCCGCACATCCCGCACCACCATTACCCTGCGGGGCTTGGGAGCAGGCGGAGGAGGGGTCAGAAGCTTTTCCACCAGCTCCTCCGTCTGGGATACGGTCAGTTGTTGTTCCGCCGCGGTGGCGGCGGTCTGCTCCCGCAACTCCTCAGGCAGTCTCAGAAGGGCCCGGGCGTGCCGCTCGGTGAGGTTGCCCCGTTCCAGCTGCTCCCAAACGGGTTCGGAGAGGCGGAGCAACCGCAGCTTGTTGGCGATGGCGGGCTGGGATTTTCCCAACCGTCGGGCGGCCTCCTCCTGAGAAACGCCCCACCCCTCGATCAGCGCCAAAAGGCCCAAAGCCTCCTCCCGGGGAGTCAGATCCTTCCGCTGGAGGTTTTCCAGCATCGCCAGAACAGCCGACTCCTTTTCATCCCCCGGACGGATACAGCAGGGTACCCGGGAAAGCCCTGCCAGCTTTGCCGCCCGCAGTCGCCGCTCTCCCGCAATCAGAACATACCCCTTTCCCTCCGCCCGGACAGTGAGGGGCTGGAGGATCCCGTTGGCGCGGATGCTCTCACTCAGAGAGCGCAGCTCCTCCGGGTCAAACTGCCGGCGGGGCTGGGCCGGATTGGGGCGGATGGTATCAAGGGGCAGATAGCGCAGTTTGTAGGCTTCGGCCGGGTTATGTTTTGCTGTCATCCCAAGGACTCCTTTCTGTCCGTCTGGGTTCAGCATACCACTCCCTTCTCCAAAATTCCAGCAAAACCCTCCCCGTCGGTTTGACAATCCCCTCCCCCCGCAACAAAAAAGCACCCCATCAAAGGGGTGCTTTTGCGATTTTAGAGAAGGATCTGGGGTATTTTGTCGGAGTTTGCGAAACTTTCCGGATCACAACAAAGGTCCGGCGGCTGCCGTCCGGCAGAGTGCGGTTTTCCACCCGCTCCACCTTGCCGCCCAAAGTCGCGATCCCTTTTTTCGCGGCGGCAAGCTCTTCCTCCGGGTCTCCTCCCTTCATAGCAACGAAAACGCCTCCCACCTTCGCCAAAGGCAAACAAAGCTCACAAAGGGTAGGCAGTGCCGCCACAGCCCGGGCCGTTACCACGTCAAACTGTTCCCGGAAGCGGGCATCCTTCCCCGCCTCCTCTGCACGGATATGGATCGCATCACTCTCCACCTCCAGCAGTCGGCAAAGGTCGGTCAGAAAGGTGATCCGTTTCCCCAGACTGTCCATCAAGCAAAGGCGGATATCCGGGCGATGGAGCTTGAGGGGGAGTCCGGGAAAGCCGGCACCCGTCCCCACGTCCGCCAAGGATGCACCCTGCGGCAGAGGATAGACGCTTTCCAGCAACAACGAGTCCAGAAAATGCTTATTGGCGATCCCCTCCGGATCGGTGATGGCGGTCAGGTTTGTGTATTCATTGACCCGGCAAAGCTCCTCGGCATACCGGTCAAGAAGGCGGGCTGTCTCCCCGGTCAGGGAGATCCCCTCCTGCTCCGCCGTGCGGATAAGATATGCGGTATCGATCATAATAACTCTCTCTTTCCTATGTTCAGCGAAGCTGGTTTAAGCGGATAATCAGCACCGAAACGTCCGCCGGGCTGACCCCCGAGATCCGGGAGGCCTGCCCGATGGTTGCGGGGCGGAGCTTGGAAAGCTTTTCGGCCGCCTCCAGCCGCAGTCCCGAGATCTGCCGGTAATCCAGATCAGCCGGGATCTCCATATCGCTCAGCCGGCGAAGCTGACGGGCCGCCGCCTCCTGCCGGGTGATATATCCCTCATATTTAACATCAATATCGATCTGCTCCTCCAGCTCCCGGGAAAGGACTGGGCGACCCGGGTCAAAGGGGGCAAGGTCGGCCATGCAAAGCTGAGGACGTTTCAGAAGCTCCCGCTCCCGCACCGGCAGAGAAATGGGGCTCGTTCCCTTTTCCTCCAGCATCCGGTTGAGGGCCTCGGAGGGACGGATCACCGTCTCCCCAACTCGCTTCCGTTCCGCCTCAAAGGCCTCCTTCTTTGCCCGAAAGCGCCGGTACCGTTCCTCTGTTACCAGCCCCATTTCGTACCCTTTTTCGGTCAGACGGAAATCGGCGTTGTCATGCCGGAGAAGAAGCCGGAACTCCGACCGGGAGGTCATCATCCGGTAGGGCTCGTTGCAGCCCTTGGTAATCAGATCGTCAATCAGAGTGCCGATGTATGCCTCGTCCCGTTCCAGGGTAAAGGGAGATTTCCCTTGCAACTTCCGGGCGGCGTTGACCCCGGCGATCAGGCCTTGTCCGGCGGCCTCCTCGTAACCGGAGGTACCGTTGAACTGACCGGCCCCGTAAAGCCCCGGAATATCCTTAAACTCCAGAGTCGCCGTCAGTTGGAGAGGGTCGCAGCAATCGTACTCAATGGCGTAAGCGTTCCGCATGATCTGAATATTTTCAAACCCCTCAATGGTGCGGAGAAACTGCAGCACCACGTCCTCCGGCAGGGATGAAGACATTCCCTGAAGATACATTTCCTCGGTGGATTCCCCGCAGGGCTCCACAAAAATCTGGTGCCGTTCCTTATGGGGGAAGCGGACCACCTTATCCTCAATGCTGGGACAGTACCGGGGGCCGATTCCTTCGATCTGCCCCGAAAAGAGGGGAGAACGGTGAATGTTATCCCGGATGACCTGGTGGGTCTTTTCATTGGTATAAGCAATATAACAATCACAGATATTTTGGGGCGGAGTTTCAGTTAAATAGGAAAAGGGAGTAACCGGCTCCTCCCCCGGCTGGCGCTCCAGCCTGGAAAAATCAATGCTCCGCCGATGCACACGGGCAGGCGTTCCGGTTTTGAAGCGGCGAAGAGAAACCCCCAGGCTCTTCAGACTTTCGGTCAGGCCGGTGGCGGCAAGCATTCCGTCCGGGCCGGCGGAATAGCACCCCTCCCCCGCAAAGATCTTTCCGTTGAGGAAGGTTCCGGCGCAGATGATGCAGGCCTTTACGGCATAATAGGCGCCCAACCGGGTCACCACCCCGCAGATAGCCCCCGTCTCATCCGCTCGCACCTCTGTGATCTCCGCCTGAATGACCCGGAGGTTCTCCTGATGCTCCAGGGTCTCCTTCATCACCCGGCGATACTCCGCCCGGTCCGACTGCACCCGCAGGCTATGCACCGCCGGGCCTTTGCCCCGGTTGAGCATCCGGCTTTGGAGGGTGGTTTTATCCGCGGCAATTCCCATCTGGCCGCCCAGGGCATCGATCTCCCGGACCAGCTGGCCCTTGGCCGTTCCGCCGATGGCGGGATTGCAGGGCATATTGGCAATGCCGTCCAGGGTCAGGGTAAAGAGAGCAGTATTTGCCCCAAGACGCGCCGCGGCAAGAGCCGCCTCAATTCCGGCATGTCCCCCGCCCACAACAGCAACCTCAAATTCCCCCATATGATATTCTGTCATATCTGTATCATCCGTTCTGAAAAAAGAATCATTTTCCAACGCAGAAATTGCGGAATACCTCTTCCACAATGGCCGCCGAGGCCCGTTTTCCCGTCAGCTCCAAAAGGACGTTCAAAGCCTCCTCGCAGAGGATGGATACGGCATCCAGCGTCACACCGCAATCCAGCGCCGCAACTGCCTCCCGGAGCACCTCCACCCCGCCGACCAGCGCACCGTACTGCCGGGCAGAGAAGACGATCCCTTCTCCCCCCTCCAGCTGATGCAAGGAAAGGGTTTGGGCAACGGCCTCCTGAAGCTCCTCCAGTCCCCGCTCCTCTTTGGCCGAGAGGGAAACGATCCGGTCAAACCGGCCCTCCAACACGCTCCGGTCAAAGGAGGCGGGCAGATCTGCTTTATTGACAATGGCGATGGCGTGGGTCCCCCGGGCGATCCGGCAAACCTCCTCATCCTCCTCCGAGAAGGGGCGGGAGCCGTCAAACACCGCCAGAATCAGCCCGGCGGTGGCTGCCCGATCCTTTGCCGCATCCACACCCAGCCGTTCCACCGGGTCGGCCGTCCGGCGAAGGCCGGCCGTATCGGCAAGATTCAGCAGGGCATCCCCCAGCCGAACCGTCTGCTCCACCACATCCCGGGTGGTGCCGGCAATTTCCGTTACAATGCTTCGGTTGCTCCCCGAAAGGAGGTTCATTAAGGTGGATTTTCCCGCATTCGGCCGCCCGATAATGGCGGTGGAGACTCCCTCTGTCAGGGCCTTGCCCTGGTCAAAGGTTTCGGCAAGACGGGAAAGCCGCTCCGCCTGAGCCGCCAGCCGCTCCCGGATCTCGGCAGGGGAAAGCTCCGCCAGATCCTCCTCGGGAAAGTCCACCGACGCCGCCAGCGCCCCGGCCACCTCAGTCAGCTTTTCCGCTTCGGCCTGCAGGGTGCGGGAAAGCCGCCCCTCCCGGTTTTCCAGCGCGGCCTTGGCCGCTCCGTCCCCCCGGGCACCGATCAGCGCGGCAACAGCCTCCGCCTGCACCAGATCCAGCTTCCCGTTCAAAAAGGCCCGCCGGGTAAATTCTCCCGGCCCGGCCGGCTTTGCGCCCGCCTTCAGGCAAGCCCGCAGCACCCGGGAAAGCAGATAGCTTCCTCCGTGGCAGGAAAACTCGGCAGTATCCTCCCCGGTGAAGCTGGCCGGCCCCCGGAAAACAAGGCAGATCACCTCATCCAAAGGCTGATCCCCATCGTAAACGTGGCCATAAAGGGCGGTGTACCCCGGAGTCTGGGAGGGCTTTTTCCCATTCTTGTGGCGAAAAACCCGGTCCGCCACCGTCAGAGCGTCCGGCCCCGAAATCCGCACCACACCAATCCCGCCCGTTCCGGCAGGGGTGGCAATGGCAGCAACGGTCTGTTCCGTATCCAGCATTGTTTGACGCTCCTTTCATCCAAAGCACCGCCACAGGCGGCACGATATTCCAAAAAACCCGCCGCATTCCTGCGACGGGTTCATTATAGCAGAAAATCCTTCCACTTGCAAGAAAAAGGCTCACAGATCATCCTGATCCTGCACCGGCACCTCATATTTTTCCATCGGCTTGCCGGTATAGCTTCCGAAGGGGTCGTTGCGGGAGGGCGGCATGGAAATGATCTGCTCCACCGTTTTCTCGGTGGGTCTGTCCTGGGGGCGGCGGGGAAGCCGGTGGGTTTTTTT
Organism: Oscillospiraceae bacterium; assembly: GCA_017466885.1. GTDB lineage: Bacteria > Bacillota > Clostridia > Oscillospirales > Ruminococcaceae > RGIG4130. The sequence continues at coordinate 10,572 of JAFTTH010000013.1, forward strand.
CTCCTTCATAATCCTTTCCTCCAAAAAATAAAATCGGCAAAGACAAAACAGTCTTTGCCGATAATATTTCCGAAACGTCTGCTTTTATCCCTCCACGGGAGGAACAGTCGGGACGTCCGACGGAGGGGGCGGCATCACCGGGCGGCTCGCCATCTCCCGGGCAACCCCCTGATTGTGGAGATATTTGGCGTAAATCGCAAGAGAGGTGGTATAATAGCTATTGACAAAGGGAACAGGGAAAACAAAAATGCTCAGCAGCTGCCAGAAGAAGAAGGAGATCATAAACAACAGCAGTTCTCCCCGCACGCCCTTAGAATATTCCACTGACTGACGGATCGCCTCCCCAATGGGGACGGAATCATCCTCCGCCACAAACCACAGCGCCAGCTCATACCGCAGGGAAATGACAACAAAAGCAATCATTCCCACCATCAGCAGGCCGATGCCCGCCAAAGCGCCCAAAACCGCAACGAACTGCAGCTGCTCCTGGAGGGTGGCCGCCAAACCCAGAAAAATACCGATCAACAAAATACCGGGGAACACGAAAAGGATTCCCCAAAGGGCCAGCCGCACTCCCACCGCCAACTGAGCGCCCAAGGCCCGCAGCCAGAGTCTCCCCCGGAAATAATGGAGCACACCCTTTTCCGACTGCTCCCGGCATTCCACCAACCGCAGAGCATACCGCATAATTCCCATTTCAAGAGGCCCCGTGAGAAGGAAGATGCCCAGGCCGCAAAGCAGGGAGGCGCCGCCGTTGACCAGCATAATAATGGCGATCTCAGGGGTAAGCGTTTCCGCCGACAGCTCCACGCCGGAGGCAACCTCCATCACCGGCAGTCCGGTCAGCTCTCCAAAGCCCAGCAGGATCACTCCCTGCAAGCCCTGGAAAAAATACTGCACAATGAGCACAAGCACCCAAAATGCCACCATCTTGCCCCAATTCCCCTTCAGCGCAAGCTTGGCATTCGCCTTGATCCTTTGCCGCAGATTCATCCGACCACCCCTTCCGGCCTTTTTCCTTATTATAACATATCCCCATTTAATAGGCAAGTATTCTCTTTTTCCTTTCGGGCCGGAGGATCGTCTTTTTTGCAAAGTCGCCCAAAAGAGAAACCGCCCGGAGAATCCGAGCGGTTCTTTTTTCTTAGAGAGCAGCCTTGGCCTTCTCCACCAGAGCGGTGAAGGCGGCGCGGAAGAGCTTTGGCATATTCTTTTTGTCGCTGCAATTAACTTTCCGTCTTAACTTAAAGAGGCTAACCTTCCTGAATCGAGGAAACAATATATAGCACCTCTGTTGTGTCATTTTCAATAAACGCGATATTCCCCGACTCTGTAAGGGCAAGTGCAACAAAATATCCGGACAATATCTGCTCGCGGGTTTCTCTCAGATATAGCCCGTTCTTTGTCCCTACAAAGTAATCGTTGACAAAAAAAGTTCCGATCCATGAGTATTTTGCCTCCATCTGAGAAACATCGGATTCGCGGAAGCGGAATCCGCCCCAGTATACCGACCCATCATACAGGAAGGTCCGCCTTACGAGGTTATACTCATTCATAATGTAGCTGGACTTCACTTCCATTGTTTCAATATCATAACACCATAGTGTTGAGCGGCTAAGTCCCGAATCGCCGATATATACGCACCCCAACCGTTCATTCACCAGCACATCTGACTGATAAAATCTACCTAGAAAATGTAGGGCTTCGCCTGTTTTTGTATTGTACCGAATTACCTCCACACGCTGATCATCTTCGGCATAAATAATATAGTCCCCGTAAAAATCAAAGGAGGAAATTTCGTGTTCAAACGAAAGGGTTTCCTTCACTGCGAGGGTCCTCTTATCGTGAATCTTAATACTTTGAAGTTCCGGATAGGATATCCAAACCTCCTCACCGCAATTAGTGATTTGCGCAGGGCGTCCCGGCAGCTGAACATCCAGCACAATTGCTCCGGTCGTTGTGTCAAACACCGTGTACCGATTGGGAGTCTTGAAACTCATATGCAGAAAATCTCCTTCGGTAAACCAATCGACCACCATGCCATTCAACCGATATTGGTAATAGACTACGTCTACAGTAGGCTCGTCTAAAGTACCGTCCGCAGGCTCTGACTCCGTCGTCGGCCCCGACTCGGTCGGTTGCTTGGAAGAAACGCTGGAGCTATTTTCGCTCGGCGCAGAGGAGGTGGGCTTTTTCGAGGAAGTGCCCACGTTATTTTTGCTCGATGCTGAGGAGCTGGGATTTTTCCCGGGTTTGGAAGCCGCCGACGAAGCAGCAGGCGGTTTTATGGATGAGGTGCTTTCCTGGGCGGCGGAGGAAGATTCCTCCGTAGCGCTGCTTTCCGATTCGGGAGCGGACGAAATGTGAGAAACACCTTCCGATGCGGTGGCCGAAGAAGCTTGCTCAGACGAGTGGGAGGGTGGTGCAGAGTCGTTATCGGGTATGCTTGCAACATTCTCATACCCCTGGCAACCAGCCAGCAATAACAGCGAAATTCCAAGCAAATAGCCGATTGCCTTTTTCATAATATCCTCTCCTTTTTATGAGTTGCTCAGTCACCAACCATCATCCTTTATTTGATGGCCTTGTATTTATCATTTTAATGTCATTTCTATTTTTTGTCAATACTTTTTGTTGATTTTAAGGATATTAGGGGCAATTTATCACCTTTGATTGCACCGCCTGCCCCTCTTTTCCGATACGGACGAATTGAATAAATGGCATAAAAAATCGCCCGGATAGGAAAACCTATCCGAGCGGTTCTTTTTTGATTAGAGAGCAGCCTTGGCCTTCTCCACCAGAGCGGTGAAGGCGGCGCTGTCAGAAACAGCGATCTCAGCGAGCATCTTCCGGTTGAGGGTGATGCCGGCTTTCTTCAGGCCGTTCATAAAAGCGGAGTAGCTCATGCCGTTGGCGCGGGTGCCAGCGGAAATCCGGGTAATCCAAAGGCGACGGAAATCTCTCTTCTTCTGCTTGCGGCCGATGTAAGCATACTGGCCGGACTTCATCACCGCTTCTTTGGCGGTGCGGAAGAGCTTGGATTTACCGCAGTAGTAGCCTTTGGCAAGTTTGAGAACCTTTTTTCTTCTTTTGCGCGTCATCATAGCGCCTTTTACGCGTGCCATTTTTTCGTTACCTCCGTACAATGAAGTGATTTACGCAGCCGATTGCTGCGGAGAAATTGTGCGGCTCTGCCGCACGGTAGCTGCCGAGCAGCCCGTCCGCTTATTTGTACGGAACGAGAAGCTTAATGGTGGCGACATTGGTCTTGTCAGCGTAAGCTGCCTGACGCAGACCTCTCTTGCGCTTGGTGGATTTCTTGTTGAGGATATGGGACTTATAAGCGTGGGAACGCTTCACCATACCGTTTTTTGTGAGCTTAAAGCGCTTTTTTGCTCCCGAATGGGTTTTCAGCTTGGGCATTTTCTTTCCTCCTAATTTTACTTCGAGGGCTTGGCTGTCAGGAACATAATCATGCTCCTGCCCTCCAGCTTGGGAATCTTATCAACGCTGCCTTCCTCGGCGCAGGCCTCTGCAAACCGGGTCATCAGTGCAGTGCCGAGACTGGCGTGGGCCATCTCTCTGCCCCGGAACCGGATGGATACCTTCACGCGATCGCCATCCTTCAGGAAGCGTTTTGCGTGACCGAGTTTGGTGTTGAAATCATTGGTATCGATATTCAAGGAAAGGCGAATCTCCTTAATATCCACGACCCGTTGATTCTTCCGCGCCTCTTTTTCCCGCTTGGACTGCTCGAACCGATACTTTCCGTAATCCATAATCCGGCAGACGGGAGGTTGGGCGTTGGGAGCAATCTTGACCAGATCAAGATTTTTTTCATAGGCGATCTTTTGCGCGTCCCGGGCGGACATCAGGCCCAGCTGGGAACCGTCCGCATCAATTACGCGAACCTCGCGATCCCGGATCTCCTCGTTGATAAGCAGCTCCTGTTTGCTAATGGGTAAGCACCTCCAGATAAAAATAACAAAGCGCAGAGACCATTCACCCCTGCGCAACACAATACCCCGCCGCACGGCTGCCGCCGAACAGAAGAGACGGTATTGACCGCGTGCGACCTTTGCCGACGGGTGAGAACGGTAATGTTCTGCTTTGTTTTCCATAGCATTATACCACCGACAGTAGGGGATGTCAAGGGCTTTTTTGAAAAAGTTTTCCGATTCCGGGGGCAATTCGGCCAAAAACTTCCCCTCCGCTTCTTGACAAAGCCTCAGGGGGCGGGTATAATGAATATTGTATAGCGCATTTTGCGCCCCATAACGGAAAAACGCTGATGAGGACGGAATAAGCCCCAGCCCCTTTCAGAGAGCCGGCGGTCGCTGCGAGCCGGCAGGAGCAGTTTATTCAGATCACCTCGGAGTTCATCCCCTGAGCGATTGGTAGGGGGGTGCGTCTGACCGCGTTAAGGTTTAATGAGTGGCGGCGTTCGGCCGCAATCCGGGTGGTACCGCGGGCAATTGCTCGTCCCAGTTTTGGGGCGGGCTTTTTATTTTTTGAAAATGCGCAAAATCAAAGGAAGGAAGGCAAGCATATGGAAAAGAAATTTCCCAATGCGGAATCCAACTATCGTTTTATTGAAAATGAAAAGGAGATCCTCAAGCTTTGGGAGGATGGGGAATTCTTCAAAAAGCTCCAGCAGAAAAATGCCGGCGGCAAAAAGTACCGTTTTATTGACGGCCCCATCACCGCCAATAACCCTATGGGTGTTCACCACGCCTGGGGCCGTACCCTCAAGGACGTTTTTCTCCGCTATAAGGGGATGAATGGGTACACCAGCCATTACCGCAACGGCTTTGACGGTCAGGGTCTCTGGGTCGAGGTCGAGGTGGAAAAGGAGCTGGGCTTCAAGACCAAAAAGGATATTGAGGCTTACGGGCTGGATAAATTCAGCGATAAGTGCATTGAGCGGGTTGTCAAATACTCGGGAGTGATTGCAGAGCAGTCCAAGCGTCTGGGCCAGTGGATGGACTGGGATAATTCTTATTATACTTATAAGGATGAGAATATCACCAGCATCTGGGCAATGCTGAAAAAATGCCGGGAGAACGGCTGGATTAAAGAGATCTACCGTCCCCTTCCCTGGTGCACCCGCTGCGGCACCTCCCTTTCGGAGCACGAAATGACCGGCTCTTATAAGGAAGTGGAGCACGAGGCAGTCTTCTTCAAGCTCCCCGTTCCCGAGCTGAACAGCCGGATCCTGGTCTGGACCACCACCCCCTGGACCCTTTCCTCCAACGTTGCTTTGGCAGTCAACCCCGATCTGGAGTACGTTATGGCCAAGGTTGAGGGAGAGGAGCTTCCCCTGATTATGTCCCGCGGGTTCTTCCGGACCAAGTTCGAGGGCAAGGGCGGCGAGGTTGTGGATAGCTTCCCCGGCACCCGTCTGGAAAATCTCCCTTACGAGACCTGCTTCCCCTTTATGGAAAAGCAGAAGGAAGTGGATCACCGGATCGTTCTCTGGGAGGATGTTCTGGATGACGAGGGCTCGGGTATCGTTCATATCGCCCCCGGCTGCGGCGCCGAGGACTTTGACCTGGGCAACCGCGTGGGCCTTCCCATCATTATGCCTATCGATGAGTACGGTATCTTCGGAGAAGGCTTTGACTTCCTCTCCGGCAAGCCTGCCGCCGAGGTTGCACCTCTGGTCTTTGAGCGCCTGAAGGCGGACGGCAAGCTCTTCTATACTCATAAATATAAGCATAGCTACCCCCTCTGCTGGCGGTGCAAGGACCAGCTTTTGTTCCGGCTGGTCAAGGCCTGGGCCATTGACGTTGAGGCCCTCCGTCCCAAGCTGATCGAGAACGCTCAAAAGGTCCAGTGGTATCCCGCCCACGAGGGCAAGCGGATGCAGGACTGGCTGGAGAATATGGGCGACTGGAATATCTCCCGGAAACGGTTTTACGGTCTGCCTCTCCCCTTCTATCCCTGTGAGCATTGCGGTGAACTGACTGTCTGCGGCTCCAGAGAGGAGCTGCGGGAGCTGGCCGTTGACCCCGCAAAGGTGGATGCTCTGCCCCATCTCCACCGCCCCTGGATCGACGAGGTTGAGGTTCGTTGTCCCAAGTGCGGCAAGCCGGTCCACCGTGTGCCGGAGGTTGGTGACGTTTGGCTGGATGCCGGTATCGTTCCCTTCTCCACTCTGAAATATTTCACCGACCGGGAGTATTGGCAGGAATATTTCCCTGCGGAATACGTCATCGAAATGCGGGAGCAGATCCGTCTGTGGTTCTATTCTCTGCTGTTTATGAGTACCGTTCTGGTGGGCGAGCCTCCTTATGAAAAGGTTGGCACCCACGGTATGGTCACCGCCGAGGACGGCAGCCGTTTTTCCAAGACCGGCTTTATGATCAAGTTTGACGAAGCCGCCGATAAGATCGGTGCTGACGCTTCCCGGTATATCTTCGCCTCCTCTTCCCCCGCCAATGACGTCCGCTTCGGCTTTAAGCTGGGCGAGGAAGCCCGCCGGAAGCTCCTGGCCTTCTGGAACCTTTCCTCCTTCTTCTGCACCTACGCTGAGATCGACCGTCCCGAGATTGCCCAGCCGGCCGACCTTTCCACCCTGGATGTGACCGACCGGTTCCTCCTTGCCCGGGTGGATAGCTTCATCACCGCCGCCACCAAGGCGATGGAGGAGTATAGCGTCAAGGATCTTGTCAGCGAGTTTGAAAAGATCGTGGACGATGCCTCCAACTTCTATATCCGTGTCAACCGCCGCCGCTTCTGGAAGGATGGCGATACTGTCGATAAGCAGAATGCCTACTTCTGCCTCTATACTGCCATTAAGGCCATCACCAAGGTTATGGCCCCTGTTACTCCCTTCATCACCGAGTATGTCTGGCAGAATGTGATCCTTCCCTGCGAGCCGGGCGAGGCAGAGTCGGTCCACCTTTCCGATTGGGCCACCCCCCTCAACCTCATTGCCGATGAGGAGATCTTCTCCACCGTTGCCGCCGCCCGGAATATCATCTCCCTGGGTCTGAAGCTCCGGAACGAGAAGCAGATCAAGGTTCGTCAGCCCCTTTCTGCCATTACCGTCCTCCGCACTGCCGATACCGAGAAGGCGGCTGCCGCTCTGGAGCGGGTCATTCTGGCTGAGCTGAACGTCCTCAAGCTGGAGCTGGCCGATTCTATGGATTCCCTCAATGATAACTTCGCTACCGTCAACTTCAAGAAGGCGGGCGCCCTTTTGAAGGGAGACGTCAACAAGGTCAAAGACCTGGTCAACGCCCTTTCGGATGAGGATTCCTCCGCTTTGGCCGCCGCGATCCTTGCCGGCGGAGATGTGACGGTGCCGGGGTATGATAACCCTGTTTCCTCTGAGGCCTTTGCCGTTGTGCAGAAGCCCAAGGCGGGAGTGGAGCTTTGCTCCGAGGGCGAGCTGACCCTTGCCCTCCATACCACCATCACCCCCGAGCTGAAGGTGGACGGCCTGATCCGTGAGCTGGTGCGCCAGTGCCAGGTCTGCCGGAAGAAGGCGGGCTTCGCGGTTACCGACCGGATCGCCCTCTCCGTCGAAACGGATGATGCCGAGGTTGCCGCCGCCGTGACTGCCCGGGCCGCTTTCCTGGAAAGCGAGCTGCTGGCAAAGCTTGCCGAGGTGGATGCCCCTGAATACACCGAGGCTCTTTCCGATCCTGCCGCCACCGTTAAGATGACCCGGATCTGAACTGAAATCTGACCTTTGGCCGGAGACGGCGTTCGGCTTACCCGTTCGCGTCTCCGGTCTTCCTTTTGAGAAAGGAGAATGAAAATGGACCCTGTGATCCTTCTGCTGGCAGGTCTTGCCGCAGCCTTTGGACTGCTTTCGGTGATCCTTCTTATTCTGCTGTTAAAGAAACAAAAGAAGGATGACCGCGCGGTGACCGACCGTCTCCTCCGGGAGGAGCTGGCCGCCCAGAATCAGCTTCTGGAGAATAAGTTTAACGCTCTCCGGCGGGATACCGAAAACTCCCTCGCCAACTCCAACCAGCGGACCGAAACCCGGATCGCCGAGCTGACCGTTACTATGGACCGGCGGCTGGAGGCCGTCCGGCAAGCGACGGCGGAATCCCTGGACCGCCACGCCGCCCGAAATAACGAAGCCATTGCCAATATGACTGGGGTCATTGACCGCCGGATCCTCAGCCTTCAGGAGGATAACGCCCAAAAACTGGAAAAAATGCGGGAAACGGTGGACGAAAAGCTCACCGGCACCCTGGAAAAGCGACTGGGCGAAAGCTTCCGCACCGTCAGCGAGCAGCTGGGGAAGGTCTCGGAGGGGCTGGGCGAAATGCGCGCCCTTGCCGATGGCGTGGGAGATCTGAAAAAGGTCCTGACCAACGTCAAGACCCGGGGCACCTGGGGAGAGGTTTCTCTGGGGAGCCTGCTGGAGCAGCTTTTGAGCCCCCAGCAGTACCGGGCAAACGTCAAGATTCGTCCCCGGAGCCAGGAGCTGGTGGAATACGCCATCTGCCTGCCCGGCAAGGAAGAGGGGCTGGATACCGTTTACCTGCCCATTGACAGCAAATTCCCCCTGGAAAATTATATCCGTCTGGTAGAGACCTCCGAGGGCAACGATCCGGTGCAGTTTGAAGCCGCATCCCGCCAGCTGGAGGCGGACATCCGTCACGCGGCTATGGATATCCGGGATAAGTATATCGACCCGCCCCGCTCCACCGATTTTGCCATTATGTACCTTCCCACCGAAGGGCTTTACGCTGAAGTGACCCGCCGGGCCGAGCTTTGCGCCAGGCTCCAGCGGGAAATGCGGGTCACGGTAATGGGCCCCACCACCTTAGGCGCCTTTCTCAACAGCCTGCAGATGGGCTTCCGCACCCTGGCCATTCAGAAGCGGTCGGGAGAGGTCTGGAAGCTGCTGGGGGCGGTAAAGAAGAGCTTCGGCACCTTCGGGGAGGTTTTGGAGGCGACCCAGAAAAAGCTGGAGGAGGCCTCCGGCAAGCTGGGAGACGCCCGGAAGCGGACGGAGCAGATCCGTCGCCGGCTGGATGCAGTGGAGGAGCTTCCCACCGAGGAGGCCGAGGCACTTCTTGCCGGGAACGGCTCTGTGATCGCCGGCACCTTTGGGGAGGAAACCCTTTAACCCCCGGCACTCTGGCTCCGCAAGCCCCAAGGGGCGGCAAGCCGCCCCACCCTTTTTCTCATTTCACAATAACAATAACAACAATGCCGCTCCTTTCGGAACCTCCGAGGGGAGCGGATTTGTTTTTGCAGAAAATGACTGGTTCATTTTGCTGCCGGGGACGGCAGAACGAGGAAATACCTTCCTTTCTTGAAACCAAGAAAGGAAGCAAAGAAGTTCCGGGGGAGCGTTACGCCTCCCGTTTGGGGTGCCCGAAATTTTCTATCCTCGCATAAGCTCGGGGAATATTTTGACTATGGCACACGCTTTTATCTTGTTGCGTTCTTTTTGAGGAGAATTGTTTGCACCTTTCTTTCCGCAAAGAAAGGTGCCCAAAGAAGGCGTTTGGGGAGGGGAAGTTCCGATTCTTCCCCTCCCCAAAACCCCAC
>JAFTTH010000014.1 GCA_017466885.1 Oscillospiraceae bacterium
CCACATTTGTCTACGACAAGTGTGGGTTCTTTTCAATGAAATAAATCCCTTGCGGGATTTGTGAAATAACGCTTCGCGTTATGAAATAGCTGACGCTATGAAATACGCTGCGGCGTATGAGGGATTTATTTTATTTCACATCGACCGAAGGGAGATATTTCACAATTTCCGAAGGAAATTATTTCATATTTTCCGTAAGGAAAATATTTCATTCTAAAACATGCAAGAGTTCGAATTCATATTCAATAATGCCGAAAATATCTTTTCGCAACCTATAAACATAAAAAAGCCTCTTTTGTCTGCGGATAAAGGAGGCTTTTTTGATTGCACCAGTTCCTGTGGAACGGGTGCAATATCTTCGAAATGATATCATTCAGGTGTATGAAGGGCGTGTGGAGGCTTTTTCGTGTTGTGAGAGTTCAAGAAAGATGATATCAAGAAGCAACTTGGATATGCATACCCCCTTTGAGGATAAATACCGCACCTTTCCCAAATACTCCGGGTACCATCCCGGAAGAGAAAGAGCGTGGAGCATCCCGCTGAGTTCGTCAGGCATTCCACTGAAGCAATAAATCCCCTTTCGTGCGTTTTCCATTACCTCAAAAGCCAATTCATCGTAATAAATACCGTTGTTGGAAAGAGCTGTCCGGATGTCGTTCCAAACGTCTTCACAGAAGGCCGGAATATCAAGAAAATCTGCCTGACCCTCCTCCACCAGTATTTTTCTGTTGCAGTGCTGGATTTCCTTGCTGCGTATCTCGTACGGATCAGCCCATAGGCCGGAACTGTAGGAGAATCCGTCAAGTTGCATCAGCAGATGGAAGGTGTGGGGGAAAGTTGCAGATTGCTGTGCGATGGATGCGGCGAAATGCTTGGGATCCATACATCTTTTTTGATATAAAGCCTCTGCTGTTTCCGGTGTAAGTTGTTTTATGGGATCGGGAAGATGGCCTTGCGGGAACGAAAGTGCTCCGAGTTGTTTGTCCGGAATGAACTCATATATCGTTTCTTCCCTCCACCAGTCCCAGAAGCTTGCACTATCGGTATGCCAAAAGCCATTATACAAAGGTGGAAGATCATCTCTGCCTGTCATCACCACGTAGATTTCAGCGGCACGGAGAGCGTCCTGGTTATAATCAGAGATTTTTACGGGGAGGATGGTTGCGTTTCCTTGATAGAAATCCCGAACCATTTGTGCAGCCACCGGGAGAAAAGAAGGGGCGAGCCGGCAGCGAATACCGGCATTTCTTTGTGCCGACCGAGTGTATACACAATGTGGAAGATTGTGTCCGTCATGGACCATTTCTGTGCCGCAACTGCAGCGTTTGAATGTAAGGTCAAAACCATCCCTGACGGAGGAGATGAATTCTGTCGTGCCGCAGTTGGGACATCTGTAATGAGGCGGTAAGGGGTTTACTGCTGATGCACTCAGAAGCCAGGCAACGAAGGAGGATGCCGTTTGCCCTATATCAAGGACGACGGTATTCCTTCGGTTTGCCTCCTTTGTAATTTGCGCAAGGAGAGTAAGACTCAGAATAGCATCGGTTTCCGCTAATGCCGCCTTTTCTGCCTCAAATCTACACCGACAGAGCACGGGCGGTACGTCTCCAAAAAGGGATAGCCGCTTTTGCGCCTCCTTCCATTGTTGCATTTTCAGTTTATCCAGTTTGCTTTTTGCAAGTGTTGTCCCGGAGGCGAGTAGCTCTCGAAGGCTGACCCCCAGCACTTCCGCTAAGCGATAACACGTGTCAATTCGGGGTTTTGCATCACCGTTTTCCCACTTGGAAACAGCTTTATCGCTCACCCCAACCAACCTGCCCAGTTGAAATTGGGAAAATCCAGCCTTTCTTCTTAGCTCACAGATGTGATTTCCAAACTGATAATTCTTCATTTAAATCCCCGCTTTCTGTCTTGAAAACAGTTTATCATGAAGCGCGGAAGAAAACAATGAGATCCTATCGAATAAAAATAGAGATTTTCTGCTGTGGCTTCCCCCGGACCCCAAAAAACATTTGTGAACGAATCTTTAATTTTCTCTTTACAAATATTGCTGTATATGGTATAATGCTTTATCACAATAAAGTAAAGGAGCTTTGATATGGTAGGAACGTTTTGGGCGTTTGCCCCGGCGATTGTTGCAATTGTTCTTGCACTTTTGACCAAGCAAGTTTATGTATCCCTCTTCCTCGGCATTCTGACCGGCGCGTTGATGTATACCGGCGGAAATCCTCTCCAGGCATTGGGTACCCTTTATACCGTTATGAGTGAGAAGGTGGGCGGAAATGCCCCCATCATCGTCTTTTTGGTAGTGCTGGGAATCTTTGTGATCCTGATGCAGAAATCGGGTGGTTCCAAGGCTTACGGTGAGTGGGCGGAAAAGAAGATCAAGTCCAAAAGCAGTGCCCTTGCTGCAACTGCCGGCTTGGGATGTCTGATTTTTGTGGATGACTATTTTAACTGTCTGACTGTCGGCTCGGTAATGAAGCCGGTAACGGATAAGTTCAAGGTCTCCCATGCAAAGCTTGCCTGGATTATCGACTCTACTGCGGCACCTGTTTGCATCATTGCCCCCATTTCTTCCTGGGCGGCGGCTGTTTCGGGCCAGCTGGAGGGAAACGGTCTAACCGTGTTTATGCAAACCATTCCCTTTAACGTTTATGCAATTTTGACCATCATTATGGTCTTTGTCTTCTGCTTTATGAAGGTTGACTTCGGAAAGATGAGAAAGAACGAAGAAATTGCCGAGTCCACCGGTGATTTGAATGCCGGGGAGGTTGATCTTCCTGCAGATGAGGCTACCGATATTACCATTAACCCCACAGGGAAGGTTCGCCACCTGGTGATCCCGGTTATTATCCTGATTGCCTGCTGTGTGGGCGGAATGATCTATTCCGGCTTCTTCTATAACTGGGATACCGGTACATACGGTACCGAGCTTCAGTCCGCAGACGTGATTGAGGCCTTCTCCAACTGTGATGCCGGCACCTCTTTGGCCATCGGCTCGACCATCGCTCTGGTGCTGGTTGCCATCTATTATATGATCGCCAAGGTCGTTTCCTTCAAGGAAATCACCAATAGCTTTACTCAGGGCTTTAAAACAATGGTGCCCGCAATCCTTATCCTGACCTTTGCCTGGAGCATCTCCGGTATTATGGGCGCCAAGGGCGGCTACCTGGATGCCCAGAGCTTTGTTCAGACCAATATGGAAATGATCCCGGCCACAGTTCAGTCCTTCTTCCCGGCCATCTTCTTTATCCTTGCCTGCGGCATCGCCTTTGCCACCGGTACCTCCTGGGGCACCTTCGGCGTGCTGGTCCCCATTGCGGTAACCATTCTGGGCGGAAGCGGAACCCTGGTTCTTTTGACTGTTTCGGCGACTCTCGGCGGTGCGGTGTACGGTGACCACGTATCGCCCATCTCGGATACCACCATCCTCGCATCCACCGGCGGTAACTGCAACCACGTTGACCACATTAAGACCCAGCTGCCGTATGCCTCCCTCATCGCAGGAATCACTTTTGTTTCGTATATCGTTGCGGGTCTGCTGGCCGCTTCCGGCTCTGTGGTTGCAGGTGTTGCAATGTGGGTAGTGGCGCTGATCCTTTTTGCGGTAGCCGTTTTCGTACTCAAAGCAGTTCAGAAAAAGAAGGAAGCAGTTGTTGCTGAATAACATTATATTATAATATAATAATATCCAATGGAAAACTGCTGTGGGACTCCCACGGCGGTTTTCTTTTGTTTTGAACCGATAGGAGGAGCAGAAAATATCCCTTTGCACACAACGAAAATATCTGCGGAAAAATTGAGTAAGATATTGTTATTTTCAGAAAAACCTGTTATAATAGTTAAAATCGGGTAATGTGGTTTTTTGCCCGGATCGAGCGAATCGAAACAGTGCTTTTTGTGCTGATTGGAGGAGAATCAATGGGTAATTGTTGCGAAGATTTCAGCGCCGTTTGTTATGAAAAGGCGGATCAACGGATCGCTGTCCTTTTTGATGAAGGGAGCTTCCGCGGGATTTCCTCTCAGGCGGGTTGCTGTTGCGGCCCTGCCGGCGTCGTCACCGGGTACGGTACTGTGGATGGAACGACTGTTTTCTGTTATGTCCAGGATCGGACCGTTTCGGAGGGGGCGATGGATCGCACCGCGGCGGAGAAGATCAAAAAGATCTATTCCTTTGCGGAAAAAACAGGCCAGCCGGTGGTTTCTGTTTTCGACTCCAACGGCGGAAGCCTGAAAAAACAGCAAAAAACACTTTCGGCTTACGGGGAACTGATCCTTGCCTCGTCCCGGCTTTCGGGTGTGGTTCCTCAGATTGCGGTGGTTTGCGGTCCTTGCGGCGGAAGTGCTGCCCTTCTTGCCGCCGCGGCGGATATTTTGATTATCACCCGGGACGGTGAACTGTTTGCCGGCCAGGATGAGGATGGCTCTGCTGATGCCGCTGCAAAAAAAGGCCTTGCCGATTTTGTGGTGGAATCGGAGGAAGAGGGAATGGCTCTTGCCCGGGAGCTAATCGGTTACCTGCCGGTGAATAACCTCTCGGCATCTCCTGTTTTTGACGCTGTGGAGGGGGCGGGGGAAACTCCCCTGACCACCCTTTGTGACGGTGGGGATCTGCTGGAGTTCAAAGCAGCTTTTGCCTCTGACGTAAAGACCGGACTCTGCCGGATCGGTGGAATGGTCTGTGGAATGGTCAGTGCTGAGGGTTGTTTGGATGAGGATGGGTGCGCCAAGGCGGCGCGGTTTGTCCGCTTCTGTGATGCGTTCTCCATTCCGGTGGTTACCCTTGCGGATGTCTGCTGTATGACAGATACCGCCTCAGCCGCAAAGCTTGCCAGCGCATACGCGGAAGCTACCACCCCCAAGCTTGCCTGCGTAACCGGAAAAGCCATCGGTGCGGCCTTCTCAGTGTTGGCCGGCAAAGGCGCCGGTGCGGATCTTTCCCTGGCCTTTGAGGACGCACTGATCTCTGCACTGCCCGAGGTTACCGCTGTGGAGATCCTCTATAATGATCGGATTGCCGCCGGAGAGAGCCGGGAGGTGCTTACCGCCGAGTACCGGAAGGAAGCAAGCGGACTTGCCGCGGCCCGGGCCGGCAGTGTGGATGAAGCAATCCGTCCGGAAACGCTCCGCTCGACTGTGATCTCCGCATTGGATATGCTCTCGGGGAAACGGGAGAGCCGCCTTCCCAAAAAGCATTCCAACCAGCCGATGTAATCCACCCGGTATCCAGAATATATAAGAAGGAGAAAAGGGCCATTGCCCTTGGTGAAGTATGATGAAAAAGTTTAACGTTACTGTCAACGGTGTCACATATCAGGTCGAGGTGGAAGAGGTTGGCGGTGCCGCGTCTACTGCGGCTCCTGCACCCGCTCCCGCACCTGCTCCTGTTGCGGCTCCCGCCGCTCCTGCGCCCGCGCCAACCGCCGCACCCGCTCCGGCTCCGGCAGCTGCTCCTGCCCCTGCCGCTCCGGCGGGAGGAGAGCCTGTCCTTTGCCCCATGCCCGGCACCATTATTGACGTTTTGGTCAAGCCCGGTGATTCTGTGGCCAAGGGTGCCATCCTTTGCAAGCTGGAAGCGATGAAGATGGAAAATGAGATCGTTGCCGCCCGGGATGCTGTGGTGGCCGGAGTTTCCGTCCGCAAGGGAGATACTGTAAATGCCGGGGATGTCCTTGCTACCCTCGGGTAAATCAGGAAGGAGTGTAGATCCAAATTGGCTCAGATCAAAATTACCGAAACGATCCTTCGGGACGGTCACCAGTCCTTGATTGCCACAAGAATGCGGCTGGATGAGATGCTTCCCATCCTCTCTGCGATGAACGACGTTGGCTTTTACTCCGCGGAGGTTTGGGGCGGCGCCACCTTTGATAGCTGCCTGCGCTTTCTGGACGAGGATCCCTGGGACCGGCTTCGGATCATCCGCAAAGAAATGCCTGATACCAAGCTCCAGATGCTCTTCCGGGGGCAGAATATGCTGGGCTACCGCCATTATGCGGACGATGTGGTGGAATATTTCGTCCAAAAGTCGGTGGCAAACGGGATTGACATCCTCCGTATTTTTGATGCGCTGAACGATATTCGCAATCTGGAAACCTCCATCAATGCTGCAAAAAAAGAAGGGGCACACGTGCAGGCCGCAATGTCCTACACCACCGGCCCGGTCTTTGATACCGAATATTACGTTAACTATGCCAAGGCTCTGGAAAATGCCGGTGCGGACTCGATCTGCATCAAGGATATGGCCGCTCTCATCACCCCTTATGCCGCTTATGACCTTGTGAAGGCCCTTAAGGAAACGGTCAAGGTGCCGATCCAGCTGCATACGCATTATACCTCGGGGCTTGCTTCTATGGCGGCGCTGAAGGCCATTGAAGCGGGGGTTGACGTGATCGATACCGCCCTCTCTCCCTTGGCTTTGGGAACCTCCCATCCGGCAACCGAGTCGATGGTTGCCGCTCTGGCCGGCACCGAATATGATACCGGTCTGGATCTGGAAAAGCTCAATGTTTGCCGGGAGCATTTTGCCGCTCTCCGGGAAAAATATCTGAAGGATGAGCTTCTCAATCCCAAAATGCTCGGCGTGGATGCCAATGCCCTCCTTTATCAGGTGCCGGGCGGAATGCTCTCCAACCTTGTTTCCCAGCTCAAGCAGGCAGGGAAGGAGGATTGTTTAGAGGAGGTGCTCCGGGAGGTGCCCAACGTCCGGAAGGATGCCGGGTATCCGCCGCTGGTGACTCCCACCTCTCAAATCGTCGGAACGCAGGCTGTCTATAACGTAATTATGGGCGAGCGGTATAAGATGGTGACCAAGGAGTTCAAGGGTATTGTCCGGGGAGAATACGGCCGGACACCCATCCCCATCGATCCGGAGTTCCGCAAGAAGATCATCGGAGATGAGGATTTCATCGATTGCCGTCCCGCTGACCTGATTGCTCCTGAGCTGGAGAAGCTGAAGGAAGAGGTTCCCAAGGAGCTCTATGAGCAGGAGGAGGATGTCCTCAGCTATGCACAGTTTGGTCAGGTGGCCAAAAACTTCTTTGAAAAACGTCGCGCCGCGAAATACGGAATCGACCAGCGTCACGGTGGGATCGATTCCAAGGTTCAGCCTTTTTAAGGATTCACCGCACCATCCGCAGGAGGAAGTACCCTTCCTGCGGGTGGTTTTCGTTGTCAGGAACACAGAAGGGAGGGTTTTGCCGTGAAAAGAAAAGTGTCCTCCAAGCCGACCGATACCTTGCTGGAGGGCTCGGTGGCAAAGGGACTGATTTGGTTTGCCTTTCCCCTTTTTTTAGGGAATCTGTTTCAGCAGCTTTACAATACGGCGGATACCCTCATTGTTGGGAACTTCCTCCCCAAGGAATCTCTTGCGGCGGTCAGCTCCTCGGGAAATCTTATCTTTATGCTGGTGGGATTTCTCAATGGAATCGCCGGCGGAGCGGGAGTTGTGATTGCAAAATACTTCGGCGCCAAGGATGAGGAAAGCCTGAGCCGTGCAGTACATACCAACGTTGCCTTTGGCCTTGCCGGAGGCGGCCTGTTGACGGTGGTGGGGGTCCTCCTGACCCCCCAGATCCTTACTTGGATGGGTACCCCGCCAGATGTTCTCCCCGAGTCGATCACCTATTTTCAGGTGTATTTTTTCGGGGTTATGGCCACCTTTCTGTATAGCATCGGAGCGGGGATTTTGCAGGCGGTGGGGGATAGCCGCCACCCACTGTATTACCTGATTGTCTCTTCAGTGATTAACATTTTGCTGGACCTGCTGTTTGTGGGCGGGTTTGGATGGGGTGTTGCCTCGGCCGCCGCCGCAACGGTGATCTCCCAGGCTGTCTCCGCTGTTTTGTGCCTGTACCGGCTGCTTCGGTTGGAAAAGGTCTGCCGGGTGGAAATCAAAAAGATCCGTTTCCACGGAGATATGTTCTCCCAGATCATCCGGTTTGGGTTGCCGGCCGGAGTGCAAAACTCGGTGATCGGCTTCGCCAACGTGATGGTGCAAACACAGATCAACCTCTTTGATGCCGACGCCGTGGCGGGGTGCGGCTCATATTCCAAGGTGGAGGGGTTTGTCTTCCTTCCGGTAACCTGCTTTGCCATGGGGCTTGCCACGTTTGTCAGCCAGAATCTCGGCGCAGGTCAGTTGGAACGGGTTCGGAAGGGGACACGGTTTGGCATTCTCTGCTCCGTTACATTGACTGAGGGAATCGGGGTGCTGATCTGGTTGTTCGCCCCCTTTGTGATCGGCCTGTTCAACCAGGATCCTGCGGTGATCGACTATGGTACCCGCCAGGCGCGCACCGAAGCCTTCTTCTACTTTTTGATGGCCTTCAGCCATTGTGTGGCGGGAGTAATGCGGGGAGCCGGGCGGGCCTACGTGCCGATGCTGGTGATGCTGGGGTGCTGGTGCGTGGTGCGGGTCAGCTATATTCTGCTGGCGATGCAGGCCTTCCAGGATATCCTTGTGGTATTCACCGCCTATCCGCTGACCTGGTTTTTAAGCTCAGTCTTCTTCCTGATCTACTATTTGAAGGCCGATTGGATCCATTCCTTCGAAAAACAGGGGAAGCATCATCCAAAAGAAATCCAGCCGTAGAAAAAAATTCCCTTTTTCTGAAAATACCTCTTGATTTTTCTCCCGGTTTGTGGCATAATATTTAAGGTCACTTTTGGGTGACCGATTTGCGCCTGTAGCTCAGTGGATAGAGCACTGGCCTCCGGAGCCAGGTGCGTTGGTTCGATTCCAATCAGGCGTACCAACAAAAAAGCCTAATTTGTCTACGAGACAAATTAGGCTTTTTTGAATGATGTTTGCCTTCGGCAAATGAGGCGTTTCACTAATGATGACGGCTACGCCTAATGATGTCGCTTCGCTAATGTATTGGGCAAACATCGCATCATTGCGACCAAATGGAGCAACATCATTATGCGAAGCATAACATCATATCGCATCAGCGATATATCATTGAAAAGCAACATTTTTTGTGGTATAATCAGTTCAACAAATTCGACATTTAACAGGAGGCATTTCTGTGGAAAGATATCCTCTCACTGAAAAAGATAAAGAACTAATTAAAATTGGTTTGCAGGTTTTAGCGAACAATTTTGATGATGGCGTTTACAATCACACGGTTGGATGTGCAGTTTTATGCAAGAACGGAAACATCTACAAAGGCGTAAATTGTGATGGCATTCACGGGTCTTGTGCTGAATATATTACCGTTGGAATTGCTATTTCAAGTGGAGAACGTGAATTTGATACGATCGTTGCCGTACACGAAAAACATCATAATTGTGTTATTCCGCCCTGCGGCAATTGCAGACAAATGTTGTTTGAGTATTGTCCCGATATTAAAGTAATAGTAAATGATGAAAACGGAAATCTTATCAAGGTAAAAGCCAGAGATTTGTTGCCGTTTGCTTGGGAACCTGTAATCTGCTAAATCAATAGTCCGTCGCACTACTTTTAGTCTTTCTTACCCCAGTTATACTACTTTCAGTCGCTCTTTCGCAAAAAGAAGTAACTTTTGTTTACCAAAAGTTACTTCTTTTTTATCTAAGCCGCAGGCTTGGCATATCATCAGCCCCAACGGGGCTGTATATCATCCATCGCTTTGCGATGGTATATCACCACGGCATAGCCGTGCATAAACCCTCCTGCGGCTTGATGAGATGCAACACTTCGTGTTGATGATATGCAATTCCTTCGGAATTGATGAGATACAAGGCTTCGCCTTGATTTGTATGCAGAAAAGTGATATAATCTGTTCGAAAAATAAGAATTTATCGAACAGAGCAGTTACGCACCTTTTCGCTGTTCTTTCCCTGCTTTACGCACCGTTATACTGCTCTTTTACAATAATATCCGTTCCTTACGAAACGGGCGATATATTTTCGATATGATATACGCTTCGTGGCGCGTGAGAAAAATGAATATGCCCCCAAGAAAGCAAAAAACACATCCGCCAAGCTCCCGGTGGATGTGTTTTTGTTTTGTGTTGGGTGGGTCCGGATTATTTGACCGTGTTGTTTTTGCAGTCCTTCTTTTGGCCGCCGCAGTCATTGCCGGAAAGGCAGACCCGGCGATTTTTGCCGTCCCCTTGGCGGGTGATTTCCACCACCACATTTCGCCCGAGATGGGTGCAGTATTGTTCCTGAATGGATTTTACCTGTCGCATTTTCATTACCTCTGCAATAAAATAACCGCCGCATCGTTAATATATGCGGCGGTCAATTTTGTTATGCAAGGGGATGGGTGGAAATCAGCGGGTTTTGGTCCAGACCCAGATAATAAAACGCATGGGGAAGATTTTTGCGGCCATCCGCTGGGCCTTGACGTTCAGACCGTAAACCGAGAGGTCCTTGCCCTTGTCTGCGTGACGGAGAGCAAGAGCCGCAACCTTGGCAGGACTCTGCATAAAGGGATGGTGGGAAACGGCGCCCGGGTTGCTGGTATCCTTGGCGACGGAGAAAAACTCCGTATCCACCCAGCCGGGGCAGACGGCTGTAACGCTGATTTTCCGGCTCTTCAGCTCCCGATGCAGTGCCCGGGAAAAATGGAGCATAAAGGCTTTGGTGGAAGCGTAAATGTTCATGTAGGGAAGGGGCTGGAATGCCGAACAGGAAACGATCTCAATGATCCGTCCGCCCTCGTTCATATGGGGGATGGCGCGGTAGGTCATCTCCACGGCAGCCTTCACGTTCAGGTCGATCATCCGCTCTACCTGCTCGTGCTCAAAGTCCTCAAAATGGCCAAATTTGCCGAAGCCCGCTCCGTTGACGAGATACCGGATATCCGGCTGCTCCTCATCCATCATCGCGGTGACACGGGCCAGATCCTCTTTGGAGATCAGGTCGGCGGGAATGACCCGCAGGGGTGTTTTGACCTCCTGACGAAGTGCCTCCAGACGGTCTGCCCGCCGGGCCACCACCCAGATTTCATCCAGGTTTTTCTTGTCCAGGAGAAAAACGAATTCCTTTCCCATTCCTGAGGATGCGCCGGTAACGATAGCAATGCGTTTCATGCTGAATCCTCCCATTTTTTGTTATCTTAGTGGCAGCTGCAGGAGTCGCAACCGCCAATCTCACCAACGATAGGGGTCGGGTCAATGCCCTGACGGGTATAATAATCTGCGATCGCGGACTTGACCGCCTGCTCCGCAAGAACAGAGCAATGCACCTTCACAGGGGGCAGACCGTCCAGCGCCTCAACGACCGCCTGGTTGGTCAGGGTCAGCGCCTCGTCGATGGTTTTGCCCTTAATCAGCTCGGTGGCCATAGAGCTGGTGGCAATGGCCGCACCGCAACCGAAGGTCTTGAAGCGGACATCAGTGATAACGCCCCCCTCAATCTTCAGATACATCTTCATAATATCTCCGCACTTAACGTTGCCAACCTCGCCGATGGCGTTGGCATCCTCCAACTCACCCACGTTCCGGGGGTTGGCGAAATGGTCCATAACCTTTTCACTGTAAAGCATAGTAAAACAATCCTTTCAGAGTGTGTTAATCCTGGAAATAAAAGTTTCCGGTTTTGGTTTTTTCCTCCCAAACAGGGCTCATCATCCGGAGACGCTCCACCACTTGAGGGAGAACCTTCACCAGGTGATCCACGTCCTCATCGGTATTGTACCGGCCGAGGGAGAGGCGGAGAGAGCCGTGGGCAACCTCATGAGGCAACCCGATGGAAAGAAGCACATGGCTGGGGTCAAGAGATCCGGAGGTGCAGGCCGAGCCGGAGGAAGCGCAAATTCCGTTCATATCCAGCATCAGCAGAAGAGCCTCGCCCTCAATTCCCTCAAAGGAGAAGTTGACATTCCCCGGCAGCCGATGCTCGGCACTGCCGTTCAGTCGGCAATGGGGGATTTTGGAGAGCTCTGCAATCAGCCGATCCCGCATTCCGGTCAGCCGGGCAGTCTCTTCGGGGAGGTCGGCAACGGCGTTTTCCAGCGCGGTGACCATCCCCATAATGGTGGGCAGGCTCTCAGTTCCGGCGCGGCGGGAGCGCTCCTGGGCACCACCTTCAATGAGGTTGGCCAGAACGATTCCCTTCCGGCAGTAAAGAAGGCCGGTACCCTTGGGCCCATTGAATTTATGGGCGGAGAGGGAAAGGAGATCGATGGACTGCTCCTTGACGTGAATGGGAAGATGGCCCACCGCCTGAACGGCATCGGTGTGGAAAAGAACACCCTTTTCCCGGCAGAGTGCGCCGATCTGGGCAATAGGGTTGACGGTGCCGATCTCATTATTGGCATACATAATCGAAACAATGGCCGTTTTTTCGGTGATGGCATTTGCCACAGCATCAACGCTGACCAGGCCGTCCTCCGAAACAGGAAGATAGGTGACCGAATAGCCCTGCTTTTCCAGCGCCTTGCAGGTATGCAGAATGGCGTGATGCTCGTAAGCGGTGGTGATGATATGATTCTTGCCCCGCTTGGAAAGGAAGGGGAGAACACCCTTCAGGGCCCAGTTATCTGACTCAGATCCCCCGGAGGTGAAATAGATCTCCTGGGGCTCGGCGCCCAGCACTGCCGCTGCGCGCTGACGGCAATCCTCCAGAATCCGCTTGGAATCCCGGCCGAGGGAATAGATGCTGGAGGGGTTTCCGAAATGCTCGGTCAATGCTTTTGCAATCACAGCCGTCGCCTCGGGGGAAACCGGGGTGGTTGCCGCGTTATCCATATATACAAGTTTAGACATAACAAACTCCGTTCTCCGCAGGAATGAAATTGCAACCCGCCATCCCCCGACTGCGGAAGAGGGGATGTGGAGAGAAAAACCTTCTCCAGCATCTAATATATACCATTTCAGTATAAAAATCAATACCGCCGGAGAAAATTTACTCTAAAGCTAAAAATTCATACCCGAAAACCTGCTTTTTAGCTATTATCTTCCCCATTTTGCGCCGAATATCAGGGGTGGCCACTCAAAGCAGCCGGAACTGCTTTCGGTTGCTTTCTAGAATGCCCTCAGCCCGGAGCTTGCTGATCTCGGCGGAAAGGCCGCTCCGCTCCACCTCAAGATAGTCCGCCAGCTCCTGCCGGTTAAAGGGGATGGTAAAGCTGGTGCTTCCCATCCGCTTGGCCTGTCCGGTCAGATAGGTCATCAGCTTCTCTCGGGTGGTTCGTTTGGAGGTCACCTCGATTTTTTGGTGAAACAATAGGGTCTTGGTGGCCAGATCCTTCATTAAATTAAAGATCAGCTGCTGGTGAAAGCCGCAGTTGTTGGAGCAGGTATGAAGAATGTGGTCACATTCAATGAGCATTACCTCGCAGGGCTCGTTGGCGACCACCGAAACGGGAATCGACCCAACCTCCGCGCAGGCAAAAGCCTCTCCAAACATTTCGGAGGGAGAGATCCCGGTGAGAATGGTTCGGTTGCCAAAATAATCCACCTGAATGACCTGCGCCGAGCCGGAAAGCATAATCCCAATATGCTTTGCCGGTGCTCCTTCGGCAAAGATGGTATACTTTTTGTCAAATGAAACCACTTTTGCACCCAGACATCCCAGCATCGGCAGGAGCTGTTCCTCTGAGATATGAGAAAAAAGGGGGCATTTTTGGAGCACTTCAAAATATTTTTTCATATTTTTCTCCGTTTGTTGAAATTTCAACAGATATTCCGGGATTATTATACTATAATAAACTCACAAAAGCAAGGAGGTACTGGAATGAAGATTGCTTTTTTCGACGCCAAGCCCTACGACAGACCTTCCTTTGATGCCTATGGCGCAGAGCACGGCGTTTCCTTTAAATATTTTGAAACAAAACTCAATGAAGATACGGTGGATCTGGCCAAAGGCTTCGACGGAGTTTGTGTCTTCGTCAACGATACGGTCAACGCCCCGGTCATTGACCGGCTTTGCGGGCTGGGAATCCGGGTGGTGGCCCTCCGGTGTGCCGGGTTTAACAATGTGGATATGAAGCACGCTTTCGGGAAAATTCACGTGTTGCGTGTCCCGGCCTATTCCCCTTATGCGGTTGCCGAACACACTATGGCGCTTCTCTTGACCTCCATCCGCCGGACTCACAAAGCGTATATCCGTTCCAAGGATTTTAATTTCAGCCTTTCAGGACTGACCGGCTTTGATCTCCACGGAAAAACGGTTGGAGTGATCGGAACAGGGCGGATCGGCAGGGTGTTCATTGATATTTGTAAGGGCTTCGGGATGAAGATTCTGGCCTTTGATAAATATCCCGCCCCAGGACTGGAGGAGGGAGAGAAGGTTCGGTATGTTTCGCTGGATGAGCTTTTCGCCCAAAGTGATGTCATTTCCCTTCACTGTCCCCTGACGGAGGATACCCACCACCTGATCAATGGCCAAACCCTTGACAAATGCAAAAAAGGGGTGGTGATTCTCAATACCTCGAGGGGTGCTTTGGTGGATGCCGAAGCGCTTTTGGCCGGGATCAAATCCCGCAAGGTGGGAGCCGCCTGTCTGGACGTTTATGAGGAGGAGTCGGACCTTTTCTTTGAGGATAATTCCGGTCATATTATGGAGGATGACCTCCTGGCCCGGCTGATCTCGATGCCGAATGTGATCGTCACCTCCCATCAGGCCTTTCTGACCGAAGAGGCACTGGAAAATATCGCCGAAACAACGGTGAAAAACCTTGTAGGCTTCTTCCGAACAAGCCAGTGTCCCAACGAGCTTTGTTACCGATGCAGCGGAGCAGAGGATTGCAAAAACAGCAAATGCTTTTAACACAATAAAAAAGGAGAAATGAAATATGGTACGGAAAATCATCAGGATCGACGAGGAAAAATGCAATGGGTGCGGCGCCTGTGCTGCGGCCTGCCACGAGGGTGCAATTGAAATGGTGGAGGGCAAAGCCCGCCTGACCAGGGAGGACTACTGCGACGGCCTGGGGGATTGCCTCCCCGCCTGCCCGACCAACGCCATTACCTTTGAGGAGCGGGAGGCTCCCGCTTATGACGAGGCGGCAGTCCAGCGGGCAAAAATGAATCGGCAGGGTGAAAAGCTCCCCTGCGGTTGCCCCGGAACCAACTCCAAGGTGATCCGCCGGGAGGCTGTACCCGCCGCCCCGAGAGGAGCAGCCCTTCCCAGCCAGCTTTCCCAGTGGCCCTGTCAGATTAAGCTGGTGCCGGTCAATGCGCCCTATTTTGAGGGGGCAAACCTGTTGGTGGCGGCAGATTGCACCGCCTTTGCCTATGGCAACTTCCATAATGAGTTTATCCGCAATCATATTACATTGATCGGCTGCCCCAAGCTGGATGAAGGGGATTATACCGAGAAGCTGGCCCGGATCATCGCCACCAACAATATCAAAAGCGTTAAGGTGGTCCGGATGGAGGTGCCCTGTTGCGGTGGAATTGAAAATGCTGTCAAACGGGCCCTGCAACTGAGCGGCAAGTTCATTCCCTGGCAGGTTGTTACCATCTCCACCAACGGAAAAATTTTGGAATAAGTTGACATTGTATCTTGCGAATTGAAATACGAAATGATATAATATCCTGTGAAATGTTTTGCGGAGGAAAGACTATGTTGATTGCAAATGATATTAAATATATCGGTGTGAATGACCATAAGGTCGATCTGTTTGAGGGCCAGTACCGTGTTCCCAACGGAATGTCCTATAATTCTTATATCGTCCTGGATGAGAAGGTTGCCATTTTTGATACGGTGGACGCTTCCTTCACCCACGAATGGATGGATAATATACAGAATGCTTTGGGAAACCGCACTCCTGACTATCTGATCGTCCAGCATATGGAGCCGGACCACTCGGCCAATATTTTCAACTTCTCCCGGGCCTATCCCGAGACGAAGATCGTGGCCTCCGCAAAAGCCTTTGCGATGATGAAAAACTTCTTCGGCACCGATTTTGCCGAGAAGCAGATCGTGGTAGGGGAGGGGGATACTCTCTCGCTGGGGCGGCATCAGCTGACCTTCGTAACTGCCCCTATGGTTCACTGGCCGGAGGTTATTGTAACCTACGATAGCACCGATAAGATCCTTTTCTCTGCGGATGGATTTGGCAAGTTCGGCGCCCTGGATGTGGAAGAGCCCTGGGCGGACGAGGCAAGACGGTATTATATCGGCATCGTCGGAAAATACGGTGCGCAGGTCCAGGCCCTGCTGAAAAAGGCCGCCACCCTGGATATTCAAACCATCTGCCCCCTCCACGGCCCGATCCTGACTGAGAATCTTGGCTACTACCTCAACCTTTACAATACCTGGTCCAGCTATCAGCCCGAAGAGGACGGTATCGTGATCGGATACACCTCGGTTTACGGTAACACCAAAAAAGCAGTCCTTGCCCTGGCTGACCGGCTGAAGGAAAAGGGTTGCCCCACGGTCGTGGTTCACGATCTTGCCCGGTGCGATATGGCGCAGGCTGTGGCAGATGCCTTCCGGTATAGCAAGCTGATCCTCGCCACCACCACCTATAATGCCGATGTTTTCCCCTTTATGCGGGAGTTCATTGACCATCTGACCGAGCGGAACTTCTCCAACCGCACCGTTGCTTTGGTGGAGAACGGCAGTTGGGCGCCTTTGGCTGCCAAGGTGATGCGGGGAATGCTGGAAAAGAGTAAAAACCTTACCTTTGCAGATACTACCGTTAAGATCCATTCTGCACTCAATGAGGAAAGCGCCGCCCAGCTGGAGGCGTTGACCGAGGAGCTTTGTAAGGAGTACCTTGCCCGGCAGGATGCCACTGCCAATAAGAATGATCTGACCGCCCTTTTCAATATTGGTTACGGACTTTACGTTGTCACCTGCCATGACGGCCGGAAAGATAACGGTTTGATCGTCAATACCGTTACCCAGGTGACCAATACCCCCAACCGGGTTGCCGTTACCATCAATAAAGAAAATTACTCTCACCATGTCATTAAGCAGACGGGAAAGATGAATGTCAACTGTCTGTCTGTGGAGGCACCCTTTAAGGTGTTTGAGAGCTTCGGCTTCGTCAGCGGACGGAATGTGGATAAATTTGCCGGTTGCACCCCTCTTCGCTCGGATAACGGGCTGATCTTTCTCCCCCGGTATATCAACTCCTTCCTCTCTCTGAAGGTGGAGCAGTATGTGGATCTGGATACCCACGGAATGTTCATCTGCTCGGTTACCGAGGCGCGGGTCATCTCCGATAAGGAAACGATGAGCTATACCTACTATCAGGAAAATGTCAAGCCCAAGCCCGAAACGGAAGGGAAGAACGGCTTTGTCTGCAAGGTTTGCGGATATGTTTACGAGGGGGATGTCCTCCCCGAGGATATTGTTTGCCCCCTCTGCAAGCATGGTGCAGCAGACTTTGAGCCGATCCAATAAATTTTCAGGAGGTTATTTCTTATGTGTGAAACCCGTTTTTTCATCTGTGAGCATTGCGGGAATCTGATCGGAATGATTCATGATGCAGGTGTCCCGATGATGTGCTGTGGCCAGAAGATGACAAAGCTTGAGCCGGGAACGGTGGAGGCAAGTGTCGAAAAGCATCTTCCGGTGGTGGAAGTGGAAGGAGATGCCGTGAAGGTATCGGTGGGGGCAGTATCTCACCCGATGACCGAAGAGCATTCCATTCAATGGATCTACCTGCAGACCGATCGGGGCGGCCAGCGGAAGTGCCTAATGGCTGGAAAAGAGCCGATTGTGAAGTTTGCACTGGTGGATGAGAACCCGGTTGCTGTTTATGCCTATTGCAATCTTCATGGTCTGTGGAAAACAGAACTTTAATGACAAAATAACCAGGAGGACAGGATTATGTTAAACGAAAAAGTTCACGCGTTGCTCAACCAGCAGATCAATAAGGAGTTTTATTCCGCATATCTTTATCTGGATTTTTCCAACTATTTTGAGGCCAACGATCTGGAAGGGTTTGCCAACTGGTATAAGATACAGGCGCAAGAGGAGCGGGATCACGCGATTCTTTTCTACACCTACCTGCAGAATGAGAATATGCCGGTCACTTTGGAAGCTATTGCAAAGCCGGATAAGGTTTTTTCCTGCCATATGGACGTATTGGAGGCCGGCCTGGAGCACGAGCAATATGTTACCTCTTTGATTAATGATATTTACGGTGCGGCATACGATGTTCGCGATTTCCGTACTATGCAGTTTTTGGACTGGTTTGTTAAAGAGCAGGGTGAAGAAGAGACCAATGCCAACAACCTCATTGCCAAGATGAAACTCTTCGGCTCTGACCCCAAGAGCCTTTATATGCTCAATCAAGAGTTAGCGGCAAGAGTTTATACTGCACCTTCTTTGGTGCTTTAATTGAAAATGGAGGAAAAAACAATGAAAAAATACGTTTGCGACGTTTGCGGCTGGGAATACGATGAGGCGCTGGGCGATCCCGATAACGGTATTGCTCCCGGCACCAAGTTCGAAGATCTGCCGGAGGATTTTGTTTGCCCCCTTTGCGGTGTGGGTAAGGATGATTTCAGCGAGGCGGAATAATTTCCTTGCAGATTACAAAAAAGGGTGAGCTGGTTTGCCGGCTCACCCTTTATCTTTTTCTGTTATTTCCTTTTTCCGGCCTTCTTTTTTCTGACTCTGCGGATCATCAGCCAAAGAATCAAGGCAATGATCCCAAGAACAAGGAGGAGTACTCCCAGCAGAATAAAGGTAAAGTGATTTGCGTTGGAAAGAAGCTCCACCGGATTCCAGCTGGAGTATACGACCTTCCGGCCGTCCGGCTGGGCATAGGCAGAATCCATTGTGCCGCCCATCTTCTTTAAGAAGGAGGAGATGGCAAACCATTCCTTGACCGGCTTGCCGTCCTGTCCCGAAACAACGTGCTCTCCCAGTTTTTGCGGGTCAATGGGGTTGCCTTTCTCGTCCCGGGGAATGATGCTCAGCAGTCCCATAGAGGTTTCCTCCACCGATCCCAGCATCTGTCCCACGTAAGTGCCTGTTACCACCAGGTAGAGGGAGGTATCTTCAATGGGGGCAAGGGAGCCGTCATCGCGGCGGAGCATTGCATAATCCACCTTGTTGAAGATCATCCGGTTGGTGTTGAAGGAGTACTCCACACCCGAGCAGAAAAGCTGAGCCGAGCGCATCAGCGGCTGAACCGAGGCATCGACCTCCAGAACGGTTTTCAGATCAGCACCGGTCAGATAGATGGCGACCAGCTCACCCTCGGTTCCAACCCCCAGGGAGGCCGCGTTGAAAACGTCCGAGGTGGTAACTGCTCCCACCGGCAGGGTCTCCCGGATGACTCCGGCAGCGGTCAGGGCAAGGTCCACCCTTTTTCCGGTGGCCTCCTCCACCGCCCATTTGTAAGCGTCGGAGAAGATGTTGCAGAGGGTGGATTCGTGGGGGGTGGCGTAAACATCGCTGACGGTATCAAAGGTGTAAGGGTTGTCCACCAGCACCTCGTCAAAGGTGATCTGATACTGGGACAGATAATCCTCATCCACCGTTTTCTTGAATTCCGCCACCAGTCCGGCAATCTTTTCGTCCTCAGGGGTGGCTTCGGTAATAGGGATCAGCTGATAGCCGGTAAGGGCGACCGCGCCAGATTGGCTCCGGTTCAGCTCCAGCACGCCCAGATATTTGCTGTAAGCGCTGGCGGAAACAATCTGGGTGTTGTTGACGGTGATGGGCTTGGCCAATGTTGTGTGCGTATGACCCGAAACGATCACGTGGATCCCTTCCGTCTTTTGGGCCAGCTCATAGTCCTCGCCCTTGCCGTCCTCGGTGCCGCTATGGGAAAGACAGATCACCACCGGCTCCTGACCGTATTTTTCCAGGCATTCCGCCTTGGCGGCATCGACGGTTTTCTGCGCTGTTTCGATGGGATCATAAAGGACCATACCCGAATTGGGGGAGCAGTCATCAGCATCAAAGCCGTAGATTCCAAAGATGACGAAATATACTCCGCCCCGCTCCAGAATCATATAGTCCTTAACGCCGTATTCCTCCAGGGCAGCGTGCATTTCAGGGTCATATCCCTCCTCGCCGGAGGCAGGGGGGAGGTAGTTCGCCTCCACAATG
This sequence comes from Oscillospiraceae bacterium, assembly GCA_017466885.1. Classification (GTDB taxonomy): domain Bacteria; phylum Bacillota; class Clostridia; order Oscillospirales; family Ruminococcaceae; genus RGIG4130. The sequence continues at coordinate 19,960 of JAFTTH010000014.1, forward strand.
GCAGGCAGGGGATCGCCGCTGGCAACAGCAGCACGAAGCATAGAAATCAAACCCGACTGGAGATAGTCGTAATCGTGGTTGCCGAAGGTGGTCACATCGTACCCCATAATGCCCATGATCCGAAGCTCCAGAGCATGGGTGGAAAAGGCAGTCTGGAAAAGAGAACCCATAGAAAAGTCACCGGCGTCCACCAGCAAAGCATCGGGATGAAGCTCCTTTTGCTGGTTGATTACGTGCATCAGCTTGGCGTATCCACCGTAGGTGCCGCCGGTCTCGGAACGGGCGGGGAGCAGGTGGGAGTGCAGGTCGTGGGTGAAGAGAATGGTAATATCCGTTGCAGAGGAAGCTGCTACACCGGGCAGAGAAAGGGAGAGCAGAAGGATCGCCGCGAGGATGGCTGCGGCAAGCCGTTTCAGATGGTTCTTCATGATTCGTCTCCTCAAAGGTTTTTCTTGATTATAACATACATGGAAGAAGAATGCAAATCCAAGTCGTATCAAGAACCAAAAAGAGAAAAAAGTGAATTTATGGGAGGAACAGTTGAGATTTTGCCGAAAGTATGGTATTCTGTAAGACGGAATACCAATCATCATTTTCCTGAGAGGTGCCGGATTATGAAGTATGATTTTGAATCGATCATTGAACGCCGCGGATGGGATGCCCTCGCTGTGGACGGGTTGGGCTCCGGATGGGCCCCCGGAGCACCAAAGGAAGGCTTTGATGCCATTCCAATGTGGGTAGCTGATATGAACTTTCCCACTGCTCCCACCGTTTGCAGGGCAATGCAGGAGCGGATCGCTCACCCCGCATTCGGATATTTTCAACCGCGGCAGGAGTATTATGACGCCATTATCCGGTGGCAGTCGGAGCGGAACGGCGTCCGGGGACTGACGGCAGAAGCCATCGGCTATGAAAACGGCGTGCTGGGCGGGCTCCTTTCCGCCATCGGAACCTTCTGCTCCAGGGGGGATAACGTCCTGGTCCATGGGCCGATCTATATGGGTTTTTCTGCATCTCTGCAAAATAGCGGTTACCATATCGTTTTGAGCCCTTTGGTGCTGGATGAGGATGGAATCTGGCGGATGGACTTTGAGGATATGGAACGGAAAATTGTAGAAAATCATATCCATGCCACCGTCTTCTGCTCTCCTCATAACCCCACCGGACGGGTTTGGGAGGAGTGGGAGCTTCAGAAAGCGATGGAGCTTTTCCGCAAGCACGATGTTTTTGTCGTGTCGGATGAGATCTGGTCCGACCTGATCCTGGAGGGGCATAAGCACATTCCCACCCAGTCGGTCAGCGAGGATGCCCGCCAGCGGACCGTCGCCCTCTATGCTCCCTCCAAAACCTTCAACCTCGCCGGACTGGTCGGCTCCTATCATATTATCTATAATCCGCGGCTGCGGGACCGGGTGGCAAAGGAGTCGTCCCTCTCTCATTATAACAATATGAACCTCCTTTCTATGTATGCGCTGATGGGTGCATACTGTCCGGAGGGAGCAGAGTGGGTGGATGAGCTGTGCACCGTTTTAAGCGGGAATATCGCTTACGCGCACGATTATATCCGGGATCATTTTCAGGGGGTGACCGCCGCCAAGGCCCAGGGGACCTATATGCTCTTTTTGGATTGCGGCGAGTGGCTTTCTGCCCACGGTATGACCCTGGACCAACTGCTCCGGGCGGGATGGGACGTGGGGGTTGCCTGGCAGGATGGCCGCCAGCACGGCGGAACAAACCATATCCGGCTCAATCTTGCCCTTCCTCTTTCCCTTGTCAAGGAAGCCTTTTCCCGGATGGATCGGTATGTTTTTAACAGATAATAATCATTTTAATAAGGAGTGAAAAGGATGCTTAAAATCGGCGATCAGGCCCCCGAATTTACCCTGAAGGATCAAAACGGAAAGGATGTTTCCCTGGCGCAGTTCAAGGGCCGGAAGGTTGTTGTGTATTTTTACCCGAAGGATAATACCCCCGGCTGTACCCGGCAGGCTTGTGCCTTTGCGGGGGCTTACGGTGAGTTTCAAAAGCGGAATGTTGCAGTCATCGGAATCAGCAAGGATAGCGTTGCCTCCCATGTCAAATTTGCGGAGAAATACAACCTTCCCTTCCATCTGCTGGCTGACCCGGAACGCACCGCTATTGAGGCTTACGGTGTCTGGCAGGAAAAGAAGCTTTACGGCAAGGTGAGTATGGGGGTTGTCCGCACCACCTTCCTTATTGACGAGCAGGGAAAGATCCAAAAGATAATGCCCAAGGTCAAACCGGATACCAACGCGGCGGAGATCCTTGCAGAGCTGTAAAAAAAGGGTGCCTTGAAAAGGGAGACGCTTCGTAAGGAAGTGTTCTCCCTTTTTCTTTTCATATAAAAATTGACACTTTCAGTTTGAAAGTGTCATAGTGGGTTACATACTTTAAAAATAAACCTATCTCAAAGATAAGAATAATAAGTGATATTGTGAGACGGGTCTCACAGTGATATTTTGCTTGTTTGCAAAGTGATATTGAAACCTTACGGTTTCAGTGATATTATATTCGCTATGAAACTGTCCGAAGGACAATATCACGATGCGTAGCATCATATAACTGCAAAGCAATATCGCTCGCCATAAGGCGAATATAACTGTGGCACCTTCCTTACGGAGGGTGCCACAATAGGCACCCTTTTCATATGTTCAGATGATTCCGTATTGTCCGGTGATCGGGTCGCAAAAAAGAGGGATTCGGAGAGGAAAGAAGGTAAATACCCCAAAGAAAATACCGATAATGCAGAGAATGCAAAGGGCGATTCCCGCCCCCTTTCCCCAAAACAGCTCTTTTTTCATCAGCCACCCCTCCAGCAAAAAGCACCCGGCCGCCGCCACATAGAATATCCCGATATTAACCCAGTCGGGGGAGGGGCCAAGGGCGCCGTTGTAGGTGTAAAACAAGACGGGGATCAGGGTCAGTCCGGTCAGCGTCCCGGCAAGCTTTCCCCACCAAAAAGAGGGAATATCCCGAAAATACCGGCTTTGCACCACCGCAAAAAGGAATAGAGGAAAGAAAAGGAGCTTCATATGCTCCCAGGTGGATTCATTTACCCCGGAAAAGGGCGCAATCAGCATACTTCCGCCCGTCCAGTCATAAAGGAAATGGAGAATCGTTCCCCCGAATGAGGTCAGAGAAAACCCAGCAAACTGCCAAAGAAAAAGTTCCCGCTTCATTTCTTGCCACCGCCAATCGGTTAATTGATGAAAGGATATGCAAAAGAAGGCTTGTGTTATGCCGGGGAGAATAAGAGAATAAAATGTGTATGTTTATTTTACGGATATAAAAATACGAAAATAATCAAAATAATGGCAGAAAATGAAAATTACCCCTTGACATTGTTCATAATATAAGATATTATATATACAGTTTGAACGAAAGGAAGTTTGAAAATGAGCTTGAAAAAATTTGCAGCGATTCTTTTGTGTGCTGTGCTTGGCTTGTCCGTTTTTGCGGGTTGCTCCGGTGTATCCAGTGAAAACCGCGTGGTTATCTACTCCAGCGCGGAGGACTATATTAACGAATATTTTTCCCAGCGTCTGAACGAGAAATTCCCCGAATACCAGATCACCATTGAATATCTTTCCACCGGTGAGAGCGCAGCCAAGCTGAAGGCGGAAGGCACGCAGTCCCCCTGCGATATCGTCTGGGGCCTTGAGGTGGGTTATCTGGATGCTCTGACCGACAATCTTGCCGACCTGACCGGGTATAGTGACGATGATTACGTGGAAGATATGAAGATTGGCCAGGGCAAATATCTGGTTGCCCACCGGTATAGCGGCTGCATTGCGGTGAATAAAAACCTCCTTGCAGAAAAGAACCTGGCCACCCCTCAAAGCTACCAGGATCTTCTGAAGCCGGAATATAAGAACCTGATTGCAATGCCCAACCCCAAATCCTCCGGAACAGGCTATATCTACCTGAAGAGCCTTGTCAACTCTATGGGCGAGGATGCTGCATTTGACTATTTTGAGAAGCTTTCTCAGAATGTTCTGCAGTTTACCTCTTCCGGGTCGGGCCCCATCAACTCTCTGGTGCAGGGCGAAATTGCCATTGCTATGGGAATGACCTCCCAGGCCGTGATTGAGATCAATGCCGGCCAACCCTTCGAGATCATCTACTTTGATGAAGGCGCACCCTTTACCGCCTGCGGCTATGGAATGATTAAGGGTAAGGAGACCAAAAAGGCCGTGCAGGAGGTTTTTGACTTCTTCTACACTGATCTGATCCACGGAGAGAAGGAGAAGTTCCTCCCTGAAAAAATCTTTGAGGGTCAGGAAAATAAGATCGAAAACTACCCGAAGGATATCCCCTATGCAGATATGAATGGGAATACCTCTGAGGAGAAAGAGCGTCTGCTGGATAAGTGGATCTACTGATATGACAAGAAAAGAATTTAACCTTTTGGCCTACCTGGAGCGTTCCTCCGGCCAAAAGCATACCCAGCGCTCCATTGGAGCGGCTATCGGTGTTTCAGCGGGAACGGTTAATAAGATCCTTGCCGCTTTCCATGAGCAAAGCTGGATCACCCCGACTCTGGAGGTGACCGAAGCCGGTTTGCAGGCTCTGGAGCCCTACCGTGTCAAGCGTGTCATCTTTCTGGCGGCAGGCTTTGGGTCCCGTCTTGTGCCGCTGACTTTGAATACCCCCAAGCCTTTGATCCGCGTGCACGGAACCCGAATCATTGATACGGCCATTGACCGTGCTTTGGAAGCGGGGATCGAGGAGATCTATATCGTCCGGGGATATCTGGGGGAGCAGTTTGACCAGCTTTTGGCAAAATATCCCCAGATCCGCTTTCTGGAAAACCCCGACTATCAAGAGAGTAATAATATTTCCTCCGCTCTCTGCGCCCGGCATCTGCTGGAGAATGCTTATGTGATGGAGGCAGACCTGCTGGTCAATTCCGCCGCAGTTTTTCAAAAGTATCATTATACCTCCAATTGCCTTGGCGTTCCGGTGGAGCGGACGGATGATTGGTGCATCCTCAGCGAGAACGGAGTGGCCAGGCAGCTGGTGCAGGGCGGTGAGAACTGCCATCACCTTTTCTGTGTTTATTACTGGACAGCCGAGGAAGGACAAAAGCTGGCCGGCCACCTGGAAAAGGTCTACCGTAGTCCCGGGGGGAAAGAGCGCTTTTGGGATATGGCCCCCCTTGTGTATTTCAATAAGGAATACCATATTGAGATCCGGGAATGCAGTTTTTCGGATATTACCGAGATCGATACTCTGCGGGAGCTGCAGGCAGTCGATCCGGCTTACAAAATGCTTCATTAAAAAACTCCGCTGTTCAGAAAGAACAGCGGAGTTTTTCTGTTGATTGGTTGATTATTGGATCACATAATCGGGATCCAGCTGGGAGAGCTCTTTGTAGGTATCAATCTCAGTGATGTCTGCAAAGGTGCATTCCCGGATTTCAATATGATACTGGTCGTTGAAGCGGTTCATCGGGGTAATATCCCAGAACCGATCCTTTCCGCCCGGGCTTTGGTACATATCCCGGAGATGATCGGGGAGCTTTTTGCCATCCTCAGTGGTCCAGTAGTAGATACTGTAAAGATGGTGGCAGTTTTCGCCGCCCTGCACCAGCTGCTTGGCCACACCCTTTTCACTGATTACGCACCAGTCATCCGTCCGCTCCACCGGAACGCCGAGGCAGTTGGAGGAGTAGTTATACTTCCGGAAGATGGCCGGGTTATTGATCAGAAGATCCGCCTCCATTACATAGGCGTTAGAGAACCAGTCCAGTACGCACATCGCGGAGGAAATGTTGTTGGTTTGATTGTAAATGGGGTTATCAATCAGCCGAATCTGCGGATAATGCTTCAGAAGCTGGTCGAAGGAATCGCCCAAATACCCCCGGACAATAATAATCTCCTCAATACCCATCTGCAAAGCCGCATCAATGGCAGAGCAGATGATCGGTTTCCCATGCACCCGAACCAGCGGCTTGGGAACATTCAGAGTTGCGGGGCGGAGACGGGAACCGAGTCCTGCCGCCAGGAAGATGACACGCTTGGCCCGGTAAGGCTCCAGCGCCTCGTATCCGGCAGGGGTGACCTTGCCATCCTGGGTGGCCAAGCCCTGCTCCAGCAGCTCCGTTGCCGTTTCGGAGGGGAAGGTTCCGGCGGGGAATCCGCCGTCGGTTTGGTCCAGAGCGACCAGAAGATCAAATTGTGCTCTTGAAATCATCACGTTTACTCCTCTGCCAGAACGATTACCGGCTTATTTTTCTTCAGTTGCTTTTTCAGAACGTACACAATTCCCTTCACCAGCAGGTTAACACAGAGAATCAGCAGCGATACGAATGCCGAACACTCCAGCAGACGGACCGCCTCAAACTGCGTGATCATCAGAGAAAGCTGCTTGGTGGAAACATTGGCAAGGAAAGAAACCGCAGAAATGGTCATCATCGAGTTGACGAAAAAGTAGGACATCATTTCGATCAGGGTATCCTTGGTTTGGGGGATCAAAACCTGGAAGAAGATCCGTGGCCGGCTGATATTCAGAGTCGCTCCCACGTCCTCCAGATTTTTGTTGATGATATTAAAGGAATTGTAGATCATCAGATAGGGGGAAGCAAAGAAGTGAATGGTATTGACCAAAATCAGAATGGCAAGGGTGCCGTAAAGAAAGCTACCCTTGAAGAAAAGCACGTAGGAAAGGCCCAAAACAAGTCCCGGGATAGCCATAGATGTAATGGAGATCAGGTGGAGGACCCGGGAAAGCACGCCGGACATCCGGGCGGTGCAGTAGGCTGTTACGTAGGCGGTGGCGACGCCGATCACCGAAACAAGCACCGAAACGATCAGCGAGTTGAGCAGATACGTTCCGCCATTCATATCAAAGGTCTTGAAAATATGATCCAGGGTCAGAGTCATATCCAGCGGGTACCTCTTGATGAAGGTCAGCATAATAAAGGTTGCAATAGGGATAATGACGATGATGCTGAATAATCCGCAGGTAGCGTAGCAAAGGCCGTCCCGCAGGGGATTGCGGCGGGGTTTGATCCGCTTGGTCACAAAGCTGGAGCTTCCCCGATCCTTTTTGAGGGCGTCAATAATAAACGCGGCCACAGCAGGCAGGAGAAGGAGGGATCCGATCACGCTGCCCTTGCCGAAATCCAGCAGGCCGACGATCTCCTGATACATCATCACCGGGAGGGTGGTATAGTTTCCACCGATCATCAAAGGTACGCCGTAGTCTGTGATAATCAGGGTGAAGGTTGCAAACACCACCGAGATGAGTGATTTGCTCAAATAGGGAAGGGTGATGGAGAAAAACTGCCGATATTTGGGGATTCCCAAAACGTCCGCCGCCTCATAGGGGGAGGCATCCTCATAGGTCAGCACGTCCGAAAGCATCAGAAATGCCACCGGGAAGGAGTACATCACCGATCCGATCACGATTCCGCCAAATCCGTAGATATTGGAGGAGAGTCCCAGAAGGTTAGTCAGGATGCCGTTGGCGCCGAAAAGAATAATCAAACCCATACCGTGAGAAATGGAGGGGATCAGCATCGGCAGAGTCAGAATCACCCGAAAGATATTCTTTCCCTGAATGGAGCTGCGGGAAATGCAGAAGGAAAGAAGCATTGCCAAGGCAACGGAGATGAAGGTGGCGACCAGGGAAACGGTGATGGAGTTGCCCAGAACCAGGCCGAACCGCTCTGCGGTAACGACCTTGAGGAAGCTTTCACCGCTCATGGTCAGAAACATCTGCAAAAGAGGCAGGATCACACAAACGGTGAAAACGATAACCAGGGCAATTTTAATCAAAACAGAGCTGCTCTTTTTCATGCCTGCTGTTCAGCCCCTTCCGAAGAGGATTGAGAGAAGCGGCTTAAAGACTCGATCTTCAGCTGAAGATTATGAAGCACAAACCGACGGACATAATCATCCGCAGGGTTTTTGACGATATTATCGGGAGTATCAATCTGACGGATCACGCCGTTATCCATGACCATAATCCGGTCAGACATAGCAAAGGCTTCCTCCTGATCGTGGGTAATATAGATCATGGTGGTGCCGAACTGCTTTTGCAGATCCTTCAGCTCCTGACGGAGGATCATCCGGGTATCCACATCCAGGGCAGACATCGGCTCATCAAAGAGGATCACATCGGGGTTCAGGGCCAGAGTTCTGGCAATGGCGACCCGCTGCTGCTGACCACCCGAGAGGCGGTGGGGACGCTTATTGGCGTGCTCCTCCAGTCCCACCTGGCGAAGCATTCTCATTGCAATCTCCCGGGATTCCGCTTTCCGGGATTTATCCAGCCGGAGCGCGTACTCCACGTTTCGGAGAACGGTCATATTCTCAAAGAGTGCATAGTTCTGGAAAACAATTCCCATTCCTCTCTTGGAGGGTGCAAAATTGGTAATATCCACTTCATCCTTATGAATGGTGCCGGTGTTCGGCTTCAAAAGTCCGATCAGGCACCGGAGAATGGTGGTTTTTCCGCAGCCGGAGGGACCGAGAATCGAAAGAAATTCGCCATCCTCCACTTCAAAGTTCACGTGATCCAGGATAAGCTTTTTCCCCATTGTGACAGAAAGATCACGAATGATCAGTTTTGGAGTTCCGTTCCTTTGCTCCATGGTTGGATACCTCTCTTTTTGTTATTGTTCCGATTGGGGATGCCGAGGGTCAGGGCTGCTCCGGTTCCTCCGGTGAGGGAAGATAGTCGGCCAGCTCCATCAGGAAAAGACCGTTCCGGGTGCTTTGAACGCATTTGGTATACCACTCTGCGGCGCAGACGGTATTTTTTGAGCGGGAAGAAAGATCTCCCAGCAGCTTCAGCAGGCGATCGCTTTCCGGATAAAGGGAAAGAAGTCTCTCAGCTTCCTTTTCAAGCTCCTCCGGAGCAGCTCCCTCCTGCATCTGCCGGGTCAGCCGGAAGACGGAAAGGTCAAGCTGGTCAGGGAAGAGGGGAAGCCACTGCTCCACCACTGCGGCTACATCATCCAGCCGGCCCTCTTCGGCGGCCAGGTTGCCGGCGCGAAGATCGGCGATCAGCTGAGAAAGCTGCCGGATTCGCGGGGTATCACAATCGGGGGTATCCCGGTTGACACGAAGAAGCAGCTCTCCTTCCCAGTATCTGCCGACCATTATCAGAGAGAGAGTTGCGGCGTATAAAACCGGCTCGGATACCGCAAGGGCAACACCGTTTCGCTTAATATCCGGGGAGCTTTGCGCCGCATAATAAGGGGCAAACCGTTCCGCAAGGGCGGAATAACGGTGCTCCTCCAGCATCAACTGTCCCTCCTCGGATAATTCAGAGGTCAGATGCTGGAGAGTCAGGTCAAAAAGGGTTTTGCTTAAAGCGGCCTTATCCCGCTGAACCTCCCGCCGGAGGGGGAGACTCTTCAAACTGTGCGCCTTGCGCTGTTCAAACTGAACGTACGCCTTGGAAAAATCAATATAAGGACTGTAATCCGCCATAAAGGTGGCGCAGGGAACGTGGTAATTATCAAAGGTGGAGTGATCCTCCTGGGCGGCCTCCTCGGGGACCATCATCCAGGTGTCGCCAAACTCTGCCCGCAGGAAACGGAAATATTGCTCCGGACCGGGGAAGAACCGATCCTCAAAGGGGAGTGCCACCGGAGTTCCGAAAAAGGCCTTGGGGTAGAAGGAGTGGCGGTTGCCCCAGCGGAGACAGTATGTATCACATTCCTCACTATCTTCATAGGAAAAGAGCTTTTCCCGGAGCATATCCAAAACATAGTCCCGGCCCTTTTCCTGGATGAGTGCCTGATACTGCTCATATTCCTTCAGGTAGTCGGCAATATCCTCGCACATAATATACACCGGCATCATCAGCTCGGAGTAGATGGTGGCAAGGACCTTATATTCCTCCTGCGCGACCGGATCGGAAGGAACAGGATCCAGAATAAAAAGGTCGATATGCTGCCCGCAGGCGTTACCGTCCAGAATATGGTTGCGGAAAATGACGGTGGTGGAGAGATTTGTGTACTTAACGGTATCCCGCAGGTAGTTGGGGAACCGCTCGTAGCAGTAAAGCTCCCGATCAGCGGGAAGCTCCCGGTCGATGACCGATAAGAGCTTTTTAAAGTTATCCCGGGTGATGCAAAGGTCCACGTCATCATCCCAGGGCAAAAAGCCCTTGTGCCGTACCGCGCCAAGAAGCGAGCCACCCTCCAGATAATAGGTGATCTCATTTCTTTTGCAGATATCATCAAATTCCTTCAGCAGGGTATATAACCCGGCGTGCATCTCTAACATTCGATGGGATCCCCTTTGTAATCAGTAATAACAATCGGTTTCCAGTGCTCGTCCGGAACGAGCGCGCGGAGGTTTTTGGCGTATTTTTCCTGCCCCTCCATCACCAGGACCTTCATTGTCAGCTCAAAGATCTCCCGATCAAAGCAAAGCCCCAGCTTCTTTTTGTAAAACGCCCACAGCGCAGAACGGTAGGGCTTGAGCAGGTCATTGAGCTCCTCATACCGCTCCTCGCGGTCCAGCCGGAGAAGCTCCTCCTTCATAGGCATATAGGTTTCGTAAAGAGCATACCGCTTCTCGGTGCGCTCAACGATGGCATAATAGCGGTCAATCTGCCGGTTATAGAAGGAAACCTTTGCCTGAAGCAGATCGCACTTGGTCTTTTTCTTCTGGATGGTCTTCAAATCCAGATTCCGCTCCTTTGCAGTCTCCACAAACTGGCGGAAGGAGATATTCACCGACACAAGGAGGGAAGCGGAGGGCTTATAATACTTCGGGATAACGGTGGAATAATCCTCACCGTAAGCGGTGAGAAGATATCCTTCCGGGTCAGCGAAGATGGGGAAGACTTTTCCCTCCAGAGTAACGGTTTGCACGCCTTTTACCAAAGCGGGCTCGTAATGAAAGGCATCCGATGCAATAGCGATGGGCTTGTCCGTTTCCCGGGATTGGAAGAGGCTGACCCAGAACCGGAACAGAAGCCGGCTGAAATATTTTCCGCCGAGGATATTCTTTGCGATCCGGCAAGCCGAGACTGCCACGTGCTTGGTAAAGCCGGAGACGGACCCCTCCGACATCGTGCTGGCTTTCCAGAAGGTGTGGGACAGTTGATAGATCTTATTCATATGAGCCGGCTTGGTGCGGATCATATGGATCACAATGCCGATATAAGGGAGAGAGGAGGGGCGGCAGTAGGGCAGAGGGATCATCAGTGTGTTGGGATCACAGAAACGAAGGGTAAAGTCGGGATAGTTTTTATTGGAGAACATTGAGTCTGTAATCCGGTCGGGACGGCCCTCCTTCCGAACAGCCTGAAGGAAGCGGACTGCATTCTCGGGGGTCATAGATACGCTGGCCTGGCAGCAGTCGGGGAAAAATTCGGAGCGGGTATAAGCGGATAAGGCGGTATGTCCGGATAAATAATAGGGGATATTTTCCCGCTGACAGATCGTATCCAAATCACAAAGAAGCTCTAAAAGCTTTTGCTGAATCTCAGTCAAGGTCTTCGTTCCTTTCTGTTTGTTTGTTTTTTAACTGATCGAGGATCAGTCCGTTGGAGGTGGCGGATGCCTGTACAAAGAGGGGGACGGCCTCTTGAGACAGGCCGATCTTCTCATAAATGCATCCGGCCCAAAAAGCAATCTCCGGATCACCGGGGAAGAATGAACGTGCCTCGGAGATCCCTTCCAGCGCTTCTTTGGAGGGAAGGGGATCCATCCCCAGGTAAAGCTGCAGGCGGCAACGCTGCAGATTCAGATAGGCGGGATTTTCCCGGCATACTGCCAAAAGCCCCGGAGCGATTTCAGATAAGGGAGCGACCTTCTCCGGCTCAAGCCCCCGATCCTCAAAATACCGCACATACTTCCGGATGGATTCCAGCATCGCAAGGCATTGGGCAAGCGGAGCGGAGAGTTCCCGGACCTGCTTCTGCCGGATAGTAAGGAGCTTGGCGGCCTTCACAAAGTCTCCGCCCCGCATGAGTGCGGACAGAAGCAGTGCAAGGACCGGGTCGGGCAGATCAATATAAACATCGTTCTTCAAAAATCCGCTGTTAAGCTGGGCGGACAGATATTGCCCCATCCGGGTAAGAAGCTCCGGATCGGAAAGGGAGGAGAGAGCATCTGCGCTGTAAGCAGGGGTGCGGAGCTCCAACTCAATGGCAAGAGCGGTCTGCCGGTAGCCTGCCACCTTCAGATCGTGGGCCGGCACCGCTTTTTCAACGTTTAACCGCTTCCGCTCCACAAAATCGGCAAGCATCTTTTCCCGATCCTGAAAGGGACGGATATCCTCCAGCCAGTTGATGTAAGGAACGGTGGTGCTGAGGAAGGAAACGTGAGTTTCTCTTTGCTGGTTAGGGGGAAGGTAGCACCAGGTATCCCCATATGTGGCGCGGAGAAAATCGATGGTCTTTTCCGGCATAGGGAGGGAATATCCCTCAAAGTCCATATACCGGGGTGTCCCGAATAAGGAACGGTCGTAGATTAAATGTTGCTGTCCCCACCGGTAAAGGTAAAGATCGCTTTCCTCCGGTTCAACCTCAAAAAGCTTATGGTAAAGCTCGGCCAAAACCTTCTCCTTGCCGATCTTCTGAGCCTTCCGGTGGTAGTGCCGGTAAAGGTCAACCGATTGGTAGAGCTTTTCATTGACCATAAAGAAAGGAGTCAGCAACTCGTTATATACCACGTATTCGGCAATGTGCTGCTCCTTTCGGACCGGATCCCGGGGAAGGGGGTCCAGAACGAAAATATCCAGCGAGATTCCGCAGCCGGTCGTATCCAAAACCTGAGACCGGAAAAACTGGGAGGTGGACTTATTCATATACTTGATGGTGACCTTGGTATGGCAGGGGGTGTTGATCTGGGTGATCAGCTCCCGGTCAGCCGCCAGTTCGGTGGAGCATACCTGCTGGAACTTGGCAAACTCCTCCCTGGTCATCATAATGTCAATATCATCATCCCAGGGGATAAACCCTTTATGGCGTACCGCGCCAAGCACAGATCCCCCTGACAGATAATAAACAATTCGATGCTTTTTACAGATGGCGTCCACTTCCAGGACCAGCTCCAGCATTCGTTGCTGCAGTGCAGTCAAAATGTCACTCCCTTTCGCGTGATGGATTTAGACTGTGAAAAAATGTGAAAAGACAAACGGAACGACGTTTGACGAATCCGCCAGTTTTCTTTCCGGAAAATAAGTAGCTCATTCAAAAAAAGTGCAAATTTTGCATTGATATTTCCAAAACCACACACCCTTTTATTATACATCAAAATCGACAAAATGTCAACTGATTCGCCCCCTTCCTTTTGCGGAAAAAAGGGCTGTTGAAATGTCATTGTGTGACAGATGTTTTTGCGGAAAATGGTTGAGGAAATGGGGATTTATTGTTATAATAAAAGCTAACATAACAGGAAAAGATTCCAAAAAGTGGGAAGAAAAGGGGAAGGATTGCAGATGAAACGGGAGGGAGAAAATATGCGACCGTCCGTTCTGATTACCGGTGCGTACGGTGGTATGGGAAAAGCCACGGCGCAGGCTCTGGCTTGTCAAGGTTACCGCGTGTTCGCGATGGATCAAACCGTGGGAGCGGAGGAGAAACATATCATTCCCGTCCGGGCGGATCTGACTGAGCCGACCAGCGTTGCGGCTGCCTTTGACAAAATCTGCGCACAAACCGACGAACTATCGGCGGTGATCCATTTTGCCGGAATTTATATGCTGGATTCGTTGGTGGAAATGGAGGAAAAAGACTTTGAAAGGATCTTCCGGATCAATCTCGGGGGTGTTTTTCTGGTCAATAAGATCTTTCTTCCTCTGCTCAAAAAGGGATCCCACATTGTAATCACCACAAGTGAGCTTGCCCCTCTGGATCCTCTTCCCTTCACCGGGATTTATGCGGTGACCAAATCTGCCCTGGACCGTTATGCATTTTCTCTCCGAATGGAGCTGCAGCTGCAGGGGATCAAGGTCAGCGTGCTCCGGGCGGGGGCGGTAAAAACGGGAATGCTGGGTGTTTCCACTGCGGCACTCCACCGTTTTTGCCAAAAGACTGAGCTTTATTCCTGCAACGCGGAGCGCTTTCGGGAGATCGTGGACCGGGTTGAGGCAAGAGGGATAGAGCCCTCCGCCATTGCGAAAAAGGTGCTGCGGATCCTGAAAAAACGCAAACCGAAATTTGCCTTCTCCCTCAACCGGAACCCGTTGCTTCTGTTGTTGAATCTCCTTCCCCAAAGACTGCAGCTTTGGGCGATCCGGCAGGTGCTGAAATAGGAAAGAGACAAAATATAACGAAAAGCCGCTGATGAGAAATTCTTCAGCGGTTTTTTGTTTGTTGCGCAATCGAAAAATCCGGCACATTCCTACAAAAACAATAGTAAAATTCATATACAATAATATTTACTGTTGACAATGTAATAAATTTCCACTATAATATAAACACAACAATTCACTTCCACTATTGATGCTTTCGTCTGGAAAGGAGGGAATGGCTATGGTAGAGTAGGTGCGCGCCGACTCAGCAGAAAAACTGCTGGATTGGGTGCGCTTTTTTTGAGGAAAACAAAAAGGAAAAGGAGAAAAACGAATGAAAAAGAATCTTTGGCAATCCGTTTTAGCTGTCCTGCTTTCAGCGGCATTTTTCATGGTGACCCTCCCGATACCGGCCGGAGCGGAGGAAGAAATTCTTTCGTCGATTCCGGAAGGAACTTTTTCCAATGAAGATATTTACGGAGGCGTGACCTCGCTGGCAGAGCTGACCGATGAGGATATTGTCGGAGAGCTGGCGGAACGCCGAGAAGCGTCGGTAAAGCATTTTCAGCTGACCGACGGAACGGTTGTCGCCGCAGTATACGATGAGCCGGTCCATTTCCAAAATGAAGCCGGACAGTGGATTGATCTGGACAACACCCTTTCCGATACCGGATCGGATTACGAAAACACCGAGGCCCCTGTCCGGGTGAAATTCTCCAAAAACCCCTCGAACGGTAAGCTGTATACCCTGCAGGGCTCCGATTACCAGATTAAGTGGGGCCTGGAGGGAATGCGGGGGGCTGCCTCAGCCCGGAAAATCGCTCTTTTGGAAAGCGAAAAGGATAGCAAACTGGGAGTGCGGTCCACCAGCGAGCGTCTTATTTATGAAAATGCCCTTACCAATGTTGATCTGGCTTACCGGGTTACCGGACGGGGGATCAAAGAAGATATCATCCTTCAGTCAAAGGATGCAGTCGGGCCCTTTGTCTTCACCCTGCAAACGAACCGTATGACCGTAGAGCAGGAGGGGAATGAGATCCTCCTGTATAACTTGGATGGGCAGGCTGTTTATGTCCTTTCTGCTCCTTATATGACCGATGCGGCAGGCCGCTGCAGCACATTGCTGACAATGACCCTTTCCGGATCGGGAAACCATCATACCGTTACCCTGACCCCCGATGCCGAATGGCTGGAAAGTGCCGCCTACCCGGTGGTGATCGATCCGGTTTTGGAGGATAGCCGTTCCCGGAGTCAGGATGATATGAAAAGCATCAGCGTTTATACCCGGGATCGAAGCAGCGCCTATCCGGACGGAAATGATCCGGGGAATACGCAGGATCACGGAACGTTTTATGTCGGAAATGAATCCAGCTCTTACGATAATCTCCGCGCCGTTCTGAAATTCGACCTGCCTGACACAATCACCTCCGCTGACCGTGTGATCCAAAGCCATCTTCGGCTTTGGAAAAACAGCGGCTCCGCGGTGGGCGATGCGACCATGACGGTGAACATCCATCAAATCAATACGGATTCGATTTTGTCGGATGCCAATTTTAACAGCTTAACCTGGGAGACTTTGGAGGATAACTTAAACACAACGGTGATGGATAGCCAATTTGTAGAGGCTACCACGGCAGATACCCACGTTTGGTTTGATATCACAACCGCTACCCGCGAATGGTATCAAAGCTCGCGGGAGTATTTCGGAATTGCCTTCACCTCAGATAATGAGTTTATCTCCAGAAAAGTTGTTTATTTCTGTTCTCCGGTGTATAGCAGTACCGACGAATATAAGCGCCCTTACGTTTCGATTCAGTATGTCAATCAGAATGGGTTGGAGGATTATTTAACCTACCATTCTGCCGGAACAGCGGAAACGGGTGTTTTCTCGGTCAGCGATTTCACCGGAAATCTCGTTTTCTCTTTCAGCGATGCCGAAACCACCGGCAATTATATGCCCATCGCTGTTTCGCATATTTATGATAGCTCCACCCGGAGCAAGCAGAATAACCAAACCGGAACAGCTTACTTCGGAAACGGATTCCGTTTGAATCTGTATTCGCGGATCCAGGCTGTAACAGATGCAGACCTCAGCCAAACATATCCGTATCAATTCATTGATTCCGATGGAACCTGGCATTATTTCGAGGAGAAATCGGGCCAGACCAATGTTTATGTCAATGAGTATGACTCCTCTTCCGTTTTGACCTGCTATACTGCTTTGCAGAACGGAAATGAGCGGTACGAGCTGAAGCTGGGAGAAACGATTGCCTGGTATTTCCGGGAGGACGGTTATCCCACCCGCGTCCGGGATATTACAACCGGAAAAACCGCAACCCTCACAATGTCCGGCAGCAAGCTGACAAAGGTTACCGACGGCGCCGGCCACGAAATCACCTTCGGCTACACCGATCGGAGCGGAAAACAGTACCTGACCTCCGTCACCGACCCTTCCGGCCGTGTCACCACCTATTCCTACGACGCCAATAACCGCCTCGTCAGCGTGGTTCGCCCGGGAAATAAAGGCTTTTCCCTGGTTTACGATTCCGCCGGGAACCTGACCAAGCTGACCAGCCCCAATGACCCGGGGGTAGAGATCACCTATTCGGGGAATCTGAACCGGGTAGCAACCCTGACGGAAATTGGAACTGCCGGCTCTGTTGGCAGAAAGCTGACCTTTGCCTACGGCACCGGCTCCACCAAGGTAACCGACCGGGACGGCAAAAGCGAAACAATGCTGTTCGACTCCTTCGGCCATACCGTCTCCATCCAGGATCACGAGGGCCGGGCGGTGTTCGGAAAATATACCAACACCAACGATGCCAAGCGGAACTCCCTCACCTATACCTCCGACCTGCGGAGCAACGTCACCAATTACGTTGCCAACCCGGACTTTGAGGACTCCGCCCTCTCCCCCTGGACCAACTATAATAACAATAACCCCGCCACCGGCACCACCACTCTCTCCACCACCGACCCTTACGCCGGGGCAAAATCCATGAAGATCACCTGCAATGATACCTCCGGTCGGTACGGCTATTGGCAGAAGCTGAATATCCCCGAGGTTGCAGGGGAGACCTTCACCCTTTCTGCCTGGGTCAAGGTGACCAATATTACCCTGAACTCCACTACCCCCTATGGCCTGATGTTCTACTTTGGCTATAAGCGGGAGGACGGCAGTTGGGATTTCCACCGTTCCAACCCCATCAAATCCGCCAGCGACTGGACACGGGTCAGCCATACCTATACCGTGCCGGACGATGTCGTTGCATTGTATGTCACATTGGGGTTCGAAAACGCATCCGGCACCGCCTATTTCGATAATGTCCAGGTGGAAAAGGGAACCGTCGTCAACCAGTATAATATGCTGGATAACGGCCACTTCCGGGATGCCGATAATACCGCCCTCCCCGCAGGCTGGACCGCCTCCGACCATACCGGCACCGGGGATTACGTCACCGGCGGACGGTTCCAAATGACCGGCGAACGGGAAAACTGGCAGAATATCCGTCAGCCCGTCCCGGTGTTCGGCTCTGCAGGCGATACCTATACCCTTGCGGCGTGGGCGCAGGCCGATGCCCTGGAGCGGAAGCACCCCAATAGCGACGAAAACCGTTATTTCGCCCTCCGCCTGCGGATCATCAACCTGGATGGCACCGAGGATAAGTTCTACTTCGATTTCGAGGCCAAAAACCCCAGTAAACAGTTCCTCAGCGCCCAGGCGACTGCCAAAAAGGACTATTCCACCGTTGAGGTGGCGTTGCTGTATAATTATCAGAAGAATGCCGTCTGGTTTGACGATGTCCAGCTCTTCCGGGAGGCAAGCCAGGATCTCCGGGAATACGATTCCCACGGCCGCCTGACCAAATCCACCACCTCCATGGGCCGCTCCACCACCTATCTTTACGATGATAATAACGGAGAGATCTCCCACCGGCTCAAGAAGATCACCTACCCGGATAACACCGCCGAATCATATACCTATAACGCCCGCAACCAGGTGGAGACCCATACCCACCCCGATGGCTCTGTGACCACTTATTCCTACGATGCCAACGGCAACCTTCTCTCCACCGGCACCGTAAACGATGAAAGCGCCACCCTCGTTTCGGGCACAACCGCCTATACCGGCGCCTATGCCACCTCCACCACCGACCCCTTCGGGAACACCATTTCCATGGTGATCGACTCCGATTCCGGGCTGGTGGAGAGCGTTACCGACGCCAAGAATAATACCACCACTTACCAGTATAATACCAATACCCACCTGGTGGAATCGGTGCAGTCGGGCAATAGCAAGGTGGTCTATGGCTACCACCCCATTCTGGATGACCTGACCTCCATCGGCCACAATACCACCTCTTCCGCCGATGCCACCACCTCCACCGCCGCCGACGTCCGGTATACCTTTACCTATGACCAGTTCGGCAACCGGGTCAGTACCTCCGTGGGCAGCCGCACCCTCTCCACCAATATCTACGCCCCCTATAACGGCCGCCTGACCCGCACCACCTACGGCAACGGCGACTACCGCGTGCCGGTCTACGATTCCCTTGACAGAGTGGTGGGAATGCAGTACAATGGAGTCACCCAGTATACCGACTCCTACGATGCCAACGGCTACCTTGGCAGACGGCTTGACCCCATCAACGGGCTGGAATACCGGTACGAATACGACTCCGAGGGCCGCGCCACCCGCGCCACCATTGCGCCCACTTTCTCCAATGGCTTCACCGCCATGGAGCTGCTCAACGCCTACAACACCAAGGGTCAGCTTTCCAGCGCCACTGTGAAGTTTGGGGCGGTGAGCCGGCTAACGCAGCTTGTCTATGACACAATTGGGCGGCTGGAAGATATTATCCTTGCCGGCGGTTCTTCCATTCACTACACCTACGATAATCTTGGGCGTGACGATACCTTCACCCTGAAAAATAGCTCGGAAGAAACGCTTTACTACGGAAGGTATTACTACTCCGCGGGAAGCACCCCTGGAACCACCACCGGCAGAGTCAATTTGCTTACTCTGAGCGGAAATGGTTGGTCGAAGATCTTCGGTTACACCTATGACGAAAACGGAAATATCGATACTGCCGCCGTCAACGGGATTCCCACCGCGGACTATGATTATGATTCTCTGAATCAGCTGATCTCTGCCACCATCAGCGGGAAAACCTACTCTTACATCTACGATAACGGTGGAAATATCCTTTCCAAGACTGAAAACGGCGTAACAAAGACCTACACCTACGGTGACAGCACGTGGAAGGATTTGCTGACTGCCTACAATGGTAATGCAATTACCTATGATACCATCGGGAATCCTTTAACTTACTATGATGGCAAGACCTTTGATTGGGATGGTAGACAGCTGAAATCCGTTGGCACCGGAACAACCTATAAGTACAACGCTGATGGAATCCGAACGGAGAAAACCACCAGCGGAATGACCACCCGTTTCTACCTGAACGGTTCCCAAATCATAGCCTCCCAAAATAATTACGGCTTCACCTACTATGACTATGATGCAAGCGGAAAGGTGATTTCCACCGTTTATTTTGGGAATACTTACTACTATGTTTATAACCTCCAAGGTGACGTGGTTGGAATTACCAACTCCGCAGGCGAACTGGTAGTAGAGTATACCTATGACCCTTGGGGCAAGGTAACTGGGCTGAGCGGCTCGGAAATGAGCGGAATCGGTCTCAATAACCCTTTCCGGTATAGAGGGTACTACTATGATACTGAAACCGGGTTCTACTATCTCAATTCCAGATACTATGATCCGAATACAGGTCGGTTCCTAAATGCGGATGGAGGAATTTCCGGTACAGGCGGAGAAATCCTCGGGAATAACGCATTTGCATACTGCTTTAATAATCCGATCAGTATGGATGACCCTAACGGCAACTGGCCGGACTGGGCAACCATTGTTTTGGGGGCAGCAGTTGCAGTAGCAGCAGTTGCGGTTACAATTGCTACTTTAGGCGCAGCAGCACCTGCGGCAGCTTGTGCGATAACTGCAGTTGGTATGTCTTTGGGGGCAAGCTACGCAGTAGCTAGCACAGTCGCGACTGTGGCGGTCGTGACTACTGTTACGGCAGCGGCAACTTATGCGGCTGATATTGCCTATTCATCGGTCACCGGAAACAGTCCGCTTAAGGATACGGTCTTTCAAGGCAATGAGGAAGCGTATAATACCGGATTAGTTCTAACATCAATAGCCACAGGAGGTATGCTCGAAGCGGCAAATATGAGTCCGGGCGCATGCTTTGTTGCCGGAACTGCGGTTCTATCTTCCGAGGGACATAAACCAATAGAGAATATTGTGCCGGGTGATCTAGTGTTTGCGGAAAATCCGGAAACTGGAGAAAAGGGCCTGAAAAAGGTTGTTCAAACCTTTGAAAAGGAAACCTTCGAGTTGGTGCATCTTCGTGTGGACGGCGATGAGATTACTACCACTCCGGAGCATCCCTTCTACCTTCCTTCCAAGGGTTGGATGCAAGCCATCCAGTTGCGTGCGGGGGATATTCTTGTCTCACATAACGGGAAATATCTCGTAGTCGAAAAAGTTCAGCACGAGATCCTTGAAGCACCAATTACGGTTTATAACTTTGAGGTTGCGGATTTCCACACGTATTATGTTGGTAACAATTCTGTTTTGGTGCATAATACATGTGGACGCAACGAGACTGTTCCCACAAAAGAACTGCAAGCAACACATAAATTAACGAAAAGCAGAAACGAGATGGCTAATTTAATTCAAGATATTGAAGCGCATGGCATCCAAAATCCGATAAAATATGTAAGCTATAATGGAGGGAAATATGTTGTAAACGGACATCACAGGCTTGCAGCGGCAAAAAAATTAGGAATGGTTACTGTACCAGCCCAAGAAGTCTCATTGCCATATAAAGGATATAAAACGACAAATGATTTATTCTGGTGAGAGGGTGAGGTAGGTGGCTATTTGGCAAGTAGCGTGTTCGCTAATACCATGTAAAAAAAAGAATTTCCTACTGTCTTCGTTGCGTTCATTATGTGAATTAGCAGAAGCATTACCCGAAGAGAAGAGTTGGAGTTCATCGATAAGACAGTATGGGGACTTGGATTCAACTTGTGTAGAGATATTTACAAAGGATGGTTTAAAAATAGATACAATTTCTTTCCGATTGGATTGCCAAAACATTTCACTGGAGCAGATAAAAGTTATTTGCAATTTTGCCAAGGCGAATAATCTAAAAATTCTTTACAAGAGGAGAAAGTACGAGGCGGATATTGGTGCATTGAAAGAAATTATAATAAAATCTGAAGCGCATCGATTTCTTTCTGATCCAGAAGATTTTTTACGCAACCTAAAAAAGTGAGCTGTGCAGAGGATTCCCTCGCGGCGGGGCAAACTTAACCCTCAACTTACCCCGCCCCGCCGCATTCTCGCACCACCCGCATCAGTGGGCTTTCTCTTGCGGGAAATGGCTGGTCGAAAAACTTTGGTTATACCTATGATGCCAATGGGAATATTTCATTCATTACAGAGAATGGGGAAACGGTAGGAAGCTATTTATACGATTCTCATAATCAGTTGACTTATGCAAATCATAACGGCAAAACCTATTCCTACATGTATGACAAAGGCGGGAATATCCTTTCTAAGACCGAAAACGGCGTAACAAAGACCTATTCCTACGGCGATTCTACTTGGAAAGACCTGCTTACTGCCTATAATGGGAATGCGATTACCTATGATACCATCGGTAACCCGCTGACTTATTATGATGGTAAGACCTTTGATTGGGATGGCAGACAGCTAAAATCTGTTGGCACTGGAACGACCTATAAGTACAATGCTGACGGCATCCGCACCCAAAAGATTCAGGGGAGCAATGTGACCCAATATTACCTCAATGGGTCGCAGATCCTTGCCTCCAAGGATAATTTTGGCTGGATTTACTATGATTATGATGCCACCGGCAAA
>JAFTTH010000015.1 GCA_017466885.1 Oscillospiraceae bacterium
TTCAACTTTCTTTCCGCAAAGAAAGTTGAGCAAAGAAGGCGTTTGGGGAGGGGAAGTTCCGATTCTTCCCCTCCCCAAAACCCCACCCTATTAAAACGGCCGAGGGATTTCCTCCCTCGGACTCCCTCCGGGGAGTCCGGAGAAGGTGTGCCATAAGGCCGGCAGATTTCTTGGGCCATTTCGCGGCGGAGGTTTGTGCGTTCAATGGTGCTTGTTTGTTTGGTTGCATTGACAACCGCAAGCAAAAAGGGATGCCTTTAGGGTCTTACGCGGTTCTGCGAGGATGAAGCTGATATTAACTGACCATGTGTGAAGTAGTCGTCCCGTGAGGATGTGAATATTACCTGCATTCAGGTGCTTGGAGACCACGTCGGGGGGATTCTTAAGGGGCGGAGCCCCTTATGTGTGTGAAAGGGGTTTGGGGAAACGGCGTAACGTTTCCCCAAAGGTTCTTTGCTTCCTTTCTTGCCTCCAAGAAAGGAAGGTATTTCTCCCTTTGTACCCCGAGCTTATGCGAGGATAGAAATTTTCGGGTACCGCAAACGGGAGGCGTAACGCTCCCCCGGAACTTCTTTGCTTCCTTTCTTTCTGGGGAAAGAAAGGAAGTGCCTAAGCGGCATGAGCGGAACACCTGAAAGGAGCGCTAACTTGTCTCCTTTGCATATCTGTATAACTTTAGGAGTATCTCTTTGTCTATTTCTTTTCCTAAGCTTATTTTCGGTCAAAAAATTCCGCCCACCCCAAACGGGGCTTTCCTCTATTATGGAACTCCCCCGCCCCTTGTGCCTTCTTTGTGTTGCTTGTCAAGGCAGAAAGAAAGGAGCAAACCTTTTACCTATAAGAATACGAGAAATGATAACAGCCTGCGCTACAGCCAAAACAACCCTGTGCCCCTGCGGCATTTCTTGTTTTGTTGTTTGTGCCTGTTATCCCTCTGCCGTCCCCGGCAGCAAAATGAACCAGTCATTTTCCGCAAAACAAATCCGCTCCCCTCGGAGATCCCGAAAGGAGCGGTGGTTTGTGTTATTGTTCTGCGTCAGCAGGATCTTCCCCCTGTTTGTCCCCATAGAACGCACGGTACTCGCTGGGGGTCAGCCCGGTGGATTTTTTGATCAGGAAATAAAAATGGGAGTTGTGCTCCAGGCCCACCATCCCGGGAATATCCGAAATGCGGTGGCTGGTATTCTGCAGCAGCTCGCAGGCCCGCTTGATCCGGTAGTCGGTCAGGTAAACCGAGAGGCTGGTTCCGGTGGCTGTCTTAAACAGATGCCGCAGATAGTTGGGAGAGATATAAAGCTCAGCGCTGATGGAGGTCACATCAATATTATCCGCATAGCGGGCGGCCACCAGTTCAATGACTCGGTTAATCAAATGCTCATTCTTGTTTCTTTGAGAAAGAACGGTCGCCGTTTTAATTACGTTGAAAACGCCGGTCATCCAAAGCTCAATATCAACCGGCGACTCCAAATAGGGGAGCTTTTGCAAACAACGCTCCAATGTCTCGGTGTGCTGAGCGGCAATGGCACCCATCTGCTTGAGGGTGTCCCACGCTTTATTATAGCAGGAGACACAGAGCTTGGTGCATTGGGCAGTCTTGATCCCATAAAGCTCCAGCTGCTGCGTCAGCTCCGAGATATACCGGTAGACAAACTCGTTCTGCTGCTGCACAATGGCGGTGAAAAGCTCTTCCTCCTGGGCTTTATACTGCAGATAAAGGAGCTCGGCCGTATCCTGAGTGTCCCTTTTTCCCTTCTGTTCGCCGGGAGGGGCATTCAGCTCCCCGTAAAGCCGCCGCCAGGAACGGTACCGATACCCGGTGGTGCTTTTTCGAATACTGAGAGGATACCCCTTCTCCGAAAAGGTCTCGGTCAGGGAGGATGCAACACTCTCCACCAGTGAGGATACGCCTTGGTCAGAAAGCTCCTTGGGAACACAGATCAGAAGATAACAGCAGTTATATTCCGGCATAATACACCGATTTGCCGCCAGGGACTCGGTGGCACGCTGCACCAGCTCCCGCACTTCGGCAAAAAGAAGCCCCTGGGGATACTCCAGCCGCAGCATCACAAAATGGTCTGATGAGAACTGTAGCTGTATCGACGCCGCCTTCTCCCAGAAGACCGCCTCGGAAATATGCTCCCCAAAATCAATCACTTCCCGCACGAAGGCCTGCCGCAGATCCCCAAGAACGGATTGGAAATAGGTCTCGTACTGTGCCTCCCGCTCCCGCTGAGCTGCTTCCTTCTCAACCATATCCACCGCACTGCGGAGGGCATCGGCAAGCTGGGAGGCGGTGTAGGGCTTGAGCAGATAGGAGCAAACGTTGAGCTTGACCGCCGTCCGCGCATAGTCAAAATCGTCATAGGCGGAGAGAAAAATGATCTTGGTTTGTGGCTGATGCTTGGAAAGCTCCCGGGCGAGGGAAAGGCCGTCCATTTCCGGCATCCGAATGTCGGTAATGAGAATATTGGGGCGGAGAGCCAGGCAGTCCTCGTAGGCATCCCCGCCGTTATCGGCTTCGCCTACAATTTCAATGCCATACTGCTCCCAGTCGATGATGGCATTGAGCTTTTTCCGTTCAAAAGCGTGGTCATCTGCAAAGTAAACGGTATACATTCTCCGGCTCTCCCCCTTTTTTCCTACTCCTCCCGACCTCCGATCACACTAACGCCATCCGGGATGGCCAGAATCGAGGGCTCGGGGCGCTGCAAAAGCTCCTCCGCCAGCTTCATTGCCTCCTCCAGGGAGTGCGCCGGCAGCATATGCAGACTCCGCACCAGCTGGTCGGGTGCTTCGGATATGTAAATCACGGTAGCGTGAAGCAGTACCCGGATAAAGACCTGGGACTGCCATTGGTCAGGGAGGGTCTCGTTTCTTCCCCGGGCAAGAAATGCCGCAAGCGTCTTTTCCAGCTCCGGCTCCTCCGACATCTGCCGGCAGAAGGCCTCCCCGCCGTGACCGTCATTGGAGCGGGCAAGCATAATAATCACGCCGCCCTTCTTGACCACACTCTCCGCGGCAGTCATACCCTTGACCGCCTGATAGATATTCTGATCCAAAGGATAACCGCCGTTTGTGGTAATAACAATATCTGCCGGCTGGGCGGTCACCCGGCAAAGGCCGTCCAAAAAGGCGCATCCTGCAGCGTGAGCTTCCAGAGGATCGCCGGCAACGGCGTGAATGGCCTGCTTTTCCCCGTTAATCACCACATTGACAATAAAAGCAAGACCCACTGCCTCTGCCGCCCAGATCATATCCCGGTGAATGGGATTTCCCTCTAAAATTCCCGTCCGGGCATAAGGGCTGGCAATAAACTCAGAGCAATGGTTGGCCAGAACGCTCTGCCGGCCCGCAATGCCGGGAAGAACACTTTTCCGCCCTCCCGAGAAGCCGGCAAAGAAATGGGGCTCAATAAACCCTTCCGAAACCAGCAGGTCAGCCTCGACCGCCAACCGGTTGACAACCAACTCTCCACCCGAAGGAAGTGTTCCTACCGAGACGAGGTTTTCCTTGTCATCACAATCGTGAATCACAATTCGCTCCCGCTCCACCAGCTCGGGGCCGAATTTTTCCACCAGCTCTTCCTTGGTGGTGCCCCGGTGGCAGCCCGTTGCAATGAGGATGGTAATTTCTGCCTGGGGATTGCCCTTTCGGATCTCCTCCAGCATCGGCGGAACGATCACCTTGCTGGGTACCGGTCGGGTGTGGTCGCTGGCAATCAGCACCACCTTTTGCTTTCCCCGGGCAAGCTCCGCAAGTGTCGGCGTGCCAATGGGAGCGCGGAGCGCCTCTGCCACCAGCTCTTCCGGGGTTTTTCCCGGATCGTAACCGTGGAGCCGGGACTGCAAAACTCCCTTCAACTGCTTCTTCGGCAGGGTGATCTGTTGATATGTTTTTCCGTACGGAAACTGCAAAACCTGCATTTTTTACCGCCTTTCTGCCCAAGGAGCGTCCCGGAGGGGGCTGGGTCTATTTTTATTATACCCGAATTCCGAGGTCCTTGTCCATTCTCAATTTTAATCATTTCTTTTTTGTGAAACAAAAAATATGGAAAAAGGGCAGCCGTGGCTTTCACAGCTGCCCTTTTATCTGGTAGGTTAGATTGCAGGGGTTTCTGCTTCGTCCCGATCCCTGAGGACCTCAACGTTGCTATAGCACTGCATACCGGTACCGGCGGGCACCAGCTTACCGATGATAACATTTTCCTTCAGGCCAAGGAGGGGATCCACCTTACCCTTGATGGCGGCCTCGGTGAGGACGCGGGTAGTCTCCTGGAAGGAGGCGGCAGAAAGGAAGCTATCGGTGGCAAGGGATGCCTTGGTAATACCCAACAAAGTGGGAATGAAGGTGGCCAGGGTCAGATCCAGCTCGCCGGCATCGATCCGGGCCTGAATCTTGGCGTTCTCAGCCTCCAGCTCTGCTCGATCCACCAGGGATCCGGAGAGGAGAGGAGTGCTTCCGGCGTTATCCACCCGGACCTTCTTCATCATCTGGCGGACAATAACTTCGATATGCTTATCGTTGATATCAACACCCTGGAGACGGTAGACCTTCTGGACCTCCGAAATGAGGTAGTCCTGAACGGCCTCCTCGCCCTTGATGTTGAGAATATCGCTGGGGTTGGCAGAGCCGTCGGTCAGCATATCGCCGGCCTCGATGGTCTGGCCCTCCTCCACGCGAACACGGGAACCGAAGGGAATCAGATAGCTTCTTTCCTCACCGGATTCCTTATCGTAAACCACCACGTGGCGATTCCGCTTGATCTCCTCAAACCGGATCACGCCGCCGATCTCACTGATGATGGCAAGGCTCTTGGGACGGCGTCCCTCAAACAGCTCCTCAACACGGGGAAGACCCTGGGTAATATCCTCCGCAGATGCGATACCACCGGTATGGAAGGTACGCATCGTCAGCTGGGTACCGGGCTCACCGATGGACTGCGCGGCGATGATACCAACCGCTTCACCCACTGCAACGGGCTTGCCGTTGGCAAGGTTGGAGCCATAGCACCGGGCGCAGATTCCGTGCTCGCACTCGCAGCCCAGGATGGAACGGATCTTCAGCTTGCCGGGACGGCGCTGAGACTCATCCTTACCCTGAACAAGGGTGCCTGCCCGGAGACGGTCGACAATCCGCTCGGCATCCGCATCGGTCAGGATCCGATCGCGGGAGTAAAGAACCTCACCGGTGGTGGTATCGTAAAGCTCTTCTGCCAGATACCGGCCGGCAAGACGCTCCTTCATCGGCTCGATGGGATCCTTGCCCTCACCGATATCGCAAACGTAAATGCCTCTGTGGGTACCGCAGTCCTCCCGACGGATAATCACATCCTGGGAAACGTCAACCAGACGGCGGGTCAGGTAACCCGAGTCAGCGGTACGAAGGGCCGTATCGGCCAAGCCCTTTCGGGCACCACGGGAGGAGATGAAATATTCCAGAACGTTCAGACCTTCACGGTAGTTGGCACGAATCGGCATCTCGATTGTTTTACCGGAGGTATTGGCAATCAGTCCGCGCATACCTGCCAGCTGACGGATCTGCTTGATGGATCCGCGGGCGCCCGAATCGGCCATCATATTGATGGGGTTGAACTCATCCATGTTCCGGATCAGCTCATCCGAAACCTTCTTGGTGGTCTGCTCCCAAACAGAGAGGACGCGGGAGGTCTTTTCATCGTTGGTCAGAAGTCCGCGGCTGAACATACGAAGGGTAGCGTCGATCTCCTTCTCCGCATCGGCCAGGATTTCCTTCTTCTTGGGCGGAACAACCGCATCGCAAACGGCAACGGTAATGGCACCCCGGGTGGAGTACTTAAAGCCCTGCGCCTTGATATTATCCAGAACATCTGCAGTTTTGGCAGTGCCGTGAACCTTGATGCACCGGTCGATGATCTGGCCCAGACCCTTCTTGCCGACCTTGAAGGAGATCTCCAGGTCAAACATCTTATCCGAGTCGGTGCGATCCACAAAGCCCAGATCCTGGGGAATGGGATCGTTGAAGATCATCCGGCCAACGGTGGCGCTGATGAGCTTGGAGACCCGCTTGCCGCCGATCTCCTTGGTGACCCGCAGCTTGATGGGGGTATGGAGTCCAACCGCACCCTCCGAGTAGGCCATCATTGCCTCCTGGGGATCGCGGAAGATCTTATAAGCAACGTATTCGGTATATTCCTCGCCGTTTTCATCCTTGGCAATGCGGGTTTCCACAAACCGGCCGGAATCAACGATCGGCTCGCGGGATACGATGGGATCACCCGGCTCACCCGGCTTAATCATAGTCAGGTAGTAGGAACCAAGGACCATATCCTGGGTGGGAACAGCAACAGGACGTCCGTCCGAGGGCTTGAGGAGGTTTCCGGCGGCCAGCATCAGGAAGCGGGCCTCGGCCTGCGCCTCAGCAGAAAGGGGAACGTGAACCGCCATCTGGTCACCGTCAAAGTCGGCATTGAAGGCGGAGCAAACCAGCGGATGCAGCTTAATAGCACGGCCCTCTACCAGGATCGGCTCAAAAGCCTGAATTCCCAGACGGTGCAGGGTCGGTGCACGGTTGAGCATAACCGGATGATCCTTGATGACGATCTCCAGAGCGTCCCAAACCTTGGGATCGGCCCGCTCGACCATCTTCTTGGCGTTCTTATTATTCTGGGCGACCTCGGTCTCCTCCAGCCGCTTCATCACGAAGGGCTTAAACAGCTCCAGAGCCATCTCCTTAGGCAGACCGCACTGATAGATCTTCAGCTCAGGGCCGACGACGATAACCGAACGTCCCGAATAGTCAACGCGCTTACCCAGCAGGTTCTGACGGAACCGGCCCTGCTTACCCTTCAGCATATCCGAAAGGGACTTGAGGGGACGGTTGCTCTGCCCGGTGACGGGACGGCCGCGGCGGCCGTTATCGATCAGGGCATCCACAGCCTCCTGGAGCATTCTCTTTTCATTCCGGACGATAATATCGGGAGCCTCCAGCTGAAGGAGCTTCTCCAGACGGTTATTCCGGTTGATGACCCGGCGGTAAAGGTCGTTAAGGTCACTGGTGGCGAAACGGCCGCCATCCAACTGGACCATCGGACGGATATCGGGGGGAATGACGGGGATGCAATCCATAATCATCCACTCGGGACGGTTGCCCGACTGACGGAAGGCCTCAACAACCTCCAGCCGCTTCAGCAGCTTTGCCCGCTTCTGATTGGAGGCGGTGGCAAGCTCTGCCTTCAGCTCAACGGAAAGCTTCTCCAGGTCAATGGCGGCCAGCAGCTCCTTGACTGCCTCGGCGCCCATTCCGGCCTTGAAGGAATCCTCGTATTTTTCCCGCATATCCCGGTATTCCTTCTCATTGAGGAGCTGCTTCTCCTCCAGAGGGGTATCACCCGGGTCGGTAACAACGTAAGAGGCAAAGTAAAGGATCTTCTCCAGCACTCTGGGGGTCATATCCAGAATCAGACCCATCCGGGAGGGGATTCCCTTAAAGTACCAGATATGGGAAACAGGGGCAGCCAGCTCAATATGGCCCATCCGCTCCCGGCGAACCTTGGCTCTTGTGACCTCAACGCCGCACTTATCGCAGATCTTGCCCTTATAGCGAAGCCGCTTATACTTTCCGCAGTGGCACTCCCAGTCCTTCTGCGGCCCAAAAATGCGCTCGCAGAAAAGACCGTCCCGCTCGGGCTTGAGGGTGCGGTAATTGATGGTTTCAGGCTTTTTGACCTCACCGTAAGACCATTCGCGGATCTGATCCGGGGAGGCAAGGCCGATTTTGATCGACTCAAACACATTGAATTCCATGCGCTACAAAACTCCTTTTCTGAATTGGGCGGAGGGCTGCTCCGCCCCGTTTCCGGTCTTATTTTCAGGAGTTGCGAGGATCAGAACTCCTCGTCCTCATCCTCGTCATCGAGGAAATCGTCCATCAGGGAGAAATCCTCATCCGCTTCGGGGGCCGGGGTAAAGGTCTCACCGCACTTGGGGCAGGTGAAGACCAGCTCATCCCCCTGCTCCACGCAGGAGAAGCCGACTCCGGGCTCGTCATCCTCCCCGTTCTGAGGTGCCTTGTAATGGCACTTGGGGCAGGTCATCTCAGCGGAATTCATCGAGAAGAAATCGTCCTCATCGGAGAAATCACCGAAATCGCCGTCTGCAAAATCTCCGGTCTGGAATCCGGCCAGATCGTCCTCCTCACCCAGCATTGCGCTTTCGGGATAGGTGGGCTGGAAGCCGGCATCGTCATCATCGAAGGATTGCTTGAGGTCGATCTCGTTATTATCCGCATCCAGAACCTTAACATCCAGGCAAAGGGACTGCAGCTCCTTGATGAGAACCTTGAAGGACTCGGGAATGCCCGGCTTGGGAACATTCTGACCCTTAACGATCGACTCATAGGTCTTGACACGGCCGACCACATCATCCGACTTGACGGTCAGGATCTCCTGGAGGGTATAAGCGGCACCGTAAGCCTCCAGTGCCCAAACCTCCATTTCACCGAACCGCTGGCCGCCGAACTGCGCCTTACCACCCAAAGGCTGCTGGGTGACCAGGGAGTAGGGACCGGTGGAACGGGCGTGGATCTTATCGTCAACCAGGTGGTGGAGCTTGAGGAAGTACATCACACCAACGGTGACAGGGTTATCAAAGGGCTCGCCGGTGCGGCCATCCCGCAGGACGATCTTTCCGTCCTCCGAAAGCCCGGCCTCCCGCAGGCAATCACGGATATCCTCTTCGTGAGCGCCGTCAAAAACGGGGGTCATGATCTTCCAGCCCAGCTGCTTGGCGGCCAGGCCCAGATGAACCTCAAGCACCTGACCGATATTCATACGGGAAGGAACGCCCAGGGGGTTGAGGACAACGTCCAGAGGAGTGCCGTCCGGCAGGAAGGGCATATCCTCCTGGGGCAGGATCCGGGAAACGACACCCTTGTTTCCGTGACGTCCGGCCATTTTATCGCCGACGCTGATCTTTCTCTTCTGGGCAAGGTAGACCCGGACGACCATATTGACGCCGGGGTTGATTTCATCACAGTTTTCACGGGTAAAGACCTTCACGTCCACAACGATACCCGACTCACCGTGAGGCACCTTCAGGGAGGTATCTCTGACCTCTCGGGCCTTCTCACCGAAGATGGCGCGGAGGAGACGCTCCTCTGCGGTCAGCTCCGTTTCACCCTTGGGAGTGACCTTACCCACCAGGTAATCCCCGGCACGGACCTCGGCACCCACGCGGATGATTCCCCTCTCGTCCAGATCCTTCCGGGCATCGGCACCGATATTGGGAATATCGGCAGTGATCTCTTCGGGCCCGAGCTTGGTATCCCGGGCTTCGGTCTCATACTCCTCAATATGAATAGAGGTGAATACGTCATCCCGGACCATCTTCTCGTTGAGGAGAACGGCGTCTTCGTAGTTATAGCCCTCCCAGGTCATAAACCCGATGAGAACGTTTTTACCGAGGGAGATCTCACCCATATCGGTGGCAGGACCGTCCGCAATGACCTGACCGTCCTTGATCCGGTCGCCACGGTTGACGATGGGACGCTGGTTGATACAGGTACCCTGATTGGAGCGGAGGAACTTGATGATATGGTAGCTATCCAGCTCGCCCGAGTCGGTACGGATATCGATCCGGTCGGCCGAAACAAACTCTGCAATACCGCCACGCTTGGCGATAACCACAACGCCCGAGTCGTAAGCAGCCTTATATTCCATACCCGTTCCGATGATGGGAGCCTGGGTTTTGAGCAGAGGAACCGCCTGACGCTGCATGTTGGAGCCCATCAGAGCACGGTTGGCGTCATCGTTTTCCAGGAAGGGGATCATCGCGGTTGCGATGGAAACGACCATCTTGGGCGAAACGTCCATGAAATCGACCCGCTCCCGCTCGAACTCGGCGATCGCATCCCGGCAACGGCCGTTGACACGGGCACGGGCAAAGGTCTCTCCGGTAACGGTCTTGCCGTCCACCACGACCTCCACCTGCTCCAGGGGCTCGTTGGCCTGGGCCACAACGTATTCATCCTCAATATCAGCGGTCATATAAACGACCTCGTCCAGCACCAGACCGGTGGCCTTATCCACTTTCCGGTAGGGAGCCTCGATGAAGCCATACTCGTTGATCCGGGCAAAGGATGCCAAATAAGAGATCAGACCGATGTTGGGACCTTCAGGGGTCTCAATGGGGCACATACGGCCATAGTGACTATAGTGAACGTCACGCACCTCAAATCCTGCACGGTCACGGGAAAGACCGCCGGGGCCCAGTGCAGAAAGACGGCGCTTATGGGTCAGCTCGGCAAGGGGGTTTGCCTGGTCCATAAACTGGGAAAGGGGAGAGGACCCGAAGAATTCCTTGATCGCCGCCACAACGGGACGGATATTGATCAGGCTCTGGGGGGTAGCAATCTCCTCATCGGGGGACTGAAGGGTCATCCGGTCGCGGATGACCTTCTCCATCCGGGTAAAGCCAATCTTGAACTGGTTCTGGAGCAGCTCGCCCACAGACCGGATCCGACGGTTGCCCAAATGGTCGATATCGTCTGTCACACCAACATCCTCGCAGAGGCAGGAAACATAGTTGATGGAGGCCAGAATATCTTTAATGGTAATATGCTTGGGGCAGAGCATTTCGGCATTCTTTGCCACCAGCTCCCGGAGCTCCTCCTCGGAGGAGGCATCCTCAAGGATCCGCTTCAGAACGTCAAAACGGACCTTCTCCTTAATGCCCATTTCAGCCGCTTCCTCGGTGGTGATGGGGGTAAAGTCCTCCAGAGCAACCATACCGTTGGAAATAACCTTCACAGTCTTGCCTTCCACATCCAGGTAGACAATATCCACACCGGCGCGGTCGATCTCCTCCGCCAAAGAGCGCTTCAGGAAGGCGCCCGGCTCGGCGATCACTTCACCGGTCAGGGGGTTGACGGCAGGAGCCGCCAGCTTTCTGCCCTCGATCCGGCGGGCAAGGCCCAGCTTTTTGTTGTACTTGAAGCGACCCACTCGGGAAAGGTCATACCGGCGGGTATCAAAGAAGAGGTTGCGGATATGCACGTCGGCGCTCTCCAGTGTAGGGGGCTCGCCGGGGCGGAGCTTGCGGTAGACCTCAAGCATCGCTTCCTCCGTATTTTTGGTGGAATCCTTCTCAATGGTGGCAAGGAGCTTCTCATCCTCACCCAGGAAGGCCTTGATCTCCGCATCGGTGGAGAGGCGGGCGGTCTCCTGGTTATACTCCAGATCGAAGTCATCCGCAAACCGCTGGAGGGCGCGAATGAAGGTGGTTACCGGCATTTTGCGGTTTTTATCGATCCGGACGTAAAAAACATCCAGAGAGTCGGTCTCATACTCCAGCCACGCACCGCGGTTGGGAATCACGGTGGAGTTAAAGAGCTTCTTACCCGTTTTATCATGGGTCATACCATAATATACACCGGGGGAACGCACCAGCTGAGATACCACGACCCGCTCTGCGCCGTTGATGACAAAGGTACCGCTTTCGGTCATCAGGGGGAAGTCTCCCATAAAGACCTCCTGCTCCTTGATCTCACCCGTCTCGCGGTTTTCCAGGCGGGCGCGGACACGCATAGAAACAGCGTAGGTCACATCCCGCTCCTTGCACTCCTCAACGGTATACTTGGGGGTTTCATCGAAGCGATAATCGATGAAGCTCAGCTTCAGGTTCTCGTTATGATCAACGATGGAGGGTGTGTCATCGAAAACTTCCCTCAAGCCCTCTTGCAGAAACCATTTGTAGGAATTTTTCTGCACCTCAATCAGGTTTGGCATCTCCAAAACCTCATCAATTCGTGCAAAGCTCATTCTAACGTTTTCTCCAAGCTGCTTCGGCTTGACGTTTACCATAGGCTTCTTCACTCCATTCAAATCTCTGTTATCCGTCATTTCCCGGGGTCTTGCAGCCGGCTGAAAAATTTGCATATCCCCTTGAAATTCCCCCACATATGTGGTATACTATTCATAAGAATAGGCAGGTACAGCCATTATGATGCAGTATATCATTATATAATAGAAATTCAGGGTTGTCAAGTCCTTTTTTTACGATCCCTGAATTTTTTTGTTTTATCGTAATATAACCCCGGGGAGGATAACGCCTGTGAACTTTAAAAAGCTCTTTGTGGAGGATACCAATAATACCTTCATCCAGTTTTTCCGCTTTATTTTTGTGGGGGGCACCGCCACCGTGGTGGATATGCTGGTAGGGTTGCTGTTCCGCAACCTTGTAATCACCGCCCCGCTGATGGTGGAGATCTTTTCCCAGACCGTTGACCTGCAGGATGTGCTTTCGGGGGCGGCCGGATTTTTATTCGGCCTGGTGGCCAACTATTTCCTGACCATCATCTGGGTCTTTAAGCGGGATGATATCAACCGGGTCAAGGAGTTTACCGTTTTTGCCATCATCGGCCTGGTGGGCCTTGTTATCAACAGTGGAGTGATGGCCCTCTGCGGACTGGTTCTGACCGAGGGCGGCCCGGTGGGTGCCGACCTGCTCTTCCTTATTAAAAAAGCGATTGCAACTCTGGTGACCCTCATCTGGAATTTTACCGCAAGAAAACTCATCTTATACAGAAATAAGTAATTTTCCTTCTGCGGGGAGCCGCAGACCAAAATCTCATCTTCCCGGGAGGCTGAATGATGAAAGAGATTCTGATTATCGGTGCAGGCCCTGCGGGTCTGACTGCCGCCGCCGAGCTTTTGAAGCAGGGGGACGTTTCGGTTGCCATCCTGGAGGAGTCGGATGCCATTGGCGGCATCTCCCGCACCGTCCGGTATCAGGGCAACCGGATGGACATTGGCGGCCACCGCTTCTTTTCCAAAAGCAGTGAGGTTATGGATCGCTGGAGCGAGCTGATGCCCCTGCAGGGCGCCCCCTCGGTGGACGATCAGCTCCTCGGCCGGGAAAAGCCCCTCGCCCCTTCCGGCCCCGACCCGGAAAAAGAGGACCGGGTAATGCTTGTCCGGGACCGGGTTTCCCGGATCTATTATCTGAAAAAGTTTTTTGACTACCCCATCTCTATGAAGATGCAGACCATCCGGAATATGGGGCTTTGGCGGACCATGAAGGCGGGCTTCAGCTACCTTTGGTCGGCGGTATTTAAAAAGGAAGAGACCTCCCTGGAGAATTTTTATATCAACCGGTTTGGCAAGGTGCTTTACGGTATGTTCTTTGAGAAGTATACTGAAAAGCTTTGGGGCCGTCACCCCTCCGAGATCTCGGCCGACTGGGGCGCCCAGCGGGTCAAGGGGCTTTCCATCCGCGCTTTGCTGAAGGATATGCTCCGGAAGGCCTTCGGCAAAAAGGATCAGAAAAACGTGGAGACCTCCCTCATTGAGCAGTTTTGGTATCCCAAGTTCGGCCCCGGCCAGCTTTGGGAGACGCTGGCGGAGGAGATCGAGAAGCAGGGCGGGGTGATTATGAAAAACCACGCCGTCCGCCGGGTGGTCCTTGAGGGCGGCCGGATCACCGCCGTGATTTGCCAGACCCCCGAGGGAGAAAAGACCTTCACCGGAGATATGATCCTCTCCTCTATGCCCATCAAGGATCTTGTGGCCGGGATCGAAGGGGAGGTGCCGGAGGAAAACATCCGTCGGATTGCGGCGGGACTTCCCTACCGGGATTTCGTCACGGTGGGACTGCTGGTTGACCGGCTGAATCTGAAAAACGAGACCGCCGTGAAGACGCTTGGAAACATCGTCCCCGATAACTGGATTTACGTTCAGGAGCCGGATGTAAAGCTGGGCCGGATCCAGGTTTTCAACAACTGGTCCCCCTATTTGGTCAAGGATCCGCAGAATACCGTTTGGATCGGACTGGAGTATTTCTGCGACGAGGGAGATGATTTCTGGAATATGACCGAGGCAGAGTGCGTCG
This sequence comes from Oscillospiraceae bacterium, assembly GCA_017466885.1. Classification (GTDB taxonomy): domain Bacteria; phylum Bacillota; class Clostridia; order Oscillospirales; family Ruminococcaceae; genus RGIG4130. The sequence goes on from JAFTTH010000015.1 coordinate 13,863, forward strand.
GGTTTGTCACCGCCGAGCTGGTGAAAATGGGAGTCATCAGCGAGGGGAGCGTTCTGGACTCCCACCGGGAGAAGGTCAAAAAGGCCTACCCCGCCTATTTTGACACCTACGCTGAAATGGACACCCTCATTGCCTACCTGTCAGCAATTGAAAATCTCTACTGCATCGGCCGGAACGGCCAGCATCGGTACAACAACATGGATCACTCCATGCTCACCGCCATTCGCGCGGCAGAGGTTATTGCCGCCGGCGGCGGAGACAAAACCGCCATCTGGAACGTCAACACCGAAAAAGAGTACCACGAAGAGGAACAAACCCCCGCCAGCTAACCAGCTTCGCTGGACCAATTTCATTGGATGTACCCCGGTTTTATGTTAGCGCGGTCATAAACTCCGTCCCCGGGTGGGAAGGTAGATGGTAGGGCGATTGAAAATCGCCCGGATCTTCACAATATAATAACAACACAATAGCAATGCCGCTCCTTTCGGGACCTCCGAGGGGAGCGGAGTTGTTTTTGCGGAAATATGGGCGAGTGATTTTGCTGCCGGGGACGGCAGAAGGATGGCTGACGCAAATAACAAAACAACAGCAGAAGTACAGGGATGTTTTTGCTGGGATGCAGGCTGTTATCATTTCTCGTATTCTTATAGGTAAAAGGTTTGCTACTTTCTTTCTGCAAAGAAAGTAGCGCAAAGAAGGCACAAGGGGCGGGGAAGTTCCGATTCTCCCCCGCCCCTTGACCCCACCCTCTTAAAACGGCCGAGAGTGTTCCCCTCTCGGACTCTCCCCGGTATCACTGAA
>JAFTTH010000016.1 GCA_017466885.1 Oscillospiraceae bacterium
AAACCAGTCGGGAGCGGGAGTAAAGATCAGGCCTTTATTTCCGCTCTCACGGGGAATCGCACCGTCAGTATTGGGGGTCAGCATAATGGACAGACGGGGGGTTGCACCGCCGTCGCCCTTGGTCAGCAGAATATCGGTGAATTCAAGGCGGAGACCGTCATACTTATAGGTTTTGGTACCATAGCTGGTGCCGAGGTTTTCGTATCCGGTGGGGCTTGTTTTGGAGAACTTTACGCCGCCGTTATCAGCAACATCCTCCATCGTATAAGCACTCTGCGTGCCAACCAGATAGGAATGCATATCATTGGTCGAGGGAACGTTCTCAACCGGCTCTGCCGCCGAGGAAGGCAAAACTGCAAAGACGCAGGTTGCGGCCACTGCCAGGGCCGCGATTGCACTAATCATTTTTTTCATGACATTTTCCTCCTGTTATATTTTTGGGGTAATAAAAATATCTTTTCCGACTCCTCCCTTCTTCCAATCAAAGGCAATTCAGAGAATTCGGACCACAAAATGACAACGTTTGCATAAAAAGGAACAAAGGACCAATTTTCCCTTTACCGCTTATTCAGAAAGCTCAACCACGCTCTCCCGGAGCTCCAGGAACGGTTCCAGAACAATGTGCTCACAGACATCCGGGCCGGACATTGCCTCATCGATCCGGCGGAATACAATTTCCGCCGCGCACCGTCCTACTTCCCGATCCTGCTGGCAAATAGACGTGATCCCGGGAGACATCAGCTTATATTCATCCTGAATATCAAATCCTACCAGGGAAAGATCCTCCGGCATTCGCAAACCCGCTTCACGGATGGCGGCAATCGCTCCATAGGTCATTTTACTACTGGCAATATAGACCGCGGTAAAATCCAAACCCGAGGCAAGAAGATCCATCATCGCCTCATAGCCCGACTGCTCTTTAAAATCTCCAAACCGAACAAGGTTTTCTTCCACCGGAATATTGCGGTGGGCCAATGCCTTTAAGTAGCCGGAATAACGGTCAAAACCGGTATGCTCTGTTCGCTTACCCATAATTGCGGCGATCCGCTTATGTCCCTGATTGACAAGGTGCTCCACCGCAAGATAGCTCGCTTTAATATTATCCGTTGAAACAGAGTCGAAGCCACGGATCGATCCCGGCACGTTATCAACAAATACAATCGGACAACCTACCTGATGCACAACGTCCTCGATCCGATCATCATTCTGTACGGTTGCGATAATCATCCCCTCCACGCGGTTTTCGCTGAGGAGGCTGATCAGGCTGCTTTCCCGCTCCGGATCCTCAGAAGAATCACAGAGCATAATGGAATAGTCCTTTTCCCCCGAAACAAGGTTGATCCCTTTGATAATCTGGGCAAAGAACGATTCGCTGATATCCGGGACGATTACACCGATGGTATTTGTTTTGCTGTTCTTCAAACTACGTGCAACGCTGTTTGGGATATAGCCCACCTGCTGAATCGCTTCCAGGACACGCCGTTCCATCTCTTCACTGATATTCCCTTTTTTATTCACAACCCGTGAAACGGTGGAGGGGGAGCACCCCGTTAAATGTGCTACATCCTTAATGCTTGCCAAACGTCATCATTCTCCTTTTATTGCCTTGCCGCTCAAGCAAATTGCGGCTGAATATCAAAAATCAGTTTCCGGATCCATTGGATACATCGGACGATTGATTTTTTGGAAAGGTATACGCTCAATTGCCACGCAGGAGGTTCCCGACGTAAAGGCAATTGCTGCTTTTTTTGCCACCTCTGCCAGCTCCGGATAAAGGTAGCCAAGCTTCACAACAACCAGATGGTATTGGTAGATATCTGCTCCGGCAGAAGCAATGATCTCCGGGGAAACAATCGAGCAACGGCGCTCGCAAACGATCACATCCGCCGTTCCGATCCGAACCAGCACCGAGGGACCGCCATCCAGTCCATCCCAGCTGAGGATATTGCTGCAGTGAAGCAGTTCCGCGGTCACTTCAATACTCTGGCCGGAATCTGAAAGTGTTCCGCCCAAAGGAAGGGTCAGCACCGTTCCCACAGGTTTCCCCTGAAAGGCCCGAACAAAGGGCGCATCGGTGATCCCTGCAACCAGAATATTTTCGATTCCCAGGCTGAGCACTGCCGAAAGAAGCTCTGTTCGATCACCGGCGGCACCGGCGGTTGTGTTATCCCCCGAATCGGAAAGGAAAACAGGGCCTTCCGATTCAGCAGATAAAAGCTTCAGCATTTCGGGGGCATCCCCCGCCGGGACGCGGAAACGAAATTCCTTCCGAACATCCCAGAATAGCCGGGCAAGCTCCTCCGCAAAGCCGAGGGCATCTTCCTTCTCATCCAGAGCAGTTACCGAAACGCAGGCACCGGAATGGGGCGCATCCACCCAGCTTTGTCCCGAAAAAACGGTGGCATCCAAAATTCCGGGCCGGGCTGCAATTTCTGCCGCCCGCTTCATCACGCGGCACATTGGCTCCTCCGCTGTCAGAACCATATCCCCCGAGAGCATCATCGGAATTTTCACCATCGCAGGACGGGTCAGCGCACCGGCCCGGATCATTTTCACCAGGCCCTTTGCCGCTAACGCTTCGGTTGCCTCCATATCACTATGAGGGGCGGTTTTATAACCGCAAATAAGGTTGGCATACTCAGCGATCTGAACCGGAAGGTTTGCGTGGAAATCCATTGCAACCGCAATGGGGATGTCAAACCCCACCCGTTCCCGGAGCGCTTTAAGGATTGCCAGCTCACCGCTTCCGATCTCCTCCACATTCAAGGCTCCGTGAAGGTACAGCCAAATTCCATCCGCCTCACAGGGCAACGGCAACGCCGCAAGCAGTTCGCCGAGAAGAAAGAGAAAGCTTTCCTTTTCCAGGGTTCCACCCGGAACTGCATGGGCAAAGGTCAGGGGGATCATTTCTGCTCCCGCTTCCCGAAAGACCTCTTCCGCCGGCCAAAGCTGTGTCAGAATATCGGCCCCGTAAAGCCGCTCGAAATCCTCTGTTCTGGAAGGCTTCGGGCAGAGTGAGTTAGACTCTTGCTGGAGGGATGCCATAATAATTTTCATCTTCCCGCCATCCTTTCCGAAAAATCAGGACTGGAATGCCGGCAACAGCACCGGCATTCCGGCGGAAAGACAATCATACCGCCCTATTATATCCTAATTTTTCCACGATTTCAATTGTTTGTTTTAGCTGACAATTTCAGTAATCTGAATATTATCAATGGCCAGCTTTCCTGTTCCGGTGATTCCGTTGCAGAATACCAGACAGATATCCTCCGAGGATGTGTTCAGATTCAACTCACCTACCGCTGTTCCCGAATCCCCCGCAACACCGATTACAGAGATGTAACCGATCTGGTAGAGGTCGGAATCCAGGCTATTTGCCGGGCGGGCGGTGACATAGATATCCATTCCCCACTCCTCGCACTCCTTGGAAACCTCAAGGAATTTCCAGTCAAAGCTTACCCGGTAGGACCGATAGATCGGGATCTCCAGCTTTTCCGGATCGCTCCGAAGTGCTGCTGCTTCCGTTTTGGTAAAGTCGATCACCATCGATTTTTCGCCGGCAACCACAGCATTCGCGTCACCGGAGACTGATCCGCTTCCGCCGGTCATTCCCGCAGAGGTCAGATAGCCCTCCGAGCCATCCTCAAAGGTGAGGGTCTCAGGCATCTTAAAAGGTTTGACCTCGGGCATCTTATAGCTGAGGGTACGGTCAATCTCATCCCGGAGAACAGACTCATAGGAGTCAAGAACTGTGGAGATATTCTCACCGTTTACCACGACAGGATAGAACCACTTCTCCCCTGTCCACTCGCCCCAGCCAAGGGAATCGATCTTGGCATGATCGCGCACGTGGTAGAGGACTTCCTTATCCTGTTCGCTGAGATAATTTTCTGCTTCCGCTTCGCCGAGAGGAATGATCTCCATCTCCGACTCGATTCTGGTCATAATATTGGCAAACTCTGCAGCACCGTAAGGATTCTTTGCTCCGTTGACAATGCCCAGCAGGTTACATGCGCAATCCGTCATTGTTTTCCCTCCCTTTTTGCAAGCTGCTCCATCTTACGGCGGAGCTCATTATCCATTGTAATCGCATAGTTGGCGATGGTTTCCATCGGTGCCTTGCCGTCAGAAATGACCTCCAAAAAGGCATTGGCAAGGTTTCTGGAAACAATATACGCCGCGGGGTGCGCCGGGATTCCTTTGACACTTTCCCGCTGGAGATTGAGGTATTCCAGTTCCTCCCTGGACCAGGAAAGGGTGGAAAACGCCTCCAGGTTTGCGGTGGAATACCGGGCAGAGGGGCCAAGGAGAGTTTCCAGTTTTAAAGCATAATCCGCCTGAATCTCGGCGCTGCTCCACCATTTCATAAAGGTCCACGCATTTTCAGCGGTGTCCGCTCCCCCAAGGAGGACGGTAGCCGCACCCATATCTTCCTCGCTGATATTGATTTCCCCATTCTTTTCCGTTCCGGGGATGGGATACATTTCCCACAAGCCCTTGATCTCTGGCGCCTGAATATAAAGGCTATTATAGGTGGAGAAGGGCGCGATCATCAGCGGCATTTCGCCGGTACGGAACCGGTTGACTGCGTCATAGTAAACGGTGCCGCCGTATTTTGTATAAAGCTGTGTAAACTCCTTAAAGACCGTTGTTCCCTCCCGGGAGGAGAAAACAGTAGCAGAAAGGTCCTCTACGTACCAGTGCATTCCGTTTTGAAGCAGCATTGCGGGCAGAATGGTCGGCAATGCCCCCGACATTCCCGAGGTAATACTGGCCTGGATTCCGTTAGGGAAGCCAAATTCCAGATTGTTCTGCAAAATAACCGGGGCAATCTTTTTGACATCCTCCCAGGTTTTGGGCGGAGAAATCTCCAGAAGGTCAAAAATATCCGTCCGGACAAACATCATATTGAATTCCTGCGTTTCGGGAAGCGCATAGATCCCGCCATTATAGGCATAAGGCAACATCGCCTCGCTGGAGAAACGCTCCTTTACCTCCGCAAAGCCTTCCATTTGCTGCAGATCGAGCAATAGTCCCCGCGCCGCAAGGTTGACCGGAAGAGTCCGGTCGCCGCCGATCAAGACATCCGGGCCCTTTCCCGCCATAATCGGCTCAACAACACTTCCCCCGGGAAGGAGGCAGAGCTTGACGCTGATGCCTGTTTCTGCGGTAAAGCTATTATCGATAATATTCCGGATCAGTTGCGCCTGATCGCGGCCGAAGGTTGTCCAGACCTCAATATAGCTTTCCTCATCAAAATTCCCGATGGCATCATAGTCATTGAAAAAGGACATCAGGAACCGCTCGACTTCAAAGCCAATCATCCGGAAGAAATTTCCCTCTTTTTCCGGTTTTTCCGCTTGGGGAGACTGGATCACCAAATAATCCAGTTCCAAAGGCAGAGCCTTCATGGTAACCATCAGAGAGGAAAGGGAGCTGATATTTGTCTTGAAGTTTGCAAGGCGTTCCGGCACCTCTTCTATGGATTCGCAGAAGCTCTCAAGCTGGGTGGCAAAGGTTTTCAAAAAGGAAAGCTGGGAGCCGAGACTTTTGGAATGGGAGGCGGCCCGCTCATATTCATCCCGCAGATTTTTTGCAATGGAAGCCATAGTTGAAACAAGCTCGGGCATCTGCTCATCCAGGTAGTAATCACGGGAAAGATCGGGAGAGGAACCGGTAATCATTACAATATCCCGATAGAGGGTATTCAGCCGCTCAAGCTCCCGCTCCAGCACAGAAACAGTCGTTTCTGCCTCGCCGGGAACCGCCTCAAGCCGAATGGTATGCGGGCCGGAATCCAGCCAGAAGACCATCTCCTCCTCCGCAGCAGAAAGGGTTACCATCTGCCATCCTGTTTCATAGTGGAACGGATAGGCCACCAGCTCCCCAAAGGGGATCTTTCCGTCCAGCCAAATCCGGCGGCTGGTGCTGATTCCTATGGCTTCATTCTGCCGGACGCGAAGATGGATCTGATAATAACCGGCAGTTTCCACGGTAAAATCCCACTCCAGCCACTGGTGGTTTTTTCCCCAGGTAGATGAGCCTCCAACCGTATTGAGCAAAAGGCTGGATGCGCTTGCCGGATCTGAAACAGGACTGGAGCGGTCGTAGGTCGGATAGGTGGTGGAGTCGGACTTGCGGTCGGCCAGTTCTCCCTGCAGGCGGATCACATCATCCCCGGAGGGTGTTCCGGATGAGGGAGGTGCATAGGGTGCGGGGACGGCAAGATTTTCCGCCGTCAGCTCGCTGAGAATCACATTTCCGTCCACGACGGACAGAGTCACCCTCTGCTCCCCTTCTTCCAGGTAAAAGAAGTAGTTTTGACCGGTAAAGACTCCGCCATAAAGGACAGTTTCCTGCCACCCCTCCAAAACGACCTGAACCGGGCTGAGCTGATTTCCGTTTTTATCGGTCTTAAAGGTATTGGTCTCATTCTGATATGTTTTCGGCAAAAGAATCTCTTCCGCTTCCCGGAAGGGAACCTCGCCGTTTATTTTCAAGGCAATTTCAATGGGACGGGTATAAGCCTCGTCCACAAAATACAGAATCCGGAACTGATAAAGCCCGCTTTGAGGGACAGAAAGGATATATTCCGCGCTTCCCTCTCCGGAACGGAAGTCCACGCAATGCTCCTGTCCTTCTGCGGATGTAACTGCATCCCCTTCCGGGAACGCCGTGACAGATGTCACCGGTGCCGTTTCCTGGGAATGGGCCGCAAGGTATTCATCATATTCGGGAAGCCCCTCAGGCAGACCCACTTCGCTGCCCGCTGTTTCCTGCTTTTGATCTACGGAAAGCGGTGATTGATCCTCGGAAGCATACACACTGCCCCATACGCCAAGCATCGCAATACACACAAACATTGCAACGGTCCGTTTCAAAAAAAGCACTCCTTCCCTTAAGGGAAACTCTCCGCCCACACTGGTTATCACACCGATTTCCGGTGTGGGCGGAGGGACAATTCAATCATTCTACCGGCGGATGCTCATCACAGCCGATAAAGAAATAATGTGTTTGACCGGCTTCGGTCTCAAAGGTATGCTCACGGACGGAAGGGTACTCCTTGCCGTTGAAATAATCATAAACATCCGCTTCCTCCGGCAAACGAAGGGTACGCGTTCCGGAAGCGGAAGCGTGCAGCACCGCCAGATTCGGATGGAGGTAGGAAACATCCTCCTCACAGAAGTACCGATGCGCTCCGGCCAAATCAGCCAGTCCGCAATAGACCGGGCCGTTCATTGATGTGCCGCCCAAAAAGACGGACCGATAGCCATTGACCTGCAGCTCCGCAGCGGCCGCTCCCTGAGAGATCGAATACTCGGCCCAGGGTGTTCCGTTTTCTGCAGAATAGACCGGCGAAAGTCTTCTCAATTCCATTGAAACTCCGGCCAAGGGGGATTCGTTGTGAAACACCATCGTCTGCGCTTCAGCCCCCGGACCGACTGTCAGACGGAACCCAGTCAGATCCGCAAAAACATCCGGATCAGTCAATCCGTTCCCATAGCACCAGCAGGCGGTTTTTCCTGCAAGGAGCTTTTTGAGTCCGGCCGCATCATCTTCGGACAGCCGCCAAGGGGTCAGGAAGAGGTACAGCTTTGTTTCAGGCGTTTTTCCTGCCAAAACATCTCTGGTAGAAAACATTCCGAAGGAATATCCCATCCGGAAGAGCATCAGCCGAATATCGTTGAGCATATCCTCGCCATACTGCCAGGGCTGCCCCAAAATGTTCAGGGCTTCCTCATCGTACACGATAGCGATTTCGGGCGACGCTTCTGCTCTGCGCGGAACAAACCATTCCGCCAGGCGGGTCAGACGGACCGATTCCTTCCAGAAATTGTCATAGTCAAACCAGCCGCGGTACACAAGGTCCATCCACCAGCTTCCGGTGCCGTTGACCATATCCTTACCAAACTGGCGGCGTTCCACCTGGAGGGTGGCATTTTCATCCGGCAGGCTGGGAATCCAGTCTCCGACGCCCTCCTGCGTTCCTCCCGGAACAAAGCCCGCGCCGCTACGGTAGTGGGTACGGTAATCTCCCTCGTCCAGCCAAAGAATATTGGAGGATTTCAGGGAATCTGTCGGGGACATATATGCGCCCATTCCGCCGAGGTCACGGTCTTTATAGGAAACCGGACCGCCCAAAACATCCACCACACCTGACGCCTTGATCTTATAAAGGCCGAAGGATCCGGAGAAGGGCACCCGCACCTCGCTGTGGTATCCATAGAAGGCGGCGGCAAGGCTATCTCCGCCACTCTCCTCTTTAATGACCTGGCAAAGGGAAATAATCCGATCTGCCACCATACCGCTGTAATAATCCTCATAATCGGCATACGGCTGAAATTCGGGAGTTAAAATCAGCGTTTCGGAAAGCTCCGACTCCCATTTAATCCGCTCTACTCCTGCGCCGGGAATGTCATCCGGGATGGTGACCTCATCAAAGGTCAGCCCAGGTTTCCCCCACGCCCCAGCAAGTGCCTCATCAGAGGAATATTTATCCTGCAGGAAGGTGCGGAACCCAAGGGTATTGGCATAAGAGCCGTCAGTCGCTCCCTCAAAAAAGAGAGGGCCAAACCACTCACCGGCAGAACCGGCACAGGGCATATAACCAATCACCCTACGGGCATATTCCGGGACACTTCTGACATACCGAACAAGCTCCGCGGTCATTACCTTAGCCTGCTCAATCCAGGGCAGAGAAGCCAGGGAGCAGAACCCCTCCAGCTTGCCTGCGGTATTGGTATCCAGCATATCATCCGAATCCATCATCATATTCAGGGCAACCTTGGCCGAGTGGTGACGGAAATGGTCCTTCTCCGGATCTGCTCCGGGGATTCCGTAAGCATCCGATCCGGCGGAGAAAGAGAGGAAGATATAGCTATTGGGCGCGTGGAAGATAATCAGTCCAAGAGCATCATCCACCACCTTTTTCATGGCCTCAACATTCACTAAGGAGAAGGTGATAATCGTCCGGACAATGCGGTTTCCCGCCCGATCGGACCGCTCCATTTCGCTGAGAACTGACTCATAGGTTTTATCCACGCCCTGCAGGTAGCCGGCATCATGGATGGCCGCAAGCATTGTCGGCTGCGTTAATACCCCATTCAGATAAAGACGGGGCACCCCTTTTTCTGTCCGGATCCGGGCCACCGCCGGCCCGTCCGGAAGTTTTGTCTTGTTATTGCTCATTTTTTCACCTGACCTTTCCCGGGATCCCGGGATGGTGTTGCTTCACAGTTCAGATGTGATTATTCCTGCGGAGTATCCTCAGTTTTTTCTTCCGAAGTCTCGGCAACAGCGGCCTTTTTCTTCATCATCAGCAATACAACGACAACAGCCGCCGCAATCACAACCACAGCAACCACAATGCCGATAATCAGGCCAAGGGGAGCGCCTTCATCGCCGTTATTCTCTCCGGCGGCGGCATCCATAAAGGCCAGGGTAAACTCTGCAAAGGACTGCTCTCCACCCATTACCTTCACGGTTTTTCCGCTTTCAATGGCGGCAGTTCCCTCCAAACGGGTGCCATCCGCATCAAAAACAGCAATTTCATATCCTTCGTCGATGGTAAAGGCAGCGGCAAATTCCGCAACCGTCAACCCCTTCAAAGCCTTGATAGTCATATTTGCACCATCAATCACCGCTTTATCCGGGTCGGCATTCATAGAACTCGGACCGGTAAGCGCCGGCGCAGAGGAGGTATCTTCCTCAGGGGTACTCTCCACCGGAGCGGAGGATTCGGGCTCGCTTTCCCCGGGGGTGGACTCAACCGGAGTAGAAACCACAGGCTTCGACTCCTCCGGAGTGGAGGTCACAGGCTTGGAGGTGGTTTCCTCCTCTTTTCCGAGGGTGGGGTCGTTATAGATCTTGTTGACAATCAGTGTTGCGGGATTTCTGGGATTCTGAATACCCATAATTCCGATATTGACAAAGCACATTCCCGAACGGGAAAGGTCTGCCTCAATCTTATCCGCCGCAACACGGCACTCCACCTCATTGAACAGGAAAATATACTCGTCACCGGATTTATACATCTTTACCGTCAGTTTGGAGGGGAACCGCTCCCAGCTGATGCCGGTCATCGGATAGTAGGCCGCAGTATCTGCCGCGGGAGCGGATTTCATGTAAATGGACATTCCGTCCACCGTGTTGAAAATACGGATATGGACACCGGTGGAGCCGGTAGCATAAAAGCTTCCCGCTTCCTGGGAGAAGGTAAATGCAAGGGTTATACCGTTGGTCTTACTGGTGGGTTTTGGGAAATTCAATCCCGAAAACTCCATAACCAGGCCATCAAACTTCATCAGTCTGCCCCACTCATCGTCGCCGGGATCCTCCCCTGTTCCAACCAGGGTAACGCGGGAGTCAACCTTTTTGAAGGAAATCTGCGCACCGTTGGAGGCTTCCGAAATCTCAGCCGCCAAATTTGCATCGGGATAGATTTCCTTAAAATTTTGAACCGTCAGGTATTCGTCCGCTGCCGAGGCAGGAAATGCAGAAAAAACAGTAACAACCGCAAGGATCAAGGCAAAAATCGCACCAATCTTTTTCATGGTATGTTCTCCTTTCATTGTTCAGTCAAAGGCTTCAGCAACCGAATCCGGTTACAGAATAGTAGGCCATATTGGGCTGGCGGACATCCAGACGTCCGAAAGAGGCCACCACAGGCACATTACTGCGGACAACAAGAGAATACTGACCGAAGGGGATCTGATATTCCGGCTCGCCGAAGGGAAGATCCAGCCGGATGCAAAGAACCCGCTCAGCTTTTACCAAAAGCTTGATTCCCTTTTTGGGCTCATCCTCAGCAAAGAGGATATCCACCGTTACGTTGGCATCTTCTGTGCCGGTGTTGGTAATAATCAGGGCTTCATGTCCGGGGAGAGGGCCATCTCCGCGGGGAGGAAGATCCCCATCGGTAAATACCCAGGTTGTGTAACCAGTTGCACTCATTGGTTTTTCATCCTTTCATATCATTCGTTATTCTTTTTTCAGCAGTTTTACGCTACTGAGATATTCTGTTTTGGGAACGGTAAAGGTGATGTAACCGTTTTCCACCTTCACGGGGAGCTCCTCTCCGGTGGAAACATCCACCGCCCGAACAAGCTCCATGTCATCCATCCGGATGGAAAGCTCTGTATGGTAGAGCGGAACCGGAGGAAGGGGTGTTTGGAAATTGAGAAGGTTGACAAGCAGGTCGTCCTTCCGCTTCCAGACAATGGTTTCCGCCACCTTGGGCGCATTGGTTTTCAGAATCGGGGAATCTCCCACCAGGGAAGCGATCAGCCCACGGAAAAATTCACGGTGCACATCCGCATCCGAAACTTCCGGCTTGGCCGCACAGTAAACCACCTGGCCCTTTCCGTAATTCCGGCAGATCAGAGCCGGATGCGCGGTATAAATACCGGGCGGATCAGAAAGCGCTGATGCAAACTGATGCACATCCTGTGGCGGGAAATAGGGCAACGCCAGGCTTCCCCACACCTCACACGGCTCGGTCAGCTCGATCTGCTGCTGACGGCCTACGATCTCAATGGGATACTTCTTGGAAAAGTCCCCAAAGAACTCCTTCTCCCCTTCCGGAACCAGGAAGGTTTCCTCCCAGGGTGTTTCGCCGCAGGCTCTTGCTCCGAAGAGGTCAGCCAAACCAAACTGATCGGCCGCAGCTCCCTCGCTGTAAAGGGATGTATTCCGGCTGGCATACAGCTTTCCGCCATTTTGGACAAACATCCGGATCGCGTCCTGCTCCTTGGCAGTCAGTCGGATCACGTCGCTCATAATCAGGACCTTATAGTTCCCCTTCAGAAGCTGATCCGCTCCAACCACATCGTAAGGGAGGTTTCCTTCTATTAAGGTCTTGGAAAGCGCATAAACATCATCAATATGGTGAACATCCACCTTTTTATTGCGGATGTTTCTGCCGTTATCCGATGCATTACACATTGCAGAAAGGCTGAGGAAAACCGCAACATCCGCCTGCAGACGGCTATCAATCTGTTGCTCTTTTTCGTAGACCGATAGTTCTTCAAAGATCTGACCCATCTGACGGAAAATTTTGGGGTTGACCGTTCCCACCGGGTCAATGGCATCAATAAAAACAAAGGCGGTATTGTTGGCAATGGCCGCCGCGCGCTGCGCCGTTAAAAGCTCTTTGGATTTATTGGTAGTATGCTCGCTCAAGGTCAAGCACCGGGATACCATATATTCAATGGGGCGGTTTTGCGTCAGATTGCTTAAGAACTTGCAGATGACCGACTGTTCTGTGCTGCCGACATAAAAATCACCGGCAAGATAGTCGCTATGGGAAAGGAATCTCTCGCTGGAGGCTCCAACCCACCCTCGCTCCCAAGAGGAACACTGCTGAGTCACCGACAAGGAGGGCTTCAGCTCCCTTGCGGTATTCCGGATCATCTCCGCCATGCGGATAATGCTTTCCTCCCGGAATGAGTGGAACTGTTTCCAATCCTCATCCCCCCAGTGAATGATCTCGGGAAGCTCTTTTCCGGTCTGGTTACGGAATTTTTCACGGCAGGCATCACAATAGCAGACATTGTCAAACCATCCGATCATATCAATCCAAAGGCCATCGCACTCGTAGTCCTGAATCAACTGCGTCACCTGCTGGCGCACGTACTCAAAATATCCTGTATTGGGGCAGCACTGACCAAACCGGAGCCCCAATTCTACTGAATATCCCTTTCCGTCCGCAGTGCGCATTCTCCACTCAGGGTGGGTATCGTAAGCCCAGCGGGACCAGATATTGAAATACACTACCGTTTTCAGGCCACGGGCTTTGCAGGCCGCCAGCATTTCTGCCAGCATATCCCGTCCCTTGATATTCCGGTGCATATGCCCTGCTTTTGTGGGGAAATAGCATAAGCCAAGGCAGGATGCCGAATAAAGAATCGCCGTATCCACCCCGGAAGAAACCACTGCATCTGCATAGGCTTCTGCGTCAAACTCGCTTAGAAATCTCTCGTCATCCTCTGTGATATGAATGTCAATGAGATTTCTTCGCAGGCTCTTTTCGAACCACTCCATTTTACCGCTCCTCTCAACCAAGCAGAACCTTTTCCATCATGGGAGAAAATGCCTTCGGGCCGTTTTCTGTGATCTCATAAGAGGTCTCGATCCGGATTCCGTTGCAAACAGGGTGACCGAAGATGCTGACATCCACGCAGATGGTCATTCCCGGAACGATAATATCCTTACTGTTGGGGCCAAAGAAGGGGGCCTCCGCCTCCATAATTCCAATGGTATGAGCAAAGGGGCAAACAAGATACTTCAGAAGATCGTGCTTCTCAAAGTATTTCCGGGCGGGCTCGTGGATCTCCATGCCGCATTTCCCGGGAACGAGCATCTCACGGGTCAGAAGCATTGCTTCCTTCATATGTTTCATGCACTCGGCCTGCTCGGGAGTGTATTCGCCGCTGACAGGAAGGGTGTGTCCGAAAACGCCGGAATATCCCTTATAACGGGGAGCCATACCAAGCATTACCAGCTCACCGGCCTCCATTACCTTATCCATCGCCGTGGGGACAACCGCATTGGAGCGGGCACCGCTTCCAACGATGGTCTTATATGCAAAGCCGTTGGAGCCCATCATCCGGGCGACTGCCTCGCCGGCTGCCGCTACCTGATATTCGTAGTTGCCGGGTTTGACCATCTCCGCCATAGCAAGATAGCCCTTGTCTGCCATTTCAAAGGCAACGCGCATCTGCTCTCTTTCCCAATCCGATTTCACATAGCGCAGCTTGAGGAAATCCTCGGTGATATCCACAAACTCAACACCCTGGAACTCGGCGATAATGCCGTTATAAACTGCCAGAGGCATCTGATCCGCACCAACAATACCGACCTTTTTGATTCCGGTCTCGGAAAGCTCCGCAAAAAGCTCTTTGAAGGTGATAATCGTGGCATTGGGATACTCCTCATCCGGCACCATAAATACCGGGAGATTCCGGGTTTCTTTGATTGCGCAGTCCTGCTTTGCAAAGGGCTCACTTTCCGGACCGCCCAGAATCATCGGCTCGCCCTTTGCAGGAACAAGCACTGTTCCGCTTTCAAACTGGGGACACCAACCGGTCAAATACCAACCGTTGCCCAGGTTGAATTCATCGTAATAGATCAGTGCAAAGTCCAGTCCTTTGGCCTGCAGGATCTTCTGGACCTGTTGGGCTCTGCCCGCATGTTCTTTCACTTCATAGTACGCCATAACGTCACTTCTCCTTTTTATCTAATAAATGCAAACGTTTGCATTTTCAGGTACAAAAATTTGTTTGCCACGTAATTCCCTTTTTACCATCCCATAATTTTCTCAATTTCGGGGATTAGCGTATCGGCAATTCTGCGGTGGGTTTTCACAGTGGGGTGACCGCCGCTTCCAACACCCTCTGTGTCTGTTTTTATCATTTCCAGAGGAACATAGGCAATCTTTGTATCCCCATGATTATGATAATACTCAACCAGCTCTTCAATATATCCGTCGCACTGCTGATTCATTACACCGTAGGTCCAGATGATCTGTGTGTCTTTTCCGTATTTTTCCCGGAGGAAGTCAATCCAGCGCTTTCCTCCGTCCAAAAATTCCTCCCGGGTAGAGCCCTGACCAAAATCATTGGTGCCCAGGTTGATAATCACCAGCTCCGGAGTCCACTCCGAAAAATCATAGGGAGTGATATCATAGTAATCGCACTGCTTATACTTACTGAAAAGCGCGCTGACATTCCCAAGGTAATCGCGGTAAACTGCGCCGCCCGATACCGATTCGATCCGGACATCCGCCGAAAAATGCTCTTTGATGAATGATCCGTAGGTCTGGAGGCCATCCTCAATGGCAGAGGTCAGGGCGGGGGCACCGTAAGGAGGAATATTTCCATACCCGCAGGTGATGGAGTCTCCGATGATTTCAATTTTCCGATTGGGAAGCTCCGGCGGTGCAAGGAGCTTTCCGTTGGAAGGAAGGCGGAATTTTTCAATGCCGATGGAGTTGAGCATACTCTCGTTGAGCTTCACCACCTGCAGGGTATGCTTCCCAGCAGAAAGACCCTCTGCGAGAGTAACCCAGCCATCTCCGCGAACTACGATATCCTCCTGGCGCTTTCCGTCAAGAATGATTCCTATGTAAGGATGGTTATCCGGGTTATTCGCTCCTACCGGAACGTGAAAATACCCTTCAATGCCCGACCCCTCAAAAGTGATCTGAAAACCGCCAAGGGTCCAGTTGAAAAACCAGGTGTCAAACCGGGTATCCTCATAGTGCCGACCAAAAAATGTGGTGTTTTTGGCGGTAACGGCAATCTCTCCGCCCATTTGCTCGCCTCCCACAGAGGTGCTTCCCTGGCTCACTTCCGATTCCTCCTTTGACGCAGTTCCCGATGAATTATTTCCGGAGCTTTCCGTTTGTTCTGTTTCTGAATCTGCGGTGGAAAAAACAAACCCATTATCCTTTGAGCCGGTATCCCCGGAGTTTTCCCCTCCCGTTTGTCCGGCACACCCGAAGAGGGAGGCAAAGAGCGCCCCGCAAAGCAAGAGTAGTCCGGCTTTTTTGATGCCATTTGAAATCTGTTTCATAAGACTCCCCCATAAATAATAGGAAATATTTTTGTGATAGTTGCATAATTCTTTTCGACTTCATCATCTATGCAAACGTTGTCATAGAGTGATTTTATTGTAACACCCCCTTTTTTGATTGTCAATCCTTTTTTTTAATTTTGAAGACCGCAAACTGCACAAATCGAACCCCTCACATTTGTGCGTTATCACAATTCCCTTCCCGTTCCCTTCCCCATTGACCCAAATTCACCAAACGTTCAAAGAAAAAGGATTGAAAACTTCTCCCTTTCAAGGTATACTATAAGGGTACGAAAGGGCAGAATTGCCCCGCAAAAGAGAAAGGATGGTAACACCCTATGGCAAACAGAATTGTTTTGAACGAAACCTCTTACCACGGCGCAGGTGCGATTGAAAATGTGGCGGCAGAAGCGATCCGTCGCGGCTTTACAAAGGCTTTTGTTTGCACCGACCCCGATCTGATGAAGTTCGGCGTTGCAAAAAAGGTCACCGATGTGCTGGACCAGGCCGGCCTGGCTTACAGCATCTACTCGGATATCAAAGCAAACCCCACCATTGAAAATGTCCAGAACGGCGTTGCGGCATTTAAGGCAGCCGGTGCAGATTATATCGTTGCCATCGGCGGCGGCAGTGCAATGGACACCGCCAAGGCTGTCGGCATCATTATCAATAACCCTGAGTTTGCGGATGTGCGTAGCCTGGAGGGTGTTGCCCCCACCAAGAATCCCTGCGTTCCCATTATTGCTGTTCCTACTACCGCCGGAACCGCCGCTGAGGTAACGATCAACTACGTGATTACCGATGTGGAGAAAAAGCGGAAATTTGTTTGCGTGGATACCCACGATATTCCCGTTGTGGCTGTTGTGGACCCCGATATGATGTCCACTATGCCCAAATCCCTGACCGCAGCCACCGGTATGGATGCTCTGACCCACGCCATCGAGGGATATATCACCCGCGGTGCCTGGGAAATGACCGATATGTTCCACCTGAAGGCCATCGAGATCATCTCCCGCTCCCTTCGGGGTGCCGTTGCCAACACTCCCGAGGGCCGCGCTGATATGGCTCTGGGACAGTATGTTGCCGGTATGGGCTTCTCCAACGTTGGACTGGGAATCGTCCACTCGATGGCTCATGCTCTGGGTGCGGTGTACGATACCCCTCACGGTGTTGCCAACGCGATCCTCCTTCCCACCATTATGGAGTTCAATGCCGATGCTACCGGTGAAAAATACCGGGAGATCGCCCGGGCAATGGGCGTTGCCGGCGTGGATGAGATGAGCGTTGAGGAGTACCGGAAGGCCGCTGTGGATGCTGTCCGCCAGCTTTCTGCCGACGTGGGAATCCCCGCAGACCTGAAGGCCATTGTAAAGGAAGAGGATATCCAGTTCCTGGCGGAGTCTGCCGTTGCGGATGCCTGCGCCCCCGGCAATCCCAAGGATGCTTCCCTGGAGGAAATCATCGCCCTTTATAAATCTCTGCTGTAATTCCAAAAATGCCATCAAGCTGCGGACATCCTCCCGGGTGCCCGCAGTTTTTTTATGATATTCCGGCTTGGTTTGTGGATTCTCACCAAGCGTCTTCCCTATTCTTCTCTTTGCAAAAGATGATTTGCCCCAATTTATAAAATAATTATAAATTTTAAATTATAGACTACCCAAACGCATTTTTTTGGTGTATAATATAGGATAACTGTTGCGCAAGGCAACGAGAATTAACGCGGCAATCAGAGCAGTTCCCCCTGCCTGGTTCCGTCGGAAAGGATGTTCATAACCATGGGCAAGGGCGATAGAAAGCGCATCCAGCGCGAGATCAACCGAATCAAAGAGGAGGAAAGACTCGCCGCGCTGAAGCAAAAGAAAAAGAAGCGCAATATCGGCATTACCATTACTGCTGCTGTTCTGGCAGTTGTTGTGGGCGCTTCGGCAACCTTGATTGCCATCCGGCAGATCGATGCCAATAACGGCACTACCCTTCGCAATACCATTTCCATTTCGTCCGAGAATGTTAAGGTCAACAATGCCGTGATGACCTACTTCTTCAACTCCACCTTCAATAACATTCTCAACTATTACTACAATATGGGCCTGACCGATATGTCCCAGCTGGGGCTGGACGTGACCCGGTCGCTGAAGAAGCAGACCTACTCGGGCACCCAGACCTGGTTTGATTACATTCTCTCCTCCACCAAGACCAATGTGGAAGAGATGGTCCTGCTGGCCGAGGCCGCTCACGCCAAGAACCTGACCCTGGATGATGAGGACAAGGCAACCATCGATGAGAATATCAAAACCATGAAGGAGACCGCTGAAAAGGGCGGCATGGACTTTGCAAGATATCTTTCCAATAACTTCGGCACCGGAGTTAAGGAAGAGGATGTCCGGAGTGCAATGGAGCTCTCTGCCCTGGCTACCAAGTACCAGGATCAGTTTATGGATGGGCTTGAATACTCCGACGAGGATATCAACAAGTATTTCGATGAAAATAAAAATACTTACACCTTCGTCGATTACCTCTCTTACACCTTCAAGGCCGATATCAAGACCGGCGCTACCGACGACGAAAAGAAGGCCGCAAAGGAAGCCGCAAAGAAGCTGGCAGATGAGGCTGCAAAATGCACCACCAAGGAAGCCTTTGAGGCACATATGAAGACCTACCTCAAGGATGTTGCCAAGGTTGCCGAAGATAAGCTGGATGCCGAAATTGAAAAGCTTCTGACCGAGGAAGGCAGCTACACCAAGGGCGATTTCGGTGACTGGGCGTTTGGCAAGGATACCGCCATCAACACCACCAAGGTGGTAGCCGGCACCGATTCCTATACTGTTTATCTCCTCCTGAAAGCCCCCTACCGGATGGAGGGACTGACCAAGAATGTCAGCCACATTCTTATCTCCACCTCTGATTACAAAGCCGAAACCGATGCCAAGAAAGAGGCCGAGCGGGTTCTGAAGCTTTGGGAAGAGGGAGATAAGACCCTGGATAGCTTCAAGGCTCTTGCCAAGGAGCACTCCACCGATACCGGCTCTGCTTCCAACGGCGGCGTTTACGAGGATGTTGCAGCAGGAGATATGGTCACTGAGTTCAACGACTGGCTCTTTGATGAGAAGCGCGAGGTTGGGGATGTTGAGATCGTCAAGACCACCTACGGCTACCACATTATGTATTTTGTTGGTGACAGTCTCCCCGAGTGGAAGGTTGATCTGATCGCCGATATGGAAAACAAGGATTACACCGATCACAAAACCGAGCTCAAGAAAGCACACACCGTCACCTCTGACGGCGGCAAGCTCAACGAGATCCCCGCATAATCGAATCCATTACAAAACCCACCCGGAGGATGGGGTGGTATCCTTAGCGGAGAATTTACACTTTGACAAAAGCGCAAGCATCGCATTTGTCTGGACAAATGCAAAAGGGCTAAGCCCAAACCCTTAATACAGCAGAAAGAGAGAACAAATCGGCTTAAATCCCGAAATGTCCTCTCTTTTTTCTGTTAGTGATGTTTTTGCTGACGCAAAAGTGATGTTATGCTCCGCATAATGATGTTGCTCGCCATTTGCTACGCAAATACAAGCTCGCAATGATGTGATGTTTGCCCACTGTGCCGAAGGCACAACATCATTCACGCAGTGAACATCACTGCCGCAGGCAACATCATTTGCCCGTGAGGGCAAACATCGTTT
>JAFTTH010000017.1 GCA_017466885.1 Oscillospiraceae bacterium
AAGGTAGTTGGCGGTTAGATATAAAAAGTTTCCCTTATTTTCGCTCATAAGGGCAAAAACAAGGGAAAATACATAACAGTTGAGTTTGTAACAGGCGAAAACCCCAGTAATATCAAGGGTTTTTAGAGTGTAGGACAGTTATTGTCTGATAAACCGCAATTTGTCTAACAGGACAGGCACATTACTTTTGGGTAGTTTTTCTCCCAATTCTGCTCCGTTTAGGTAGTCTTTCGCAACAAAAAGACCTCTTTTGTCTACTGGACAAAAGGGGTCTTTTTGAATGATGTTTGCCTTCGGCAAATGATGTCGTTTCACTAATGATGCCGCTAACGCTAATGATGTCGGCTTCGCCTAATGTTTGTGGCAAACATCACATCATTGCGACCAAAGGGAGCAACATCATATTTGCGTAGCAAATGCATCATGTCGCCATTGGCGATGCATCATTGAAATGTCCTGAATTTTACGATATAATTACTTTTAAAGGAGGCGATTACGTGAAGGAAAATAAGCTGGCAGAACTGTCAATGGAATTCTCTATGGATATTATCAACCTTGTAAAGCATTTAAAATCTAACCACGAATCTATTATTTCTAACCAAATCGGCAGAAGCGGAACAAGCATCGGTGCCAACATCCATGAAGCACAGTACGCACAAGGCAAGAAAGACTTTGTTTCAAAACTTGAAAATGCCTTAAAAGAAGCAAGCGAAACAGGCTATTGGCTTGAATTATTACACAAAACCAACTACATCGATGAACAATCATATAAAGCACTTTCTGCAAAATGTACGTCTTTGCGTGTTATGCTGATCGCTTCTTGTAGAACCGCTAAGGAGAATACGAAATGATAGGTTCGATCGTTACCGTAACTGTTGACAGACCTCTGGGTAGTTATCATCCTGAGCATCCGGACATATATTATCCAATAAACTATGGCTATATTAAAGGAACAATGGCGGCAGATGGCGAAGAAGAGGACGCTTATATTTTAGGCGTGAATGAGCCTGTTTCTGAATTTACCGGAAGAATAATAGCCATTATCAATCGTGAGAATGATATAGAACATAAATGGGTAGTTGCACCGGATGGTATGACTTTTACGCAGGAAGAGATTGCAGAATTAACGTATTTTCAAGAACGATATTTTAAGTCGAAAATCTCTTTGCTGTATAAACAACTTTAACTTGGTGTACTTTTGTTTACTCTTACCTCAGTTTTGCTCCGTTTGGTTACTCTTAGGCAGAAAAAAGACCTTGTCGAAAGACAAGGCCTTTTTTCAACGAAATTCGCCTACGGCGAGTGAAATTTGGCTTCGCCAAGTGAAATAGCTTCGCTGTGAAATATTTGCTCCGCAAATGTGAAGGGCGAATTTCATTTCGCATCGCGACCATAGGGAGAAATATTTCACAATTTCTGGTTCGATACACTAAACTGCAAAACCATCTTTTGCTGATCATAGATAAAAAGCACCTGCAATCGGTAATCCGGTCACAGGTGCTTTTTTGTTCGATTAGTGGCAGCCGGAGCAGCTGGAGCAGTTTCCGCCGCATCCGCCGGGAGCTTCGTACTGGGCGGTCTCGGGGTCCTCACCGTTGAGGAAGAGAGTCAGATAGCCCTGAATCTCGCGGGTCAGTGCGTCAATATCGTGCTTGGCAACATTGTACTCCATCATAGAGCCGTTGGTCATAATTTTCTCGTAAAGGTCACGGACCTCCCGGTCGTAGGCCGAGATTTTGGCTTCATCCCGCTCGGAGGCGTTCATCAGCTCGTTGAGGCCGATCCGCTTGAGGTTGAATTCGCCGATGAGCGCCTGGAGCGCTTCATCGTTGTCGTTGGCGGTTTTGGCCGCCATAAAGCGATCGTAACGGGGGTCCTGCTGGAGAGCCTTTCCCAGCTCTCTTACTGCTGCAATAACATCCATTGTTTCTTCCATCCTTACTTGATTTTATAGTTGAACCGCTTTTGGCGGCGGTTTGCAAAAACTTAAAGGCAGTCTCCCACCATCCAGAAGGGCTTTGCCTCCCGGGCGACGATCCACACCGGTTTCCCAATCAGAGAGGGGTCACCGGGGAACTCGCAGATAATATTTTCATCGCTTCGACCAGTCAGATAGCCCGGGCCGGTCTTTCCCTCCTCCTCGGCAATTACCCGAAGCTTCCGCCCCAGGAAGGATTGGTGCCGTTTAATGCTGATCTGCTCCTGAAGAGCGAGAAGGCGGGCAAAGCGCTCGGTTTTTTCAGAGTGGGGGGTTACATCGGGGAGGTCTGCGGCCTTTGTTCCCTTCCGTTTGGAATAGATAAAGGTGAACAAGGAATCGTACTCTACTTCCTCCACCAGAGAAAGCGTCTGGGCAAAATCCTCTTCCGTTTCCCCGGGGAAGCCGACGATAATATCACTGCTGAAGGAGATTCCGGGAACCTTTTCCTTGGCATAACGAATCAGGGAGAGGTATTTTTCCCGATCATACCGCCGGTTCATTTGAGCAAGGATCCGGTCGCTCCCCGACTGCACCGGCAGATGCAGATAGTTGCAGACCTTCTCGCAGGCGGCGATGGTATCAATCAGCTCGGGGGTGCAGTCCTTGGGGTGGGAGGTCATAAACTTGATCCGGAAATCTCCGGGCAGAGCATTGATCCGGCGGAGCAGCTCCGCAAAGTTGATGGGTTCATCCAGGCCCTTGCCGTAAGAGTTGACGTTTTGACCCAAAAGGAGGATCTCATGGTAGCCTGCGGCAATAATCTGCTCCGCCTCAGCCAAAATATCCTCGGGGCGGCGGCTCCGTTCCCTTCCACGGACATAAGGAACAATACAATACGAACAGAAGTTATCGCACCCATACATCACCGACAGAAGGGCACGCCCGCCCTCCGCGCGAATGACCGGCATTCCTTCGCAGATGGAGTCCTGCTCTTCAATCTGGCAGACCTTGCGGCGTTGGGCCAGAGCTTGGTAAAGATACTCGGGCAGACGGTGGATTCCATTCGTCCCGAACACAATATCCACATAAGGGAAGCTTTTTTTGATCCGCTCCGCGATATGGGGTTGCTTTGCCATACAGCCGCAGACAGCAATAATCAAAGAGGAACGGCGGTTTTTCAGCTTTTTCAAAGCACCGAGGTTGCCAAACACCCGATCCTCGGCGTGCTCCCGGACGGCGCAGGTATTAAAGATGATCAGGTGCGCTTCCTCAGGTTGCTCGGTAAACCCATATCCAAGCTCCGAAAGGACACCCTTGATCCGCTCACCGTCCGCTGCGTTTTGCTGGCAACCGTAGGTGCGGACAAGAGCCAACCGACTCTGCCCTGTCATCTCGGAAAGACGGGCATTTTCAGCCAGCACCGCCTCTGTGAAATCCGGGATGGCAGACAGATCGAATTGTAAAATCTCCGGCATAGAAACATTCCTTCGCTGGTAGGATCACCCCAGCTCAACGCTGCGGGTGGGGTAGCCGTTGAGGGAGGAGTCCCCTCTGACACCGGCCAAATATTCGTAATACCCCTGGGCGGCAACCATAGCCGCGTTATCTCCGCAGAGGGAGAGAGGGGGGCAGTAAAGGGTTCGTCCCGACTGCTGGCAAGCCTCAGTTAAGGCGCGACGCAGGCCCGAGTTGGCCGAAACCCCGCCGGCGGCAACGATTGTTTTGCAGTTATACTCCTCAGCCGCCCGCATCAGGTGGTCGGTCAGGATCTCCGAAACTGTCCCTTGGAAGGAAGCAGCAAGATCTGCGGTATTCAGCTCTGTCCCGGTTTGACGGGCATTGTGCAAAAGGTTGATGACGGCAGTTTTCAGCCCGGAAAAGCTGAAATCGTAGGGTGAGCCTTCCACCTTGGGACGTGGGAGAGAAAATGCTTTGGGGTCCCCCTCTGCGGCAAGCCGGTCAATAAAAACACCGCCGGGATAGGGCAGACCCATTGCCCGGGCCGCTTTATCAAAGGCTTCCCCTGCGGCATCGTCCCGGGTGCGGCCGATGATCTTATAATCGGTATAATCCTTCAAAAGGACGATATGACTGTGTCCCCCCGAGGCGATCAGGGCCAAAAAGGGCGGCTTGAGATCGGGGTGGGCAAGATAGTTAGCTGCAACGTGAGAACGGAGGTGGTGGACCGGAACCAGCGGGAGGTTTTGCGAAAGGGAAAAGCCCTTGGCAAAGTTGACCCCCACAAGAAGGGCACCAATCAGACCGGGTGCGTAGGTTACCGCAACGGCATCCAGCCGGTCGGGGGTGATGCTTGCCTGGCGGAGCGCTTCCTCCACCACGCCGCTGATGGCCTCCATATGCCGCCGGGAGGCGATCTCCGGCACAACGCCGCCATAGATCCGGTGCTCCTCCACCTGCGAAGCAATCACAGAGGAAAGCTGCCGCCTGCCATCCTCCACGATGGCGGCCGCCGTTTCGTCGCAGGAGGATTCAATTCCTAAAATAAGCATTGTACCGTTCCTTTTCTCAAAGGCGCCGGGTCATAATATAGGCGCTCTCTGAAGGGTTTGTATAAAAGTTTTTCCGCTCACCGGTGATCTCGAAATCCTCCGAGCGGTAAAAATCAATGGCAATATCATTGGACTTGCGAACCTCAAGGCTGAGGAAGGCAAGAGCGTTTTCCTCCGAAAACTCCAGGGCAGTCCGAAGAAGGCGGCGGGCAATTCCCTGCCGGCGATATTCCGGTGCCACGACGATATTGGTCACATAGCCTTCGTCAATAATATAGTGCATTCCGATATATCCGATCGGCTTTGCACCGTCGCACGCGACAAAAAACGCCGCAAGGGGATTGGAAAGTTCTTCGTAAAGAGAATCATAGCTCCAGGGGGTAGAAAAAACCTCCCGCTCCAAATCGGCAAGAGCTTGAATATCCTCCTGCTCCATCAAGCGGATCTGAATCTGTGATAATCGGTCGTCCATTTGGGAATGTTCTCTCCTTTTAGCAATGATAATTGTTATCTAAGTTTAAGCCTCTAAATCGGCAAGAAGGGTCTTCACCTGCTCCTCCAGGTGCCGGGCACAGGCGCGGTAGATCTCGTCATCCCCGCCGAAGGGGTCGGGAATATTCCAGACCAGCAGCTTTTCCTCCCCCTGGGGGAATGCTCCCAGCAGGCGCGCCGCGTGGGTAGGGGTCATACAGCAGATCAGGTCTGCCTGATCCACCATCTCGCAGGTCAGCAGTCTGGCCCGATGCCCCGAAAGATCGATCCCTTTTTCGGCCATCACAGCCACAGCCTCCTCCGATGCAGGATCATCCTTTCTGGCAAAGACACCGGCGCTGGACACGGAATAAGCACCCTCCGGCGCCATCCGGCGGAAAAGTCCCTCCGCCATAGGACTGCGGCAGGTATTTCCGGTGCAAACGAACAGAATATTTTTCATTGGGCCGGCTCCTTCCGCCGTAAAAAATTCCGGGAATTTTGCAAAAAGCCTCTTTATGCAACAGTCCCCGGATATTATAGCAAAAAGGAAGGGGAAATTCAATCCCTTTTTCCCCTTCCGCAAAGAAAGAATCTCACATTTTTCTCTGTAAAATCATAGGCTGAACCAAAGACGTCGCTCCCCAGCGTTTTTTGCTGAATAATCCAAGAAAGATCCGGCAACAATAGTTCCGAACAAAATCCACTGAAAAATCGGAGTGAGGAGAATGACCGTTAAACGGGGAGATATTTACTATGCGGACCTGAGCCCGGTGGTCGGATCGGAGCAGGGGGGTGTCCGGCCGGTGCTGATCGTCCAAAACGATGTGGGAAATAAATACAGTCCCACCGTTATTGCCGCGGCAATTACCAGCCAGCGGGACAAAGCCAATCTTCCGACCCATATTGAGGTCTCCGCGGAGCTTTGCGGACTGACCAAGGAATCGATCGTTCTGCTGGAGCAGGTGCGGACCATTGACAAACGACGGCTGAAGGAAAAGATGGGACGACTGGATCCGGACAGTATGAACCGGGTCAACCATGCCCTGCAGGTCAGCTTTGGACTGGAGCCCCGCTGAACGATACATTTCCTTCCGCAAAAGCCTCCGGGGGTCTCCCCGGAGGCTTCTTTTGGTTATACAATATCAATCAATGAAGGTCTCTTGTCAGTTTTCTCTTTCGGGTTTTGTTATTCATAGTCAGACTCTCCTTATTGGATTGCAAAGATCCCTTTTGTTTTGTTGTCAATTGCGAACTCAAAAAAAGTTGATTTGCTCACAGCGGAAAGATAATGATTATGTTCAATCAAGGGATACTCCTTTTTCACCGCAGCAAGGATATCCTTCAGCTGCAGCATTGTGGCAAACTCGTGCTTGCAAATGCCACAGCAATAGCAGCTGCACACAAGATTCCGGATTTCCTCCTGATCGTAAAAAAACTCCACATCATACGTTTCGCCGCCGGTGACGAGTGCTCTGCCTTTGCCGTGGCTGAGTTCTATGTAAACCACCCGGTCCTCCGTATAATACTGGTAGCCGCGCTCGACGATTGCGCTTTTGGCTTTCATGCTGCTCAGGTCATTGAGATTAAAAACTTCGTCACCGCCGGAGGAAACGTATTCTTCCTCCTGAGTTTTGGGTGCCTTAAACCACGTGACCACCTGGTCGTATTTCAGTGCAGTCTCATCGTCGGTGACAATATAGGAGCCGGCCATATGAAATCTGCCGGCCACATTCGTATCCGCCACACCGATCACACGCTTATAATCGGAAAGTCTGATCTTGAAGTTATAATTGACTTCTACCACGAGACCGCGAAACCCCTCCAGTTGGCCATCCACGTACACGATATCGCCGCGATTGAGGTCAAACATATCGTTGTAATATGTATAGGTCTGATGCCGGTCGGGGAAGTGGACATTTACCACCGATTTTCTGATAGGGGTCTGGACTGTTTGTGCCAGGGTAGTCTCAGGGGCTTTTCCTTCTTCCCGGTCTTCTTCTGCCCCAAACCCAATTTTGAAGCTCATCATTATTCACCTTTCCGGTATTAAAAATATTCATTCCGTTGTTCCTATCGGAACAGCAGCCTCGCAAAGAAAAACGCAATGATGCCCAATGCCAAAAGCGTTTCAAGGGCTGCCCAGCTTGTGCCCTGCACGACGAAAAAAAGGATCATAACAACAACGACCACAATGACGACCCACCCGCAACCGAAGCCCTTTCCGCTCCCGCCACCGGAACCGGAATTGCCACTTGTGCTTTGAAAGGCATGAAAGTCATCCAAATTCGGCATATCAATTCTCCTTTGGGTTATTTATACTTTTTTGTCAGGGCAAGGATTACACCAACAGGAAAGTACAAAACTGCGATGATGAGTGCAAGCGCTACCAACATTCCGATCTTCCTTTCCATCTGTTATGATTTCATTTTAGCACTGTTATTGTCCCATAAACCGGACTTTGAAACTGTAAAAAAGAAAAGTGTGATGCAGCATTTCGCTCCATCACACTTTTGAATGTTTACTGATATTGATCCAGACCCGCGTGGGCCAGTGATTTATATTCCTCAATGACATCTCCGGGTGCCAGAATAGTGATATCGGCACCAAAGGCCACCAGCCAGGAATAGAAGAGGGGACTGGTATGC
Organism: Oscillospiraceae bacterium; assembly: GCA_017466885.1. Taxonomy (GTDB): domain Bacteria; phylum Bacillota; class Clostridia; order Oscillospirales; family Ruminococcaceae; genus RGIG4130. The sequence continues at coordinate 7,551 of JAFTTH010000017.1, forward strand.
ACCTTGATCCGGATGTCAAAATGCGTGTCGGTTACGTTGGTGAAGGGGAGATTTGTGCCAAACCGGTCGATGATAACACCGGCAATCCGGTTACTGCAACGGAGGGAAACGGCCTGCTCTTTGCCGCCGTACATTCCGAAGGTGGCTTTGGAATACAGCGCCATATCGAAATTCCGGAACAACTCGGCGCCGTCCCGCTTTTCTTCTGTCAGGCAGATGTTGAGCATCTTATCCACCCGGTAATGCTTTACCATCCCGCTGATATGATCGTAGCCGATCATATAGTAATTTTCGTCATCCCAGGTCAGCGCCCACGGACTGACCAGAAAACGGTCTCCATTATGGCGGAGCACCTTTTCTTTCTTTACGTTCCAGCTGAAATATTGGAAGGATACCTTGACATTGCTGTTAATGGCATCGTGAATATAATCGACGGTATAATAGATGCTTTCGTTCATCGTCTTGATCCGGTTGGAGACAAATACCTGACGTTGCAACTGTTGCGCTTCGTGACGGCTGGTAAAGCCTTCAATCTTCTTAATCAGTTCATTGCTTTTCTTGTGGGTAATGAACTTGGAGGACTGAACGGCATCCACCAGCAGCTTCAGCTCGGGGAGCTCAAACTCCCGGCTGACCACATGGTAACGGACCGTTTTGCCCTTTCGCTTCTCAATATCCAGGCCAAAAACGCGCAGCACCTCCAGATCGTCATACAGCGTTTTGCGCTCAGCTTCCACGCCGCACTCGGCAAGCGCATTGGAGATCTCTTCCAGGGTCATTCCGTGATTGTCATCGGTACGCTCCAGCAGAATTTGCATCAAATACAGGATCTTGATTTTCTGATTCGCACTTCTGGCCATTGTATCGCTCCTTTGGCTGGAATTGTCCAATAAACCGGACACCTATAAACATATTATAACCCGTTTGCGGAAGGTCTGCAAGGGCAAAGGGCGTTTTTTCGCAAACCTCAAAAAACACGTGACCGATCTCAATCTCCCGTTTTGAATCATTCCGGCGAAGCGGATATCATACGTGTTACTTTCCCCCAGGGCGGGGTAAAATCGTTATTATCGATCACCCACAAAACAGGAATCCCCATGGTTTCTTCCTGAGGCGGATACGGGCCATCTCCGTCTGTGAAAATAACGACACACGCCGGCAACTCATCCTTGTAGCAATTGCGTATATAATCAAAAATAACAGCAAAATCGGTCCCCCCGCCGCCATAAGGGAAAATGCTCATTATATCGCTCACATTTTCAAAAGACAATGGGGGTGTAACGCAGACATCGAAGAATCCGAGTTTTCCTGTGATCTTCCCACCGAACTGTTCGATCGCTCCGCACAGCTCAGAATAAACGGCCGCCAGATCCTCATCTCCCACTGAGCCGGAGGTGTCAACCATAAACAGCACATCTTTTGAAATAAATTCTTTTTCGTTGAAGTCGGGCAGAAAGAAGTCGCTATCCGAGAAGCGTCTATCTGGCGGAGCGAAGGAATAATCGCAGATGCGTTCCTGAACAAAATGATCCAAAACCCTTTTCCAATTGATGGTTGGCTCCTTCATTTTTTCGATCATCCGCTTGACAAAATCAGGAACGCAGCCGAAATCCGCATCGTTGCGTTTCAAAGATGCCGCGCTGGCAGCCGAGGCGACACGATCCTTCCACACCTGCTGAAGCTCGCCGTCCCCTCCCAAAAAGCCACTAACCATTCCCCTTTTTGCCCTCTGCATACTGTCCAAATCCGGACGGTCCAGGATGACTTCACCGGAGTCTCCCCTGTCATCTTTTTGGTCCCACCATAAGTCACTATCCATAAGGAATTTGTTTCGGGTCCGTTCGTCAAAGGCGTAAAGACTGTAGGGCAAGCGCTTGTAAATCTCGTCCGGAGTTATTCCGACAGGATTTTCATCCGTGCCCGGAATTGATCGGTATACACAATCAAGATGGGCATAGTGCTCCTCCGTAAAACCGCAATCTACCAGCAGGGCATTGAGCCGTATATCGCAGGCGAAATGGAAGTCATCGCCTTCCCGGTCATACGGACGCCATATATGCCCCAAAATAATATGCATCATCTGATGGCAAAGAATATAGTCCAGCTCATAATTGTAAAGCTTGTCTATGAAATCAGGCGAAAAATATATGCAACGGCCATTGGTCGATATCTTTTTCATATCACGCACAGCGACGAACCTTATATACATAAGCAGAAGCGCAAAGAACGGCTGGGTTTCCATCAACCTTCCGCGGGAGGCTCGTATTTTCGCTCTGAGTCGTCTTTTTCTCTGTTCCGTCATCATAAGCCATAATCTTCCCAGTTGTGTCCGGATCTCAGGAACCAATCATCGTAGGCATAGATCCCTGACAACAATCTATGAATAGACCTTATTTGCAATAGATCATTAAAAATGCGGTTTTTGAATTCAACCGGCAACCGGGATGTATAGTCGATTACATTTCTGATTTCATCATCGGAGTGATGGTCCTGTGCATAGGTTGAGATTTCGGATGACAATGCAAACAGCACTTCCGGGTTGACAGGAACATCATAGGCTGTGCCTTTGAATACAGTTTTCACTTCAGGAACTTTACAATATATCTCGCTCCAAGAACACAGGTCATGCGCCGCCGCATCACCGATACATCCCGCTATCAGCGGATACACCTCCATAACATTTTCCGAAACGCAGTTTAATATATTGCTAACCATTTCCCAGGAGCGGGGTGTTGGAAAGGATAGCCCATCCGAAGTCGGATCAAACTTCATCAGCATACTTGGATTATAATCCAGAAAGCCCAGCACAATGTGATTGATCCCGGAACGGATGGCCCAATCGCGCCAGCTCCTGCTGTCACTGATAATTTCAATGTGACAAAGCCGGTTAGCCAATGCTTTTGGCATTGTGAAAGCAACCGAGCGGTCGGTGACTCTGTTCCCTGCGGCAATAACGACACAGTTCTCCGGAAGCCGGTGCTCGCCAACCGTTCGGTCCAGGGTAATTTGGTAAGCTGCAGCCTGCACAGATTGAGGAGCGGCAGAAATTTCATCAAGGAAAAGGATATTCACCATGTCTTCGCTATCATTCATTTGAAAGATCTTCGGCTTGAGCCAGACTGCCAATGTTTTATCCTTATTGGCAGTAGGGATTCCTCTTAAATCCACCGGATTAAAAAGCAAAAGGCGGACATCGGTTATTTCAACCCTTTTTCCTGTCTTTTCTGCAATTTCCTTTGCCACTTGGCGAATTCCCTGCGATTTACCAACGCCGGGCGGCCCCCAAAGCATAACGGACGGGAATTTTCTGAGCTCTGTATTGGATTTAATCATTGAAACATACGCTTTCGAAAGCTGTCTGACCATTTGATCAACGGTAAGCTCCAATGAGCCAATCTTTCGCCCCATCATAACAACCTCTCATTTCATCAGATCTTCTTGGTGTTTCATTTTAACACATCTCTTGTCCCATAAAACGGACTTTTAACCCAAGAAAACCATAACGCAATAAGAGCAGGTGAAATGTGAAAGGATTGCAAGAAAGAAACTTTTGGGAATTTGCGTATGAATTCGGACTCTTACAGAAAATGAAATCCTTGCTGACGCAAGGATGAAATCAGCTAACGCTGATGAAATCTTCGGCTTTGCCTCAGATGAAATTAAATCCACCCTTCCGCCGTCGAGGCGGATTTCACCCAACGAAGTTGGATTTCATCGTCGAAGACGATTTCACCCACCCGCAAGGGTGGATTTAGTTGAAAACGACAGCTTCCTGTCGGAATCTGTCGTTTTCTGGCGGAGAAGGAGGGATTCGAACCCTCGAACTGCTTTTAACAGTTACACGATTTCCAGTCGTGCGCCCTCGACCAACTAGGCGACTTCTCCGTAAAGTATTCTGTTCCTCTCCCGAATCGAGAGAGCATTAGTATTATACCACCCTAAAAAAGAAAATGCAAGCCTTTTTTTCGCTTTTTGAAAAATAATTATAAAAATGCCGACCCGCAGGCAGTGCAGGTCGGCATTCGCATTTTTAAGCATCGGCAGAAGACTCGACGGGAGGGAGTTTTTCAAAGAGGAAGCCCTTCCCCTCCTCCCAGCGACACTGAATCCGATCTCCGGCGGTGACGGTGCCATCCAAAAGCTGCTCCGAAAGGGTGTCCTCCACCTTGGCGGTAATGGCGCGGCGGAGAGGACGGGCACCGTAAACGGGGTCAAAGCCCTCCTTGGCAATCTCCTCCAGACAGCTTTGGTCAAAGGTCAGGGTAACGTCCAGCCCCTTCACCCGTCCGGCCAGGTCCTCCAGCATCTTTCCGGCGATCTTTTCAATATCCGGCTGGGTAAGCTTGGTAAAGACAATAATATCGTCCAACCGGTTGAGAAACTCGGGCCGGAATAGTTGTTTGAGTTCACCCATCACTTTATCCCGGGTGTCCTTTTCGTCGGCGGCAGGGGCTGCATCCCCAAAGCCGAGGGAACGTTTTTCGGTAATCATCCGTGCTCCGGCGTTGGAGGTCAGAATGATGATGGTATTTTTGAAGTCCACCCGTCTCCCCTGGCTGTCCGTCAAAATGCCGTCCTCCAAAATCTGAAGGAGGAGATTCATCACGTCAGGGTGGGCCTTCTCTACCTCGTCAAAGAGAATAACGGAATAGGGCTTGCGACGGATCTTTTCCGTCAACTGACCGCCCTCATCGTAGCCGACATATCCGGGAGGGGAACCCACCAAACGGGAGGTGGTGTGCTTCTCCATATACTCGGACATATCCAACCGGACCATAGCGTCCTCATCCCCGAAAACTGCCTCCGCCAAAGCCTTGGAAAGCTCTGTTTTCCCCACGCCGGTGGGCCCGAGAAAGAGGAAGGAGCCGATGGGCCGCTTGGGATCCTTCAGTCCGGCACGTCCCCGACGGATGGCCCGTGCAACGGCGGAAACCGCCTCATCCTGCCCGATCACCCGCTTGTGGAGGATCTCCTCCATTCCCAGCAGGCGCTGGCTTTCCTCCTTGGTCAACTGCTTGACCGGGATATGCGTCCAAAGGGAGACGATCTCGGCAATGGCTTCGCCGGTCACCTGATCGGTGGCGCGGCTGTTTTCCTCCTGCCAGCGGCTTCGGGTGGCCTCCAGCTTCTCGGACAATGCCCGCTCTGCATCCCGCAATTGGGCGGCCCTCTCAAATTCCTGGGCATTGACGGCGGCAACCTTTTCAGAGGAAAGATGCTTGAGCTGATCCTCCATCTCCTTCAGATCGGGCGGCGCAGTCACAACCTTCATCCGCACCCGGGAGGCGGCCTCATCCACCAGGTCAATGGCTTTGTCCGGGAGGAATCGGTCAGAAATATACCGGTGAGAAAGGTTGACCGCCGCAAGAATCGCATCGTCGGTGATCTTTACCTTGTGATGGGCCTCGTATCGATCCCGAAGCCCTTGCAGGATCAAAACAGCATCCTCTGGGGTAGGTTCATCCACCGTGACCGGCTGGAACCGCCGTTCCAGGGCGGCATCCTTCTCAATATGCTTGCGATATTCATCCAGGGTGGTTGCACCGATAAGCTGAAGCTCGCCCCGGGCAAGGGAAGGCTTGAGAATATTGGCAGCATCCACCGCCCCCTCGGCCGCTCCCGCACCGATGATGGTATGGATCTCATCGATAAAAAGGACCACATCCTTAGCGGCTTTGACCTCCTCCAAGCAGGCCTTGATCCGCTCCTCAAAGTCGCCCCGGTATTTCGTTCCGGCGACCATACCGGTCAGATCAAGGGTCACAACCCGTTTTCCCTTCAGAGTTTCGGGGACATTCCCGGCAATGATCTGCTGGGCCAGTCCCTCGGCGATGGCTGTCTTCCCTACCCCCGGCTCACCGATCAGACAGGGGTTATTTTTGGTGCGGCGGGAGAGGATCTGAATGACCCGCTCAATCTCTTCGCTCCGCCCGATGACCGGATCCAATGACCCTTCCCGGGCAGCTTGGGTCAGATCCCGGCCGTATTTATCCAGGGTTTCGGTTTTGGTGCTTTTGGAATCAGACTTTTGTGTGTCCCCGCTTTGGCCCTTGCTCCCGCTCAGTTGATCGGTGCAGGATTGTTGCAGGGTGTGAACGTCTGCACCAAGGGCGGCCATTAGGCGGACGGCATAATTATCCTCCTCGCTGACCAGCGCCAGGAGAAGATGCTCCGTCCCGATATAGCTCTGCCCCAGCTGGCGGACAAGACTCCCCGCAATCTCAATGACCCGCTTGCAACGGGGTGTCAGATCGGCGGGAGAGAGGCGGGAGGGAATCCCTTTTCCCACCTCCTTTTCCAGATGGGCAAGAATCCCGTCAGCGGTGATGCCGGCATCCTTCAGCACCTGCGAGGCGATCCCCTGCTCCTCCCTGGCAAGCCCCAGAAGAAGGTGCTCAGTACCGATATATGTGTGTCCCATTTCGCCGGCGGCAGAGATGGCAAAATTCAGGACGGCGTTGGCTTTTTCGGTAAACCCGTTAAATTGATACATTGTCACTTCCGGGGCGCAATGAATGCGCCCCACTCCTTTCTTCTCAAATAACGATAACAACACTCCGGTCAGTCACGGCAAATAGACTCCAACCGTTCCCGGATCACCTGAGCGCGGAGGGTATCCCGCTCCTGCTCGGGGAGCAAGCGCCCCGCTCCCTTTTGGAGGGTGGCCGCCCCAACATCAAAGATAAGACTGTTTAAAGCAGTCAACAAGGTATCACAGTCGATGATCTGCAGAGAAAGGCCCATCCGCAATGCCGAGGAGAGCTTCAAAAACTCATCTCCGGACATCAGTCGGGCGCTTTTCAGCAGTCCCAAAGCACGGTAGGTCCGGTCCTCTACGGCAAGATGATTCTCCGCTTCTGTCTGGCGGGCCTTCCGCTCCTGAAGGATGATCTGTCCCGCAAGCCCCGAAAGGTTGCTGACCGCTTCCTCCTCCGAAATTCCAAGTGTGATCTGATTGGAGAGCTGGTAGAAATCTCCGGCAGGATCGGTACCCTCTCCGTAGGCGCCCCGCACCGTCAGCCCCAGCTTGGAAACGGTGGAGCTAATCCGGGCAATGGATCCATTCCGCCGGAGGGCGGGAAGATGAAGCATCACAGAGGCCCGCAGTCCCGTTCCCAGGTTGGTGGGACACTCGGTCAGATACCCTAACTGCTGGTCAAAGGCATACCGGAAGGCGCGGTCAAAGATCCCGTCCATTTTTTGGGCAAGGGCAAGCCCTTCGGTGGGATCGAGCCCCGCTGTCAGCACCTGGATCCGAAGGTGATCCTCCTCCCCCACCATAATGCTGACCCGCTCATCCTCCGACAGGTAAAGATACCGTCCCTCGGGATACCGGGCAAACTGGGGGCTGACAAGGTGACGCTCCACCATTGACCACCGGACAGCGTCATCCGTCTGTTCCATATCAAAATATGTGAAGGAAAGGGGCGCGGTATCGGCGGTGGAAAGAACCTTCCCGATCCGTTCATTCAGTTCCTGCCGCTGCAGGTCGTTCATCCGGGAGGGAAAGGGGTAATCGGTGATATTCCGGGCCAAACGGATCCGGGTGCTGATGGCAATATCGTGATCCGGTCCCGACTGCAAAAACCATTTTGTCTGATTCATAGCAACTCCTCCTTATTCTGCCCCTTCCAGGCGGCGGATCTCATCCCGCAACCGGGCGGCTTCCTCAAAATTCTGTGTTTCAATGGCCTCTGCGAGGGATGCCTTCAGCTTTTCCACAGGGGAAGGCTCTGCTGCAACCTCAATGGTCTCCTCCGGGCCCCGGGGATGGCTGCCGGTATGGTTGGTGGCACCGTGGATCCGGGCGATGGAGGGCATCAGCTCCTCCGAAAAGCTCCGGTAGCAGGCGGGACAACCCATCCGGCCCGATTTGCTGATCTCGTAAAAAGAGGCTCCGCACTCGGGGCAACGCTTGGCGGAGGGGGCGGGGGCGGTGCTGCCCTTCAAAAGGTTATTACCGAAGAAGGCACCGAAAAGGTCGTCGAAATCAAAGGATGTGGGGGTGAAAAGATGGTCAAATCCCATCTCCCGGGCGCAATCGGCGCAGAGGTAAAGCTCAGTGGTCTTACCGTTTACCGTCTGGCGAATATGTGAGGTTGCGTTATGTTTTCCGCATTTTCTGCAAAGCATAGAAAAAACTCCCTTCAAATATAGTCTTGGAACAATACCGTCCGTTTAGTCATCTACTGCAGCTCGCTGGCAAGAAGCTGCTTAAACAGATCTGCGCGGACCTGATCCCGCAAGGGCGGCGAAATTGCCCGCAGGGAATGGTCAGAGAGGGCGGTCAGGATCAGTCGGGCTTCCTTCCCTCCCAGCACCTCCCGGTGGAAAAGATTTTCGGTCATTACCCGGGCAGAGCCGGCGTCCAGCGAGTCGCCGATAGAGTTGATTACGTGCATCAAAAGTCCGGAGCGGCTCATATTCAGCCGGGTGATCCGGACGTATCCGCTCCCACCCCGCCGGCTTTCTACAATATATCCCTGCTCGGGACGAAACCGGGAGGTGATCACGTAATTGATCTGGCTGGGCACGCACCCAAGCTGTTCTGCCAGGTCATTCCGACGGATCTCGGCAATGCCATCCTCCTCAAGGATCCTGAGAATGGTATCGGCAATCATATCACTGATATTCATCATAACACCTTCTTTGATCAAAAATTGACTTTGACTATCTTTGACCTTGACTATATTATATGCGTTGGTCAAACAAAAGTCAAAGTCAAAGAAGGTCAAAAAGCAAAACAAATCTCGCAATATATCAGTAAAATGATATGTTTTCTTTTGTTTTCTCACTCAAACAATGTTTTTCTTCGTTTTTCTAAATTACTGTCACACAACAAACAAGTTCTACTGCATAATTTTCCTCTCTCCTCCAATACTAACCGGGAAAACACTCCGAAAATGGGGGATAACAATGGAAAAACCGGCCAAGCTTCTGCAAAAATGCGGCGTGCCCCTTTTGGGATTTCTCGCAGGAATCCTCAACGGGCTCTTTGGTGCGGGAGGCGGAATGGTTGCCGTTCCGTTGCTTCGAAAGCTGGGACTCTCTCAAAAGGAGGCGCACGCTACCTCCATCGGGGTGATTCTGCCCATCTCCCTGTTTAGCGTGGGAATGTATCTTTGGAAGGGTCAGTTCCAGGTGGAGGACGTTCTCCCCTTTCTGCCGGGCGGAATCCTTGGCGGAGTGATCGGCGGACTGCTGCTCCCAAAGATCCCCTCCAGTATCCTGCGGAGAATCTTCGGATTATTGATGGCGTGGGCGGCGATCCGCCTGCTGATGGCTTAAGGGGGAGTGAGGATGGGTTGGCTTGTGCCCTTTTTGGCGGGGGTGCTTTCTGCGGTAATTGGCGGACTTGGAATGGGCGGCGGAGGGGTGCTTCTCCTTTATCTGACCCTCTTTGCCGATACCCCTCAGCTTCGCGCCCAGGGAATGAATCTTCTCTTTTTTCTCCCAGTGGCACTGATTTCCCTTCTGATCCACGCCAAGCACCATCTCGTCCGGTGGCGGGTCGCTCTCGGGGCGGCAATCTTCGGGCCGCTGGGGGCGCTTTGCGGCTTTTGGCTGGCGGGATTTATGGGGGAAAATCTTCTTTCCAAGCTCTTTGCGGGCGGCCTGCTTCTTTTGAGCCTCCGGGAAATTTTTCACAAAAAGAAACCGGCATCCACCGGGGATGCCGATTCCGAAAAGGGTTGATTTGATTATAAGGGCAGATTTCCGCCAAAAAGCTCCTCCGCAAACCAAGGGAGGGGTGTTTGGAAAGTCCTTCCCTTCAGGTAGTTCAGACACCCTGCGTCCGTTGGGAGGTCAAAGGTCAGCCGGAAGGAGCAAAGCGCCTGATATTTCGCCCCGAAACGACGATTCAGCTCGCAGGAGCCGTACTTCCCGTCCCCTAAAAGGGGATGTCCCTCGTGGGCAAACTGGGCGCGGATCTGGTGGGTCCGCCCTGTTTCCAGTCCCACCAGCAGGAGGGAAAGTCCATTCTCCTCCCGCAGCACACGGTACCGCGTTTTGATGGTTTTTCCGCCGGGAATGGGTGCATCAGAGATAAAAACCTTATTTTTATCGCAGTTTTTTTCCAGGTATCCGGTCAGGAGCCCCTCTTTTTTGGGGAGCGTCCCGGTCACCGCGCAAAGATATTCCTTTTTCAACTCCCGGGTACGAAGCTTTTCATTGAGGATACGGAGACTTTCGGCATTTTTTGCCGCAATCACGATTCCGGAGGTATTTCGGTCGATCCGGTTGCAAAGGGCGGGGGCAAAGCTCTGCTCCCTGGCAGGGTCATACTCCCCCCGATCGTAAAGATATCGCTTGATCCGGTTAATGAGAGTATCCCGCACACCGGTATCATCCTCGTGCACCAAAAGGCCGGCCCGCTTATCCGCAAGAAGGATGTTTTCATCCTCATAAAGGACGGATATTTCCCCCGGCACAGACAAAAAATCCAGCTCAGTTGGCGCAGAGGGGAAGAAATCGTCATTGAGCCAAAGAGTCAGAACGTCCCCCTCGCAGAGACGGTCGGAGCATTCGCACCGTTTGCCGTTCCTCTTGATTTTTTTGGTGCGGAGGGCTTTATAAAGCGCCGATTTGGGGAGGGTGGGTACAGCCTTTGCCAAAAACTTATCCAGCCGCTGATCGGCATCGTTTTTCTCAATTATAAACTCCCGCAGAACGACCCCTCCCTTTCCTGGGCGATCATTAGAGATAACGCCTTATCCCGCAGGCGAAGCGCATCCTCAACTGAGGCAAGCTCTCCGCAATCCTTACGCAGTCCAGCCGCGCCGGGGAATCCCTTCAGGTACCAGGCGGCATGCTTCCGGGCCTCCCGAATGCCCACATACTCCCCTTTATTCCGGCAGATTTGCCGAATATGCTCCACCATAATCTCCAGCCTCTCTTCAGGGGCCGGAACGGCAGGCAACGGCTCACCCTTTAGGGCGGCGGCAATCTCCGCAAAGACCCAGGGATGTCCCAGGGCACCCCGGCCCACCATCACCAGGTCGCAGCCGGTGCGGCGGAGCATCTGGAGGGCGGTGGCACTGTCCGTCACATCTCCGTTGGCGATGACCGGAATGGTAACCTCTGCCCGGACGGCGGCGATCCCCTCAATATCCACCGGGGGAGAATACATCTGCTCTCTGGTCCGTCCATGGACACAGATGGCCGCAGCTCCCGCTTCCTGGGCGATCCGGGCAAGCTGGGGGGCATTCCGGAGGGAATCGTCCCACCCCAGCCGCATCTTTACCGTTACCGGCAAGGGTGATACCGACACCGCCGTTTCGATGATCCGTCCCGCCAGGGCAAGATCCTTCATCAATGCCGCACCGCCGCCGCTTCCGGCAATCTTCGGGGCGGGGCATCCCATATTGATATCAATAAACGCCGCTTGGGGAGCGGACTCCAGCGCCATTGGGATCGCCTTTTTCCAGCAGTCGGGATCGTCCCCAAAAAGCTGGATGGCGGCAGGAAGCTCATCCTCCCCCAGGGCAAGAAGCTGGCGGGATTTCCGATCGCCAAAGGTCAAGCCTTTCACACTGACCATCTCGGAGACGGTATAAACCGCGCCGTAGCTACGGCAAAGAGCCCGGAAAGCGGCATCCGTCACACCGGCCATGGGGGCGAGGGCCGCACCCTTTTCAAAGATATGGTTTCCGATCTTCACTTCCGGGTATCTCCCTTTCCGGTGGAGTAATGTTGGCAAATATCCTGCAAAGGACAACGGTCGCAGAAGGGCTTGGTACGTGCCGAGCAGATATCCCGCCCAAAAAGGACGATCCGATGGCAGAAGTCGTTACTTTTTTCGGGAGGGAGGAGCTTCCGGAGCTGATGCTCGATTTTGGTGGGATCCTTTTCCGCCACCAGGCCAAGTCGGTTGGTGATCCGGATGCAATGGGTATCCACCACCACCGCCGGCTTACCGTAAACATCCCCAACGATCAGATTGGCGGTTTTCCGACCCACACCCGGAAGCTTACAAAGCTCCTCAATGGTATCGGGAACGAGGCCACCCCGCTCATAAAAAAGGATCTTACACAGGGCGCTGATATCCCGCGCCTTGGTCCGGAAAAGGCCGCAGGGCTTGACAATCTCCGCAATCTCCTCCACCTCTGCATCGGCGAGGCTTTGGAGGGTGGGGAAGCGATCAAAAAGGATCTCTGTGATTTTATTGACCCGTTCATCGGTGCATTGTGCCGCCAGGCGGACGGCAATCAGCAGCCGGTAGGGTTCCTCCGCCTCCAGAGAACAGAGGGCATCGGGGTAAAGCTCCTCCAGACGGCGAACCGCCTCCAGAGCAATTTCCTGTTTTTTCATAATATACCTTCCTTGTCAAAGAAGTGATGGCTTCATTATATCACGTTCCTGAAAAAAATACAAACCCATCATCTTGCGAATTTTTTCTCATCGTGATATAGTTATAGAAAAAGGAAGGGGGATCCGGATGAATACCTATTCCATTCTTGCAAAAAAACGGGATGGCGGAACGCTCACTCCCGATGAGATCCGATTTTTCATTCAGGGATATACCAAGGGGGAGATTGCCGATTATCAGGCATCGGCGCTGCTGATGGCCATTTGTATCAACGGAATGAATGCCGATGAAACGTCCGAGCTGACCCTGGCAATGCTTCAAAGCGGCGATCAGGCAGACCTTTCCTCCCTGGCGGGGATCCCCTGTGATAAGCATAGCACCGGCGGTGTGGGAGACAAAACCAGCCTCATCACGGTGCCGATCGTTGCCGCCTGCGGCGGATCTGTGGCAAAAATGTCGGGCCGGGGGTTGGGCTTTACCGGCGGCACCATTGATAAGCTGGAGTCCATCCCGGGCTTTCGCACTGCGCTGACGGTGGAGGAAATGGTGAACTACACCAACCGCTCGGGGCTCTGCATCTGCGGGCAGACAGGCTCCCTTGCCCCTGCTGACAAAAAGCTTTACGCTCTGCGGGATGTAACTGCCACGGTGGATAGTATCCCCCTCATTGCCGCCAGCATTATGAGCAAGAAACTGGCCAGCGGCGCGCAGGCAATCGTCCTGGATGTCAAAACCGGGAGCGGCGCCTTTATGAAGGAGGAGGCCGATTCGGTTGCCTTAGCAGAGGCTATGGTGGGGATCGGAAAATCGGCCGGGAGACGGATCGCCGCCCTAATTACCGATATGGATCAACCGCTGGGCCGGTGTGTGGGGAACGGTCTTGAGGTACGGGAGGCCGCCGAGCTTCTCCAGGGAAAAAGCGCCGATGACCGGCTTTACCGGTTGTCTGTGGAGCTGGCCGCCCGGATGCTTGCTCTTTCGGGCCTCGGGACAGTGGAGGATTGCCGGGTCAGAGCAGGGGAGGCCGTTTCCAGCGGAAAAGCCTTTGAAAAGCTCTGCCGGATGGCCCAGCAGCAAGGGGGAGATCCCCGTGCGCTGGAGCAGCCGGAAAGACTCCCCCAAGGGAAATTCAGCCGGATCATCAAGGCGCCCCGGAGCGGGTATCTTTCCCGGATCGATACTGCCCGGATCGGCCACGCCGCAGGCCTTTTGGGTGCGGGACGGGTCAAAAAGGAGGATTCCATCGACCTGGGGGCAGGAATCATCTTTGCCCGCCGCAAGGGAGAGAAGCTTCAGGCCGGAGAGGAGCTTTGCCGGATCTGCGCCGGCTCGGAAGCAGGCTTTTCCGCCGCGGAGGAAGCAATCCTCGGAGGGATGGAGATTTCCGACTGTTCTCCCGTCTGCAAGGAACTGATCCGCCAGGTAATTGAGTAAACAAAAAGTGGAGCTGAAACCTTCAGCTCCACTTTTTTATATGGCAAAATAACGATTATTCGGTGAAACCGGAAAGAACCAGCTTAACCAAACTATCCACAGCGGTCTGCTCGTCAGTGCCGTCAGCAATGATGCGGATGGTGGAACCACCCATAACGCCCAGGGACAGGACACCCAGAAGGCTCTTTGCATTGACGCGCCGCTCCTCCTTCTCCACCCAAATGGAAGAAGAATATTCATTTGCTTTCTGAATGAAATATGTGGCGGGACGGGCATACAGTCCGACCTGATTCTGCACAACAACCTCTTTGACGTACATAACGCTTCTCCTCTGCTTTGAAGTTTTATGAATCGACTTCCATAATCGACTAATCATATTATATCCGTAAAATTTTCAATCGTCAAGCAAAACACAGCAAAAATGTTTGTTTTTTCTGTGTTTTCTAAAACTAAATCAATAAGATGCACAATCGGGCAATCTCTGCTTGGCTACTCTGCACATAAATTTCTTAACAAAAAGAGCAATATCACAATTCCCTTTTTCGCAACAGAAAAACCGCCTGCAAAAGCGCAGACGGTCAATCGTAAATCTTTTTTCTCCGGGCGATCCGCCGGGTGACTTTATTGAGATTATTAACAACCACATCCCCGGTGATCCGCAGACTGGGAGGGCCCGAGGAGTGATTGAGCCGGGCAATGCTTTTATAGATTCCTTCCACATCTTCGGTGCCGCCGGAAAAGACCGAATCAAAGAGGATTTTACTATTTTGGTATCCGGTCTGGATCATATACCGGATGGAATCCTCCCGGAAAAAGACGGAGTTGCGGACAATATGATCGGCCGGGAAGGTAATCTTAAGGATCCGGCTATTGAGGTATTCGCTCTCAAAGGTATAGTTGAATGCGTCAAAATGGACACAGATAATATAATCCAGCTTTTTCTGAATAAAGGGGTGGACGGGTATATTATCGATCATTGCACCGTCAAAATATTTCTGCTCATTTAAGAGGACAGACCGGTTAAATCCCGGCATTGCAACGCTTGCCCGCAGATAATCCACCCGGGAGGAGGGAGGGACCTTTTTGATATCCACATACTCGACCCCCAGGGAGGACACATTGAGCAAAGTGGTAAAAAGGGAGGGCGAGAGGGTATCCTCCTCCGATGCGATCCGGCCGATTGCCTCCTGGAGATAGTCACTCCGGAGCATAGAGGTGATAAAGCTGCCCGAGGTCTTTTGGGAGGAATGAATCTCCCGCCAAAGGGCCTCGGCGGCATCCATTTTTCCGGCGGCGAAGGCGTAACCGTTGAGAACGCCCACTGACGCGGCACTGATGGCCTTGATCTGCCCTTGGGAAAAATACTCGGAAAGAGCATTGATAACGCCGATTTGATAGGCGCCCTTGGCCATTCCTCCCGATAAAATAATTCCGACATCTGCCATTTTCCACGGCGTTTCCGGTCGCCCAGCAGAAATCGCCCTGCCCTCCTTTCCAAAGTTTCTCTCCCTTAAACTCAGCGATAAATTCCTTCCTCGTACCAAATGCGATTCATCATCTCATACCGTTCCAGAGCAAGGCCGGTATAAGCACAGTTGGAGGTAGAGAAGATATACCCTCCACCGGGCATGCCCTCCCGCAAGGCCCTGCGGACATCTGCAGCACATTCCTCATCCGTTCCGGTCTGAAGGAGACCGCAGTTCACATTTCCCACCAGAGCCACCCGATCACCGTAAAGCCGCTTGACCTCGGCCAGATCCACACCGCCCTGCGGGTCAAGTGAATGGATGGCATCCGGCTTGCAGTCCACGATCTGATCAAGGATCGGCATAATATTTCCGTCGGTATGTTTGATGGAATAAAAGCCCATTTCCCGGTAGCCATCCAGCACTTCGGAAAGGTAGGGCGCTACAAATTCCGAGAACATCTCCGGACTGAAAAAAGGATTGACGTTAAAGCAATAGTCACTGCAAAGAGCAAATCCATCCAAAAGGCCGGGATGATGAGTCGCCAGCGTTTCTGCAACGTGCAAATAATGGGCAACCGATGCAGAGGCCTCCGCCTTACATGCCTCCGGCTCCTCAAAAAGCCGGGTGGTGAAATCCATCATATGAGCCCCATCAGGAATGGCAAAGGTGGGATCGCCGTGGAGCATCAGATAATACTGATCTCCGCTCTTCTCCCGGATGGTGGAAAGAATCCGGACGATATTCTCGAAATCCCAAGGGTTGGGTTGAACGAAAATCGCACTGTGGTGATATTTCTCAGCAATCTGAATATAGCAATCGGCCATATCCTCCATCTGGCACTGCTTTTCCCTGGCGGACATCTGATCCCACTGGGCAAACATCCGTTGGGTCGGATGAACCTTGCCGATGGATTCCATCGTCAGAAAAAAGACCAATTCAAATGTGGGGACACGCCCGGTAATAGGCTCCCGCTTCAGGCACTTGATAAACCGTTCCCGTTCTGTCATAGTTGCTCGACTCCTTTTTTGCAGATTGATAAGCAAAATATACTATAAGCCAGAAGGAAAGTCAATTGAAAAAAATTTTCGAAATCTGACTAAAAGGTCTGGTTTCCGTACCGCTCCCGGAAGGCATAAACAAGGGACTCCCGGGGGAGCTTCCCTGCAAGGTCGGGAAAGCAGGTCAGCGCGGTCTGCAGGTAGACGGAGGCCAGCAGAAGATGCCCCTGATCGGTGGGGTGCAGACCGTCCGGATCGATCAGGTGGGGGGCCGCCAAAAAGGGAGTGTAAACGTCAGCATAGGCGGCGCCGTATTTTATTGCAAGCTCGGAAAGGACGGTGTTAAACTCCTCCACCGGGAGGGTATTCCGGCAGAAGTCCGGCATATGCTTATAACCCTTATCCAGGGTATTGTAAAGGGAAGAGACCATCACCATCCGGCCGCTTTGGGAGGCGGCGGAAAGGAGCGCATCATACTCTGAGCGGAATACCTCGGGGGAGATTCCACCGCGGTAATCGTTATGCCCGCAGGCAAGAATAATCAGGTCCCACTCCTCTCCAAAAAGCGCAGGAGCAGACTCCAAAACGGCAGGCTTGGTGGATGCCCCATAGGCCGGACAGCGGGGGGTCATACATCTTCCCCCGGAGCTATGATTGGTGGGAGAAATTGCAAGCCCGGTTGCAGTCTCCAACTGGCGGCAGAAAAGAGGAAACCAGCTTTTGCCCAAAATGGAGGCATTATACCCCCGGGCAATGCTATCCCCCATCAGAAGGATTTTTGTCATGATCGTTACCTCATTTTGAGTGGGTTAGTTTTCAAACTGGGTTCGGTAGAGGGTGGCATAGATTCCGTCAGCGGCGAGGAGCTGGGCGTGGGTGCCCCGTTCCTCGATCCCCCGGTCGGTCATCACCAAAAGCTCATCCGCATCCCGGACGGTGGAAAGCCGGTGGGCAACCACAAGGGTCGTCCGTCCCTGGGAAAGCTTCTCCAGGGATTGCCGGATGGCCTCCTCGGTCACGTTATCCAGCGCGGAGGTTGCCTCATCCAAAATCAGAATGGGCGGATTTTTCAGAAACACCCGGGCAATGGAGATCCGCTGCTTCTGCCCGCCTGAAAGCTTGACTCCCCGCTCCCCGATATAGGTATCATACCCTTCGGGGAGACCGGCAATGAACTCGGCAAGATTTGCCTGCTCTGCCGCCCGGCGGATTTGCTCCTCGGTGGCGTTGGGGGTACCGTAGGCAATATTATCCCGGATGGTGCCGGTAAAAAGGAAGACATCCTGAGCAACCATCCCAATATTCTGCCGGAGAGACTGGCGGGTCAGACTGCGAATATCCTTCCCATCAACGGTAATTTTTCCTCCGCTGATCTCGTAAAATCGGGGGATCAGGTGGCAGAGGGTCGTCTTTCCGCCGCCGCTGGGACCGATGAGGGCAACTGTTTTCCCTGCGGGAATGGTCAGGCTGACGTTATGGAGAATATCCTGGTTTTCATTATACGCGAAACTGACCTTGTCAAAGACGATATCCCCTTTCACATCGGTCAGTTCCCGGGCATCGGGGGCTTCCGGCTCGGGCTCGGTATCCAGAATTTCCAGGTATCGGCGGAAGCCGGTCATTCCCGACTGGTACTGCTCAATGAAATTGACCAGCCGCTTAATGGGATCAAAAAAGATATTGACATACAACAGATACGCCACAAAATCGCCGGCGCTGATCATTCCGTAATAAGTAAACAGGCCGCCCGCCACCAGCACAACAAGGTTCAACAGATTGATAAAGAAATTCATCCCCGAGAAAAACTCCGCCATTACCCGGTAGGCTACCAACCGCGCTTTGACAAAGGCGGCGTTGGAGCGGCGGAACTTTTTCAGTTCGGTTTCGGCGCTGGTAAAGGACTTGGACACCCGAACACCCGAAATGCTGTTTTCCACGTCGGCATTGACCTCGGCAATCTCCTTCCGGGTGCGGGCAAAGGCATCGGACATCCGGAGCCGCGTTTTTGCCGCAAAAAGGACGAAAAAGGGCAGGCAGGCAAAGATAATCAGGGTCAGCCAGGGGTTCATAGTCATCATCACGGTAAAGGAACCGATCAGAAGCATCAGGGAGAGGAAAAGGTCCTCCGGACCGTGGTGGGCAAGCTCCGAGATCTCCATCAGGTCGTTGACCACCCGGGACATCAGGGAACCGGTTTTATTTTCGTCAAAGAAGGAAAAGGGGAGCTTTTGCAGGTGGGAAAAGAGCTTTTCCCGCATATCCGACTGGATCAGAACTCCCATTTTGTGCCCAAAATAGTCGATGATATAGTTGAGGACCAGCCGGACAAGATAGATCCCCAGCAATACCGCCGCCCAGATCAGAATCAGCCGTAGCTCTTTATTGGGAATATATTCATTGATAATATTCCGCGTAATAATAGGGTAAAAAAGATCCCCCACCGACACTAAAAAGGCCGCGGACATATCCAGTAAAAAAAGTTTCCTGTGCGGCTTATAATAGGAGAAAAACTTACGCCACATTCTGTCAGATCCCTTCGGTAAATCAAATTTCTGCCCCGATCCGGGAAAAGAGCCGGAGGGCATTTTCCCGGGTGATGCGGAGAATCTCGTCAGGGGTGGCACCCCGGATTTCTGCCAGCCGCATTGCAATGGCAGGAATGAGAGAGGAATCGTTCCGCCTGCCCCGGTAGGGCTCGGGAGCCATATAAGGGGCATCCGTTTCAATCAGGAGCCGGTCATCGGGGATGACTGCCGCCGCTTCCACCAGCTTCCGTGCGTTTTTGAAGGTTACACTTCCGGTAAAACCGATATAATACCCCATTTCCAGCAGTTCCTTTGCCGTTTCGGCGCTCCCCGAAAAGCAATGCACCACCCCGGTGGGACGGTGGGCATCCAGCAGAGCAAGAACGTCTGCGGTGGCCTCCCGGCTATGGATGATGGCAGGAAGCTCCAGCTGCTTTGCCAGCGCCAGCTGACGGCTGAACACCTCCAGCTGCCTGGGGCGGGGGCTGAAATCGTAATGATAATCCAGCCCGATCTCTCCGATGGCCACCACCTTGGGGTCGGTGGCGAGGCGGGCAAGGGTTTGCTCCAGGTCCTTCTCCGCTTCAGAAGCAGAGTGGGGGTGAATCCCCACAGCAGCGTAAAACCGGGGGAAGGTATGGGCAAGTTGAAGCACCTTTTGGAAGGAGGCCAGGTCGCAGGCCGGGTTGATGATATATTCCACCGGACCGGAAAAAAGCCCCGAAATCAGCTCTTCCCGGTCGGGATCAAAGCGGTCGTCGTCATAATGAGCGTGGGAATCAAAGATGGTTGGAATCGTCATAAAGATACTCCTCGTATTTATATAGCTTTGCCCGCTCCGCCAGCACGTCCAGATACAACCCGGTTTCCCGGTATTCCTCGGCAAAGAGCTTTCCATTTTCCCGCAGCTCGGCGGCAAGCCCCAGCTTATCAAAGGGGAGAAGCAGCCGAATCCGCAGAAATTTCCCCGAAAGCTCGGAGGCGATGGCAGTCAAAAGCTGGTCGATCCCCTCCCCCGTCCGGGCGGAGATGCAAACACCCTCCACGTCCGCGGGGGGGTGGAAATCGGGAGCAAGATCACACTTATTATAAACGGTCAGTACCGGGCGGTCTCCCCTGCCCAGCTCCTCCAGAAGCTGACGGGTCAAGGTGCGCTGCAGCTCGGCATCGGGATCGGAGGCATCGCAGAGGTTTAAGATCAGGTCGGCGTAAACCGCCTCCTCCAAGGTGGAACGAAAGGCCTCCACCAGTTGGTGAGGCAGACGGCGGATCAACCCAACCGTATCGGTCAGGATCACCGTTCTTCCGTCCGGCAAACGAAGCTTCCGGGCGGTGGGATCAAGGGTGGCAAAAAGCATATCCTCCGCCAAAACACCCGCTCCGGTCAGGGCATTCAGAAGGGTGGATTTCCCGACGTTGGTATACCCCATCAGGGCAACAGTCTCCGCCTCATTTTTCTTTCGGCGCTCCCGGATTCCCTGGCGGCGCTTGGCCACCTCCCGGAGCCGCTCCTCAATGGCCGAAATCTGCCGACGAATATGCCGACGGTCACTTTCCAACTTGGTTTCACCCGGGCCTCTTGTGCCGATACCGCCACCCAGCCGGGAAAGGGCAATTCCCTGTCCGGTCAAACGGGGCAAGCGGTATTTCAGCTGGGCCAAAAGGACCTGAAGCCGTCCCTCGGTGCTGGTGGCACGGAGGGCAAAAATATCCAGAATCAAAGTGGTGCGGTCGATGGTCCGCACCCCGGTGATCTGCTCAATATTCCGGATCTGAGTGCCCGAAAGCTCCGTATCGAAAACAAGGAGGTCCACGTCATTTGCCTCGGCCAGATCCCGGATCTCCTCCAGCCGCCCCCGCCCCAGGCAGGTAGCGCTATCCGGCGCGGGACGCTTTTGCAGCACCTCACAGATAACCTCCGCACCGGCGGTAACGGCAAGCTCTCCCAGCTCCGCCAGAGAGGTTTCCGCATCGTATTCCCCGGTATCCAGACCGGCAAGGATGGCTCGGCTTTCGGGAGCCGGCGCTAATGTTTGCTCTTCCATAAATGATCCTTTCCTCAATCAATCAATTCCGCAGGGACAGGCCTTCCCCGGAAGTAGGTTTCAATGTCCTTCTGCCCAATGGGGCGAAGCACCCGGCAGGGATTTCCCACCGCCACCACGTTTGCCGGGATATCCTTATTGACGACACTCCCCGCACCGATCACCGAATTTTCCCCGATGGTCACCCCCGGCAGAATGATCGCTCCTGCACCGATCCAGCAGTTTCTTCCAATCCGGACGGGGGCATTATACTGGTAGCATTGCTCCCGGAGGGGCGGATGAATGGGATGCCCGGCGGTGGTAACGGTCACATTGGGGCCAAACATTACGTAGTCTCCCACGTAAATATGAGTATCATCCACCAGGGTCAGACCGAAATTCGCATAAACATTTTTCCCGAAGTGAACGAATTTTCCGCTCCATCCGGCATAAAACGGGGCTTCAATAAAGCTATTTTCTCCGATCTCGGCAAACATCTCCGAAAGAAGGGCATCCCGCTTGTCCTGTTCCGCAGGGCGGGAATGATTATACTCGTACAAAAGCTCCCGCAGGCGGGTCTGCTCGGCCAGATAGGCCGGGTCACTGCATTGGTAAAGCTGGGTCGTATGAAGAATGTCAAACCGGTCCATAATTAAACCTCCCGGAGGGCTGCTCCGTAAGATGTATTTTCAATCAACCAGCGGAGGACACCGTCCTCTTCGTTGGAGGGGATGATTTCTGTGGCGGCGGCCAGAATTTCGGGCACACCGTTACTGACGGCACAGGAATGGTGGCAGGCCGCAAAGAGAGGCAGATCATTTCGGTTATCCCCAAAGCCGACAATCCGCTCCGCACCGGCCATTTCGGCAGACCGGAGCGCGGCATTTTTCTTGGAGGCCTCCGCC
Source organism: Oscillospiraceae bacterium (assembly GCA_017466885.1). Taxonomy (GTDB): domain Bacteria; phylum Bacillota; class Clostridia; order Oscillospirales; family Ruminococcaceae; genus RGIG4130. The sequence continues at coordinate 29,216 of JAFTTH010000017.1, forward strand.
GAAGCGATCTCCAAAAAGAACATTCCCGGGTGGTAAACATCCCGGTAAAATTCCACGTTCAGCCCGGCAATCTGGCAGGCCTCCTCCCAGGCCGGTGCAAGCAGCTCCTCGGGACCCGAAAGGGCAATATGGAGGGCCGGAAGCTCCAAACACTCCTCCAGAGAGGTGACCAGGGTAAAGACCTTTCCGTATTTGCGGCGGCGCTCCGAAATGAACTCCTCCGCCCCCGGAATGTCGGTATGCTCGTAGCTAACCAGCAGTTCCCCCTTGGGGCCTACCGAGTAAAGGAATGCTGAAAGGTTGTGCCGGTGAAGCATCGGGATAAGCCTTGCCAGCTTTTGACGGGGAATGGGACGGATATCCACAAAGCTCTCCCGGTGCAGGTCGTAAAGACAGGCACCGTTCATCAGAATAACCGGCAGACGGGGCAACGCCTCCCGCAAAATCTTGGGAACGGTGGCAGATGTCCGGGCCGTTGCAACGGTGAAGGGGAGCCCCTCCTCCAAAAGTGCGGCAAGGTTTTTCGCGGAAAAAGGGGAAAGCACCCCGCCGGGGGCGAGAAGTGTGCCGTCCATATCTGAAATATAAATGGTTTTGGACATTTCCATCCCCCTTCTTTGCCAAGCATTCCTTCCTGCAGAACGCTTAAAAATACCCATTCTATTTTACCAAACACGTTCTCCAATGTCAACCGCAGAGCACCTCAATCGATCCCCTGTGATTTCAAAAAACGGTCGTGTGCCTTCCGCACTCCCTCCTCACTATTTCCTCCCCCGATGTGCATTGCAACCTGTACCCAGGTAAAGTTATTGATATACCGGTAGGCCAGGATCTGACGGATCAGGGAGTCGTCCACCGATGCAATATACCGGTTAAGCCGGTTATATTCCGCCATGGCGTAAAGGATCTTGCTGTCGATCAGTTGTTCGGCGGTAGCAATCTCTGCCCGGAGCCACTCCTGCTCGGCAGGAGAAAGGGTCGCCCCCATCCGGCTGTTGATCCGGCTCCGAAGCTCAGCCAACCGTCTCTTTTCCCCCTCGATTTCCCGGTTTAGATATTTCAGTTGGGAAAGCTCCTCCCGGCTGACCGGCCGGATCTGTCTGTCCGGGATGGGGGGATCGTCCCGGAAAGGAGGGGGTGTCGCATCTTCCCGACAGGACTGGCATCCATCACATTCCTTGCACCCACAATAACAAAGCATACTCACAATTCATCCTCCAAATATCAAGAAACTTGATGTTATATCTATAATAAATCAAGTATTCTTTATTGTCAATAGCAAATCATCAAGAATCTTGATATTTTTTCTTGACAAACGCAGGAGATGGCAGTATAATAACCTTGGAAGAAAGTCTTTTTTATTGTATATTGAATGTTCCAATGTCAAATAAAGGAGGGAAGGCGGAGTTTTTCCGCCGAAAGATGGGGTTTGGGAATCAGATCAGAAAAGCCAGAGAGGCCAAAGGGCTGACCCAGAAGGATCTGGCTGACCGCATCGGGGTGACGGCATCGGCCGTGACCAACTATGAAAATGAAACCAGTCATCCAAAAAAAGAGGTGCTTTACCGGATGTTTGAAGCACTGGATGTGGATGCAAACTACCTTTATCGGGATGCCATTGCCCCCGGCTTTGACGCATTCACTTACGCAATGAGCGACGAAAGCCGGGAGCTTACCGACGAGGATAAAAAGATCCTGCTGGATATGGCGGCGATTCTCAAGGAGCGCCGCAGAGCTGAGCGCTCGTAAGATAGAAGGACACCGCGCGTTTTCGGCAGGGAAAGGAGGAAGAAGAATGCGGACAGTTGAGGAATACGAAAAGCGGATCATGGAGGATGACATTCTTCTTGCCGAGTACCATCACGAGGGTTTTCGGGCGGCCACCATCCGGATGGATGAGGATGAGGCAATTTTCGTCAACTCCCGGCAGATCGAATCGGAGCAAGAAAAGCTCTGCATCCTTGCCCATGAATACGGTCACTGCCGTACCGGCACCACCCACTCGGTGGGGAGCTCTCTTGAGCTGATCTCCCGCCACGAATACCGGGCAGATAAATGGGCGGTCTACGACCTTCTCCCTCCTGCGATGTTCCGGGAAGCCCTTCTTAGCGGAATAACCGAGCCCTGGGAGCTTGCCGAGCATTTCGGAGTGACAGAGGAATTTGTCCGCCGGGCGGAATACATTTACCGGGCGGACGGCATCCTTCCCTTGAACGGTGCGGAAAGCACACCTGCACCGGCAGAGGAGTTTCTTCCCATCTACCGCACCCCCTCCGCGGCCGACCTTACCCGCCGGATGATGGATGAGGGAGTCACCATTTATAAGATTGCCGTCAGTCGCCGGGCGGAATGGCTGGTAGCGGAATGGCGGAAGGCCGAGCCCTCTCTCAAGGCCAGAAAGCTGGTTTTTGACTTTTTGAATCAGGAAAACGAAAAAGCCTGAAGTCTTTTCCCCGGCTTATTTTCTCTTAAAAAGAACACTTCTCCGATTTTGACAGGAAAGGTTGCGGCAATATGGAAATCGGCATTACCATTGGCTCTTACGAGCGGTACGGCGCAGATCGGTATCGCTTTATGCGGGAGGATGGCTTCACCTGCGGGGACTACGGTATGATGGATTCCAGCCATCCCCTCTACCAATGCAACGGGGAGGATTTGGAAGCCATCGCCCGAGCAGAGCGGGCAAAGGCGGAGGAAGCCGGGATCCGCATCTCCCAGGTGCATGGCCCCTGGAGATGGCCGCCCCGGGATGGCACTCCCGAGGAACGGGAGGAACGGCTGGAAAAGATGAAGCGCTCCATCCGTGCAACCCGTCTGCTGGGGTGCGATTATTTCGTCATCCATCCCATTATGCCCTTTGGGACGCAAAGCGACCCCGATCCGGAGCTGCTTTTTCGGATGAGCCTGGAGTTTTTCCGGCGGCTTCTCCCTACCGCCCATCAGTATAACGTAACGATTTGTCTGGAAAATATGCCGATGCCGGCCCTTTCTCTTGCCACGCCGGCGCAGATTCTGGCATTTGTCAAGGCGGTGGATGATCCTCTCTTCCGAATCTGTCTGGACACCGGACATTCTGCTGTCTTCAGAATTCAGCCGGCAGATGCCCTGCGGGAGCTGAGAGAGTATGTGAAGGTTCTCCATCTCCACGATAATAACGGCACAAGGGACGAGCACCGCTTCCCCTATACCGGGATTATTGACTGGAAGGCTTTCTCAGAAGCGCTTCAGGAGACAGGGTTTTCCGGGGTTGTTTCTCTGGAAACAGGGGCCAGCGAGGCGCTGGAGTCTCCCGCCCACCGGGCCGCTTTAAAGCTGCTCGGTCTGATGGCCCGGCAGATCGCCGGCCAGTAAAAGCCATCAAAAAAACGCTTGGATCCAACCGGTCTTCCGGTCCTCCAAGCGTTTCTTTTTTGTTTTATGATTCCTCCCGCAGAGCGCGGTACACCCGTTCCGCCATCGGGCGGCTCATTCCCTTCACGGCGGCGATCTGCTCCACCGAGGCCTCCCGGAGCGCTTTCATCGTCTTGAAATGGGAGAGCAACGCGGCGGTCCGTTTGGGGCCGATCCCCTCGATTTGAGTCAGTTGGGAGGTCAGCCCTGTTTTCCGGTGGCGGGACCGGCTATACGCAATGGAATACCGGTGTACCTCCTCCTGGATGGTATAGATCAGACTATAACCGGCGCGGTTACTTTTCAAAGAGATCTCTCCCCCATCTGCGGCAATGGCCCGGGTCTTATGGTGGGAATCCTTAACCATTCCAAAGGTTGGCACAGAAAATTCCTTCTGTGCCAAAAGGGGCAAAATCGCCCGGACGTGTCCCTCTCCGCCATCCAGCAGGATCAGGTCAGGCAACCGTCCAAACCCCTCTCCCGAATCCTTTTCGGCAAAATACCGGTCGATCCGCCGTTCCAGCATCTGGCGCATAGCGGCATAATCATCGGGGGCGGCGAAATCCTTGATCTCAAACCGCCGGTATGCCTTCCGAAGGGGTCTGCCGTTCTCAAAAACAACCATTCCGCCCACAATGGTATCACTGCCGATATTGGAAATATCATACGCCTCAATATATCCCGGAACGGCCGGCAGGCCCAGCACCTTCCGCAGCTCGTCCAAGGAGGCCACCTCCTTGCCGGAAAGTCCCGTTCCCCGGGAAAGCTTTTCGGCGGCGTTGGCAGAGGCAAGCTCCACCAGCCGTTTCGGCTCTCCCCGCTCGGGAATGGAAACGGCAACCCGTCTCCCCGCCCGCTGGGCAAGGTATTCTTCCAGAAGGGGCATATCCTCCACCGGACCGTCCAGATAAAGCCGGCGGGGCAGGTCGTTGCAGAGGGTATAATATCCCTGCACAAAGGCGGTGCGAAGCTCATCCTCCCCGGAGCATTCGGTAAAAAACTGCTCCGATTTATCAGTCAGGCGGCCGCCCCGGTACTTGATCAGCTCCACACAGCTCCGTTCCGCGCCGCACCGCACCGCCACCACGTCAATATCTAAATCCTTATCCAAAATCACGTTTTGCTGGTCGGCAATCTTCCGGATGGCGGCAATTTTATCCCGCGCTTCGGCGGCTTTTTCAAACTCCATCCGCTCTGCGTGGAACTCCATCAGCTCGGTCAGCCGGCGGATGGTCTCCTCATTTCCTCCCTTGATATAGGCGATTGCCTGGTCCACCGCGGCATTATATTCCTCCCGGGTAACCTTTCCCCGACAGGGGGCAAAGCATTGCTTGATATGATAATTTAAGCAAGGGCGGCTTTTTCCCACGCATTGCGGAAACTGCTTGCCGCAGGTAGGCAACCGGAAGACCCGCTTGGCCTCCTCCACTGCATTTTTCACCGAAAAGGAGCTGGTATAAGGCCCGAGGTAGGTGGCGTTGGGATCAGTTTTCTGCTTGACCGCCTCAAGGGTCTTCCACTCCCCGCCCCCGATGGCAATATAAGAATATCCTTTATCATCCTTGAGAAGAATATTATATTTTGGGCGGTACTCCTTGATCAGATTGCATTCCAGCACCAGGGCCTCAAATTCACTGGCGGTTACAATATATTCAAAATGATCCACGTTGCTGACCATCCGCGCCACCTTGGGCGGATGATTCTCCCCGGGACGAAAATATTGGGAGACACGGTTTTTCAGCATCTTCGCCTTCCCGATATAGATGATCTTCTCGGTTTTGTCCTTCATAATATAAACGCCGGGAAGAAGGGGCAACGCCAACGCCGCCTTTTGCAACTGTGCCAACCGGTCTGCCATATTTCCGCCTCCTTTTTTTCGTCTTTCTCTTATCATAACATAAATACAGCGTTATTTCAATCACGCAAAAGAAAAAGCGCCGTTCCGAAGAAGGCGCCAACTCTTTATTCTCCCTGCCAAAAGACTTCTTCCAACAAAACAGTACCATCCTCCCGGAAGGGCACTCCTTCCCCCTCCAAAAGACTCCGGTGGGTCTGCTTTCCTTCCGGCACAAAAGCCTCCGAAAGCTCCCCTTTGCGGTTGACCACCCGATGACAGGGAACATCCTCCGGGGCAATATGGAGGGCATACCCAACAACCCTTGCCCATCGGGGATTCCCGGCCAAAAGCGCGACTGCACCGTAGGTTGTGACCCGTCCCCGGGGCACCTGACGCACGATCTGCCATATTCTGGAGAAAACACCGCTCATCCTATCACCTGCCGAATCAGAATGCCGCCTTCAAAAGAAGCATAAAGCCGGTCAGAAGCGCCAAAAAGCCGAAGTTGAAGGCAGAAAATACACCAATATAATACCCTGTTTTTCCGGGATTATGCTTACAGTATTCCCGGAAGGTAATTAGGCTTGCCAAAGAGGAAATCAGCGTTCCCACTCCGCCGATATTGACCCCTACAAGCAGGTCAGCATAATTTTCGGTAAACTGGGAAAGGAGGATCGCCGAGGGCACATTACTGATAATCTGGCAGGAAAGGACGCTGTAAAGGAGGGTGCTCTGCTCCAAGAGGTAGGAAAAAGCCTCCCGCACCACGTCGATCCGGGCCATATTCCCCGAAAAAATGAAGAAGAACACAAAGGTCAGCAGCAACGGATAGTCCACCATCTTCAGCGCCTTGCGATCCAGAAAAAACAGCGCTGCAGGAATCACAATCAAGCCGATCCAATAAGGGATCCCCCGGAATACAATTGCAATGGAAAGCGCAAACAGTACCAGGTAGATCGCCGTACGCTTGGGGTCAAACCGGATCTGCTCCCCGGAAAGGGTCAGCGGCTCTGCCTTCACAAACAGGCAGCACACCGTAATCAACAGCACCGAAACCACAAAGGGCGGTGCCATAATCCCCATAAACTCCAGGGTAGGGATTTCAAACCGGGTATAAAGGTAAAGGTTTTGAGGGTTGCCAAAGGGGGTCAGCATTCCGCCGAGGTTGGCGGCAATATTCTGCATAATAAAGGTAAAGGCCATATACTTTTCCTTTCCGGTGGTGGAAAGGACGAAATACCCCAAGGGCAGGAAGGTCAGGAGCGCCATATCGTTGGCAATCAGCATGGAGCCGATAAAAGTAATATACACCAGCGCCAAAATGCTCATCCGGGCCGTCCGGAAGCACTGAACGATCTTCCTCGCCAGCAGGTAGAAAAAGCTGATATTTTTCAGGGCACAGACCACCGCCAGCACGCAGAACAGGCAGGTCAGGGTCTTAACATCAAAGTAGCCCAGATACGCCGCATCCACCGGGACAAAAAGGGTGGTAATCAGGGCGGCGAAAAAGGCCACCATCATTACGATATTCTTTTTTGCAAAGGAGACCGCCTTCTCCCCCAGTTCGGAAAAGGCTTCTGTCCATTTTCCGGTGAAATGGTGGTGATGAAAGACGTGGGTCGATCTGACTGACATATTCCCATTCTCTTTTCTCTTATTTTCTGCCCGACAAAAGCGGCCTCCGTTTTTCGGAAGCCGCTCGAAGGGAGCTGATGTCAAAGCACCGCTGATTATTATACAAAAACAGACCTGTTTCGTCAAGAGGGATTCTGCTCTTTTTTATGATTTTACCCTCTCCAAAAAGGCGAGAAGCTCCTCGTATCCCCCCTGGGGATAAACAGAGGTATCCGCATTCTTCTCATTGATCAGCCAATTGGTCAGAAGGAAGGTCTCCATTCCCAGCGTCCGGACGATCATATCGTCCTCCACATCATTTCCCACCATCAGGCACTCCTCTGCCGTCAGTCCCAGCTGCTCCAGCAGGCGGTTATAATAGATGGGATTGGGTTTGGCAGAGATGGAGTTTTCATAGGTGGTGATCCACTCAAAGTCCGCAGGATCGACCCCGGCCCAGCGGATTCGGCTTTGGGTGGCCACGGCAGGAAAAACGGGGTTGGTGGCAAGGACCACCCGGAAACCCAGCTCCTTTGCCCGGTTGACTGCCACAGCCGCCAAAGGATCAAAGCCGCAGACCTCCTGCACCTTTTGAAAATCGGTACGGTAAAAAGCATCGAAGAGAGGCTCGTCCTCCCGGGCCTTCTCCCCAAAGATGGCGCAAAAGCTCTCCCAAAATACCACCTCGTTGGTTTTGGAGGAGGTATTTTTCATCATTGCTCCAATGCTTTTCCAAAGGCCGTCCAAAAAGGGCTTGGGCTCGTAGCCGTAATTGGCGAGATAGCCTCCCAGCCGTTGGAGGTAGGTTTTAATAAAAAGCTCCTGATCCATTGGGAGAAGGGTGCCGTCCAGATCAAATAAAACGGTGGTGATGGCCATAGGGATCTCCTTTTTTGCGTTATGGTAATTCAAAAATGGTCGTACCGAACGACCTCATCCATCGGGCGGAAGGAAGAATGGAGGGGGTTGGGCTCTGCATCCTCCGCAGGATACCCCAGGGTCAGGAGGGCGACCGGCTCCACCTCCTCCGGAATTGCAAAGATGCTCCGCATGGCGGCGGGGTCAAAGTGCATAACCCAGGTGGAGCCCACCCCAATAGAGGCGGCCTCCAGCATAATATGGGTCGCCACAATGCAGGCATCCGATACGCCGCAGGATTTGCCGTCATACCTTCTCCGCCAGCATTCCTGTTTATTGTAGCAGACCAGGATGGCGGTAGGGGCATCAAAGTGACATTTGGTGCAGCCCTTCAGCTTTGCAATGGAGGAATCGGTATTCAGCACCAGAAGCCGCTGGGGCTGATAATTGCATCCGGTGGGGGCAAGATGTGCCGCCTGAAGAAGCTTTTCCACCACTTCCTGCTCCAGATGACGGGGCTGAAACCGCCGCACCGAGTACCGGTCTGCGGCCAACTGCAAAAAATCCATTCTGAATGCCTCCCTTTGCATCATACCCTGTCATTATACCATTTTTCGCCCTTTTGCGCAAGAAAAAAGTCGGAGCAGGCAGTCCCGCTCCGGCTTTTAATTATTTTTTATTTTCGTAAAATACGTCAATGGCGGCATAGTATGCGTCAATATTCTCCCAGCTGGCAAGGGGCGGAATATCACATCCGGAGGAAATAACGAAGTTTTGGTACTCTCCGCACTCCTCCAGCAGGCGGTTGACCTCCGCAGCAATGGACTCGGGAGTGCCATTCCGGAACTGACCGGCCGGATCGATATTCCCCATAGCAATGATATTCGCCGGGATATGGCTCATCATTTCCTTCATATCAATGGCGTTGCCGAAATGATAGGCCGCCGCACCGGTTCGAAGGATGGATTCAATGATCTGAATGGCGGAATTGCCGCAGTTATGGTAGATGACCAGGAAGCTCTCATCCTGCACCGCTTCAACGATCTTCCGGATATAAGGCTCGGAAAATTCAGCCGCCAGGTCGGGAGAAAGGAGTCCCGCCAGAGGCTCAGCGATCACCACGCCGTTGGCACCCGCCGCCTTATAGCCCTTTGCATATTCAATCAGAAAAGCGGTGGCCTTTTCCAGCACGGTTTTGAGCATATCCGGCTCGGTATAGCAGTAAACCAGCGCCTCCGTCACATCCACAAGCCGCCCTGCCAAAGAGAAGCTTCCGATAATTCCCGCAAAAACCGGACGGTCGGTGATTCGCTCGCTGGCCTTCCGGATGGATTCAATATAAAGTCCGGTCCGCTTCTCCCCTACCTCGGGAACGCGGAGCGCCTCCGCCTCCTCCTCGGTGGAAACAATATGGCCGGTCACGGTGGGAACCTCATCCTCGCTGAAGATGATCTCCGACCCAAAAGCCTCCGCCTCCACCGAAAGATCCATCAGACTGACCGATGCCAGGGAGGGGGTCCGCTGGGCAATCAGCCGCATCCCCTCCGCCTGATTTTCGCTGGAGGAGATCATTTCCTGAACAGTGCAACCCAAAAGCTGGATTCCCGGAAAGGAAAGGATGGGCATTGACCCCTTGACCTCCGTCTTCCGAAGCTCCTCCAGCCACAAATACATATTGATTTTCTCTTTCATAAATGCGCACCTCTCTTTGTAGGTTACCCATATTATATCGAAGGGAGGAAAAATGCGTAAGGGAAATTTTCGCTATTGAGTGGTACTTTTTTGCTCTCTTTTTTCCGTATCGCAAAAAAGTACCTTTTTTCAGCAAACAACTGCGTTTACTTTTCAATGCAGGACCAGTACAATTAAAATAACGAAAAATATCTTTCGGAGGATGATACACATGGCACGTTTTGAAGAAATGTCCCTCCTTCTGCAGAAGGGAAAAGCAAAGGATCTGGCCGCAATGGTGCAGGAGGCGCTGGCAAACGGCACTCCCGCCAAGGATATTCTGAATGAGTCTCTGGTTGTGGGGATGGGCGCTGTGGGCGAACGGTTCAAGAAAAATGAAGTGTTTGTTCCCGAGGTACTGATCGCCGCCCGGGCAATGAATATGGCGCTGAATGTCTTAAAGCCTGCGCTGGCCGAATCGGGTGTTGAGCCGGTTGGTACCGCTCTGATCTGTACCGTGAAGGGCGACCTGCACGATATCGGTAAAAACCTTGTTAAGATGATGATTGAGGGCACCGGCATCCGGGTCATTGACCTGGGGGTTGACTGCGCTCCCGAGACCATTGTTGCTGCAATTAAAGAGCATAACGCAGATATCGTCTGCCTGTCTGCGCTGTTGACCACCACTATGATCTCCCAGAAGGATACCATTGAGGCCATCAAGGCCGCCGGACTGCGGGATAAGGTAAAGGTTATGGTCGGCGGTGCCCCTGTTACCCAGGCCTTTGCCGATGAGATCGGCGCTGACGCCTACACCTCCGATGCCGCCTCTGCCGCAGAGCGTGCCCGCGCCTTCTTTGCCTGATTTTCCTTCTGGTTTTTCTAAAAGTTGCTCTTTACTTTTCTGTCCGTTTCGGGTAGTATTATAGTATATATTCGAGCCACCCATGCTCTTTCAGGAAGGAAATTGCCTTGAAACAAACTCCGCTGAATCGGCTGCTCAATTTTGAGGAGCTACAAAAACTTTTTGACATTTATCATAAAGCTACCGGAGTCAGCGTCGCCTTGTACGATACCGAGGGGACGGAGCATCTTGCTGTCCGAAATAGTGGCTGTGTTTGCGGCCTGGTGAAGGATTCCCCCCTTTGCAGAGAGAAGATCGTTTCCAGCGGAAAGAAATCCGCCGAGCTGAAAAAAGCTTATATTTATGAAACGGCCTGCGGTTTGGTTCTCTGCATCACTCCTGTTTTTGCCGGAGATGCGGCGGTGGGATACATCACCACCGGCCCGGTCTGCTTATGGGGTCAGGAGGACTTTTTCGAGGAGGAGTTTCTCAACCGTTGCCGGACTGTCGGCATTGACGTGGAAAACGAAGCCTTCCGGATCTCTGAGATCAAGGAGGTCGCCTGCGAGACGATGACCGGTCTTGCGGATATGCTGATGCTGATGGTGGAGCATATGAGCGAGAAGGACCGGCAGTATCGGGCAGAATCTGCCGAACGGGAGCGGGTATACGCCGAGCTGCAGCGGGACTTTGCCACTTTGGAGCGGACGGTGGAGCAGGGCACTTACCATAAATATCCGGCAGAGCTGGAAAAAGAGCTGATTGCTTTTGTCCGTCTGGGGGATAAAAAAGCCGCCCGATCGGTCATCAATACCCTTTTGGCGGAGATCCTCCTTTATGCCGGTGGCGACCTGAATATTATCAAGGCAAAGCTTTATGAGCTGATGGCCTTCTTCTCCCGGACGGCAGTTGAGGTGGGTGCAGAGATCACCGACCTGGCGGATATCGTCAAAAAATCCTCCGGCTTATTGCTGGATAATATTGACTATCAAGGTATTTGTTATATTACCATTGAGATTCTGGATGAATACCTGGATCTTGTCTGTCAAACCCGGGGCGGAAGGGCAGCCCACGCAAATCTCGCCGCCGCCATCGCATATATTCATAATGAATACGGAAACAGCGAGCTTACCCTAAGTATGCTGGCAAAGAAAATCTTTGTCAGCTCCTGTTATCTGAGCCATCTGTTCAGCGACGAAATGGGAACGACCTTCATCGATTATCTGACCCGCGTCCGGATCGATCACGCCAAAACCCACCTTTTGGAGGGCTTATCCAGTGAGGAGACCTCCAACCTGGTGGGCTTCAAGGATGTTTCCTATTTTATCAAGATCTTCAAAAAGCACGTGGGGGTTACCCCTGCAAAATACCGGAAGGCACATCCCTTCCCTCAAAAAGGTGAATCAAATGAACAGTAGAGAAAATGCACTTGCCATCCTGAATTACGAAAAACACACCGCTCTCCCGGTAGTTTCCTTCGGTTATTGGCCGGAGACCACCGAAAAATGGTGCAAGGAAGGCTACATTACCAAAGAAGAGTCGGATAGCTATATCCACGAGGGGGATAACTCCGTCGGAGATCAGAGCATTATGAAAAAACTGGGCTTTGATTTCAACTGGAACAGCTGCATCCCCGGCAAGAACCTTTTCGATCCCCCCATCCCCGGCGTTGTGCTGGAGGAAAAGGAGGATGGCAGTCAGATTATTCGGGACGGCTTTGGCCTGATCTGCCGCGTTCGCCCGGGAACGGTTTCGATTCCCGAGCATATCGGCACCGCACTGACCGGACGGGAGGCCTGGGAGGAGCTTTACCTGCCCCGTCTTCAGATGCACGCTGACCGAGTCAACCGGGAGGTTTTCGCCGCTCTCCCCGCTCCTGCGGACCGGAGCTATCCCATCGGCTTCCACGCCGGCTCTCTGATCGGCCAAATGCGGAATATGCTGGGTGTGGAGGAGCTTTCCTACCTTTACGTGGATGACGAAGAGCTCTACGTTGAGATCGTTGACACCATCTGTGGACTGGGCTATGAGGTTGCCAAGGGTGTGATGGAAACCGGCGTAACCTTTGATTATGCCCATTTCTGGGAGGATATCTGCTATAAAAACGGTCCTCTCGTTTCCCCTGCGGTATTTGAGGAGCTGATCGGGCCCTGGTATAAGAAAATGACCGACCTTTTCACCGCCCACGGCATTAAGATCGTTTCGGTGGACTGCGATGGCTGGATCGATTCTTTGGTCCCCATCTGGCTGGAGAACGGTGTCAACACTATGTTCCCCATTGAGGTCGGCACCTGGGGCGGAAATATCGGTGACTGGCGGGCCAAGTACGGTCCCCAGATCCGCGGCGTTGGCGGAATGAATAAAAACGTTTTCTCCCGGGATAAAAAGGCGGTGGAGGAAGAGATCGAGCGGCTCAAAAAGCTGATTGATCTGGGCGGATATCTCCCCTGTCCCGACCACCGGATTGCCCCCGATGCAAAATTTGAGCTGGTCGCTTATTACTGCGAGCTGCTCCGGAAGCTCAGCTGATTGTTTTCCATTGATTGCACCATAACATAAAAACAACCGATACGGAGGTTTTGTATTATGCTTCGCGGAAACGATTTGGCCACAGCAAAAAAGAATTGCCAGTCCTTTTGGGATAAGGAGTGGATCGGCCGCCCCTTCCTCTGCGTAACCGCGCCCAAGGATGACTACAATCCTGCAGAAATGAGCTATGACAATACCTACGTCCGTCGGATGGCGGATGCCGAAAAGGGGGACTACACTTCTTCCCCCACCGAATACGCCCGGTACATCCGGAATATTGTCCATTACGGAGAGGCTATGCCTTTCTATAATGCCGATCTTTGTCCTGACCAGTGCGGTGTTTTCTTTGGCGGAACGCTGGTCGGTCAGCCGGGAACCACTACCTCCTGGTGCTATTCCATCGCTGAGGAGGCGGCGGCTCTTGATCTGACCCTCGATCCCAACAACCCGACCTACAGGCATATGACCGAGGGATTCCGGAAGGCTGCAGAGATCGCCAACGGCGATTTCTTCGTTTCCGTCCCCGATTATCACAGCAATATGGATACCCTCTCCGCCCTCCTCAATCCCGCAAACCTCTGCTTCGAGCTGATGGATCACCCCGATGACGTGATGGCGGCACTGGAAAAGGTCAACAGCTACTATAACGAAATCTACGAAAACTTCTACCGCGCCGGAAATATGGAGGAGCTGGGAACGGTTGGCTGGCAGCCGGTCTACTGCTCGGGACGGTCTGCAATGGTGCAATGCGATTTTTCCTGCATGATCAGCCCGGACGATGCCCGTAAATACGTTGTCCCCTCTATTGAGCTGGAGGTTTCTCACCTGGATCATTGCTGCTACCACTATGACGGTAAGCAGGCTTTGGGCCATTTGGATGACATCCTTGCCATTCAGGGAATCGACGCGGTTCAATGGGTCCCCGGAGACGGCGAGCCCCGCACCATTGAGTGGATGGATCTGCTGAAAAAAATTCAGAAAGCGGGCAAGAGCGTTTGGATCTACGACTGGACTGCCGAGGAAATCCTCGCCGACCGGGAGCTGGATCCCCGGCTGACCGTCTTTTCCCTTTCCCTTCCCAGTCAGTCCGAGGCCGAAGCCTTTATGAAAAAAATGGAGCAAAAATATTGATTTTCATCCCCGTCGGGCGGTTCCGGCGGGGATTGTTTTTGCCGCCTTGATCCTGTTCTTTCGTTGCGCATCACCCGCCCCAAAATAAGGGTGGGCAGTTCAAATATCGTCACAAAAAATCAAAAATCATCATGGTGCATGTCTCATCCGTTTGTTATAATGAAAAAAAACTGGAGGGATCACTATGCCCCTGCGCCGCAAACCTGACTTTGATAAAACAAAGGAGCGGTTCAACGCCTGGTGGAATAACGAGCTGCTGGACCGTTGCTGCATTCAGATTTACGCACCAAAAGATAATGCGGAGCCCTTTCCGCCTTACCTGGAGCAGTTTCACCGCATTCTGCAGGGAATTGTCTCGCGGTATCCGAAGCAGACCGGCATTTTGCGGGAAACCGACCGGGAGGAGCTGCTGCGCGGATTTGAACTGCTAAAGAAACATAACGAATGGTTTCAGGACAACACCTATTACGGTGGCGATGCCTTTCCCACCTGGCAAACAACCATCTATCCTTACACAAACACTATGGCGGCCTTTTTGGGCTGTCCGGCGGAAATCCGGCAGGATACAGGCTGGGTACACCCAATTTTCTCAAAAGGTGAACTGACCGACTACGATTATCATACTGTTCGGTTGCAGAAAGATAATATCTGGTATCAAGTGGATGAGCAGTTGCATCAATATTCCGCCCAGCACCTGGGAGAGGAGTTGGTGCGAAAGGTTTGGCTGGGTGCCTCCAGCGGAGATACCTTGGCCGCCCTTCGGGGGACCGAAAACCTTCTGATGGACCTGATGGACTGCCCTGATTACGTCAGGGAATTTGATCAGCACCTTGTGGAGGAATCCCTAAAGCTGTACGATCAGCGGTTCGATGAGGTTTACCAGGATCGTATTCATGGCATTACCGATTGGTTTGCGCTTTGGTGCGAGTCCAAATATAATACCATTCAAAATGATTTTGCCTATATGATCTCTACCGACCTTTTCAACGAAGTGTTCCTCCCCAACATCGAAATGCAGACCAACTTTTATGAGCGGTGCTTTTACCATTGTGACGGCGTAGGAAACTTCAAGCATATTGATGCCCTTTGCTCTCTGCCCCGGCTGGGCGGAATCCAGGTGCTTCCGGGGGAAGGAAAGCCCTCTCCTCTGCACTATATGAAAGAACTGAAAAAGGTCCAGGCCGCCGGCAAGGGGCTGCATATTCACATCCGCCCGGCTGAGGTTGAAACCGCTCTGAAAGAGCTTTCAGCCAAGGGGCTTTTTATCTGCACAAGCTGCGGAAGCGAGGAGGAAGCGGAAACCCTGCTCAAAAATGTTGAAAAATGGTCAAAGGTGCGCTGACGATTGAAAAAGCTCCGGGAACTTCCGGAGCTTTTTTCAGTTGCCGTGCAGAAAACGTTGATCCCGTTTGCAAAAAAAGAAATGTATGATATAATATTGGTAAGTTTTTGAAAAAGAAGGCGCATTATGAGTCATTCCGAGATTCGGGATTTCACCCGTGGAAGTATTCCTAAACAACTGGTTATCTTTGCCACACCCTTATTTTTATCCAATCTCCTTCAGGTGCTTTACAATATGGTGGATATGATCATTGTAGGAATGGACTGCGGCACCGTCGGCATTTCCGCCGTTTCGGTAGGTGGTGACGTTTCCCAGCTGATGACCTTTGCCGCTATGGGTTTCTCCAATGCCGGTCAGGTATTGATTGCCCGGCTGATTGGTGGCGGAAAGCAGGAAAAGATCGGCCGGTTTGTGGGAACAATGTCCTCTTTTCTGTTTCTCTGCGCTGTTGTTATCAGCGTTCTGGGGCTCGTGTTCCAGGATGGCATTCTGACCCTGATGAGCACCCCCTCCGGCGCGTGGCAGGGGGCGGCAGAATATTCCGCCGTTTGTATGGCGGGACTTGTGTTTATCTATGGATATAATATCGTCAGCGCAATCCTCCGCGGCATGGGAGATTCCAAGCATCCTTTCGTTTTCATCGGCATTGCCGCAGGAACGAACGTAATTTTGGATCTGATCCTGGTGCTGGGCTTCCACCTCGGGCCCTTTGGTGCCGCCATTGCAACGGTAGCCAGCCAAGCCTTCAGTTTCCTTTGCAGTCTGGTTTTTCTCATCCGCGCCAAAGAGCGGTTTGCGCTGAATGTCCCCCGGACGACTTTTTTCCGTTGGGACAAAGAGATGCTTTTGGATCTTGTGAAGCTGGGGGTGCCGATGGCCATCAAGACCGCCTCCATTCAGGTCTCCAAGCTTTTTGTCAACTCCTGGGTCAATTCCTACGGCGTGGAAATTTCCGCCTTTGCCGGAATCATCAATAAGATCGCCAGCTTTTCCAACCTTTTTTCCGCCTCCATCAACGTTGCCGGGTCAACTATGGCAGGGCAAAATATTGCTGCCGGAAAATACCGTCGGGTCAAGAAAATCATGGGAAGCATTGCGGTCATCACCCTTTCCATCGCCGCTCTGCTTTCGGCAATTACCCTTCTGTTCCCTGACTTTGTGTTCAGCCTGTTTTCGGATGACCCCAAGGTTTTGGCGCTGGTGGACGGATTTTTACCCATTGCCGTTCTGCTCTACCTGGGCAGCGCCCTTCGCGCCATTATGAATGCTCTTCTGAATGGAAGCGGCAACTACCCCGTCAATTTTGTTACGGCGATCTTTGACGGGATTGTGATGCGGATTGGGCTGGCCCTCTTATTCGGTCTCGGATGCGGCATGGCGCATTACGGCTTCTGGCTGGGAGATGCTTTGGCAGGGTTTACTCCCTTTTTCATCGGGATTGTATTTTATTTCTCGGGAAAATGGAAAAACGGCAAGCCCGAATCGGACTCAGAATAAGAATATTTTTTGATGATATGATGACAAAGACACAAAAAAGCCATCCGGAGGAGAAATCCTTCGAATGGCTTTTTCTATGTTTTTATTACCGGGCGCCAAAAAAGCGTGGCACAACATCAAATGCCGGATTTCTGCTTCCATCCAGCCGAACCAATCCCCACACTGTTTCGCAGGGGCAATCCTCCGCGCTGCAGAAAAAACAGCGTTCAGAGTCCCGCAAACAATTCCCGTTTACCCCCGACACTCTGAAATGATCCGCTCCATCTCGGCCCATTTTCCTTCCATATCCGCCACCAGCTTCAGCTGGGTCCGGCATCGGTCGAGGTTCTGCCCCGGGCGGTGGGTTTTGAAATAGGTATCCCCCAAAAGGTAATCGGTCAAAAACCGCATTCCGCATTCCATCGTCATGGTTTTTGCGCCTAAGGGCAGACAAGCGTATTCATTTTCCGTCAGCCTGCCGTCACATCCCCGGAGGAAGCCCTCCGCATAAGCGCGGAACAGGGAAAGGCTCATCTCCACCTTAGAAAGATCCTGCTCATCCTCCGGTGCGGTGCTGGCACCGAAACGGATCGAATCGCCAAAGTCATTCACCGAAAGCCCGGGCATCACCGTATCCAGGTCGATGACACAGATACCCCGGAGGGTCTCCCGGTCAAGAAGGACATTATTGAGCTTGGTATCATTATGTGTGACCCGGAGGGGAAGCTCTCCTTTGCGGAGCGCCTCGGTCAACCGGGACATATCCTCCCGGCGGGCAAGGAGAAATTCGATTTCCCGCTCTACCTCCTTCTTTCGGCCGAGGGGATCCTTCTGAATGGCATCCAGAAAGGCCTCGAACCGTTTGGGGGTATTATGGAAATCCGGGATGGTTTCGGCCAGGCTATCCGCCGGAAAATCTGCCAATAGCTTCTGGAACCGGCCAAAGGCTTCCCCGCTTTGGGCAAATTCTTCCGCTGTTTCGGCGCGGTCCCGGCAGACGGTATCCTCCACAAAAAGATATGCCCGCCAGTATCCGCCCTCCCGATCCTGATAGTAGGGCGCATTATCCACCGTGCGGATCACGGTCAACGACTCCCGACGGGGATCCCCTCCGTTTTTGCGGACAGAATCCTGCAGAAATTCCGTTACCCGCAGGATATTCCCCATCAGGGCTGGAACATCCTGGAAAATGTTATTGTTGATTCGCTGAAAGATATACCGGTCTCCTTTTCCGTTTCCGGCAAGGAGAGTATCATTGATATGTCCGCTGCCGTAAGGCACCAGGGTATACTCCCCCGAAGGGATCCGGAAGTTGGAAAGGATCTCTCCTTCCAGCTCCGGAGAAAGATGGTTTTTGCGCATAGAGGGTCCTCCGATCAGAAATTCTCAGGGTATTCTCCCTCGGCCTCCATCTTGGCCAGCGCTTCCATTACGTAGGGTTTATCCGCCTGGTAGGTAACTCCAAACCACTTGGCAGAGGTCTTGAGGACCTTTACCGTCGCCGCTTTCTCCTCCAGCAGCTGACCCACCGCTCCGGGAATCAAATACTCGCTCTTGAGAGGATTGGCCACGGATTTTTCCAAAAACTCCACCATTCCCTTCTCCAGAACCGGGAAAATAGTGGTATTGAAGCCCCAGAAGTTCATCGAAACCCAGGAATCATTGCTCAGGTCGGTCCAGGTCTCACCGCCGTCCTCCGAATAAGCGGGGCAGGTCTCGCCCTTACGGATCATCGTCCGCTCGGCGATCTGGGAAAGGCAGCCGTTCTCGATCACGCAAACACCCCGGGCAACGTGGCCGTTCTCGGTCAGAGTCGCAGTCAGAGGATAGCCGACCATTGCGTAATCGGTCTTGCCCTCCTGCTCCTCCTCCATCAGGTAGCGGTACATAATCTCAAAGGCATCCCGGCCGTAAAAATCATCCGCATTGATGACAGCGAAGGGACCATCCAAAACGTCCTTGCAGCAGAGCAGAGCGTGGCCGGTGCCCCAGGGCTTGACCCGTCCCTCGGGGACAGAAAAGCCTTCCGGAAGCTTATCCAGCTCCTGGTAAACGTACTCTACCTCGCAGAGCTTCTCAATCCGGTGGCCCACAGCCTCCTTAAAATCCTTCTCAATGGCATGCTTGATGATGAAAACGACCTTGGAAAATCCGGCCTGAAGCGCATCATAAATGGAAAAGTCGATGATAATGTGCCCGTTTTTATCCACGGGGTCGATCTGCTTGAGTCCACCGTAACGGCTGCCCATTCCGGCGGCAAGGATTACCAATGTTGCTTTTTTCATAATGTGACCATCCTTTCAGGTACAAAAATGGGGGGGAATTCATCTGTACCTTCTGTTGTATAAATATAGCAAGAGCAGTAAGCCCGCCAACCCGGCAAACATTACGCCGAGTCCCACCGGGCCAATACTCTGATGCCCAACAATAACAAGGGCGACTGATCCCACCAGCAGGGTCACGCCCCCAAATATCCGCAGAATTCTCATTCGGTCATACACCCCCAGTAGATTTCCTCCGGGGCAAGGGACAGCACGGTTTCCTTCCCGCGGCCATCCAACAGAACCGTTTGCTGCGGCAAAGCGGTTTGATTTAAGACCGCAAAGAGCTTCTTTTGGGGATAGAAGAAGGCTTCGCAGGCAGGGTTTTTGCTCAAATACCGGAAAAACTCTTTTTCCTTTCCCGCCGCCCAATAAAGTGCACGGAGCAGCAACCGGGTATTTTCCGCCGAAAAGGGCAACCCTGAAAGGTAAACACCCCGTCCCCGGCCGGCACGGTTGGCCGCCAACCGGACCGATTCACCCGACTGGCAGAGGATCTCCGTCTCCTCACTCAAGGGATAGACAAAGCTGACGTCCTCCCCAAGATTTGGTGCTCCGGATAACTCCTCAGTGATAAAATGGTGGGTACAAACCGGGTGCCAGGGCTTATTCGCTGACAGGGAAAAGCCCATCTCCCGCTCCACTCCCAAAAGGTCTGCCAGCTGAAAATACCGGCCATTTTTGGGGTATGCGGAGGGTTCACCGATCCCGATCAAGCCGCCACCCTCCCGCACAAACCGGCGGATCCGGCAGATCAGGCGGGGATCCTCCCATTCCTTCCCCCCGGAAAAGGCAGTTCCGGCCTCTCCGGCATTGAGAAGGACATCTACTCCCTGGGGAATTCCCTCCTCGGCGATCCGGGAAAGGCTGAGGAAGGAAACCTCCACCGGCAGGCCGCTCAAAGCCTCCAGGATCCCGGTATAGGGTGCAGTCTTTGCATAAGGGATGGCGTGCGCCACCATATGGGTCTGCCAACTGCGCAGCTCGCCCCAGGAATTGATGATTCCAACCCGCAATCCTGCAGAGGGGCGACATCCATAAATACTATTATATATTTTTCTGAACTCTTTTGCAACCCTTTCCATATATTTTAGGAAATCGGGAAACTGCATTGCCAGAGAAGGATAACCGCCATAGCCGATCCGATCCACCGGTTTGACCATCATTGCCCGGCGGGCGGAAAGCCAGCATTCCCGGGCTTCTCTGACCGGATCCCCTCCCTCCCGGAAAACATCGGGGAAGAAATAGGGCAAAAAACGCGCCTCGGTATATCGCACGCCCCGGATCTCCGAAAGCATTCGCAGGGTGGTTCCGTTTCCCACGCTCCCCACCACCGCATCCAGCCCAATGGAGGGAAACTCCCTGCCGTACGGCTCAGCACCGATCCAGGTATCTCCCAAAAACATCATTGCTTCCCGGCCTTTTTGATGGGTGATTGCCACCAGCTCACGGGCTTTTGCACAGACGAATCGCTCCGTAAAGCTCATAAAGTCCCGGAAGGCCCGGTTGGGCACCCGGAAGGGACTGTTATAATACCCCTCATCCACAAAATCCTCGGGGGTCAGAGAGTAGCCGTACTCTGCGCTGAAGGCCTCCAACGCCTCAGGGGAAACCGCAAAGCCATACCCAAACCAATCCACGTATTTTTCCTTCCGTCGGGGAGAAAAAAGGAGGGTGAAATGATACAAGAAGGTGGTAAACCGCACCACATCCACCTCGGGATGCTCCTCCAGCCACCCGGACAGCTCTGCAGGGGCAAAGGCCGCCGCGGCGGGCTGGCGCAGGTCATAGGGGATATCCTTCTCCACACCCTGCCAATCGTTGGTGATATAGTTATACATCTGGGTCGGATCCCAGTCCGCCCAGGCAAGAAATGCTACCGTATACTCGTGGTAGGGTTCCGCCCGACTCAACCGGACCGCCCCCTGCTCCGGCTGGACCTGCCACTCCTGAGGCGGGATCACCCGCCCCTCTGTCCGATCCCGGACCTCCCAGAAAACGGCGGGAGAATGGTCATAATCGGGGCTGACCTGCTCTGAAAGAAACCCCTCCATCAGCGGAATCTCCAAGGTCTCCTTTTCTGCCGTATACCGTGGAGTCAGCAGGTAGATATGCTGGCGCTCCTCCTTGTGATCCTTCGCAAAATGATTCTTCCCCCGACTGACAAAATAGGTGCTGTATATCTTCAGGCCCAACCGGAGCGTTTCCTCATCCAGCCGGGTGCCGTCGCTATTGCGGATGGCATCTGCCCCCATCAGCCGGGCAAGGGCACCCACCCGCTCGGCACAGCCCTCCTCGGCAGGAAGGGTAACCCGCCCGAAATCCTGTTGTTGTATCATCCTTTGATCCCTCCGATCGTCATTCCCTGGGTCAGCTTCTTCTGCACCAGCATATATAAAATCAAGGTTGGAAGCATTACGATCACCAGCCCTGCGTACATTCTGCCATATTCCGCCGCAGCGTTCTGTGCCTTCATCAGGTTCATCAGTCCCACCGGAAGGGTCTTTTCCGCATCCCTCGACATTAACGTTATGGCAATAATATATTCATTCCAGAAGCTGAGGAAGTTAAAAAGGAGAACTGTCAAAATACTGGGCCGCGCCATAGGGATAATGATAGAAACCAGGGTTCGGAAATAACCGCTTCCGTCCACATAGGCCGCCTCCTCGTAAGCATAAGGCAGGGTCACAAGGTAGCTGGAAAGAAGATAGATGGTAAAGGGCAGGGCGGTGGAGGCATAAACCAACGCCAGGATCAGCTTATTATTGATAAAGAAGGAGACTCCGAAGAGCTGATTGGCATCCACCAGCATCAAAAAAATTGGGACGACGATATAACTGACATTGACAAACAGTCCGCCCATAAACAGAGTATTGATCCCCTTGCGGAAGGGAAATCTGCACCGGGATAATGCGTACGCCGCCGGGAGGGACAGCACCAACAAAAAAACCAGCCCCAGGGCAGTAACGATCACCGAGTTGAGAAAATAGCTTCCCATCCGTGCTTTTTCCCAGGCATCAACGAAGTTTTGAAGATAAAGCCCCTGGGGAAGAGCCCATGGGTTACCGTAAAATTCCGATTTTTCCTTGAGGGATGCCATAATAACCCAGATCACCGGCAAAAGGATGCTGACTGCCAACGCCGCCAGGGCCAGCCAGATCAGACTTCGGGCAAGCCGTTCTCCCAGGGAGGGTTTTTGCACTGCTTCCATATTCAAACCACCGCCTTATAAATACACCGGATCCCGCTTGGTTACTCCATTGATCAGTCCCGACAAAAGGAATGAGAATAAAAAAACCGTAACGCCGATGGCCATACCGTAACCGTAGGAGGAGTTGGTGTAGGCCTGATCGTACATATAACTGAGGAACACCTCGCTGGCACCATCGGGTCCTCCTCCCGTCAGGGCACGGACGATCAAAAAGCTGATATTGATGGAGCTAATGACAAAAAAGGTCAGCGTGGTGCGAATGTTGGTCCAGATCAGCGGGATCGTCAGGTCAAAAAAGGTACGCATCCGCCCAGCCCCCTCCAGGGCCGCCGATTCGTAAATGCTTTCGGGGATGGCTGAAATCCCCGCCATATACATCACCATATAATATCCCACCGCCTGCCAGATCATTGCGATGGCAATGCTATAAATAATCAGTCCACGATCCCCCAGCCAAAGGATGGGAGACCCCTCCCGGAACAACCCAAGGATACTATTGAGGATGCCGTTATTGGCATCGTAAATGGCGGAAAAGATGGCCGAGATGACCACCACCGAAAGAATATTGGGGATATAAAAAACGATCCGAAAAAAGCTTTTCCCCCGCAGCCGTTCCCGGCAAAGGACCGAGGCAAAAAACAGCGCCAAAAAGATGGTAACCAATGTGACCACAACGATCAACAGAATGGTATTCTGGAAGGACCGGTAAAACCGTTCATCCGAAAAAAGAATCCGGAAATTCTCCAATCCGATAAAGGTTTGGTTGGCCGAATAGCCGCCCCACCGGTAGAGGGACATCCGGAAGATATTGATGGCCGGGTAGACCACAAACAAAAGAAAAAGGATCAGCGCCGGCGCAACGCATATCGCCGCAAACACCTTTTGACCTCGCTGACGCATAGATGCTCCTGCCTTCCTCCGGCTCTGCCGGTTCTATGGACTCCTCCCGGAGATCCGGGAGGTTTTGGGCTTATTTCAGGGCTTCCCTCAGACGGTCGCTGGCGGCTTTAACGGCATTCATCCAGTCCTCCAGCGTCTTATTCCCCGAAACCAGGCTGTCAATGGTTCCAAAAAGGCTATCCGCAATGCTGACGCCCTCTACCGGTTCGGTGGCGGCAAATCCACCCATAACGGCCTTTGCGCCGTTATCATAGATGCTGTAAAAGAGCTTGCTGTCCCCCTTCAGGTCGGCGCTGACACCCTTTACCGGCTGGATCGCACCTGCCTCGGCAAAGATACCCACTGCCTCATCCGAATAAAGATAGGCCACGAACTCCTTGGCAAGCTCAGGATTTTTTGCCTCCTTGGGAATCCAAAGCTGCTCAAAGAAGGTGAAGGAATACCGATCACCGTTATTGAAGGCAGGGAGCGGCATAAAGCCCCACTCAAATCCTTCTGCCCGGGGTGCGTCGGCCATCTCACCTACCACCCAGGTGCCGTTAGGCATAAAGAGTGCTTTATTATCCAGCACCAGCTGCTGATTTTTGAGGAAGTTATCGTTATTGGCATTGGACACGGTGGTAGGCTCGGTATATTTTGCCAGCTGATTGACGGTATCAAAGGCCATCTTAGCCTGCTGGGTATCCCAAATGCCCTCCTCATATCTCATAGCGCGGTTATAAAAGTCGGTGCCGCCTGCAGAGGCCAAAAGCGCGTAAAAGAAGGCATCGAAATATCCGGTGGTGGGGTAGGTGAAAAGGTAGATTCCCTTTTCCTTCGCTTTATCCCCGAGGATGAACATATCCTCCCAGGTTTCGGGCAGCTCCCAGTTATTGTCGATAAAGAGCTGGCGGTTATAAAAGAGCCCACAGGGTCCGTAAAACATCGGGGCAAAGTAGGTTTTGCCATCCGAATAGGGGTTGGTCGCAAGGGTATCGGTAAAGCCGGGAATCAGCTTGTCCTTGACCCGCACCGACTCACCCGGCACCGTCATCTCCAGAACATCGGTCATCTCGGTCAGCATATTGTCCCGAATCATCGTCTCGGTCAGGCCGGCCTCCCGACCGGTAGCCAGGTGCACCACATCGGGGTAATCCCCCGATTTCATCTGCGCACCGATCACATCCTCCAGGTTCTTTTCGGCCACCAGTTCCACCGTCACACCCTCGTGGTCCTTCTCAAACTCATCCACGATCTTTTCCCACATTTCAGAGCCGTAAGCCGACTCCAAAACGGCAACCTTCAGGGTGTTTTTGTCCTCCCCGTTTCCGGTGCATCCGGCAAAGAGACCCGCCAAAATACCGAGGGCGAGGATGACTGTTGTAATCTTCTTTCCCATTTCAGATCCTCATTTCTTCTGAATTTTCGGCGGATTTCCGCCGCGGGAAGCAGTTTCCCGCCAAGCATCGTAATTGCTTTACCCTTATTTTCTCTGTTGATGCAGATTTTATGCAAATAATATTCTTTTTTTCAGTCTCAGGGCGGAAGGCTTGAGAAAACATATAAAAATTTCGAAAATAAAAACCGCCTTTTGTTGAGAAGAAATCGGTTGACAATTGAGAAAAAAAATGCTATGCTACGGGCAAGAAAAGGGGATTATACCCCTTTGAGTATCAAGATCGGAGGCTTATTATGGATACTGGCTACCAAGCAAAATGCGAAGGTGTGAAGAAAAACTACTGCGTCATTTCCCATACTCATTGGGATCGGGAATGGTATATGCCCTTTGAGCAATTCCGGATCCGGCTGGTGGATTTGATCGACCGTTTGTTTGATATTTTGGCGGAATACCCTGACTATATTTTCCATTTGGATGCCCAAACTGTTGTTCTGGAGGACTATCTGCAGGTTCGTCCTTCCAAAAAAGAGCTTCTCAAGCAATATATTCAGAGCGGAAATATCATCATCGGGCCCTGGTATCTGCAGAATGACTTCTTCCTGACGAGTGGTGAGGCAACCATCCGCAACCTGCTGGAGGGCAAACGAATTACTGAGGAATACGGTGCCTGCTCCAAAGTCGGGTACGCCCCCGACCAGTTCGGAAATATTTCCCAGCTCCCCGCCATTCTCAATGATTTTGGAATTACCAGTTTTGTTTTTGGGCGCGGATTCACCTGCCACGAGCACCCCACCACTGAGTTCCGCTGGGAAGGACCGGACGGTTCCTCCCTCACCGCTATCCATATGCGCTACTGGTATAATAATGCCCAGCGTTTTTCAGCAGATCCCGAAAAGGCAAAAAATCTTCTGGATTTGTGTGATACTCTTCTTTCTCCCGCCGCCAACACCCCCTATCTGCTTTTGATGAACGGGGTTGACCATCTGGATGCCCAGGATGATCTTCCTCCCATTCTTGCAGGATTGCAGGAGGTGCTAGGAGAGGATGCGGTGATTCGTCAGTTCACGCTGGATGAATATGTTGCCTGCGTCCAAAGCTTTATCGAGGCCAATCAAATTAAGCTTCCTGAGGTCAAGGGTGAACTTCGGATGGGCGGCGATTTCTGCGTTCTGCAGGGAACCCTTTCTTCCCGCCACTATTTAAAGATTGAGAATGTCCGGATGCAGAATATCCTGGAGCAGCAGATTGAGCCCCTCTATTCTATGCTGGAACTTGCCGGCTGCAAGGGCATCTACTCGGGGGATCATCTCCGGTATTTCTGGAAAGAGCTGCTCAAAAACCATCCTCATGACTCCATCTGCGGCTGTAGCCGGGATGAGGTCCACGCCCATATGGAAGATAATTACGCTCGTCTCCGGGAAGCAACCTCCATGTGGCTTCTGCGGGGTCTGGAGGAGGCTGGATACCGCAGTGCCTCCCGGACACCGAACGGCGAGGATTACATTATCATCGCTGCCAACACCCTTTCCTGCCCCAACGAGCATTTGATTGAGACAGAGATCTATTTCCCTGCGTCGGAAGAACGGAAAGCCTTCCGAATCCTGGATGCAAACGACCAGGATGTTCCCTTTACCGTCCTTTCGGATAAGATCCATAATATGGATATCTGGTCGCCCATTAACCTGCCTGGCTGTATTACCATTCATACCTACCGGATCGCATTCCCCTCCGGAAAGATGGCACCCTACTCCTTCAAGAGCTTCCGCATTGTCTCGGCGGACACTTTCCCTGCTGTCTCCCCCGTACAGGAGGACCTTATTCTGGAGAACAGTTCCATCCGCGTGCAGATCAGCGACACCGGCCGGATTGATTTAACCGATAAGGTTTCCGGCAAGGTTTATGCCGACTGTCTGTCTTGGGACGATACCGCAGACTGTCAGGATGCCTATGTATTTGGCCCTGCCGGAGATACTCCTATCACCTCCGGGAAATTTATTCCGGCCATTTCAATTACCGAAAATAATTTCCTGCGGAAGACGATCAGTCTCACCTGGAACGTAGAACTTCCGGCATATTTTAATTTTGACACAAAGGTCCGGAGCGAAGAGCTTGCCCCCTTCAACCTCACCCTTTCTCTTTCTCTGGCTCAAAACAGCAAGGCCTTAGAAATCGGCTACACTGTGGATAACCACAGCAAAGATCACCGTGTTCGACTGCTGGTGGATACCGGTGCTGACATTCTGCGTTTTGCCGATTCGCCCTTTGATATCATCTGCCGAAAGAACGAAGATAACACTGATCTCCGGGACAAAACCTACCCCAACACCTCCTTCGTTGCCATTCAGGACGGACAGACCGGACTCGCTCTGCTGACTGAGGGTGCGCACGAATACGGTCAACCGAACGATCGCATCACCACATTGACAGTCCTCCGTGCCACCGGTGTCATCAACCTTGGGAGTGGCGCAATGTTCGCCAACAGTCCCGAAAATCACAGTATTCGTTCCGTTTCCGGCCGGATCGCCATATTGCCTTATCAGGGAGATTGCCGTTCCGCCGGTCTGCCTCTGGAATCTCTCCGGTTTCGCAACCCGCCTCTTGCGGCGTTTGTCCCTGAAGATCGGAAGAAATTCTCCGGCGGACGTCCCGCCGTCCAGGATACCGCCATCGCAGAGTTCTTCTATTATCCCGAGAAATATACTGAAGTTGCCCTGCCGGAAGCCGCTTCCATCCTCAACCTGGAGGGTGAATCAGTCAGCGTAACCGCTTTAAAGCAGGCCGAGGACGGTCAGGGGCTTGTTGTCCGTCTATATTCTTACGGCACAGAAACGGCCAATGTTACCGTAACCGCCCCCGGCACTCTGTACCGTTCCAATATGGCAGAGCAAACCGGCGAGCTTTTGGGGGAGGGAACCGCAACCTTCCCCATTCGCCCGGCCCAGATCATTACCCTGCGGATAAAGTAAGTCCCTACTCAAATAAAAAATCCATCTCCGGAACACAACCGTCCGGGGATGGATCTTTTTGCTCAAACATTCTAACGCAAAAATCCCGCCCTGCAAAAAACAGAGCGGGATTTATTATTGCTTATGCATTCAGCGGTTCTTGCGAGCCTCAATATCAGCGATGGCATCCTTCCGGGAGAGGTTGATCCGGCCGCGGTCATCAATCTCGGTGACCTTAACAAGGATGGTATCCCCTTCCTTGACCACATCCTCCACCTTCTCAACGCGCTTTGCATCCAGTTTGGAGATATGAACCAGGCCTTCCTTGCCGGGAGCAATCTCAACGAATGCGCCAAACTGCATCAGGCGGGTAACCTTACCGGTATAGATCGCACCGATCTCGGGATCGAACACGATGGTCTCGATCATAGTCTGGGCGCGCTTGCAGTTCTCAAGATCAATGCCGGAGATGAAGACGCTGCCGTCATCCTCGATGTCGATCTTAACATCGCACTCGGCGCAGAGCTTCTGGATTACCTTTCCGCCGCTGCCGATGACCTCGCGGATCTTATCCACTTCGATCTTCATGCTCAGCATCTTGGGAGCATACTTGGAAACATTCTCGCGGGGAGCGGGAAGCGCCTTAAGCATAATCTCATCCAGGATATACAGGCGGGCCTTGCGGGTCTTTTCGAAAGCCTCACGGATGATCTCGGTGGTCAGACCGTCGATCTTCAGGTCCATCTGAATGGCAGTGATACCCTTATGAGTACCGCCAACCTTGAAGTCCATATCGCCGAAGAAGTCCTCAAGGCCCTGGATATCCACCATAGTCTTGAAGCTTCCGTCCGGAGCGGTGATCAGACCGCAGGAAATACCGGCAACGGGAGCCTTGATGGGCACACCGGCATCCATCAGCGCCAGAGTAGAGGCACAGATCGAAGCCTGGGAGGTAGAACCGTTGGAGGAGAGAACCTCCGAAACCAAACGGTAAGCGTAGGGGAACTCTGCCTCGGAGGGAATTACCGGCTCCAAAGCACGCTCTGCCAGGGCACCGTGACCGATCTCGCGGCGGCCGGGGCCTCTGCTGGGTTTGGTCTCACCAACAGAGTAAGAGGGGAAGTTATAATGATGCATATACCGCTTCTCGTCCTCATTATCAATGCCGTCCAGGATCTGGGCGTCACGGACAGGACCGAGGGTGGCAACTGTCAGAACCTGGGTCTGACCGCGGGTGAACATACCGCTACCGTGAACTCTGGGAAGGAGACCGACCTCTGCGTGGAGGGGACGGATCTCATCCATACCACGGCCGTCAACACGCTTATTCTCCTCCAGCAGCCAGCGGCGGACGATCATCTTCTGGAGCTTATAGATGCACTCATCAATCATGAGGCTCTTATCGGGGTAGATCTCATCAAACTTGGCGTGGATAGCTTCCTTGATGGGGAAGAGCCGGGCCTCGCGGACGTTCTTATCGTTGGTATCCAGGGCAAACATAACGTCCTTCTCGGCCATCTCACGGATTGCCTCGAACATATCGTGGTCAACCTCGGCGGACTCAAAAGCCATCTTGGGCTTGCCGATCTCGGCAACAATACCGTCGATGAACTTGATTACCTTTTTGATCTCCTCATGGGCAACAAGGATAGCGTTGAGCATGGTCTCCTCGTCAACCTCTTTTGCCCCGGCCTCGATCATATTGACCTTCTGGGCGGTACCGGCAACGGTAACAGCCATCTGGGAAACCTCACGCTGAGCGGCGGTGGGGTTGAGGACGGGCTGACCGTCCACCAAACCGACGCTGACACCGGCGATGGGGCCATTCCAGGGAATATTGGAGATAGAAAGGGCAATGGATGCACCGATCATTCCCGAGATCTCGGGGCTGCAATCGGGGTCCACGGACATAACGGTCATAACGATGGAAACATCATTCCGCAGATCCTTGGGGAAGAGGGGACGAATGGGGCGGTCAACCACACGGGAGGTCAGAATCGCCTTCTCGGTGGGACGGCCTTCCCGCTTCAGGAAGGAGCCGGGAATCTTACCGACAGCATAGAGCTTCTCCTCGAAGTCTACCGAGAGGGGCAGAAAATCAATGCCATCCCGGGGCTTCTCAGACATGGTTGCGTTACAAAGAACGGCAGTTTCACCGTACCGAACCAGGCAGGAGCCATTGGACAGACCGCACATTTTACCGGTCTCAATCACCAGCGGACGGCCGGCGAGCTCTGTTTCGAACACTTTGAAATTCTCAAACATTGGGTTTTCCTCCGATCATTTTCATTTTATTTATACACATCGCGGAAAACGACCCATGCTTTTAGCAATAAGTCCGTCGCTGAATGGAGCTTCAGCGACCGAGTCACTGCTAAACCGCATCTGCCGATCCCCGCGCAGGTACCGAAAAACGCAGATAAGGGAGCTGCCCTACCGCTTACGGAACAGACAGCTCCCGATCTTTGGCTTACTTACGCAGGCCGAGCTTCTCGATGATGGCACGATATCTCTCAATATCGGTCTTGGTCAGGTAGTTGAGCAGGTTTCTTCTGCGACCAACCATCTTCAACAGGCCACGACGGGAGTGGTGGTCCTTCTTATGCACCTTCAGGTGCTCGGTCAGGTCATTGATCCGCTTGGTCAGAATAGCGATCTGAACCTCGGGGGATCCGGTGTCACCCTCGTGGGTGGCATACTGAGCGATGATAGCGTTCTTGTCTTCTTTCAGCATCATGGTTAAAACACCTCTTTTAAAATATTCGCCTTGATCGAAGTAGCGGGAAGGTGCATTCCGCATTGGCGGCTTACCCCCGAAACCTCGGTCAGGTCATGGTCAGCGGCAAAACCGCAGACAGCTTCATTATTATACCATAGCTTTTCCCGTTTGTAAAGGTTTTTTTCCCGGAAGAGCCATTTTTTTGGAAAACAGCTCATTATGGCTCAAAAAAAGTTTTCCGGGAAAAGATGCTGAGCAGCTGATGCTCCGGGCGGCATAGCTCCGGATCCTCTGCCAACAGCTCCTCGGCCGCCTTTCGCGCCACCGATGCCTCCTCCAGGTCCTCCAGCATTGATGCCGTTTTCAGATCGGGAAGGCCGTGTTGTCTCGTTCCGAAAAAATCGCCGGGGCCTCGAAGCTTCAGATCCCACTCGGCAATTTCAAAGCCGTTGGCGGTTTTACAGAAGAGAGACAGACGGCGGCGAGTCTCCTCATTGGGATGGTCGGAGACCAGAATACAGCACCCGCCGCTGGTGCCCCGCCCGATCCGACCCCGCAGCTGGTGCAGCTGGGAAAGGCCAAACCGCTCCGCATTTTCAATCACCATCACCGCCGCGGCGGGAACGTCCACCCCTACCTCAATAACGGTGGTGGAAACGAGAATCTGCATCCTTCCGGCACTGAAAGCCTCCATCACCCGGTTCTTTTCAGCAGTTTTCAGCTTTCCGTGGAGCAGCCCGACGGCATACCCCGGGAAGGCCCGCTCGATTTCCTTATAATAGGAGTTGACTGCAGCCATCTCCCCTTCCCCCTCCTCAATGGCAGGGCAAACGAAAAAGGCCTGCAATCCCTTTTCCAAAAATCCACGGACATAGCTATACGCCCGGGGACGGATGGTACTGTCGATCAGGTAGCTGGCCACCGGCTTTCTTCCGGCGGGAAGCTCATCCAGCACCGAAACATCCAGTTCCCCGTAAAGCAGGAGGGCAAGCGTCCGGGGAATTGGGGTTGCGGACATAATCAACATATGGGGGTTCTCCCCTTTTTGGGCAAGAAGGCGGCGCTGTTCCACCCCAAAGCGATGCTGTTCATCAGCAATTACAAGGCCCAACCGTCCAAAGGCAACATCCTTCTGAATGACGGCGTGAGTGCCCACTACCACCTGCGCCTCCCCCGTCGCAATGGCCGCAAGAGCATCTCTTCTGCGGGCCGGAGTCAGCGCAGACGTCAGCAAAAGCACCCGGCACCCAAAGGGGGAAAGCATTTTGGAAAGGGTTTCGTAATGCTGGCCGGCCAGCACCTCTGTAGGAACCATCATCGCCGTCTGATAGCCGTTTTTCGCCGCGAGAAAGGCAGCCGCCGCGGCAACCAGAGTCTTTCCGCTTCCCACATCCCCCTGGAGCAGGCGGCTCATGGGCGTTTGGTCGCACATATCAGCAAACGCCTCTTCTATGGCGCGTTTCTGCGCGCCGGTGGGGAGAAAGGACAGGGTTTTATAAAACTCCCCGGGGGATTCCTCCCGGAATACCGGTCCGGGAAGCTGTTGGCGTTCTCCGCGAATGCGGAGCATAGAAAGCTGGAGGAAGAAAAGCTCCTGAAAGATCAACCGTTTCCGGGCAGGAGCAAGCTCCTCCTCATTCTGCGGAAAATGAATCGCCCGCAAAGCGTCATACAGCCCAATCAGCCGATATTTTTTGCAAAGCTCCTCCGGAATGGGATCAAATCCGTTCCGTTCCAGCCGCTCCAGGGCTGTTCCCACAGCAGTTTTGACAAGATGATTGGTCAAACCCTCCGTCAGGTGGTAGACCGGCTGGAGAGGAAGCTCCTCCGTGAGGGGAATAAACTGCGGGTTGGTCAGTTGTTTCCGGTAAATCAACCCCTCGATTCGCCCCCGGAAGGCATAGCTCTCCCCTTCCCGCAGGCGGTCAAAGGCATATTTATTGTTAAAGAAAACAATCTCAATCCGGCCGCCAAAGGCATCTGAGCCCACCGCTTTATAGATTCGTCTCCCTCCGGGGAGAAGCTTTTCAGGAAGACGCCGCAGGAGGGTCAGGTGCAGGCAACAGCTTTCGCCCGGCATCGCCATCGAAATGGAGGTTGCATCCCGGAAGTTGAGATATTCCCGGGGGAAAAAGGTCAAAAGGTCATAAACGGTGGATACCTTGAGTCTTTCAAAAAGCGCCGCGCGCACGGTAGAGATTCCCCGCAGGGTTTTGATGGATTCGGTTGTGGGGTCGTACATCCTTTTTCCTCCTTTCCGGAAAAATATTCTTATTCGGGGCCCCGGGCTATTGACATCAGCCGGTTTTTCGGGTATAATATGTCTGCTTCCACGGGGAAGTTCCAATATTCGGAGCGGTATCGAAGTGGTCATAACGGGACTGACTCGAAATCAGTTGTACCTTACGGTACCGTGGGTTCGAATCCCACCCGCTCCGCCAGAAAATTCGACAAGTTTCGACTTGTCGAATTTTTTTATCCATTGCGAAAGCAATGGTATATCATCACGCTTTAGCGTGTATCTCATCACCGAAGGTGCATATCATCAGCCGCAGGCTGTATCCTCTTTCGCAATGATGATATACAATGCTCCGCATTGATGATATGCAATTCCTACGGAATTGATGATATACACGCCTTTGGCGTGATTTTGCGTTTGGG
>JAFTTH010000041.1 GCA_017466885.1 Oscillospiraceae bacterium
GAAATCCCCCCATCCAAGTTTTACTAATGACATTCGTCAAAGTAAAACTGTCCTGCCCCCCCCCGCCAGGGGGCAGGGAAAAAGCGGATAGATGACCTGGGTCCCCGGGTCCAGCCCGGGGATGACACTACTTCGCCACAGGCTTCGTAGTGCAGGCACGTTCGCCACGGGCATAAGAAGTATAAAACAACGGATTCTGTAAAGTACAAAAACAAAAACGAAAGAAAGGAAAGGAAGATGAGAAGCAAAATATTATTAACATCCATCGTTGCGATTGGATTTGCAGCCCCTGCGTTTGCAAATGCAAACAATCCATTCCCCAGTGATGGATATATGCAGGAGTCCCAAACATACACCAATGCCGCCACATATGGCAATATGGGCGTGTACGAAGGTGCGGTGACGGCATCTGCAGAATACACAGATGATACATACAATATCCCGGCAGGGTCGTATTTGCTGGCCGGTGCCGAAGGCACCGCCACCCAATGCCCAGTGGGCAGTTATTGTACAGGTTTGACCGGCGTCACATATAATGCCGATGCGGCCCAGGGTATTGAATCGTGCCCGGCGGGTTATCCAAATTCTGCGGCGGGTGCATCTGCATCGACCCAGTGTTATACCGCATGTACGGTTGCGAATGCGAACATAGCCCATGCGACGGAGGTTTCTGGTAATGATTATAATGGCGGTAATGACACATGTGCGGCGACCGATTGTGACCCGGGTTATCATGTATTAAGCAAGATTGGCATAGAAGAACGTACCCCATTAATACCGGTTGATTATCATGAATCTGGTGATGGACATGCGTATGTGAATGCCAGTGGCAGTGATAATTACCACAGCAGTGGTTTTGAACCAGGGCTGACCGCCAATAACACATGGGCATCACATTTTGAATATGGCACCGTCTATGGCCAGGCCAGTTGCCAGCCAGCAACAACCCCAACGGGGATGGCAACAATGTATATTGCCCAGAATATGGAAGCAGTGATGGGCGGAACAATGACTATCGAAGATTTCAAGGCAGGTTTGATACCGTTGTCAAATGAAGCCAAGGCCGAGTATATGGCGGGTGTATTAGAAGAAGTAAAAGCCCAAACCAAGACCGAAGAAGACCTGTTTGCGGCGATATTTGTAGTGTTTGGAACCGATGATGCATCGGCCAATTACAGCACCGACAGTACGGGTCAGTACTGCTATTGCCAGATGACGGGGTACACACCCGTTGATGGTGAAAAACAGAGTATCGTTTCGGCCCCGTGGGTCTTCTCCGACGACCTCGGTTCGGCGGCCGAATGCGCGTCCAACTGTGCGAGCTTCTGTGCGAACCTCCTGCAGGCCGATGGCACGAACCTCGCCGTCTTCCGCGCTGCGGTGTTCGGGTCGCTTGGCGCCTTGGCGGCTGGCACATGCGAGGCTAATGAAATTAGCATCACATGGAAAGACGCCGCGAATCCGGACGAACAGACGGGTATGTGCACATACGATGGTGATATTACAACACCAAGCAAGGCGAACGAAAAACCGGGTAAGACGTTCAAGGGCTGGAAGTTTGTAAAAACGAACAGCCGGTAAAGATGCCTGGGCGTGCAACGCACGCCCAGGCCGAAATGCGCCCCGCCCCGGGCGGGGGCATGGAAAAATAAGTTGTCATTCCACGGCTTGACCGTGGAAACCAGGTGGGTGCGAATAAAAAAGCATTATGACCTGGGTCCCCGGGTCCAGCCCGGGGATGACAAAGGAGAGGGCACTGGTGGGGAACCACCCAAGGTTGTCATTCCACGGCCCCGCCGTGGAAACCAGGTGGGTGCGAATAAATATCCTGCCCCCTTGTGGGGCGGGTCGGAATACCCGGCAATTTATTGCCGATGGGATTCCGGGGTGGGGGTAATGGGAAATCCCCCCATCCAAGTTTTACTAATGACATTCGTCAAAGTAAAACTGTCCTGCCCCCCCC
>JAFTTH010000018.1 GCA_017466885.1 Oscillospiraceae bacterium
ATCATTGCGAAAGAGAATACAGCCTGCGGCTGATGATATGCACCTTCGGTGATGAGATACACGCTAACGCGTGATGATATACCATTGCTTTCGCAATGGATAAAAAAATTCGACAAGTCGAAACTTGTCGAATTTTTTGGTCCGAGTGGCGGGATTTGAACCCACGGCCTCTACCACCCCAAGGTAGCGCGCTACCAATCTGCGCCACACCCGGAAATATTTCTGCCCGAATATAATACCACACTCTGAAGGAGAATGCAAGCACTTTTTTGAAGTTTTTTCAAAATTCTCCGAAAAAAATTTGCAAATCCCGTTTTCGTATGGTAGAATGTATTATTGGATATATCTGTGCGGCGATGCCGCCGGAGAATTGTCACCGAAACCGATGCGCGGCGTTTGCCGCCTGAAAATACGGAGGGATCATTTATGGCGATCAACGAAGGATACGATTTCCGTCAAACAGAAAAAAAGTGGCAAAAGATCTGGGAGGAGAATAAAACATTCCAGGCCAAGGACCAGGATGACCGGGAGAAATTCTACGGTCTGATCGAGTTCCCCTACCCCTCGGGTGTGGGCCTCCACGTGGGACATATCCGGGCCTTTACCTCCATTGAGATCATTTCCCGGATGAAGCGGATGCAGGGATATAACGTCCTGTTCCCCATCGGCTGGGATGCCTTTGGTCTGCCCACCGAGAACTTTGCCATCAAGACCGGCCGGAATCCCCGGGAGGTCACCGATGAGAATATCAAAACCTTTACCCAGCAGCTTCAGGCGATGGGCTATTCCTTTGACTGGGACCGGACGGTAGATACCACCGACCCCGATTATTACAAATGGACCCAGTGGATCTTTTTGAAGCTCTTTGAGAACGGCCTGGCTTATAAAGATACCTGCTATGTCAACTTCTGCGAAAACTGTAAGGTCGTTCTGGCCAATGAGGAATCCCAGGGCGGCGTTTGCGACCGGTGCGGCAGCGAAGTCGTCCAGATGGAGAAGAACGTCTGGTTCCTCCGGATCAAGCAGTATTCCGAGAAGCTTCTGGAGGGCCTGAACGAGGTTGACTTCCTCCCCCGCATTAAGGTGGAGCAGCAGAACTGGATCGGTAAGTCCACCGGCGCCGAGGTTACCTTCAAGATCGCCGGCGAGGAGGATACTCTCGTTATCTACACCACCCGCCCCGATACTCTTTACGGCGCAACCTTTATGGTTATCGCTCCCGAGCATCCCATTATTGATAAATATGCGGATAAGATCAAAAATATTGACGAGATCTATGCCTACCGCGAGGAAGCAAAGAAGAAGAATGAGTTTGAGCGGGTCCAGCTGGTTAAGGATAAGACCGGCGTGCGGATCGACGGCCTGCGGGCGGTCAACCCGGTCAACGGCAGCGAGCTGCCCATCTTCGTTGCGGACTACGTGATGATGGGATACGGCACCGGTGCCATTATGGCCGTTCCGGCGCACGATACCCGGGATTATGAGTTTGCCAAAAAGTTCGATCTGCCCATTATTGAGGTGGTTTCGGGCGGAGATATTTCCGAGGAGGCCTATACCGACTGTAATGACGGCATTATGGTCAACTCCGGGATTCTGGACGGCCTGACCGTTCCCCAAGCCAAGGAAAAGATCATCGCTTACCTGACCGAGCAGGGAGTCGGCCACCAGCAGACCAATTATAATATGAAGGACTGGGCCTTTAACCGTCAGCGGTATTGGGGTGAGCCCATTCCCATCATCGAGTGCCCCCATTGCGGACTGGTGGGTGTCCCCGAGGAGGAGTTGCCCCTCCGCCTGCCCGAGGTAAAGAACTATAAACCCACCGCTACCGGCGAGTCTCCCCTTTCGGAGATCGAGGAGTTTGTCAATTGCAAGTGTCCCAAGTGCGGCGCCCCTGCCAAGCGGGAGACCGATACCATGCCCCAGTGGGCCGGCTCTTCCTGGTACTTCCTCCGGTATATGGATCCCCATAACTCGGAGGCGCTCGCTTCTCCTGAGGCCCTCAAATACTGGGGCCCGGTCGATTGGTATAACGGCGGTATGGAGCACGTTACCCGCCATCTGATCTACTCCCGGTTCTGGAATAAGGTTCTTTACGAGCTGGGGATCGTTCCCTTCAGCGAGCCCTATAAGAAGCGCACCTACCAGGGCTTGATCCTGGGTGAGGACGGCGAAAAGATGTCCAAATCCAGAGGGAATGTCGTCAACCCCACCGATTACGTGGATAAGTATGGTGCGGACGTTTTCCGCACCTATATGATGTTCCTTGGAGACTACGAAAAGGCAGTGCCCTGGTCCTCCAACAGCATTATCGGCGTCAAGCGGTTCCTGGATAAGATCTGGGAGCTCCAGAGTGTCTGCACCGATGATCCCGGCTATTCCCCCGCCCATACTGAGCTGATGCACGAGACCATCAAAAAGGTCACCGAGGATATTCTGGCGATGAAGTTCAATACCGCCGTCGCGGCGATGATGAAGGCAGTCAATACCATTGTTTCGGATAAGACTGTCACCAAGGGTGAGCTTTCCGACCTGGTGGTTTTGCTCGCTCCCTATGCGCCCCATATCTGCGAGGAGATCTGGCAGAATCTGGGTCACGAGGGAATCCTCTCCTCCTCCAACGTTTGGCCGACCTATGACCCGGCGGTGCTGGAGAACCGGAGCGTTGAGATTCCGGTGCAGGTCAACGGCAAGCTGAAGGGCGTTATTCGCGCCGCCAAGGATGCGGATGTGGAAGCCCTCAAGGCCCAGCTGAAGGCTGACGAGCGGTTCGCCGCCTTCGATTTTGACGCGGCCGTCAAAACCATTTACGTCCCCGGAAAGATTCTGAACTTTATTATCCGGTAAGAAATTATAAAAAAGCCTCCTCTGCAAAGAGGAGGCTTTTTGCGCCAAGAGCGAATCATATCTGTCACAAAGGGACGAGATCTATCGTCCCGCCAACGGAACGCCGGTTAGCGGCAGAAGGTCTCAACGTAGTGGTCCAGCGCCTCTTTGATGACAGCCTTTGCATCGTCCGCGCTGTTGACCTCATCCACAACCGTCTCCTTACTCTCCAAGGACTTGTAAACCTTGAAGAAGTGAGCCATCTCGTCAAAAATATGTGCAGGAAGATCCTGAATGTCCTTGTATTTATTGTAGGTAGGATCGCCGAAGGGAATGGCAATGATCTTTTCATCCCGGCGGCCGCCGTCCAGCATAGAAATGTACCCAATGGGATAGCACTGAACCAGGGTCAGCGGCTCCAGGGCCTCGGAGCAGAGCACCAAAACGTCCAGAGGGTCACCGTCATCTCCGAAGGAACGGGGAATGAAGCCGTAATTGGCGGGGTAGTGGGTGGAGGTATAAAGGACCCGGTCCAGCATAATCAGCCCCGTCTCTTTATCCAGCTCGTATTTTTTCTTGCTCCCCTTGGAGATCTCAATCACGGCCACAAAGCTCTCCGGATTGATTCGTTTGGGGTCAATATCGTGCCAAATGTTCATAGGGAATTCGCCTTTCTTTGTGTTTTTCTTTATTATATAAAAGGAAAGATAAAAAATCAAGCCCGCCGTTACCGGCAGGGGACGGAATGGCCGGTGGGGGTTGTTTTTTGTCGGAAAATGAAGTACAATAGAGAAAAAGAAAAAGAGGCGGGATATTCTTTGAAAATTAAACGAAAAAATCGTTCCTTTGATGAGATCCTATCCATTCCGGCACCGGCCCACCGGCGCCCCCAAAAGCCCTGGATGCTTTTTCGCTGTTTGATTCGGGTGCTTTCGATCCCGGATATGCTGGCCACCTCCTTTACCTTTACCAAGCACCGGATGGAGGAGGCGGGGGAAGGCCCCTACCTGATTTTGATGAATCATTCCAGCTTCATTGATCTGAAGATCGCCTATCGGATCTTTTTCCCCAAGCCCTTCTGCATTGTTTGCACCTCGGATGGCTTTGTGGGGAAAAACTGGCTGATGCGGAAGCTGGGGTGTATTCCCACCCGGAAATTCGTAACCGATATCGGACTGATCGGAGATATTCTTCACGCCATCCGGAAAGAGCGGCTCAGTGTGCTGATGTTCCCCGAGGCAAGCTATTCTTTTGACGGCACTGCCACCCCCCTTCCCCGTCGGCTGGGCAAGCTTTTAAAAAAGCTGGATGTGCCGGTGGTAATGGTCAAAACCGAGGGTGCCTTTCTGCGCAATCCCCTCTATAATGAGCTGCAGCAGCGGAAGGTCAAGGTTTCGGCAGAGGTTTCCTGCTTGCTGACTCGGGAGGAGATCCAGACCCTTCCTGCTGACCGGCTGGATGAGATCCTGGATGAGGCGTTCACCTTCGACCATTTTGCCACCCAAAAGGAAAAGCAGATTCCGGTCGCAGAGGAATTCCGTGCGGATGGGTTGGAGCGGATCCTTTACCGTTGCCCCCATTGCCAGGCGGAAGGGACTACCCTGGGAAAGGGTACCCGACTGACCTGCTCAGCCTGCGGGAAAGAATATCAGATGGATATTTTTGGAGTCCTCTCCGCCACGGATGGGCGGACCGCCTTTTCTCATATCCCCGACTGGTACCGCTGGGAGCGGGAGACGGTGCGGGAGGAGATTCTCCGGGGCACCTACCGGATCGAAAGTGATGTGGAGATCGGCATTATGGCCGATTATAAGGCCATTTATATGGTCGGAAAGGGGCACCTGACCCATACTGCTGAGGGCTTTACCCTCACCGGGTGTGACGGTAAGCTCCACTATATCCAGCCCGCCCAAAACTCTTACAGTCTTTACGCCGACTACTTCTGGTACGAGGTGGGGGATGTGATCTGTATCGGCAACCACCAGCGGCTTTACTACTGCTTCCCGCTGGATAAAATTCCGGTTGCCAAGGCCCGCCTTGCGGCAGAGGAGATCTTCAAAATCGCCCGCGCCGAAAAGAAGGCTGACCGGCCAGAGACCGCACCTTCCCCCGCACCCCTTTCTGTGTGAATATCATTTCAATATAGGAGATGTTTCCCCAGCTATGATGATCCCGGCAATTATTCTTTTCGCTGTTACATACGTTTTGATGATGATTTTTGAAAAGTTCCGGCCGTATATTGCTCTGGCCTCGGGTCTGATCTTTATCCTTACCGGAATGCTCCCCCTCCATGAGATCTGGGGCTCCATCGACTGGAATGTGATTTTGATGATCGCAGGAACGATGGGCCTGGTTGCCCTCTTTGTGGAGAGCCGGATGCCGGAGCTTTTAGCTGACCTGATTATGGCAAAGGTCCCAAACGTTATGTGGGCGGCGGTTGCCCTTTCCCTTTTCTCTGGAGCGATCTCGGCTTTCGTGGATAATGTTGCCACCGTGCTGATGGTAGCGCCCATTGCTCTGGAGATCTGCAAAAAGCTGAAGACAAATCCTGTCCCCTTTATCATTGCCATTGCCGTTTCCTCCAACCTCCAGGGTGCGGCTACCCTGATTGGAGATACCACCGCCATTATGCTCGGCTCTGCCATGGATCTGAGCTTCCTTGACTTCTTCTGGTACCAGGGAAAACCCAGCATTTTTGTTGCGGTGGAGCTGGGGGCCGTCCTCTCAGCGCTGATTCTGATGGTTCTTTTCCGGAAGGAAAAGCAGCCGATTCCCAAGGCGGAAGCCCGCACCAAGGTTACCGATTTTATTCCCACCATCCTTCTGCTTTCTGCCCTTGGACTGCTGGTGGTTGCCTCCTTTATCCCGGAAAAGCCGGCCGAGACCAATGGCTTGATCTGTTGTACCCTGCTGCTGATCGGCCTGATGATCCGGCTGGTGCAGAAAAAGCGCTTGTCCTGCCTCCTGGATCCTTTGAAGGAGATCGACTTTACTACCATCGGAATCCTGCTGGGCCTGTTTTTGATGATCGGCGGCATTTCCGCCCAGGGTGTGATCACCGCCATTGCCGACCTGCTTGCCCAGACCGGCGGGGGAAATATCTTCCTGCTTTATACGATCATTGTTTGGGGCTCGGTGGTCATCTCCGCCTTTATTGACAATATCCCTTATGTTGCAACCATGCTCCCCATCATTGGCGGAATCGCCGCGGCGCTCAATGTTGACCCCACGCCCCTCTATTTCGGACTCCTTTGCGGCGCGACTTTGGGCGGAAATTGCACTCCCATCGGCGCTTCGGCCAATATTACCGGCATTGGGATTCTCCGCAAGGCGGGATACACGGTGAAAAATAAGGATTTCTTCCGGATCGGAATCCCCTTTACCCTTGCGGCGATTATTCCTGCGTATATTTATATCTGGCTGGTATACGGGATCTGACGGGAGGTTTTTATGGCAACCTATCTTTTCGATTTTGACGGTACGCTGGTGGATTCAATGCCCACCTATTGCGCAATGGTCAAAAAAGTGCTGGAGGATGAACACATTCCCTATGGGCCGGATCTGATGAAGATCGTTACCCCATTGGGTTTTGCCGGCACAGCCGACTATATGATCGAGCGGCTGGGACTTCCCCTCCCCCGGGAGGAGATTCTCTGCCGAATGCAGGACTTTGCCGGGACTGCTTACGCCACAACGATCCCTGCCAAGGAGGATGTTCCGGAGGTGCTTCGCGCTCTTTCTGCCCGGGGTGACCGGCTGAATATCCTTACCGCCAGCCCCCACGCAAATCTTGATCCCTGCCTGAAACGGCTGGGGCTTTGGGAGCTTTTTGACCACGTTTGGTCCTGCGAGGATTTTGGCACAGGGAAGTCCGACCCGGCCATCTACCGTGCCGCGGCAGAGCGGATGGGTGTGCCGGTGGAGTCGGTAATTTTCCTGGATGATAACCTCAACGCCGATCTGACCGCCAAATCTGTCGGAATGCAGGTGTACGGCGTGTATGACGATTCCTCTGCAGAATACGTCGATCAGATCAAGGCCGCGACTGACCGGTATATCACCCGTTTTTCGGAGCTTTTGGTTGAGTCGGAGGGGACAGTATGATGAAACTTACCGCGGAAAAAACAGTCCTGCTCCTTGTGGCACCCTCCGTAAGGAAGGTGCCACAGTTATATTCGCCAAAGGCGAGTGATATTGCTTCGCAGTTGTATTTGGGCTATGCCCAAGTTATATTCGCTTTGCGAGTTTTGAAGGCGAATATAATATCAATGAAACTGCAAGTTTCAGTATCACTTTGCGTGATAACGCAAAATATCACTGTGAGACCTGTCTCACAATATCACTTATTCTTAGTTTTGAGATAGGTTAATTATAAAGCATGTACTCTCGTTACGCACCTTTTGAAAGCGCGTAACCCACTATGACACTTTCAAGTTGAAATTGTCGAGTAGTTCATGACTTTTATTCTTTTCCAAAGGAATTGATAATTTGTTACAAATGTGCTATAATAAATAAAATTTACACGGAGAGGATATTTAAATATGTCTGTTACAATGCCACCAAAACCCAAGCTTTCAAAAAAGTTTTTAATTTATCTCATAATTTCAGTAGGGATTTTAGTCTTTCTATTACTTAAAGATGGACCTGTAATGATAGAGTATATCATAGACAGTTTTATTACATTGATTGTGATATTTGATGTATTACCACTTGCGGTATATTTATTTTTCTTTATT
Source organism: Oscillospiraceae bacterium (assembly GCA_017466885.1). Classification (GTDB taxonomy): domain Bacteria; phylum Bacillota; class Clostridia; order Oscillospirales; family Ruminococcaceae; genus RGIG4130. The sequence continues at coordinate 7,563 of JAFTTH010000018.1, forward strand.
CCTAAATGTATGGATTATCATTTAGCAAAGACAAACTTCCCGAAATATGTTAAAAAGCAAGAAGAACTTCAAAGAAGAAAAGCTGAATATAATCGTCAGCAACAAATTGAGAACGAGAGAAAGCAGAAAATCATTGAACAAGAGCGTCAATTTGCTATTGCAAGTCAACAAAACGACTCTCCGTGGGCAATTAAATACTGTACTTATCCTTGTCCTCATTGTGGTCATTATAAAGTAAGATATGCGAAGTGGGAAGATAAAAAGGCTTCGGTTGCTTTTTGGGGAATACATTCTTCAAAATTAGGAACAAATTATAAGTGTGAGCATTGCGGAGAAATGTGGGAATAAAACTTTTTAAAAATACACCTATGAATTATAAAGATATTATTTTAGAACAACATATTGAAGATTATAAAGAACAACACAAAATTTTTTACCATACATTAAGTTCCATGATTTATGATGTGGCTTTTTTGCAAACTGCTTATGATTTACAAAATTGGGAAATTCATCACGACTTTATAACTCTAAAAATGTTGTATAGAAATGTTTTTGAGAATTTAATTATAAAGGTATATAGGTGCTTTTTTGACCATGGTAATAGTAGCACTAATATATTAAGTTTTAAAAATAAAGTTTTGGGGTTGTTTTTAAGAGAAGAATACCGCCAATATGTAAAAGACAACATTACTCAATTACCTATCGAATCAAAAGAGTTTAAAGAAAAAATTAAAGAATTGAGGAACAACTATTACTCCATAAGGAATGGTTATATCGGCCATAGATTATTGAACGCATCTGATAATGCAGTTGTGGATTTAAAAGATATAAAACAATTAGTAGAATATGGTTGCGAACTATTACAAGCATTAAGTTTTGAACCTAGCGATTTTTATTCTTTTGCAGAGGGCGACGGCGTTGATTTCTCAAAAGAAATTGAAACTACGAAATCGATATCGTATAATTTTATAATGCATTCCTTTTTAACATCAAGTTACATAACTAAAATTGAATGTGAAATTGATGAACTGTGTCCTAAAGATATAAGAGAACGATTAGAAGAAATTATACAAGAATTAAACGCTTTTAGAGACTAAAATAAAGATTAAGCAATTACTTATAGATAATTATATTTTATATGAGTTCGGACCCCGAAAAAATCAGGGTCCGAATATTTTGTATTAAGATAGAAACATACTTCCTTACGAAGTGTCTCCTTTGCAATCTCCTTTTGGTGGTTGCCGTTTGCCTTTTGAATTACTGCTATATGAGCCAGGGATATGCCTTCTTTTTCAAGTGCACTGCCAGCATTGGCTTTGCACTGATGGGACTGCTGAACCTGGGATGCGCTCTCCTGACCCGTCACCCCAACCGGCCCTTTTTCTTTCTGGCGGCATTGGGGATGCTTTTGGCTCTTTTGGGAGATTGCCTGATTAACGGCAACTTTCTTGCAGGTGCCGGGGCTTTTGCGGCAGGGCACCTTTCTTTTTTGGCAGCCTTTTGCTGCTTGGGGCGGTTCCGCCGGGCAGACCTGCTGTTCAGCCTCCTGTTTGCCCTGGGTGGAGGTGGTTTTCTCCTTTTGGATCCCGCCTTGGTTTTTCCCTCTCCCGTGATCCTGTGGGGTTGTGTTGTTTACTGTGGAATTATTTCTGTGATGGTGGGAAAGGGACTGGGGAATCTCCTGGCGCACAAATCCCCCGCGACCCTTTTGCTGGCGACTGGGGGCGTGCTTTTCTACTTTTCCGACCTAATGCTGGTTTTGGATGGCTTTGCCCATATGGACTGGGCAAGCGAGGCCTGCATCGCCACCTATTATCCCGCCCTATGTTTGCTGGGAATGGGGATCTTCTTTGCTGTGATTGACCGACGCGTTGCGCCCCGAAGATAAAAAGAACCCTTGCGGTTGGACAGATTTTCGTCCCGCCGCAAGGGCTTTTTTGTTTTTGTATTATTATCGTCATTGGGGATGCTTTTGAAGATAATCCTCCAGAATCGCCGCCGCGATTCCCACTAGCTCGCCGCAGGGCCGCTTTTGATAGTAGGCCTCGGTGCGCGCCTCGGGGATGGGGGAATCCTTCCCCTCTCCCAGTCCCAAAAGCACCCGGCAGATAATGGAACCATTCTCCTCCTCAAAGGCATTGGCAAGGGTCTGGATCCGCTGATAAAGCTCCTTTTTTCCTTCCGAATCCCGGGGGTCATCATATCCGTAAAGGAGACCGACCACCATAAACATTCCGCTGACAGCGCCGCAGACCTCCCGCAACCGGCCCATTCCGCCTCCGAAGGAGGAACTGAGCATCAGTGCAGTTTTTCGGTCGATACCATACCGGTCCTCGAAGGCGAGAAAGACCGACTGGGCGCAGTTATACCCCTCGTGAAAGAGAACCATAGCTTTTTGAGCGTAAGCGCTGGATTCTATGCAGACAGACATTTCTATTCCTCCTCCAAGCCTTAGGCGTTTTCCTCGATCAGCGCCTCGGCCAACCGATATACAGCCAGGATATCCTCCTCCGAGGCAACGCAGGAGGCGGTGTGGATATACCGGCAGGGGACAGATACTGCAAGGGTCTTGACTCCGCCCCGGCTTTTATGGATTGCACCGGCGTCATTTCCGCCCGCCACGGCAAGCTTCCGCTGGCAAGGGATCTCCTTTTTGCGGGCGACCTCCTCGGCCTCCCGCAAAAACTCCTTATCATAGATGGTGGCACGGTCCATAAAGGAGAGAACGGCGCCTCCTCCCACCCGACAGACCGCCTCATCCGCGGGAGTGCCGGCCAGATCCGAGGCGGTAGTGCCCTCCAGAACGATGGCTTTTTCGGGGGCAACGGTAAAGGCTGCGGCCTCTGCACCCCGCAGACCCACCTCCTCGCAGGTGACGAAGGTAAACCAAACGTCGCAGGGGAGGGGTTTGCGGCAAAGCTCCACCATCACGGCACAGCCGACCCGGTCATCCAAAGCGCGGGATGCAATCAGTCCCTTGCCGAAGGGCATAAAGGGCTCGTCAAAGCAGGCGGTATCCCCGGGGGTGACCTGCTGTTCAGCGGTGGCTTTATCCTTGGCGCCAATGTCGATGACCATATCGTCAATCTCGGGGAGATTTTCCCGCTCACTGCCCTTTTGCAGGTGGATGGGCTTTGCCGAGATCACGCCGGGCAGCCCCTTGGGGCCCACCGTCACCCGGCGGCCCAGCACGGCGGTGGAGATGATTCCACCCACAGCAGAAAACCGCAGGGTACCGTCCTCCCGGATTCCGGTGATGATAAATCCGACCTCATCCATATGGGCAGAGACCATCAGCTTCGCCTTGCCGGGGGTTGCACCCTTCTTAAAAACGATCAGGTTGCCCATGGGGTCAACGGAGGTTGCACAGTCAGAGCCCAGCATTCCGCGGATCCCTTCCCGGACAGCGTCCTCCTCTCCGCTGACACCTCGCAGCGCACAAAGCTGACGGAGTGTTTGCATCAGTTCCATAACGATCTTCCTTTCTATGCCGCCAAGCCGGCGGCGGATATGGTAAAACATGGGGGTAGGGGATGTTCCATGATAAAGGAAAAGTCCCGTTTGCGGTGGTTGAAATTTTTGCCTTGCGGTAGCTTGAAAAATATTTTAGCTGTGCACAAACTTTTAACTTGTTGCATTTTCTTTGATGCGATTGTTTTCAACTTTCTTTCCGCAAAGAAAGTTGAGTAAAGAAGGCGTACGGGAAGGGGGAGTTCCATAATAAAGGAAAGCCCCGTTTGCGGTACCCGAAATTTTCTATCCTCGCATAAGCTCGGGAAAATATAAAAGTCGCCAATCTCGCGAAGTTTTCAAAGAAAACTTCGTCAAACAGCCGCTTGCGGCTGTGACACACCAGCTTATTGCTCCCTTTCTCCGCCACTGGCGGCGGTCGCAAACGCTACCCCCTCCCCAAAACCCCACCCTATTAAAACGGCCGAGGGATTTCCTCCCTCGGACTCCCTCCGGGGAGTCCGGGATGAAGTGCCATAAGGTTGGCAGATTCCTTGGCCTCTTTCGCGGCGAAAGTCTATGCTTTCCATCGTGTGTGTCCATTAGGTTGCATTGACAACCGCAAGGCAGAGAGTGTCTTTAGGGTCTTATACGGTTCTGCGAGGACGAAGCTGATATTAACTGACCATGTGTGAAGTAGTCGTCCCGTGAGGGAGTGAATATTACCTGCATTCAGGTGCTTGGTCACCACGTCGGGGGGATTCTTAAGGGGCGGAGCCCCTTATGTGTGTGAATGGGGTTTGGGGAAACGGCGTAACGTTTCCCCAAAGGTTCTTTGCTTCCTTTCTTGGTTTCAAGAAAGGAAGGTATTTCTCCCTTTGTACCCCCGAGTTTATTCAAGGTTAGAAAATTCTGGGCACCGCAAACGGAAGGCGTAACGCTCCCCCGGAACTTCTTTGCTTCCTTTCTTGGTTTCAAGAAAGGAAGATAGTTCCTCCTTTTGCACAGTTAGAAAATTTCGGATACCGCAAAAAGCGGGGGCAAGACTTACCCACATTCTGTTCCCCTGCGGGAAAATCAAACGGGCAGGCGACGGTGGCCGCCTCCTGCCCGCATAGGATCAGTATTGTCTTCCAAATACAACGTGATGCTTGGCAGGCTTGCCGCAAACCACGCAAACATCCGAGATCTGCTCCTCGTCAAAGGGGATGCACCGGGACTTGACTCCGCCGGTATCTTCCTTGATCTTGGTCTCGCAGGCCTCGTCGCCGCACCACATCGCGTTGATGTACCCCGATTTTTCCTTGGCAATGGCAAGGAACTCGTCGTAATCGTGGGCAGTGTAGGTGCGGTTTTTCAGGTTCTCCAGAGCGCGATTGTAAAGAGAATCGTGGATGTTATCCAGCATTTCGGCAACGGTATCGGCAAGACCCTCCAAGGAAACGGTGGTTTTCTCTCCGGTATCCCGCCGGACCAACACGCAAACACCCTGCTCAATATCTCTCGGCCCCAGTTCAATCCGGAGGGGAACGCCTTTCATTTCGTACTCACTGAACTTCCAGCCGGGAGAGTTGTCGGTGGCATCCAGCTTGATGCGGAAGCGCTCCTTCAGAGAAGCGGCAACCTCCTCCGCCTTCTCCAGCACACCGCCCTTATGCATTGCAATGGGAACGATTACCGCCTGGATGGGAGCAACGCGGGGCGGCAGAACGAGACCGCTGTCATCCCCGTGGGTCATAATAATGGCGCCGATCATCCGGGTGGAAACGCCCCAGGAGGTCTGGTGGGGATATTGGAGGGTATTATCCCGTCCGGAGAAACGGATATTGAAGGCGCGGGCAAAGCCGTCCCCAAAATAGTGGGAGGTACCGCCCTGCAGGGCAACACCGTTATGCATCATCGGCTCGACGGTATAAGTCGCCTCAGCGCCGGCAAACTTTTCTTTTTCGGTCTTCTGTCCCCAAACAACGGGGATTGCCAGAGTCTCTTTATAAAAGTCACGGTAGACCTCCAGCATCCGGAGAGTCTCCGCCTTGGCTTCCTCGGCGGTTTCGTGCATGGTGTGGCCTTCCTGCCAGAGGAATTCTGCCGACCGGAGGAAGGGACGGGTGGTCTTTTCCCACCGCACCACCGAGCACCACTGGTTATAAAGCTTGGGCAGATCCCGGTAAGAGTTGATGATCTTGGCGTAATGCTCGCAGAAGAGGGTCTCGGAGGTAGGACGGACGCAAAGCCGCTCCGCCAGCTTCTCTCCACCGCCGTGGGTCACCCAGGCAACCTCGGGAGCAAACCCTTCCACGTGGTCCTTCTCCTTCTGCAGAAGGCTCTCGGGGATGAACATCGGCATATAAACATTTTCGTGGCCGGTGGCCTTGAAGCGGGCATCCAGATCCTTCTGAATGTTTTCCCAGATTGCATAACCGTAAGGACGGATGACCATACAGCCCTTAACGCTGGAATAGTCTACCAGCTCGGTCTTTTTGACAACGTCAGTATACCATCTTGCAAAGTCGGTATCCCGGGAGGTGATCTCCTCTACCATCTTTTTCTGTTCACTCATCTGAAACGAATCTCCTCTGTCTTTTCTTTGGGTGGGTTTCCCCTTATCCTATGGCGATCAGCTGATCCATAACCGCCTTTTCTGCTTCGAATTTGGCCTTCTGTTCCTCGGTAACGCCCTCTGCATCGGTATCAAAGTACCGCATAATCACGAAAAGGTCTTTCTTGAGCTCGATTCCGGCATCCTTGAGGAATTTGGTATCCTTCAGATAATAGCCCTGTTTTTTAACGAAGGGATTATCGGGATAGAGCTTTTCCAAATCGGCAAAGCCATACTGGATCTCTCCGAAGCTTGCCTTGAAGGTCTCCTCATCCACAATAAAAATAATGGATTCGGTGACGGAAAGGTTTGTTACCAGCCGGGTCTGGGCGGCCATAGTATACTGATAGCTTGCCGGATCGGTGGAGAACATCAAAGAGTCCAGCAGAACGTTGACTTCGCCGTTTCCGTCCACGTCTCCGTAAAGCTCCTCCAGCTCCTTTTCCAGCCGGTCCTGCGCATCTTCGGTCAGGGCGGCATCGGTCAGCCCCAGAATGACGATGGCATCATATTTTTCCTTGGTCAGCAGATCCACCATCAAAAAGGTGACCACCGCCACAATGGCGATTCCCACCACCACGTGCCATTTATGGTAGAACCAGAAGTTTTGCCATTTGGTACGGTTATCCTGCTCATCATGACGGTGAAGGGGATCATCCTCATCGTCATAGGTATCGGCGCTCAGTTGGCCCTGACGCACCTGTTTGAGACGGACAAGCTCCGCCTGCTCCTGCCTGCGGCGCTCCATTTCCTCTTGGATTGACATTCGTCTCCTCCTTATCTCCGTTACTTTCCGGCTTTTCCCGAAACGGAAAATTTCATTGCCTTCTCGATAATTTCTTTATCGTTCCCGAAGGTCAGGGAGGACTGCACCTTGGCCAGAGGCATCCAGGTAATATCGCTGATCTCCTCCTCCTGGGGGATCAGGGTGGAGGTCAAAGGCTCTGCCAGGAAGTAGACGACCTCCTTGCGGATTCCCGGCTTGGGGTTATAAACCACACTTTCCCGGAATCCCTCAATCAGGCGGACAGTCAGGCCGGTCTCCTCCCGGACTTCACGGAGAGCTGTCTGCTCTTCGGTTTCGTTCCCCTCAACGTGCCCCTTCGGGAAGGCCCAGTGGCCGCTCCGGCAGTGCTTGATGAGGAGGATCTCCCGCCCTTTGATGGAGTCTTTATAAATAATGGCTCCACAGGACTTTTCTCTCTTCATATTCAATTCCATCCTTTCACGGAAGCGCCGGATTCTTTTCCGCCCGGGCAGATCCCTCTGCCTCGCTCCCGATCGCAGCTGACCGCTGCTCAAGATCCAGTTCTCCGGGCAAGCCCGGAACAATACAAATCCTATTATAACATATCTTTTCAGGAATTTCCATCCCACTTTGAAAATTCCCAATGATTTTACATTTAAGAAACAGTTTTCGCCCTTTTGGTTCCGAATCTGACATAGGTTTCTTTACCAGCAGCAAAGATTCCGGGCAGTATGGGCCTTGCAGAGCTTTTCCTTCCCGCCCTCCGGCAAAAGACGGAGAATGTAGCTGCCGTTGGAGAGAATGGGCTCTCCTTGGGGGGAGAGAGTATAATCCAGCACGCCGCCGGCCAGCACCTGCAGATTCTCTCCATCCATATCACACCGCACCAGCTCCCAGTCACTGGGAATGAAACCGGGGTATTTTTCGCCCTTTTTCTCATTCTGTTTCCGGATCTGCTCGGCGTTAATGAGGTTGCCGTCAATCATCATTTTGCCGGGATCCTTCTTGGCGGCCTTGGCGTTTCCGCTCCGGAGAGGCTCCCCTGAGAAGGCCGCAGAAAAGGTATCCAGGAAGTTTCCCACCGCCCGGATAAGCCGTACCGGGGCAAGAAGCACATCCCGGGCGGTCATCCCCGGAGCTTTTGGCTGCTCGGCCGGCCGCCGGAGACAATAAAGCTTGCCATCCTTGCCGGCGAGGGGACGGAAAAAGGAGTGCCGCTCATCCTCCAGAAGGGTGACCAGCTCCTGCCGCGCCGCCGAATATCGCATAACTGCATAGGGACTCTGCCCCAGGATCGGGCCGTCCTCCGCCCGGGAAAAACCCGAGGATACAAACAAAAAATCCCCCTGCTCTCCCACAAAGGAGGGGTCCCGGTCGGTGCAATCACCGTCGGTGAAAACGGTATAGCCCTTTTTCCCGGGGGAAAATCCGGCAATATGGCTCTCTCCGCTGGGATAGGTGATGGCGCAAAGCAGCTCCTCCCCCCTCAGGGAAAGATCCCGGAAGCCGGTGTCCAGCTCGGTGATCTGCATGATCTCATCTTCGGGGCTGCCCTGGGGCGCCTTAAAGTAGATCCCGCCCACGCCTGCGCCGGAAAAGCCGTAAACCAGGCGGTCTCCTTCCGCGGAAAGCCCTGTCAGACGGCAGGCGTCATACTGATACGCATCGGCGCCCGCGTCGGTGCCCATAAACCGGGCTCCTGCGCCGGAGGTCTTCCACTCGGTCCGCCGGCGGATGGAATCCCGGGTCCGCTCAAACTGCTCCACTCTCCCGCAGGAAAGGGTGCGGGGCATTCCCTCCTCCAGAAGATAAAGCTCATTTTCGGATAAGTACGCAAGCTGCATCAAAAGGCCTCCCTTACAGAAAAAAGTTCTCTCTTGAGTATACCATACTTTCCCCTGCGTGACAAGGACAACTTCCCCCCTTCCCCCAACAATTCCTTGAAATCACCGCCCCGCCGTGATAGAATAAAAACAAAGCAAAAAACAGGAAGGTGACCTGATGAAATATATCAAGCAAGGCGGGATCATCCTTGGGGTATCCTTTGTGGGGGAGATCCTGCATTTCCTGATCCCCCTCCCCATTCCGGCGGGAATTTACGGAATCATTCTGATGTTTCTCTGTTTGCAGACCAGGCTGATTCCCCTGGCAGAGGTGGAAACCACCGCCGATTTTCTGGTGGAGATGATGCCTATTATGTTCGTTCCGGCGGCGGTGGGAGTGATGGAAGCTCTGGGACTTTTGGGCTCTCTTTGGCTTGCCTATCTGCTGGTTACGGTGGTCTCTACCCTGCTGGTAATGCTCTGCTCGGGGTGGGTCACCCAAGGATTGATCCGACTGACCCGCAAACGGAAGGAGGGGAAGAAGGATGACTGAATTTTTGGAGAGCTCCGTCTTTTTCGGAGTGGTGCTGACCCTTGCCGGGTACGGTGTGGGGGCGTTGCTGAAAAAGAAGCTCCGGCTGGCCATCTTTAACCCCATTCTGATTGGGGCGCTCCTTTGCATTGGGGTGCTTTTACTGACCGGAGTAGATTACGAGACCTACCGGTCCGGGGCGCAATATATCAGCTACCTGCTGACCCCTGCAACGGTTTGTCTGGCCATCCCCCTTTATCGGCAGTTAAACCTTCTGAAGCGGTATCCGCTGGCGATTCTGCTGGGAATCACCGCCGGGGTGCTGACCAGCCTTTCCACCATTCTCGCCCTTTCGGCCCTGATGGGGCTGGATCACGCCTCTTACGTGACTCTCCTCCCCAAATCCATCACCACTGCCATCGGGATCGGGGTCTCGGAGGAGCTGGGAGGCTACGTTTCCCTGACTGCGGTGGTCATTATCATCACTGGGGTGCTGGGGAATATCCTGGCCGGAGGCGTTTGTAAGCTGTTCCGGATTACCGAGCCCGTAGCCAGGGGAGTTGCCATCGGCACAGCATCCCACGCCATCGGAACCTCTAAGGCCATGGAGATGGGCCAGGTGGAGGGTGCTATGAGCGGCCTTTCCATCGTTGTGTCCGGATTGTTGACGGTGGTGGGGGCAAGCGTCTTTGCCCAATTTCTGTAAAACGGAAAGAAAACAAAAAAATACCTTTTTTTCGCAATATCCTTCCATTGACATTTCCCGGTACATCGGGCATAATAATTATTATGATTTTACTTGATATTATAATGAGAGAACAGAAAGAGAGGGAAGATATGCTATGAAAAAAGAGCTTTTTCAACCGGATTACCGGAATATTGAGATGTCTGCCCGGAATATTGAGGCGCCCCGCCTCCCTCTTTACGAGCATTTTGTTTCGGTGGAGTTTATGGAGCGGGCTTTGGACTGCAAATTCGCCCAGCTGGAGGCAGGCAGTTACTCCGATCAGCTGGAGTTTTTTCGCCATTATACCCGGTTTTTCCTGGAGGGCGGGTATGATACCGTCAGCTATGAGTGTTGCACCGGTCCCATTATGCCGGGAAGCGGCGCTTTGGGCGGCCATCAGCAGGGGGTCATTCGGGATCGCGCGGATTTTGAGGCTTACCCCTGGGATGAGCTGGTCGATCGGTACTTTGCAACCTACGCAGACCGCTTCCGGGCACTGCGGGAGGTGATGCCCGCCGGAATGAAGGCGGTCGGCGGTGTGGGAAACGGCGTTTTTGAGTGCGTGCAGGATCTGGTGGGATATATGGATCTTTGCTACCTCTCGGTGGACGATCCCGAGCTTTACGGTGCGCTTTTTGCCAAAATGGGGCAGGTCAGCCTTTCCATCTGGGAACGGTTTTTGGCGGAATTCGGAGATATTTACTGCGTTTGCCGGTTTGGGGATGATCTGGGCTATAAGAGCAATACCCTCCTCCCGGCGGATGACATCCGGACCCATATTTTCCCGGTATATAAAAAGATCGTTGCGGCGGTGCACCGGGCGGGAAAGCCCTTCCTGCTCCATAGCTGTGGCTGTATTTTTGATGTGATGGATGAGCTGATTGAGGAGGTCGGGATTGACGCCAAGCACTCCAACGAGGATCAGATCGCACTCTTCCCCTACTGGGTAGAGACCTATGGCGACCGGATCGGCAACTTCGGCGGGATCGATACCGATGCCGTCTGCCGTCTCCCCAGGGAGGATATGCGGGAGTATATCCGGGAGGTGGTGGCAAAATGCAAGGGCCATGGCGGCTTTGCCTTCGGCTCGGGCAACTCCATCCCCGACTACGTTCCCCTGGATGGCTACCGCACAATGCTGGAAACCATCCACGAGCTCCGGGGTACCAACTGAATAAATTTCGAAAAATCCCGCAGACGTAGTGTTGCGGGATTTTTGTTGCAGGAATGGCCTTTTTTGTTGCAATCCTACCTTGACAGCCTTTTTCCGGTGGGTTATAATAGGATTGAATGAGACAAAGTAAATCAATTATACTATTACAATTCATTAAAAGAGAGGAACATGATTATGAAAAAGGTTTTATGTCTCGGCAGCGTCACAACTGACATTTTTGTCCGTCCGGTGGATGAGCTTCCCCCTCCCGGAGTCCTGAAGAAGGTCTCATCCAATGAGATCCACGTGGGAGGCTGCGCCTCCAACGCCGCAATCGACCTGGCGGTTCTGGGCGTACCTGTTGCCCTGGGCTGCAAATGCGGTGACGACTACTTCGGAAAATTTGTAGAGGAGACCTCCCGGAATGCCGGCGTTGATACGGCCGGTGTTGTCTTTGATCCCAACGTGGAGACCACTACCTCCATCGTTCTGGTCAACTCCTCCGGTGAGCGCACCTTCCTTTATAACTGCGGCTCTGCCTCCCGGTACAGCGATGCAGATGTGCCCGATTCCCTGCTGGAGGATGCGGATATCGTCTTCATTGCCGGCGCGATGCTGCTGGATGATTTTGACGGCGAGCCTGCCGCCCGCGTGATGCGCCGCGCCAAGGCAATGGGCAAATTCACCGTGATGGATACCGCCTGGGATCACGCCGGTGAGTGGCTGCCCAAGATCGCTGCCGTTCTGCCTGAGCTGGATCTGTTTATGCCCAGCCGGGAAGAGGCGGAGAAGCTTTCGGGCGAGACCGATCCCGATAAGATGGCTGACTTCTTCTTTGCCCAGGGCTGTAAGAATGTCGTCATCAAGCTGGGGAGCAAGGGCGCCCTGATCTGCGAGGCCGGCCAGCCCCGCGTGACTGTTCCCACCTATCTGTCTGTCAAACCCAAGGATACCACCGGTGCCGGTGACTCCTTCTGCGCTGGCTTCCTTGCCGGTCTTGCCACCGGAAAGAGCTTCCTTGAGGCCGGTAAGCTGGGCAACGCTGTCGGCACCCACTGCATTATGGAGATCGGTGCTTCCACCGGAATCCGTCCGCTGGCTGAGATCTATCAGTTTATGGAGGATCACAAGGCTGAGGTTGAATAAAACTGATCCTATATCAGGGAGGAGAATAATTATGATTTCCAAAGCACTTTACGAAGAGGTCCGCGCAAAAGCCCTTGCAATGTACCGGAAGGCCAACATCATTCTGACGGACGAAGAGAAAGACCGCCTTGAGGTTGCCGACTTCGGCTTGGAGGATCTTTATAACCAGGGTCTGCAGATCATTACTTACGTCAACACCCAGCGGGTATGCGCTAAGGAGATGGTCCTCCTTCCCGGTCAGACCTGCCCTGAGCACCGTCATCCTGATATTAACGGGAATCCCGGCAAGGAGGAGACCTTCCGTTGCCGGTACGGTGAGGTTTATCTTTATGTTTCGGGGGATGCTGTGGCGGCTCCTAAGGCAACTGCGCCTGAAAAAAGCAAGTCTGCTTACACCGTGTGGCATGAAATCATTCTCAAGCCCGGTCAGCAGTATACGCTGATGCCCAATACCCTCCACTGGTTCCAGGCTGGACCGGAGGGAGCTGTGGTTAGCGAGTTCAGCACCCGCAGTATGGACGAGGCGGATATCTTTACAGATACACAGATTAAACGGATTCCTGAGGTTGAGGAATAACCTCCTGTGGACTCGTTTCACTGCCGGCGGCGGGGAAGACCTGTCGGCGGCAGTTTTTCCGAAAAACAGGACGATACAGAAAGGAGGCGGCGCGCGAAAGAGCATTTCTTCGCGCGGTGTCAAATGAAAAAAGCAGTAATGTATGGCGCTGGCAATATCGGCCGGGGATTTATTGGAGAGCGGTTCTCCCTTTCCGGTTACGAAACTGCCTTTATTGATATCAATATGACCGTCATTGATCGGCTCAATAACGATCACGAGTATCCTCTTTATATTACCAAGGGTGCGGAGTATCAGCAGACTGCGGTGAAAAATGTCCGGGGCGTCAACGGTAAGGATGTTGCCGCTGTGGCCGCTGAGATCGCCGCTTGCGATATTATGGCAACTGCGGTTGGCGTAAACGTTCTCCCCTTCATCACCGAGCCGGTAGCGGCCGGAATCAAGGCCCGGTTTGAGGCGGGCGCCCGTCCGTTGAATATTATCATCTGCGAAAATAAGCTGGGAGCGGATGCCTACCTTCGGGAGCTGATCGGTCAGAAGCTGGAGGGGGATGTTCTGGCGTACTTCAATGAGTCGGTGGGTCTGGTGGAGGCTTCCATCGGCCGGATGGTTCCCGCTACCCCCAAGGAGATCTCCGAAAAGAACCCTCTGGCAGTTTGCGTGGAGGAGTATTGCACCCTGCCGGTGGATAAGGATGCCTTCAAGGGCGAGATTCCCGAAATCAAGGGAATGGTTCCCTTTGCTCCCTTCGAGTTTTACATTCAGCGGAAGCTCTTTATGCATAATATGAGCCACGCTCTGACCGCATATCTTGGCAACCTCAAGGGCTATACCCACATTTGGCAGGCAGCCACCGATGCGCAGATCCAGATCATTGCTCTGCGGGCACTGATGGAATCCTCCCAGGCGCTCTCCCAGATCCATAATGTTCCTCTGCCCGAGCTGATCGACCATAGTGAGGATCTCCTTTACCGGTTTGAGAATAAGCTCCTGGGCGACCCTGTTTCCCGGGTCGGAAATGATACCATCCGGAAGCTTTCCCCCTCTGACCGGCTGGTAGGTGCTTATAACGCCGCTGTGAAGTGCGGGATCCACCCGGTCTATATTGAGCTGGGCATTGCCGCGGCGCTCCACTTTGCTCCCGCCGGGGATGAGCGCTCCGCCGAGGTTGCGGCCTGTGCCGCCAACGAGGGTGTTGCCGTTGCTCTCGGCAAGTATAGCAATATCACCTGCAAAAAGGCGGTGGAAGAGATCACTGCCCTTTACGATCTCCTCTCCTCCTTTGACGGAGATACCCTTTTCCTCAAGCTCCAAGAGCTCAAGCATAATAACTGATCCTCCCAATAAAAGAGAACGCGCCCAGGGCGATCCGGCCCCGGGCGCTTTTTTTGTGTTAGAAATCGTTGCGGTTGGTGTAGTTCTGCTCGTTTTTGTTCTGGGACTGGTTGTTCTTTTTGTTCTGTGCGTTTTTGTTCTGTGCCTTATTCTTGGCATTTTTATTCTGAGCATTGTTCTGATTGTTCTGATCCTGATAATTCATCTTCCTGCTCCTTTCAGCAGATCTGTTTTCCCCGGGCGCCGCACAGCCTCCTGCGTTCCGGCACCCTTTTTGGGGACAAAAATAGTATCTGTCAGCTGGGGGAGAATTATGCCGCCGGAAATTTTTTCAAATTGTTTGATTTGGGGGCGGGGAGGGCATCTTTGCGATTGTACTTTTTTATCGGATGTGTTATAATAAAAATATCTATCGGAAGGAGAGGGACGAAAGATGAGCTTTGTCCACCTGCATCTTCATAGTGAATATAGCCTTCTGGACGGTGCCTGCCGGATCAATCAGCTGGTGGAGGAGGTTGCCGCTCAGGGGCAGCCTGCCGTTGCCATCACCGATCACGGTGTGATGTTTGGCGCCATTGATTTTTATAAAGCCGCCAATAAAGCCGGGATCAAGCCGATCATCGGCTGCGAGGTGTATGTTGCTCCCCGCACCCGTTTTGATAAAACACCCCGGGTGGATACCTCCCCTTACCATCTTGTCCTTCTCTGCGAGAATAATACCGGCTATCGCAACCTCATCAAGCTGGTTTCCCAGAGCTATACCGAGGGCTTTTACGGCAAGCCCCGGGTGGATAAGGAGCTTTTGGCCGCCCACTCGGAGGGGTTAATTGCCCTCTCCGCCTGCCTTGCGGGAGAGCTGCCCCGGAAGCTTTTGGCCGAGGGGTATGAGGCTGCAAAAGCCGCCGCAGAGGAATATCTTGCCATCTTTGGAAAAGGGAACTATTATATTGAGCTGCAGGATCACGGGATTGCCGACCAGCGGCGGGTGCTGCCGGGGTTGATCCGTCTTGCCCGGGAGCTGGAGATTCCCCTCGTTGCCACCAACGATGCCCACTATCTGAAAAAAGAGGACTCGGAGATGCAGCATATCCTCATCTGCATTGCCACCGGCAAAACGGTGGACGATGAGGATGTCCTGGAGTTTGAAACGGACGAATTCTACCTCAAAACAGAGGAGGAGATGCGGGCTCTGTTCGCCTCCACCCCCGAAGCCATTGATAATACCCTGACCATTGCCCAGCGGTGCAACGTGACCTTTGAGTTTGGTGTGACCAAGCTTCCCCGCTTCACCGCGCCGGACGGCTCGGATAATGATAGCTATTTTACCCGGATGTGCCACGAGGGGCTGATCCGCCGGTATGGGGAAAACCCGCCGGCAGAGGCCGCCGAGCGGCTGGAGTATGAGCTTTCGGTCATCCGGAAGATGGGGTATGTGGAATACTACCTGATCGTTCACGATTTCGTCCGCCACGCTAGGGAGCACGGGATTCCCGTTGGCCCGGGACGTGGCTCGGGTGCAGGCAGTATTGCCGCCTACTGCATTGGGATCACCGGCATCGACCCTATGCGGTATAACCTTCTGTTTGAACGGTTTCTGAACCCCGAGCGGGTCAGTATGCCCGACTTTGATATTGACTTTTGCTATGAGCGGCGGAGTCAGGTCATTGACTACGTTATTGAAAAATACGGCGCAGACCACGTGGCGCAGATCGTCACCTTCGGTACAATGGCGGCCCGGGGTTCCTTGCGGGACGTTGGCCGGGTGATGGGAATCCCCTACCAAACGGTGGACGGGATTGCCAAGCTGGTTCCCGCCGAGCTCAATATCACCCTTGACCGGGCGCTGGAGCGGTCGGAGGAATTCAAAACCGCCTACGCTTCGGACGCTACCGTCAAAGCTCTGGTAGATATGGCCCGGAAGATTGAGGGGATGCCCCGCCACTCCTCCACCCACGCCGCCGGCGTTGTCATCACCCGGGATCCGGTGGATAGCTACGTTCCCCTCCTGAAAAGTGATGAGTCAGTCATTACCCAGTTCCCTATGACCACTCTGGAAGAGCTGGGTCTGCTGAAGATGGACTTTTTGGGTCTGCGCAACCTGACGGTCATCCGGGACTGTGAGGAGATGATCCGGGAGACTGAGCCGGGATTCTCGGTGGAGAATGCCCCCCTGGATGATAAGGCCGTATTTGAAATGCTTTCCGCCGGTCAGGGGGCGGGGGTATTTCAGTTTGAGTCGGGAGGAATGCGGCAGGTTCTTTCGGGACTGAAGCCGGAGAGCATTGAGGACCTGATCGCCGTGATTTCTCTGTACCGTCCCGGGCCGATGGATTCCATCCCCAAGTATATTGAGAACCGCCATCACCCCGAAAAGGTGACCTATAAGCACCCCCTGCTGGAAGAGATCCTGGACGTGACCTACGGCTGTATCGTCTATCAGGAACAGGTAATGCAGATCTGCCGCCGCCTGGCGGGATATAGCTACGGCCGGGCCGACCTGGTCCGCCGGGCAATGTCCAAGAAAAAAGCGGACGTGATGGAAAAGGAGCGGCAGAATTTTATCCACGGCAGTCTCCGGCCGGATGGCACAGTGGAGTGCGTGGGTGCGGTGGCAAACGGTGTTCCCGAGGCGGTGGCCGATTCCATCTTTGATGAAATGTCCTCCTTTGCCTCTTATGCCTTCAATAAATCTCACGCCGCGGCTTACGCCTTTGTCGCCTACCGGACGGCGTACTTAAAATGTCATTATCCCCGGCAGTATATGGCCGCCCTCCTGACCAGCGTACTGGATAATACCGATAAAGTGGTGGAATATATTGCCGAGTGTGCAAAGCTCGGCATTCGGATCCTCCCGCCTGATATCAACCTCAGCCGGGAAGGCTTCACCGTTTCGGGGGAGGATATCCGGTTTGGCCTGCTGGGGGTCAAAGGGATCGGCCGGGGCTTCCTCCACCAGCTGGAGGGGGAGCGCCGGGAAAACGGACCATTCCTTTCCTTCTTTGATTTCTGCGAGCGGATGTTCGGCGGAGAAATGAATAAGCGGACTCTGGAGGGACTGATTAAATGCGGTGCCTTCGATTCCCTGGACTCCAACCGCCGGAAGATCTTTTTGGCCTCCGATGCTGTTCTGCAGGAGCTGAACCGCCGGAGAAAGGAAAACCTGGAGGGGCAGACCAGCCTCTTTGATAACGTTCCCCAGCAAAATCGCTTTGAGATTCCTTATGCGGAGGATTTCCCCGTTTCGGAGAAGCTCTCCCAGGAAAAGGAGTTTACCGGCCTTTATATCTGCGGCCACCCTCTGGATCGGTTTGATTCCTGCCGTTGGCTGAATGCAGTGACCTCCCTGCGGCAGATTGCCGGTGCCGGCGAAAGCGGCGCCATCCGGGACGGGGAGGAGGTTTCGGTGCTGGCGGTGGTTTCCGCCGTCAAGCTCAAGATTACCCGCTCTGATGCAACCATGGCTTTTTTGACCCTGGAGGACAAGACCGGAACCCTGGAGGCTCTTGTTTTCCCCAAGGTTTTGGAAAAGTGCCGACAATATACTGCCCCCGGAACGGCTATCCTCATTCGTGGCCGGGCCAGCCTCCGGGAGGATGAGGATGCCAAGCTTCTGGCCTCGGTGATCCTCCCGGCAGATTCCGCGGCCTCTGCCGCCGAGCTGCCCTTCCCCAAGGAGGAATTCTCCCGTCCACCCCGGTATGAGGGCCCTTCCCGTCCGGTGGCTCCGCCTCCTGCGGCAGAGCGGCCTGCGCCGCCCGCGCCGGTGTCCCAGCCTTCCGGGACAGGCCGGAAGCTCTATTTGAAGATCCCCTCTCTGAATAGTCCCCAGTGGGAGGCTGTCCGGAAGATTACTGAGCTTTTCCGGGGCGGAGAGTGTCTTGTCTGTCTCCGCTGTGCGGATACCGGGGCACTCCTCTCGGATGGGATGACCGTTCAGCTCAACGATCCGATGCTCAAGGAGCTTCGCCGGATCCTTGGCGGGGAAAATATCTTCCTAAAGTAGCTTCCCTTGACAATTCCTCCCTCCTTTGTTATAGTATTTTCAAATATTCGTGACCTGAAAGGAGCGATTATGATGAAGCGAACCCTTTCCTTGGCCCTGGCAGGGATGCTGGCCTGTGCGGCCCTTGCCGCCTGCGCTCCCGTCAGCGGCGGTTCCGATTCCTCCGAGCCCTCCTCGGCGCCTTCCTCGGAGGCGGCCTCTCAGGCTACCTCCTCCACCGAGGAAACCTCCCCCTGGCTGGTTACGCTGGATTCCACCATCGTGGATGTTCAGCCGTTGATTGCCGTTGATCCTTATGCGCCCGGCGCTTTTGGGGGAGAACCTGCAGAGCAACATATTATCCGCACCCTTTGCCTTTATACCGATACCGCCGGAAAAACCGGTGTGATCGATATGGATGGAAATATCTTCTATGAGAGCAGCGTTGATCTGGAGTACTGTCCGGTTTGTATGCTGGCAACAAAGGACGATCACCGCAAGGCGACGGGGGATGGCACCCTTTCCGAGGAACCCATCGGTCACGGCGGTTTTGCCTCCTCCTACTACTGCCGGGAGGATTGCACCGTCTATCAGCTGGATATGGAGGGATATGTTCCCCTCCCGGAAGAATTTTTGGGCGGCGGAATTTATGAGGCGGTAGCCAAAAAAGACCAGCTGGAGGGCTTTTCCATCCCCGCCACCGACGATTTTGTTCTCCTGGCGGAGGGCGGCACCCTTTTGGTGGAGCGGGCAGAGAAGGCGTTTCTTTGCCTTTTGCCGGACGAAAAAAGCCCTGTGTATGGCGTTTGCGTCAATGGAATGTACGGCTTTATCGACCTGGAGGGTCAGACGGTCATCCCCCTGAAATATGAGGGCGCC
This sequence comes from Oscillospiraceae bacterium, assembly GCA_017466885.1. Classification (GTDB taxonomy): domain Bacteria; phylum Bacillota; class Clostridia; order Oscillospirales; family Ruminococcaceae; genus RGIG4130. Next base: position 26,514 of record JAFTTH010000018.1, read on the forward strand.
GGCGCGATGTCTGAAGGTTGTGTGCCTGTTCGGAAGAACGGCAAATGGGGGTACATTGATACCAACGACCAGCGGATCACCGAGTTTTTATACGAGGAGGCCCGTCCTGTCATTAACGGCAAGGCTTATGTCAAGGATGACGGCCTTTGGCACGTCATAGGGGTCCCCGGGGCAGAATAACCCACCTTCCATCGGAAACACTAACACAAAACCAGGCATCCCCGATGCCGGACAGAAGAAAAGAGGATATCTGTGGAAATTCTTCAGAAGGAACAGTACGGTGAGTACGAGCAATTTGTCCGCACCCACCCCAAGGGCGATTTTATGCAGTCGATCCATTGGGCGGAGGTCAAGTATAACTGGAAGCACGAAGTGGTCGTCTCCCGGAATGAGCATGGGGAGATCGTGGGCGGAATGCTGGTGCTGATCCGCAACTTTAGGCTGGGACTGCGGCTCCTGTATTCCCCTCGCGGCCCGGTCTGTGACCTCAGCGACCCGGAGGTTTTGACCGATCTTTTGGAGGGAGCCCGGGTGCTGGCCAAAAAATATAAAGCCTTTTTGTTCCGTTGCGATCCTACCTTTGAGGAGACTGAGACCCGGTTGACCGAGACCTTCCGGTCGGTGGGCTTCCGCCATAAGGAAAACCAGCCGGACGGTGCCACTATGCAGCGGCGGTTCTATTATATCCTCCCCGATGTCAACCAAAAAACGGTGGATCAGATGCTGGCCTCCTTTGACCGGAAGTGCCGGTACAATATCCGGGTGGCTCAGAAGCATGGGATCGTTTGCAAAAGCTGTTCCTTTGAGGGGCTGGACGATTTTTACCGGATCTATCTTGTAACCGCACAGCGGGATAATTTTGTTGCCCGTCCCCGGGAGTATTTCGAAAACCTCCTCACCGCCTTCGGGGAGGATGCCCGGCTTTATATCACCTATTATGAGGATACCCCTCTCACCGGCACCGTGGTCTGCAATTATGCCGGCAAGCTCAGCTATATTTATGCCGCTTCGGATAACCTCTACCGCAACTATAAGCCCAATCATATGATGCTTTGGGAGATCATCCAGTGGGCAATCGAATCGGGATGCCATACCTTCGATTTTATGCAGATTCCCGCATACTGCGATGAAAATAGCCCCACCTACGGGGTTTACGCCTTCAAAAAAGGCTTCAACGGCCGTGTTTATACCTACGCCGGCGAGTTTGACTATGTGTTCCGCCCGGCGGCCAATGCCCTCTTTGGAATGATGATGAAGGCATATGATGCCAAAAATGAGCTGGCCCGCCGTCTCCGGAAACGGAAGGAGACCCCCGCGCCCGCCCCTGCAGAAGCCGAAAAGAAGGAACAGGATGACCAATAAAACGCAAAAAACACCCGACAGGACACAATGCCTGCCGGGTGTTGTTTTTTTATCCAATGATTTCGGTGGGAACTGCTCTGCCAACGCTAAGCCGGTCAGCAGACGCCAATGGTCCCCAAAAGGATGCAGAGGATGACGGTAATGGTGGGGATGACAACGGTGCAGATGCAGATATCCAGGTAGGATTTTTTGTGGTTGCTGCCGGTAACGGCCAGCAGGGTGATGACTGCACCGTTGTGGGGGAGGGTATCCAGTCCGCCCGATGCAATGGAGGCGATCCGGTGCAGAACCTCCGGACTGATATTCATTGCGGAGGCCATAGCCATCAGATCGGCACCCAGAGCCTCCAGGGCAATGGAAAGTCCGCCCGAGGCCGAGCCGGTTACGCCCGCCAGCACCGAGGTGCTGACCGCATCTGCCACCAGGGGGTTATCTGAAATGCCAACAATGGCCTCCTTGATAGTAGTAAAAGCGCCGAGGGTCTTGATGACCGAACCGTAGCCGACGACCATTGCAGTATTCATAATGGCAGAGAAGGAGCTCTCGATTCCCTCGTTGACAGTGGTCATTTTTCTGCCCTTCAGCCGCTTCAGATTGCAGAGAAGGCAGACGATCAGAGAAATCAGAAGTGCCGCGATCAGGCTCCAGTTTCCGGTCAGGCTGGCCGGATCCTTCCCGAAAACATCCTTCACGTAAGAAAGATCCATAGCCGGGAAGAGGAACTTGCTCATCACGAGGTTAATTACCAACACCAAAAGGATGGGTAGCAATGCCAGCCAAATGGAGGGGAGTTTTTCCTGGGTCTCGGAAAGGGCAGCCTGATCCTCGCCGTATCCCTCACCGCGGGCCTTGGCACGCTTGATCCGGAAGGAGAGCCATAAGTAGGAAAGAAGGAACATCAGAACCGAGGCGATAATACCAAGGATGGGCGCCGCATAAACGTCTGTGCCAAAATATTTCATCGGAACAGCGTTTTGAATCTGGGGCGAGCCGGGCAGAGCCGTCATAGTGAAGGTGAAGGCGCCCGCCGCAATCGCAGCCGGAAGGAACTTTCTGGGGATATCCGCCTGGCGGAACAGGGAGGCGGCAATGGGGTAGGCGGCAAAAACCACCACGAAGAGAGATACACCGCCGTAAGTCAGTAGGGCGCAGGAAAGGATGACCGCCATCACGGCAAGTCCCCCACCCAGGCGCCGGGAAATGACTTCCGCGATGCTCTTGGCACAGCCGGTGGCATCCATCAGCTTGCCAAAGACCGCTCCCAGAAGGAAGATGAGAAAATAGTTGAATACGTAGTCAGACATACCCTTCATAAAGGTCTCTGTCAGAACGGCAAAGCCGTAGGTTTGGCCGAGGAAGATCCCTTCGGCCAAAAAGGTGGCAACTGCAAGGGTGGGTGCCAGAATAATGATCGAAACGCCACGGTAGGCAAAAAATACCAGTGCAGCCAGGGACAGAATTACAAGAATCACGCCGTAAATTTCCATTTGGTCAGCTCCTTTTTGTTGATGGAGAAAAATCTGTTGCTATTACAATACAGGATTTCGCCCTTTTTTTCAAGAGCTCAACCCCCCAAAAGGGGGAGAAATCGCGCAAACAAACCGACCAATTGCGCAACAACGATTTTTCCTCCATTGGGAGAATCTCTCCGAAGCAATCACTTGAAAAATCTGGCGGAATAAGGTATAATAAAAAAATGGGGCGCAGTCCCCCACAATCCCGGCATCCTGCCGGAAGGAAAGGACATCCAAGATGGCCAAACGGAAACAAGAGACCACCAAAGCGACTCCTGCAACCAATATCAACGCCGAAATCGCGGGAGCGGGGGAGATCCTCGTCCAGCCCATCACCGAGACGATGACTGAAAACTTTATGCCCTATGCAATGAGTGTCATTATCTCCCGGGCAATTCCCGAGATTGACGGCTTTAAGCCCTCCCACCGGAAGCTCCTTTATACCATGTATAAAATGGGGCTCCTTTCGGGGGCAAGAACCAAGTCAGCCAATATCGTTGGGCAGACTATGCGGCTCAACCCCCACGGAGATGCCGCCATCTACGATACGATGGTCCGCCTTTCCCGGGGAAACGAATCCCTTCTCCACCCCTTTGTGGACTCCAAGGGAAACTTCGGGAAGGCTTATTCCCGGGATATGTCCTGCGCCGCCCCCCGGTATACCGAGGCAAAGCTTGCGCCCATCTGTGCCGAGCTTTTCTCTGATATTGATAAGGACACGGTCGACTTTGTCGATAACTATGATAACTCTATGAAGGAGCCGACCCTTCTGCCGGCCACCTTCCCCACGGTCATGGTCAATGCAAATATCGGCATCGCCGTCGGTATGGCAAGCTCCATCTGCCCCTTTAACCTGGCGGAGGTCTGCCGGACCACGGTGGAGCTGATCCGCAATCCCGACCACGATATTTCCTCCACCCTCCAGGCGCCTGACTTCCCCGGCGGTGGCCAGATCCTTTATAACGCCGCGGAACTGGAAAAGATCTATACCACCGGGCGGGGTAATATCCGGATTCGCTCCAAATACCGGTATGATAAATCTGAAAACTGCATTGATATTTTAGAGATCCCTGCCTCCACCACCATTGAGTCCATTATGGATAAGATCACCGAGCTGGTCAAGGCAGGAAAGATCAAGGAGATCTCCTATTTCCGGGATGAGATCGGCATTGACGGCTTCCGCCTCTCTCTGGACTTAAAGCGGGGCACCGATCCTGATAAGCTGATGCAGAAGCTCTTTAAGCTGACCCCGCTGGAGGATTCTTATAGCTGTAACTTTAACGTGCTGATCGCCGGCAGCCCTCAGGTGATGGGTGTCCGGGATCTGCTCAATGAGTGGATCGCCTTCCGGACCGAGTGCGTCAAACGGCGGATCTTCTTTGATATGACCAAGAAGAAGGAAAAGCTCCACCTTTTGAAGGGCCTGCAAAAGATCCTGCTGGATATTGATAAGGCCATCCGGATCGTCCGGGAGACGGATGAGGAGGCTGAGGTTGTCCCCAACCTGATGATCGGCTTCGGCATTGACCGGATCCAGGCGGAGTATGTGGCGGAGATCCGTCTGCGTCATCTCAACCGGGAATATATCCTCAAGCGCACTGAGGAGACCGATCAGCTGGAAAAGGATATTGCTGAAATGGAGCAGATCCTGGCCAGCCGGAAAAAGGTGCAGGGAATCATCATCAAGGAGCTGGAGGAGGTCGCCAAAAAGTACGGCCAGCCTCGCAAGAGCGAGATTATTTACGAAGCTCCCCAGGATTCCGAGCCGGAGGAGGAAGAGATTCCCGATTATCCGGTTCACCTCTTCTTTACCAAGGAGGGGTACTTCAAAAAAATCACCCCCCTCTCCCTGCGGATGGGAGGAGAGCAGAAGCTCAAGGAGGGAGATGCTATTTCAGCGGCCCTTGAGGGGGCCAACAACTGGGAGCTCCTCTTCTTTACCGACCGTTGCCAGGTCTATAAATCCCGGGCCAATGACTTTGAGGATACCAAGGCCAGCGTTTTGGGGGATTATGTCCCGGCGGCGCTGGGAATGGAGGATGGCGAGCGGGTGGTAGGCTTTGCCGCCCTGAAGGAGTATAAGGGCTTTATGCTCTTTGTTTACGAAAACGGCAAGGTGGCCAAGGTGGAGATGGAGGCTTACGAAACCAAGACCCGCCGCAAGAAGCTGATTGCCGCCTTCTCGGATAAATCCCCCATTGCGCAGATCCTTTACCTGCAGGAGGATTGCGAGGTCCTGCTGACCTCCTCCGCCGGACGGTTGCTTCTGGTGCATACCGGTGCCCTCGCTCCCAAACAGACCAAAAATACCCAGGGAGTCAACTGTATGACCCTGAAAAAGGGAATCCGGGTCGTTTCGGCCGAGATTGCGGATGTGAAGCGGTTTGCAAGCCCCGCCCGTTACCGGACCAAGACCCTCCCCGCCGCGGGAATGCTTCCCTCTGCAGCCGATTCCGGCGAGCAGCTGACAATGTAATTCCGTACCCACTGCAGACGGGCAGAGAAGGCCTCTTCTCTGCCCGCTGTTTTTTAGATATTTCCGCTCACAAAAAATCCTGCCCACCCCATGCCGGGAGAGCAGGATCACTTTATTTTTTCTCTTTTCTCCGGAAAATACATTTCCGTTCCCGCTTTTTTATCGTGGGGAAAAGGGGATTATCCGGCGAAGCGTAAGCCGAGGTTTCGGTGGTAAGGCCCTTCTCAATCAGCCGGCGGTCCACAAACCCGACGATCAGCGAGTAGATCACTGCGAAAAGGGGCACTCCAAAGAACATTCCGGCGAATCCGAAGAGTCCGCCTCCCACCAGGATGGAAAGCATAACCCAGAAGCCGGTCAGGCCGGTGGAATCTCCAAGAATCCGGGGGCCGATGATATTGCCGTCCACCTGCTGGAGGATGACAATGAAAATCACAAAAACCAGCGCCTGCCCGGGATCCTTCATCAAAAGGATCAGGGTGCTGGGGACCGCTCCGATAAAGGGGCCTACCAGGGGAATAAAGTTCATTGCGCCGCAGAAGACCGAGATCAGCAGAGCGTAATCCAGCCGGAGAATGGTCATTCCGATATAGCAGATCAAACCGACGACCACCGACTCCAGCAGCTTGCCCGAAATAAACCGGCTGAACACCGAGTTTGCCGACCGGGCTACCGCCAAAAACCGGTCCACCCGCTGGGGACGGAAAAACGCCGCCAAAAACTTATGACTCTGGGCCAGGAGCTTTTCCTTGCCCCAAAGCAGATAAATGGCAAAGATCGCGCCGAAGAACCAATCCCGGATCAGGGTTCCCACGTGAACGGTGGTATTGATGATCTGGAGGATCACATCATCCACGCTGTTAATAATGCTGGTCAGGTAGGTGTCCAGCATATCAAAGAGGTTGAGAGGGATCTCGTACTCCACCAAAAGGGCTTCCACCGCACCCACCGCTGTGGCATACCAGCCGGGAAGCTGGGAGACAAGGGTAGATACCGTTTCAAAAAGCTGGGGGAAGATGATCGCCCCAAAAACGATGATTACGCTCAGCACCAGCAAAAAGGAAAGGAAAATCCCAATGACCCGGTCTACCCGGGGGGCGGGTCTTTTCCGGTGAAGCCGGGCGAAAACCGTCCTTTCAAAGAAACGGACCAGGGGATGAACAAAATATGCAATGGCCAAACCGTAAACCAGGGGGGAGATGATTCCCATCAACCAGGAGAAGGCCGAGGAGATAGCAGGGAAATAAAACAACGCCAGAGCGAACAAAATACACGCCGCCACCACGATAAACACATACACCGCAATGGTCGTATACTTTTTATTCCAGTCGATCTTCATCCTTTCACCCTCTTTGGTCGGAGTTTTTGGGAGGAGAATTATTTTGTGCCGAAAATACGGTCACCGGCATCTCCCAAACCAGGAACAATGTAAGCATGGTCGTTCAGACCCTCGTCCAGAGAGGCGCAGAAGATCTGAACATCGGGATGGGCTTCATTGAGAGCCTTCAGGCCCTCGGGAGCCGCAATGATGCAGAGGAATTTGATATTCTTGACGCCCCGCGCCTTCACAGCGGTAATCGCATCAATGGCAGAAACGCCGGTTGCCAGCATGCAGTCTACCACCATAACATCCCGCTCCTCAATATCCACCGGGAGCTTGCAGTAGTATTCCACAGCCTTGAGGGTTTCGGGGTCGCGGTACAGACCAATGTGGCCAACCTTGGCCAGAGGCATCAGGGTCAGAACACCCTCCACCATTCCCAAACCTGCCCGCAGGATGGGAACAACAGCAACCTTCCGGCCGGCGATCACCTTGGTTTTTGCCAGGGCGACAGGAGTCTGAATTTCAACCTCTTCCAAGGGGAGATCCCGGGTAGCTTCATAGCAGATAAGGTTGGTGACCTCTGCGATCAGCTCACGAAACTCTTTGGCTCCGGTGTTTACGTCCCGCAGGTGGCTGATTTTGTGCTGCACAAGGGGATGATCCAGTACGATAGGCTTCAGGGGTGTCATTTTCATTACCTCCGGTATTTTAATTTATTCTGCAAAGGATTTTGATATTCAAAGGATCTCTCCTGCTTCGATCCGGTGGATCTGGTCTACCCGGCGGGCATGACGTCCGCCCTCGAACTGGGTGTTGAGGAAGACCTCCACCATCTCCTCCGCAAGACCGGCGCCCACAACACGACCGCCCAGGCAGAGGATATTGGCATCGTTATGCAGGCGGGTAAACTTTGCACTGAAATAGTCGGAGCAGGCTGCCGCCCGAACACCCTTGACCTTATTGGCGGCCATGGAAATGCCGATTCCGGTGCCGCAGAAAAGCAGACCCAGCTCACACTCCCCGCCGGTTACCGCAAGGCCCACCTTTTGAGCCGCGAAAGCATAGTCGCAGGATTCTTCATTATAGCAGCCGAAGTCTTTATACTCGACTCCTTTTTTATCCAGATATTTTTTGATTTCTTCCTTCAGGGCGAATCCGCCGTGGTCACATCCGATTGCAATCATAATACTCTTTCGACCCGCCATAGGGATGGGGTGCGGGTCTGCCGTCCTTTCCTTGAGAAAATTGTCCCCCGAAGGGGTGTGATACTGTATAACATTTTACCCCTATCCGGGGGAAATGTCAACCGCGGGAGGGGAAAAACGGAGCGGAGGGGGAAACTTTTCTGTGGCCGCAGCCGTTCAGCGGCTCTGCTGCTGACGAAGCTCCTCTGCCATAGCCGTCAGCTTGCTCAGACGGTGACAAAGCCCCGATTTGCTGATGGGAAAATCTGCAATAGCCGCAAGCTCGGTCAGGGAAAGCTCGGGGTGAGCCAACCGAAGATGGGCAACCGCCTCCAGTTGGGGAGGGAGGCCCTCCAGCCCTACCTTTTCGCCTAAAAAACGGATGTCCTCGCATTGCTTGGCGGCGGCGGCCACCTGCTTATCAATGTTGGCGGCCTCGCAGTTGGCGGCACGGTTGGCATTATTGCGAAGCTCCTTATAAATCTTGACGTTAATCAGCTCCAAAGTGTACTTTGCCGCCCCGGTGAGGGTCAGCAGATCCTCGATGGTGCTGCTTTCCTTGGTGTAGGTCACCGGGTTTCCCGAGCGGGTGCTCTTTTTCATCTCCACCCCCTGCTGGGATAAAAGCTCCACCAGGCGATCCCGGTAAGCCGGAGTGGGAAGAGTCATATCAATGTAATAGCCGCGCTCCGGGTCGGACATACTACCCGAGGTGATAAACACTCCCCGGAAAAAGGTCCGCAGACAGCATTCATTATGGATCACATCCCGGTTGAGAGGATCTCCGACCAAAAGCTCATCCAGAATGGGGCCAAATTCCTCGGCAGGCAGGGGGATCAGCCAATGAGCGGCGGGCCCCCGGCGCAGGGGCTGAAGCTCCGTTTTTTTGCCAAAAAGCTCCCGGAGCAGCCGCTGGGTCAGAAGGGCCGCACCCTCCAGAGTCGTCCGGTAGCAGGGTTGAGCGCTCCAGACCTCCCGGCAGGAGGAGAGGAGCCCGTAAAGCAGGGCTCTGCGGCAGTGAAGGGGCATCCGCCCAATCTCGCAGAGCTCAGATTTCAACTGTTTTGCAAAGGTCATAGGGATCCTCCTTTCAGAAGGCTAAGGCTCAGGAATATCCGGAGGACGGAGTGGTTGCGGTGCGCGCCGGTGAGAACTTCCTTTTCAAAAACCGCCCCACCGGAAAAGGGAGGAGCGGTTTTGGTATGTAGGATTAATTTTTTGTAAATTCGCGGTAGGTTGCTTCAAATTCCGCCCGGTGCGCAATGGGGCTGACCTTCCGCAGAATCCGGCGCTCCAGTCTCCGCTTCAAGCGGAAAAAGGGGCCATCCTCCGGCTGAAGGGGCTGGCAAAGGATGGTTCGGATTCTCAGGCAGGATGCTCCGAGAATATCAGTAAAAAGCTGGTCACCGATTACAACCGTTTCCTTTCGTTTCGCGCCCAGCCGCTTCATCGCCCGGAGATAACCAAAGGGGAGGGGCTTCCAGGCCCAGCTGATGCAGGGCAGGTCCAGCTTGGAGGCAAAGGGCACAACCCGCGTTCTGCGGTTGTTAGAAACGATGATTGGTCGGAGACCAACCGTTTTTGCCTCAGCGAGCCACTGGCGAACATCGTCTGCAAAGTCGGGACTGCCATGGGTGGTGAGGGTATTATCAACATCCAGCAGGATAACCCGAACGCCTTCGTCAAACAAAATTGGCGGAGAGACAACGGTGATCCGTTTACTGTAGCAGGTTGGGGTAAGAACGGACATATCACAAAATTCCTTTTCTTTGATCGTAAAAGAAGAAAAGCGAGCGAAAACTTCGCCCGCTTTTTCAAGTTTTCCGGCAATGCCGATCTCACTGCACCAAAATGGGCAGAGCAAAGCAAAGCGCAGCAGCTTACTTGAACTTGCGCTTGCGGGCAGCCTCGGACTTCTTCTTGCGCTTCACGGAAGGCTTCTCATAGTGCTCTCTCTTGCGGACCTCGGCCATAACGCCGGAACGTGCACAGGAGCGCTTGAATCTTCTCAGGGCGCTGTCCAGGGATTCGTTATCCTTGATACGTACTTCTGACATCAAATATCCCTCCCTCCGCATAAAAGCAGGGGTGATAACCAAAAGGGATTTGCCGCGCCAATTACGCGGCCGCTCTTTCGGATGCAGAGCGATTTCGCTCACCATACCATTATACACAGAGATTTCGCCTTTGTCAACCCCGTATTCTTCAGAAAAAGGGCCGATTGCAAAAATAAATGTGGAAATTCGGCGTATCAGTCAATCGCCCGGTACATTTCGGAGGCAGTTTCCTTGGTGGCGTGCTCCGAAACGGTCAGCACCTTGACCTTCAAAGGGGTCTGCCCCATCCGGATCTCGATAATATCCTCCGGCTTGACCTCGTAAGAGGCGCGGGCTTCTTTGCCGTTGACCAGAACCCGCTTGGCGTCGCAGGCTTCGTTTGCCACCGTCCGCCGCTTAATCAGTCGGGATACCTTCAAATATTTATCCAAACGCATAATTGTGTTTCTCCTGTGGAGTTATTTGTTGAGAGTAACCTCCAGTTGGGGGAAGGGAATGGAGATGCCGTTGGCATCAAATGCCGCCTTCACATCCTCCAGAAGATCTCCCTTCAGAGCAAAATAATCCCCGCTGTTGACCCAGACCTTGACGCCGATATCAATGGAGCTGGCGTTATGTGCACTCATCCGGACGGCAGGTGCAGGATCGGTCAGGGCAAGCTCATTTTTGGAAATAATATCCAGGATCAGCTGGCAGGCTTTGTCGTAATCCGCGCCATAGGCAATGGAAAACTCCATATCCAGCCGGCGGGTGGGCATCGCAGAAACATTGACGATGGTAGAGGAGGATGCCTGATTATTGGTCAGATAGATCTTTTTATTATCCACGGTGATGATGGTGGTATAAACCAGTCCAATCTCCTCCACAACGCCGGTCTCCCCGCCGCAGGTGATTACATCCCCCGCCTTGAAGGGGTGGGTAATAATCAGCAGAATGCCGCCGGCAATATTGGAAAGGCTATCCTTCAAAGAAAGGGAAATGGCCAGTCCCACCGCGCTGAGCACCGCAATAAAGGTGCTGATGGGGATACCCAGGACCGAGGCGGCACTCATAATGACCACCATCAGCAGGATCACCTTCAAAACACCCCGAAGCAGTCCCCGGGCGGCCTTATCCAGATTGTGCTTATCAAAGGCCTTTTCCACGATCCCCAGGATCAGCTTGGTGGCAATCAGTCCCACCACCAAAATGACGATGGCCAGCAGAAGGGTAGGCAGAAAGCTCAGAGCCATACCGCCGATCTCAGTGAAGAATCTTGTGATTTGTTCCATTACGTTTCCCATAGTGTTATCTCTCCGTTGTTTTCAGTTATATTTCCATGATCACAGGAAGGATCATCGGACTACGTTTTGTTTTATGGTAAAGATAGTCGGAAAGGGAGTCCTTTACCCGGTTTTTCAGGGTATTCCAATCGGCATTCCCCGAATACAGACAATCCTCCAGCGTTTTGCGGACGATGCCCCGCGCCTCCTCCATCAGCTCCTCTGCCTCCTTGACGTAAACGAAGCCGCGGGAAATGATATCTGGGCCGACCACGATCTGTCCGCTTTCCCGCTCAATGGAGGTTACCACAACGATCAAGCCGTCCTGCGCAAGATGTTTCCGATCCCGGAGTACGACGCTTCCCACGTCTCCCACACCCAGACCGTCCACCAGCACCCGGCCGGCCGGAACAGTGCCGGTGATCTTCATTTCGGTGCCGTCCGTCTCCACCACGCGGCCAATATCGGCGATGATGATATTCTCCTCAGGGATGCCCATAGACTCTGCAATCAGGGCGTGCTTTGCCAGATGCTTATACTCACCGTGAACCGGCATAAAGAACTTGGGCTTGGTCAGCGCCATCATCAGCCGGAGCTCCTCCTGGCAGGCGTGGCCCGAAACATGCACCTCGTACATTTTTTCGTAGATGACCTCGGCGCCCAGCTTCATCAGCTCGTTGACCACCCGGCCGACTGTTTTTTCGTTGCCGGGAATGGGAGTTGCCGAGATGATAATGAAATCGTTCCGGCCGATCTCAATCTGCCGGTGGTCGCTCATTGCCATCCGGAAAAGGGCAGACATCGGCTCCCCCTGACTGCCGGTAGTGATGACCACCGTTTTCTCCATAGGATATTTCCGGATCATATCAATATCCACCAGGAGATTTTCCGGCACGTGGAGGAAGCCCAACTCAATGGCCTTGGCCACAACGTTGACCATGCTCCGCCCCGAAACGATGACCTTCCGTCCGTGCTTTTCGGCAGCGTCGATCACCTGCTGGATCCGGTGAATGTTGGAGGCGAAGGAGGCAATAATGATCCGCCGTCCCTCCGCCCGCTGGAAGAGAGGCTCAAAGGATTCTCCGACGCTTCGCTCACTCTTGGTATACCCCGGGCGCTCGGCGTTGGTAGAGTCGGCAAGAAGGGCCAAAACACCCTTGCTTCCCAGTTCGCCGAACCGGGCCAGGTCAATGGGTTCCCCTTCGATGGGAGTATAGTCCACCTTGAAGTCCCCCGTCTGGACGATGATGCCGGCGGGAGTGTGGATGGCGAAGGCCACCGCATCGGGGATGGAGTGGTTGACCCGGATAAACTCCACCGCCATACAGCCCAGCCGGATGGTTGCTCCCGGCTTGACTTCATTGAGGGGAATCAGTCCCAGCAGTCCGTGCTCCTTGAGCTTCCCCTCCACCAGGCCCAGGGTCAGGCGGGTTCCGTAAACCGGGACACGGAGATCCTTCAGAAGATAGGCAAGGCCGCCGATGTGGTCCTCGTGACCGTGGGTCAGGACGATTCCCTTGACCCGCTCCTTATTCTTTTCCACGTAGGTGAAATCGGGGATGACCAGGTCCACTCCCAGCATATCGTTATCAGGGAAGGCCAGTCCGCAGTCAACGATAAAGATATCCCCCATGCACTCATAAAGGGTCATATTCTTTCCGATCTCATTGAGTCCCCCCAGGGGGATGATCTTGACCGGGATCTTATTTTTTGCCGGACGGCCCCGCTTCTTCTGCCCCTTTGCAGTAGCAACCGATCCAATTCCACTCTCCCGCAGAGCGGGGGGAAGACCGAAAAGGCTCTCGTCCAGCTCGGTCTGGGGTGCGGTATAGCTATCCATCCGCACCGGCTCGGGGGCTCTCCGGACCACTCCTCCGGAATGCCGCTGGCCGCTTCGGCCGCTTCGGGCGACAGGTGCTTTTTTGGCCGGTGAGCCAGCCCCCTCTGAACGGGACTTCTCGCCGGACCGCTGCCGCGCGGCCGGTTTTTTCATTTGTTCTGACACACAAAAACCTCCTGTTTTTCAAGATGTTTGAATGGCAAGGGCCATTCTTTATGCGAGCGCCTCAGCGCTTACGGTTCTTTCGGCCGGGTCGGGCGCAAAAACACCCGGAAGCTCACATATGTACCGCTTCATCTGCCGGTTCCAAAAACGCAAGGGGAAGGAGCCTTTCCAAAAACGCTTCTTTCCGCACAACCAAAACCAAGCCGTGCCGCAAAAAATGCGACCGACTGCTTCAAAGAAATCTTCCGAAAAGGATATCCAATTATTCCGAACACACTCATTGTTTTTATTATAGAGCCAATCTGCCGGAAAGTCAACCGCGAAATTGTAAACAAACTTGGAATCCTTTCCATATTATATCCCATTTTATGCAGGAATAATCCATTTGATGCGTTGCAATTTCGGTCCGTTGCAGTCCTGCGGCAGGCCGTTTTGCGGCAAACCGGACAGGGCTCAATTATTGTTTTTGGAAAAATTTCAATTTGTTCATAAAATAAACGAAAAAATACCCCAAACCCTCTTGACAAATCGTTTTCATCATCTATAATATATAGTATTGAAAACTACATTAAGCCGGGGTGAATACCCGGCGTGCTTTATGTCAATCATTTCTGCAGATCTCAGAAGGGAGGTCGGGTGCTTTTTTTGCACCCGCAAGAAAAATGGATCAGAAATTTATTATCGCTACCGATGCAACCTGTGATCTTCCGGAGGAATACATCTCCGCTCATAAAATTTCGGTGCTCCCCATGAGCTACACGGTGGACACCACCACCTACACCGGGGCTCCCGACTCCTTCCTCTCGGGAAAAGAGTTTTACGCCGCCCTCCGCGCCGGGTCCATGGCCAAGACTGCTCAGATCAACCCCGATCAGTATCGGCAGCATTTTGAGCCCTATCTCAAGGAGGGAACCTCGGTGCTTTACATTGGGTTTTCTTCGGCTTTGAGCGGGAGCGTACAGTCGGCCCGGATTGCCGCTGAGACCCTCAATGAGACCTACGATGCCAAGCTTTACATTGTGGATAGTCTTTGCGCCTCTGCCGGGGAGGGACTTTTGGTGGATTATGCCTGTGCCCTGCGGGACAGCGGAGCCACTTTGGAGGGAATTCAGTCGTGGCTGGAGGAAAACAAGCTCCATCTCTGCCACAATTTCACCGTGGATGACCTTCACTTCCTCCACCGTGGCGGCCGGGTTTCCAAGACTGCTGCTATTTTCGGCTCTATGCTGGGGGTCAAGCCGGTGATGCACGTCAATGACGAGGGCAAGCTGGTTCCTATTGCCAAGGTGCGGGGCCGCCGCCAGTCACTGGTGGCTCTGGTGGACAATATGGCCAAGGCTGCCCCCGGCTACGCCAACGACCGGATTTTCATCGGACACGGCGACTGCCTGGAGGATGCTGAATTCGTAGCTCAGCTGGTGCGGGACCGCATCAACCCCAAGGAAATCATCATCACCTATATTTCCCCCATTATCGGTGCCCACTCCGGCCCCGGCACGGTTGCTGTTTTCTCTATGGGCGACAGCCGCCACACCTTCTGACCAGCTTCGCTGGACGCAAGCCGCCAGCTTCGCTGGATGTAAGCCGGTTTTACGGTAGTGCGATATGAAACTCCGTCCCCGGGTGGGGAGGTGGGTGCTGGGGCGATTAAAAATCGCCCAGGAGTTTTCTCATATAACACAATAACACAACAAAAATGCCGCTCCTTTCGGGATCTCCGAGGGGAGCGGATTTGTTTTTGCGGAAATATGGTCGGAGAATTTTGCTGCCGGGAACGGCAGAACGAGGAAATATCTTCCTTTCTTGAAACCAAGAAAGGAAGCAAAGAAGTTCCGGGGGAGCGTTACGCCGCTCCCCCGGTCCCCTTTCACACACATAAGGGGCTCCGCCCCTTAAGAATCCCCCCGACGTGGTAACCAAATACCTGAATGCAGGTAATATTCACATCCTCACGGGACGACTACTTCACACATGGTCAGTCAATATCAGCTTCGTCCTCGCAGAACCGCATAAGACCCTAAAGGCATTTTTCTTACGGTTATCGATGCACTCAAACGATCA
>JAFTTH010000019.1 GCA_017466885.1 Oscillospiraceae bacterium
GAAATCAAATCCGTCTAAATACAACCCTGCGAAGCAGGATTTCATCGCAAACGCGATTTCATCCACCAGAGGTGGATTTCACCCGTCGAAGACGGATTTGACTGCGTGTTCTCCGTTAAGGATAACACGCTAATCCGGGGGCGGATTCTTATTTCGTTCTTATTTCTTGGTGACGGTGGCGTAAAGCATCACATAGGTGGCTTCACCGGTGGTGTTGTCCGCCTCATAGCTTTCGATTACGGCGTACCGGCCGTCCCCGGCGTACTGCACCAGCGGATAGGTGGGTGCCAGAATCACGGTGCCATCCTTGTCGGCCAGGCCGAAATTTCCGGCATCGTTGGCGATAACGATATTTCCGATCTCATCCATAACGGGTGCCTGCGCGTAAAGAAGGGGCAGGATCTCCTTGCCGTCCGAAAGGCGGAGAAGGCCGTATCCGGTGGTTCCCTGGACGACTACATAGCCATTTTCATCTGCCGCAACGGCGTTGGCATATTTGCAGGCCAGAACGGTTTTCCCTTCCTTATCGATCAGGCCGTAGGCCTTGGCCTCCTCATCGTAAACGGTGATGCTGCCGTTGACAAAGCCGCCGGGATTGTAGGTCTTGCCCTCCTCCAAAGCAAACAGCTCGGTGCCGTCCGCCTTGCAGAACTTGGAAACGGCCGTTCCGGCCACCTTGCCCTCATCGTCCAGCACTTCCTTGGTGATCACGGCAACCCCTTCGTTATAGGTGATGGCGGTTGCAGAGCAGGGCTGGATGACCATGTTGCCTTCCTTATCGATCAGGCCCCATTTTTTATCCACCAGCACAGAAGCATAACCCTCGTTATAATCTGTTACGTTCTCCCAGGTGGCCTCCACATTCGTTCCGGCGACAAAAAGCGCCTGGGAAAGGAAGCCGTATTTGGTCTCGGTCACAGCCTTTTCGGTATCGGTTGCGGGGGTAATCTCCTTGGTAACGGCAAAGGCCAGCATTCCATCGCTGAAGCGGTGGGCAGAATCAAACTGCTCCGCAGGAATAGAAAGGATGACCTTCCCCTCGCCATTGATGACGGCAACCTTCTCTTTATTCTGCAGGGTAATATACTCTCCGTCCGCCGCAATGATCCCCGTCCATTCGGCCTCTACCACCGTTTCACCCTTGGTGTTGATAAAGCCGATCAGGCCGGAGGTGGCATCCTTCATAAAGGGAGCCATTCCGCTCTCCAGGAAGGAGCCGACGGCGGCAAAGGTGGCGGGGATGGCAGTTTTTCCTGTTTTGTCAATAAATCCGTACTTCCCGGTGGTGGCATCCTTAAAGGTGGCAAAGCCATTGGAGAAAACATTAAAGGTGCCGGCGGGATGCTCGCAGGGAATTACCTCTTTCCCTTCCGCGTCAATATAGCCTTCCTTCCCGTCCTTCTGAACGAGTGCCAGACCGTCAGAATAAACGCTGATGGAATCATACTTCTGCATAAAGGTATTTTCCAGCTTATACTGATCGTTTTCCGAAAGAACCAGCACCGGACGGTTGGCAAAATAGTCGGTGACGTTCTGCACCAGCGTCGGGCCGAAGGCAAATCCCAAAATCACCAGAATAAAGGCGACAATCAGCACCACGACCATAACAACCGTCGACTTGCTGACAGGGCTTTTCTCCTTCTCGGCATAAATATCCACGCCGGCATATTCATAATCCTCTTCCTCAACCCGCTCAAAGCATTCGCTGAAATCGCTGGACGCCTCTTCCTCGGCGGCCTCCGGATCGGTCTGTGCAACCGCTTCGTCCGCAGGCTCCTCCGTCAGATCCGGGGAAAGATCCTCCTGCATCTGCGGCAGATCCTTTTCCATATCCACGTGAAATCCTCCTTTTGGGGATAAAGTAGTGTTCTTTATTATAACGGATTTTTTTGCTGTTGTAAATGAACAAGCCGTAAATTTCACGAAATATACACCAACATTTCCCTATTTTCTCCCCCATTCCACCCAAATCCGTCATTTTGCGTTGACAATTCCCCCCGTGATGTTATACTGAAGGATAGAACAGAACGGGGAGGGAGACGGATGGTCTTTACAGTTGACCCGGAGGGGTTTGCCCTGGCGCGGACGCGGGCGGAGCAGGCCCCGGAGGGCGGAATCGGCACTCTGAAGGAAAAGCTCCTTCACCGCACCCTGAAATATTATTTTTCCCCCTCCGAGGACTGCCATGAGCTGGCCCTGGGAGGGTATGTGGCAGATATTTTGGGAGAAAACGGGGTCATTGAGATCCAAACGGGGAGCTACGCCCGGCTGCAGGAAAAGCTGCGGGCCTTTCTTCCCCTCGTCCCGGTGACGGTGGTCTGCCCGCTGATCGCCCAAAAGGAGCTTTGCCGGGTCTCTCCGGAGGGAGAGCTTCTTCCCGGACGGCGAAGTCCCAAGCACCAGACCCCCTTTCATATTTTTGAGCATCTGCGGGGGATCCGGGAGTTTTTGGGGGACGAAAATCTCCGGGTCTGTATTTGTATGATTGAGGGCAGAGAGCTCCGCTATCCCCAGCGAGTCCGGGCCGGAAGGAAGCGGGTGGAGCAGAAGGAGCTGGTCCCCGACCGGCTGACCGCCATCACAGTGCTCCACCGCCCGGCAGACTATCTTGCACTCCTCCCCCCCGAGCTTTGCGACCCCTTTTCGGTGACAGAGCTTGCCCGGGCCGCCGACGTCCCCCGGGAGCTTGCATCTTTGGCGGTATACGTTCTGAAGCAGGCGGGTTTCCTTTTGGCGGCAGAAAAGAAGGGGAACGCCATCCTTTACCGCCGGGCTGTGGAAAAATTGTAACCAAACTGTAATTTGTTTCTTGGAACGATTCGTGGTATAATAGAAAAAACAGGCCGAGCTGCCGGGGCATTTTCCGGCAAATCGGAAGGAAAGGAGGAGCATCAATGTCCCGCGCCCGTCGGGTTGGAAACCCGTTTCAGAAGTTTTTTCGCTTTTTTGCATCCCTTTTTCAACCTATGACCGATGCCCTCCGCCGGGGAGAGCTCCCCTCCTTTTTGCTGACCCTTTCCGCAGTGGCCCTTTTTGTTCCCTACCTGGGGTGCCTGCCGGTGATCTTCACCGCCGGATACGCTCTTTTCCTCCCCCACCAGCGAAAAAAGCTGTTGGCCGTTTCGGGGGGGCGGTATTTGTTCCTTTTCTTCATCCCCCTGCTTCTTCTCCCCATTCTTTACGGAAACCTACTGGGGCTTCTTGCCGGTCTGGGGATGGCGGTGATCCTTATTTTTGCCCTCTTTGCCCGGGCAAATATGACTCCCCGTCTTTTTGAGCAAATTTTGGATCTGATCCTTTTTTGCAGTATTCTGGCAGCGGTTTATGCGGTGATCCAAACCCAGATCATCATCCTCCCTCTGCACGGCAACCGTGCCTTTTCCTTCTTCTTTAACCCCAATTATTATGGCTTTATGCTGGAGTTCTTTACCCTCCTTTCCTTCTATCGGCTGATTAAAGCGAAAACTGCCGCCCGGAAATGGTGGTATCTTTTCTGCCTGGGGGCAAACGTATTGGGGCTTGCCCTCTGCAATTCTTTGGGTGCCATCCTTGCCACCTTCGGGGGTGCTTTGGTTTTGCTGTTTCTGTCCAAGCACTACCGGCTTTTCCTGCTGGTCCTTGCCTGCCTGCTTTTCTTCCTTTTTATGACCTATGTTTTCCCCACCTTCTTCCCCCGGGTGCAGGGTGTGGGAGGCACCACCAATACCCGCCTGACCATTTGGGACACCGCTCTGATGGCCTTCCTTCAGACTCCCTTCTTTGGGCGGGGCCTGATTACCTACCTGGATATTCACACCCAGTTCGGAGGGTACGCCACCTTCCACGCCCACAGTCTTTATCTGGATACCCTCTTAAACTTCGGTTTTTGCGGCACCCTCCTTCTGCTGGTCTATTTCTGCAAACAGTATTTTGTTGTGGTGAAGAATTTCATCTACCGAAAAAAGATCCTTCTTTCCTCCCTTTTGCTGGGCGGACTGGCCTGCATACTGATCCACGGCATTGTGGATACGGTGATCCTTTGGCCGGCCTGCGCCATCCTTACGACACTGCTGCTATCGGGCGTTGTGGGGCTGGAGCATTATCCCAGCCCGGACCGAAGGCTGACCCCGGCAGAATTTTTTGCCCCCTCCCAGGAATGAAAAAAGCCCCGCGGCACTCCCGGAACGAAACCGGCTGCCGCGGGGTTATTCTTATTCTGCCTGTGTTAATAAAACCTCCAGCCGATTCTGCAGACGTTCCTGCTCGCTGGCGGTTTCTTTTTCCATTGTCTCAAGACGGTTCAGAAGCGTATGGATCTTTCCCCGCACCTGCTCTACCTGCGCCTGCGCATCCTTGATCTTCTGCAAAACACTCAAATTCGAAAAAAGATCATCAAAGAAGAAATCGGAAAAACGCAAAAGCGGATCAATCTCCATAGAAATATCTCCATTGAGGGAAACGTCGGCCAGCTCGGTCCGGAAACTGCGAAGCTGAATCTGGAGGGAACGCATTTGCCGCGTGGCCTGGTCCAAAGCATCATATTTTACGAAATCGGTCAGGCTTCCTCCCCCGACAACATCATACGTGCTCCACTTGCGGGCGTCATAAAGGGTATCCTCCAGTTGCTCGGCAATCCCCTCCGCCCGGCGCCCGGCGCTGATGGCTTCCTTTAGCTCCGCTACCGCCTTTTCCTTCCGGGCAATCTTCTTTTCCAGGTCAATCAGTTCCTCCCCGGCAGGCCCGCCCGATTTCCGGAGCTGGGCGGCTTTGTCTTTGAGCAGGCGGTCATATTTGATCTGGAGGCTTCCCAATAGTCGCAGATCGTAATCAGTGGTTTTGATCTCGGCCTGCACTGCCTCCAGCTCGGCAACGGCAGTATTATACCGCAGAATGGCGGCGGCCGCTTCCTCCTTTTCCCGGGTCAATTTTTCCACCTTATTCCCGGCAATGATGGCCAGGAGGGCGGAAAGACTTTTTCCCTCCAGCCGGTCTACGTCCTGCTGCTCCTTTGCGGCCGCATCCCGCAGGGTTTTTAGCTGCTCCTCCAGCTCCCGGTGCTCCTTCCAAAGCGCCGCCAGCTTTTCCTCCAAATGCGCCTTTCTGCCCATCTGCCGGCGCAGCTCGGCCAGCTCCTCCTGATAAGCTCCCATTTGTCAGGCCTCCTTTGTCAATTCTATTACAATCACCTCGGGGCGGCAGTTGAGCCGCACCTGGAATAAGCTATTCCCGATCCCCCGGCTGACCACCATCTGATGGTTCTCCACCCGGTAGACTCCCTGGAAATATTTAGGAAAAAGGCCCTGATTGGGGCCGTAAATCGCGCCAAAGCCGGGGAAACGGATCTGCCCGCCGTGAACGTGCCCCGTCAGGGAAAGATCCAGCCCGGCCTCCGCATAACTCTCTGCCAGCTCGGGCCGATGGGAAAGAAGAAGGGTAAAGGCTTCCTCCTCCAGCCCGGCAGTCAGCCGGCTCAGCCGGTCGGAAGGCTCTGCTCCGGGGAGAAAGGCCGGATCCTCCAGCCCCAAAAGGTGGATTATCTCCCCCTCCCGCTCCAAAGAGAGCCGCTCATCCCGGAGGACGGTCACTCCCAGCTCGGCCAGTCCCTGCTCCAGCCGGGCAAATGCCAGCGGTGCCCGGGACTCGTGATTCCCCGTCACATAATAGCAGGGGGCAACCGTCACCGCCTGCCGGGCAAAGGTCAGCGCTTTTGCCACGTCAGTCCGGCGGGAATCGATCATATCCCCGGTAATGGCGATCAGGTCGGGAGACTCCTCCCGAAGAAGCTCGATCAGCACGTCCTGCCCCAAATCGGAATTATGCAGGTCGGAGATCTGTGCCACCCGCAGTCCCGAAAAGGCTTCGGGGAGATCCCGGAAGGAAAGCTCCATCCGGGTGACCTGGGGGGAATGGTTTTCCCAATGGGACCACAGAAGTGTCCCGGCGAGGAGAAGGGCAACCGCCCCGAGAACCGTTACAAAACAAATCAGTCGTTTTTTCATAGCGTCAGTTATTGTTGTTATTCATATCGTCAATACAGCCGTCAATGACCAGGACGATGGAAAGGAGTGTCACTTCGTCCACCTGGGGTGAAATGCTGATCTGATAAGCATCCCCCAGGGTAAACCATTCCTTGGAAACGCAGGCCAGGGGCCGGGCAGAATTATAGATCTCATATTCGTGGGCAAAGAAATTTCCCCGCACCTTCCAGCCAAGACCGTTGACGGAATATTCCTGCTTAAAAAAGGTGAACTCCTTGACCACCTCAGCCATCTTTTGGCCGCCCCGGAAGATATAATACTTGGGCAGAAAGGTCAGGACCTCCTGCTGGATAAAGGCAAGCTCCCGGTTGGAAAGATCATAAAGATGGAGCTTTCTGCCCCAGGTGAAGATCTCCCCCTCCACGTAATACCGGGGATTACCCGCCTCGTCATAAATGGAGAATTTATCTCCCCAGGAAAAGAGCTTTTGTTTCATATAAAGATTCATGCCTTCGCCCTCCCAAACCAGATTAACACAAGTGTAACACAAAACAGCGCTCCGCGCAACAAAAAAGAAGGTGCAACCGGTTGGCTACACCTTCTTCTGACGCAAAATCCGTATCCACGGAACAAGGGTGGCTTACGCCTTCTCCGCCTTGAACATATAGGTCTGACCGGCGGCAATATCGGTCATATCCACACCGGTGGAGGCATATTCCCCGTTGATATAGAAGGACCAGTAAGCGCCGTCCGCGACATAGTCGAGGGTCTTTCCGTTGACGGTTTTGACATAAAGCCCATAGTCTCCCATATCACCTGCAATCAGCTCAACTGCCAGGAGGGCCGCGCCGACCTTTGTTTCATCGGTATTGATCCGGAAGGTGGTTTCTTTTCCGTCCAGATCGCAGACGATAAAGGTAAACTGGGTTGCACCTTCACCTTTTTCGGTCACCTCAGGGGTGGATTCGGCAGGGGTGGAGGCATCGGGGGTGGAGGCCGCCTGACTGGAGGGAGCGCCGGAGGTCTGGGGGGTCTCGGGGGTGGAATTGTCATTGCAACCGGTTGCAAACAGTGCCATAGCCGCAATCAGCACCATGCAAAGGATGCAAGACAGGGTCGCAGAAAACGAACGTGTCTTTTTCATACTTGCATTCTCCTAAAAATAGATTCCTTCCCAACCGGCACTCGCAGTCACAGCGGAAGGTTGTTTCCGTTCAGATATTCCGACTCGGCACAGCGATCCCCCGGCCTTCTCAGAGCAGACTCCAATGACCTGTCCCGGAATGCGGCTTCCGGTGAGAGGGATGCCTTTGATACGCGCCTCACGGCGACGGGCTCGTGCGGGAATTTCACCCGCTTCCCTGAACAGATAAAATTATAACACTGCCACTCCTTCGGCGCAAGGGAATTTTTTGCGGAGTTTTGGGGGAGGAGAAAGAGGGGGAATGGAGGAAAGCCCCGTTTGGGGTGGGCGGAATTTTTTGACCGAATATAAGCTTAGGAAAACAAAAAGACAAAGAGATACTCCTAAAGTCATACAGATATGCAAAGGAGACAAGTTAGCGCTCCTTTCAGGTGTTCCGCTCATGC
>JAFTTH010000020.1 GCA_017466885.1 Oscillospiraceae bacterium
AAGGTTTCCCCCGTACATTTCTTTGCTTCCTTTCTTTCTGGGGAAAGAAAGGAAGTGCCTAAGCGGCATGAGCGGAACACCTGAAAGGAGCGCTAACTTGTCTCCTTTGCATATCTGTATGACTTTAGGAGTATCTCTTTGTCTTTTTGTTTCGCTGTTTGTATTTGTTATCCCCCTGCCGTCCCCGGCAGGAAAAATGTTTCGTCCATTTTTCGCAAAACAAACCCGCTCCCCTCGGAGGTTCCGAAAGGAGCGGCTATTTTTGCTGTCGTGTTGTTATATGTTGTATAAAAAATACGTTCCGGCGATTTTTAATCGCCAATTCTCCTCTGCTCCTCACTCCTCCGGCGAAAGATATAGCGCGTAAATGCCGTTGAGGTCGTTGTGAAGAGTCTCCAAAAGCTCCGGGTCCTGCTCCTTTCGAATCAGGGCGCGAAAGGCCTCGGGTACCGTCAGGATGGTGTCGTCGGGGGCGAAAATCCGGGCCGTTTCGGTCAGATACCGGTAGCCGGGTAGCAGGGAAAGCCCGCTGAAGGCAGCCTCCTCCCGCCGGGCAAACAGGGATTTCAGCCCCGGAAGATTCAGCCGGGAGAAAAACCGGTCGCAAAACCGCTCCTCCCCCCGCAGAGGCAAAGATACCACCCCTCCCGGGGGCTCCGCGCCCAGCCGGGCCTCCGCACCCTCCTCCGAAAAGCAAAGATATTGCAAAAACCGGTAGGCGGCGGCTACCTTTCCGCAGTTGACAGAGATTCCCAGAAAGGAGGGCTCAAAAAAGGGCCGTCCCCCGGGAATGCCGCAAAACCGCACCCGAAAGGGGAGTTCCCCGTGGCGGGAAAGGTCACTGAGCCGCCCGTAAAGAAAGGCAACCTCTCCCCGCCGGAAGGCCTCCTCCTGTTGGGCGGGGGTGGCGGCGGTGTGAGCGGAGGTGTAGCTGGCGCGGTCAGCATAGAGCTCTCCTGCAATCTCCAGCCCCTCCCGGAAAACCTTCCCGGTCAGATAAAACCGGGTGCCGTCAAAGCCGGTAAAGCCGTACTGTCGGTAACGGGAAGCGGCATACCATTGGATCAGATGCTCCTCCGAGTCCAACCCGAAGGCCTCCGTCTTCTCCGTTACCGCCTCGATGGCGGACAAAAAGCTCTCCACCGTCATCGGATAGGTCGGAGCGGATCCGGTCGCATCCTTGACCAGCTCAGCATTGGCAAAATATCCCACACTGTCCATCCGGAAAACAGCACCGTAGCACTCCTCCCCCCGCAAAGGAAGGGTCTGCAGCTCCGGCTCCAGAGAGGCAAAGGCCCGATCCTCCTTCAGCTCCCCGGTAATGGGCCGATAAAGCCCGTCCCGGCAGAGCATGGCGTATTCCCGGCCCCCGATCAGGTCGGGAAGAAGTCCGGCCGCCCCAAAGGAGGAGAGGTATTCCCGGAAGGTGTCCTGGCTATCGTGAACCGTAAGCTCCACCCGGATCCCCTCCTGTCCGGCATTGAAGCCGCTGATCAGCCGGGCCAGCCACTCCGTTCCCTCCCGGTTCAGGTCGGTCACAACGGTAATCACCTCCCGCCGGGCAGGCACCCGGGAGGCGGCGGAGGAGCTTCCTTCCGTCCCCTCCTCTCCACCGGCACAGCCGGAACAGACCAAAAAAAGGAAAATTGCCCCCAGGAGAATCCCTTTTTTCATAAAAAACACCCCTTTTGGGAAAATAAAAACCCGATTGCCCCCCTTGGGAGGGTTGCAATCGCTGATTTTTGGTGGTAAAATATTTTTATGTGTTTGTATTGATTTTGAATTTCGGAGGTGGCAGCTGTGAGTACAGACCCCGGCGGGCGAAGTTGTAAAGAAAATATCAGGGGGGAGAGCTGCCGCATTTCCTTGTTTTTTGCGGCATGATCCTCCCCCGAAAAGGAGGAACTGCCATTGATCAAATACTTCAAATCGGAAAATGGACGGATCGGCGAGATTGACGCACTCTGTGCAGGATGCTGGGTCAGCGTCATTTCCCCCACAGCGGAAGAGGTCACCTATCTTACCCAGACCCTGCGGGTGGATCCCGACTTTGTCCGCTCTTCTTTGGATGAGGAGGAGACCTCCCATATCGAAACGGAGGAGGATCAGACCCTCATTATCATCGACACTCCGGTGGCGGAAAAGCAGTCGCAGAATACCATGCTTTACTATACCACCCCTATCGGCGTTGTGATTCTGCCGGAATTTATTATTACCATTTCTCTCAAGGAGAATACCATTATCAGCGAATTTGAGGGCGGGATGGTCAAGAATGCCCATACCCATATGAAGACCCGCTTTTTCCTGATGCTTCTTTTGCGGATGGCCGGAAAATATCTGCAGTATCTGAAGCAGATTGATAAGATCTCCGACCACCTGGAAAAGCAGCTTCATAAGTCCATGAAAAACCAGGAGCTGATCCAGCTTTTGGGGCTGGAAAAATCCCTGGTCTACTTCTCCACCTCCCTCAAATCCAACGAGGTGACTCTGGAAAAGATCCTCCGGGGCCGGTATATCAAGCTTTATGAGGAGGATCAGGATATTCTGGAGGATGTTCTCATTGAGGTCAAGCAGGCCATTGAGATGTCCAATATCTATTCCTCCATCCTTTCGGGGACGATGGATGCCTTCGCCTCCATTATTTCCAATAACCTCAATATCGTTATGAAGGTGCTGACCTCTCTGACCATTGTTATGGCGATCCCCACCATGATCTTCAGCTTCTACGGAATGAATACGATGGATCTGCCCCTCCCCTTTACCTGGTTCCCCATTGTGCTGACGGTGGTGGCCACCCTGGCGGCGGTGCTGATTCTCTTCAAAAAAGGAATGTTTAAGTAATGCCGGATTGCTATCGCATTGTGGTTTGCTCCGACTCTCACGGAGACTTTTTCGGTCTGCAGCGTATCTTTGACGCCCAGCCCCGGGCGGATCTTTATATCCATCTGGGAGACGGTGAACGTGAGCTGGAGGATATTCGCGCCTGTTACCCTGACAGGCGCGTTCTTTTTGTAGCAGGGAACTGTGATCTTGGCTCCTCTGCCCCCCGGTATGATACCTGCGGGCTGGGCGGAAAGCGGATCTTTTATACCCACGGTCATCTCTTTGGGGTTAAGGGCGGGATCGGCGGTGCCGTTGCCGCGGCCAAACGGGAGGGGGCACAAATCCTCCTCTTCGGGCACACCCACCAGCCCTTCTGCAGCAACGACGGGGAGCTTCTGATCCTCAACCCCGGCTCTCTTTCGGGCGGGTCGGCTGGCTACCGCTGCGGCATTATTGATATTCGGGACGGTCAGATCTCCGCCTGGAACGGGGAGGTCTCCTATGGCCGATAACAGATTTTTTTCCACCCTTCTCCGGGTGGAGGAGGTGGATTCCACCAACCGGTATCTTTTGGAGGAGGCCCACCGCCTTCCCGACCGGACGGTACTGATTGCCCGCCGCCAGACCAAGGGGCGGGGCCGTCGGGGCAGAGAATGGGAAACCGAGCCGGGTGCGCTGACCTTTTCGGTCCTTTTCCGCGCTCTTCCACCCCACCGGCTGACCACCTTACCCCTCCTTGCCGGTCTTTGCGGGGCGGAAGGTATTGCCCGGCTGACCGACTGCTCCCCCCGACTGAAATGGCCAAACGACCTGCTGGTAATGGGGAAAAAGGCAGGGGGCATTCTTTGCGAAAGCCGCTCCGGGACGGACGGCACCCTTTCCGCCGTCTGCGGGATGGGGATCAATCTGACTGCTGACGCAGAATGGTTTGCCGACCGGAAGCTCCCCCAGGCAACCTCCCTTTTGGCGGAGGGATATCCGATGGAGGGGGATGCACTTCTTGCCGGGATTGAGGAAGCCTTTGCCCGGCGATACGAATCCTTTTTGCAGGAGGGCTTTGCCTCCTTTGCCCCCGAATACCGCACCTTTTGCGATACGGTGGGTCAGCCGATTTTTATTCTGGATGGAACAAGCTCCCGCCGGGAGGGAACAGCCCTCGGCATCAGTGAGGACGGCGGACTGATCTGCCGGATCGGAGACCGGGAGGAGGTACTTCATTCGGGTGAGGTTTCGGTTCGTCCCCGGGATATTTGCTCCGATTTTTGACAGACTAAAGGGAGGCTCCGGAAAATGGAAGAAAAACGGGTTGCACTGATTACCGGTGCGTCCTCCGGCATTGGAGAGGCCACCGCCCGGCTTCTTTTGCAGAAGGGGTGGCGGGTCCTCTGCGCCGCCCGCCGGCTGGACCGGATGGAGGCGCTTCGCCTTGCGGGTGCCCAGCTGATTCGGCTGGATCTTTGTCAGAAGGAATCCATTCTGGATGCCGCGGCCGAAACGGTCCGTCTTGCCGGACGGCTGGATCTTCTGGTCAATAACGCCGGTTACGGCAGCTTCGGTGCGGTGGAGGATATTCCGGTGGAGGAAGCCCGCCGCCAGATGGAGGTCAACCTCTTTGGCGCGGCCGAGCTGATCCGGGCGGTACTCCCCCTGCTGAAAGCCGCAAAAGGGCGGATCATCAACATTTCTTCTGCGGCGGGGCGGTCTTATCTGCCTATGGGCGGCTGGTATCATTGCTCCAAATATTCCATAGAGGCCCTCTCCCATTGTCTGAGGTGGGAGTTGCGGGGCTGTGGGGTTCGGGTGATCGTTGTGGCGCCGGGTGCCATTCGGAGCGAGTGGTATGATATTATGCTTTCCCATCTCCGGGAGCAGGCGTCGGCTCCTTATTCCTGTGCCGTTTCGGCCTATGGCAAACTCGTCCCTATGGGACTTCCCCTGATGACATCGGTAGAGCGGGTGGCAAAAAAGATCGTCCGGGCGGCCACCGCCTCTTATCCCCGGGCAAGGTATCCGGTGGGACTTCTTTCCCGTCTGTTGCCCCTTGGGGCGCGGATCTTGCCCCCTTTTATTTTTGACCGGATTCTTTTCTTATTTTTTGGTGTGCCCCATAAAACTCCCCGAAAGGATTGATCGGATGGCTCCCCTCCGCAAACCCTCCCGCCGGATTCTTCCGGTTTGGTATGGGGAGCTTTTGGTCGCGGAGGGTTTCCTTTTTTTGGCAGGCGCCACCCTTTCGGCCTGGCTGCCCGGGGAGCTGATTGCGCTGGGAGGCGGGATCCTGGGGGGTACATCCCTCTTTGCCGCCCTTTGGGCATTGCCGGCCCGGTACCGGAAGGAAGGCTATCGGCTGACCGACCGGGGGATTGAGCGGACCGGCGGGATCTTCTATTCCCGGAAATACTATCTGCCCTTTTCAGCGGTACGGTATTTCTCCCTCCGGGCTGACCCCTTTCGTCAGATGGCCGGGGTGGGAACAGCGGTGCTTCACGGCGCCGGCCTTCAGCTCCGGCTGGACGGGCTTTCCCCCGAAGCCTGCCGGGAGCTTGCTGACCATCTGGAGCATCATTTTTCAAACCAAACACCGTAAAAAAACCTTCCCCCGGACGAACTGTTCCGGATTCTATGGGAACGGTATCATTGATCGACCGATAAGGAGGTTTCTCCCATGCAAATGGAACGACTGGAAGCGCTGATGCAGGCCTGGCTGAATATGTCCTTTTCCGTCCGGGTCAACCGGATGCTGAACAGGCTTTCCCTCAATGAGATCATCGTTTGTAATCTTCTCCTTCGCGCCAGGGCGGAGGGGGAGGCTCTGACCGCCACCGACCTTTGCGCCCGGATGCGCCTTTTGAAATCCCAAATGAATAAGATTCTGATGGGGATGGAGGAAAAGGGGCTTGTTTGCCGGGAACGGAGCCGGGTGGATCACCGGAAGATCTGTATTCTTCTCCGGGAGGAAAATATGGAGCTTTATTATACTGAGCATGAACAGATCCTTTCGATGCTTCGGGCCATTGAGGCGCATTTGGGCGCAGAACGGACCGAGGAGCTGGCCCTTCTTCTGGAGGATGCCGTTTGCGCGGTGGAAAAACACCTATCCGACCAAAAGGAGAATTGACCGAAGGAGGACGGTCTGTTCCGGCTCTGCCGGGGAATCTATTTTTGGATACATATTTGGAAAGAAAAGGGAAGACCATGGATCAGAAAAAGACCTTACTGCTCCGGGCAGAGGAGCCATTCTCTGCCTGCGACGATATTGGGACCGCCGCCCGACTCCTTGCGGAGGGAGGGGTGGTTGCCATTCCCACCGAAACCGTCTACGGCCTGGCGGCTGACGCTTTTAACGGAGACGCTGTTGCGGCCATTTTTGCCGCCAAGGGACGTCCTCAGGATAACCCCCTGATCGTCCATATCAGCGAGCCGGAACAGATGAGCCGTCTTGCGGCAGAGGTGACCGATACTGCCCGCCTGCTGGCCGATGCCTTTTGGCCCGGCCCTCTGACTATGATCCTTCCCAAGCGGCAGGAGGTTCTTTCCTGCGTGACCGGGGGATTGGACACGGTGGCTATCCGCTGCCCCTCTCATCCGGTGGCGCGGGAGGTCATCCGTCAGGCCGGAACGCCTCTGGCGGCTCCTTCGGCCAACCGTTCCGGATCCCCCAGCCCCACCACCTTCGACCACGTCCTTGCGGATATGCAGGGGAGGGTGGAGGCGATTTTGGACGGCGGTAGCTGTGGCGTGGGGGTGGAATCCACCGTTCTTGACCTGACCTGCCAGCCGCCCATGATCCTTCGTCCCGGTGGAATCACCGCCGAGATGCTCCGGGAGGTGCTGGGCGAGGTTGCAGTCAACCACGCCGTTTACCAGGAGCTGGAGCGGGGCGAGAAGGCAGCCTCCCCCGGAATGAAATACAAGCATTACGCCCCCACCGCCGAGGTCATCCTCATTGACGGTGATCTGGAGCGGTTTGTTTCCCTTCTTCCCGCCGATCCCCCTGCCGGCACCTACGCCCTCTGCTTTGACGGGGAGGAAGAAGCCATCCCTCTGCCCTGTCTTTCCTGTGGGGGGGAGACCGACCCCTCCGCTCAGGCCAGGGAGCTTTACGCCGCTCTGCGGAAGCTGGACGAGCTGGGCGCCCGCCGCGCTTACGCCCGGATGCCCTCCAAGGATGGAATGGGTCTTGCGGTTTACAACCGTTTGATCCGCGCCGCCGCTTTTCGGATCTTATAGCGGGAAAATTAGTTTACATAATCCTATTATAATGACACAGGATATGGTTTTCCGTCCCGAAGGGTTGCGGAAAGGGGAGAGGGAAGTGCGCTGAGGTGATCGCCTTTCCCCATAGCAACGACAGAACGGTTTCCTTTTTTGGGTTGCTAAAAAGGCGGCGGGGAGTTTCGGAGTGAAGAAGCGCCCCG
Organism: Oscillospiraceae bacterium; assembly: GCA_017466885.1. Lineage (GTDB taxonomy): Bacteria > Bacillota > Clostridia > Oscillospirales > Ruminococcaceae > RGIG4130. The sequence continues at coordinate 7,242 of JAFTTH010000020.1, forward strand.
CTTGGGGTGGGCGGAATTTTTGACCGAATATAAGCTTAGGAAAACAAATAGACAAAGAGGTACTCCTAAAGTCATACAGATATGCAAAGGAGACAAGTTAGCGCTCCTTTCAGGTGTTCCGCTCATGCCGCTTAGGCACTTCCTTTCTTTCCCCAGAAAGAAAGGAAGCAAAGAAGTTCCGGGGGAGCGTTACGCCTCCCG
>JAFTTH010000021.1 GCA_017466885.1 Oscillospiraceae bacterium
ATTGGACGAGGTGGGGATGGGGGTTACGGGGGAAACCCGTTCGGAAGGTTTCCCCCGTACATTTCTTTGCTTCCTTTCTTTCTGGGGAAAGAAAGGAAGTGCCTAAGCGGCATGAGCGGAACACCTGAAAGAAGCGCTAACCTGTCTCCTTTGCATATCTGTATGACTTTAGGAGTATCTCTTTGTCTATTTGTTTTCCTAAGCTTATATTCGGTCAAAAAATTCCGCCCACCCCAAAACGGGGCTTTCCTCCCCGCCCACGTGTAACCGGGTTACATCCAACGAAGTTGGTCCAGCGGAGCTGGTTTCACGTGAAACATTTCTATGAAACATAAAACTGGGCGTTCTCCCGCAGGAAAGCGCCCTGTTTCTTTTTTGATTTTACCGGTGCATCCCCTTTTTCCGCAGTGCCTCAAGCGCAACCTCCGGATCGTTTCCGGTAATGTTATCGCACCCGTAGGCCACGCACCGCATCACGTCCTCCGGGGTGTCCGCCGAGAAGAGCCAGACAAGGATTCCCCGTTCCCGGGCAAAAGCAATGTCCGCCCGGATCCTTTCGTCCGAGCTGTCCTTCGCCCGAATGGGAATTCCCATTCCAAACATCTTTTGGTAGATCCGATCATCCTGCTCCTTCATATACCGTGCCGGAAAGCCCTGCGTCCTCATATGAGGGTAATGTTCCTGAACATAAAGGAGGATCCCGGCGTTAAAGCAGGCAATTACGCTCCGCTCCTCCAGCCCAAACTCCTTGAGCATTGCCATGGTCTTGTCTACCGCCTCGGCGGTCATATCCTTGATCTCCACATTCAGAAGGAGATCGGGATGGGGCGCCGCAAGGGTCAAAACCTCCCGAAGAGTCGGGATCTGCGCCCCACGGAAAGCCGGATCAAACCTTACCCCGAAATCAAAGCTCTTCAGCTCTGCAAGGGTGTAGTCCCGGGTCAACCCCTGATGATCGGCGGTGCGGGCAATGTCATTGTCGTGGATGACCACCGGGATCCCGTCCGCCGTGATGTTGACATCAAACTCGATCAGATCAACCCCCGCGGCAATGGCCGCCTCAAAGGAAACCATCGTGTTTTCGGGGTATTTTGCGCAGATCCCCCGATGGCCCAACACCGGAATATGCTCCGGAGTGGCCTGCCAAAGATCATTTTTCATTCCTCTCACCCCTCAAGGATCCCTCTCATTTTTGCAATGTTCTCTTCCAAAGTGCCATCCTTTGCAAAAACGCTGGAGGAGCCGGCCACGTAAATAGAAGCACCCGCCTCCCGCATTTTCCCTGCATTTTCAAAGCTCACATTTCCATCCACTTCGATTTCAATATGAGAATAGCCCGCCCCATCCAGAGAATCTCTCAGCCGGCGGATCTTCTTCAGGGTGGACTCCACCAGCTTCTGTCCGGCAAAGCCGGGGTTTACCGTCATAACCAGAACGGCGTCAATATCATCCAGAACGCTGTCCAGCGCAGAGATAGGCGTTGCGGGATTGATGGCAACCATCGCCTTGGCCCCCCGGCTTTTGATGGCCGCAAGAGCCCGATGCAGATGCCGGGTCGCCTCATAATGGACCGATACGTAGTCTCCCTCCGAAAAATCAAACCAGTCCAGCTTCCGCTCGGGATCCTCGATCATCAGATGAATATCCAAAGGAATCCTGGTGGCGGCCTTCAGCTCTTTGACATAGTTTGTTCCCAGCGTATAGTTGGAAACAAAGGAGCCGTCCATAACATCCAGATGGAGAAGGTCAATTCCGGTTCTCTCAAAGGTCTCCACGCATTCCCGGATTCCAAACAGGGGAGTACACATCATAGAGGGCGCAATCTTCTGTTTCATATTATTTCTCCTCATTCATTGTCAGCATAACCTTTAGGTAAAACTCGGTTTTTTCCCTCATCATTTCAAAGGCTTCCCCGCATTGCTCCAGGGGATAGGCGTGGGTCACCAGAGGTTTAACGTTGATTCTGCCCTCCGCCATTGCCGCAAGGCTTTCCTTCCAGTCATTTTCCTCCGGACGGAAGGAGGAGTTCCAGGTGCCCAAAAGGGTCAGCTCCTTCCGCAGGATGTGCCAATAGTGATTTTGAGAGAGAGCGACTTCCCCCGAGGGATTTCCCATCAGCACCATTCTGCCGCCGGGGGAGAGGGCCTCCAGACATTTGCTCAAGGGCTCGGAACAGCCGGTTCCCTCCAGGGCGCAGGAGATCTCCTCCCCGCCGGAGTATTCGGCAAAGCCCAGCGTTTTGGCAAAGGCCACCTTCCGGGCATCTATATCAAAATAGAAAACCTGCGCCCCGCCCATTGCCTTGGCCCATTGGCCGGCAATCAACCCAATGGGGCCTGCCCCGGAGATCAGGAGCGTTTCCCCCGGACGGATCCCCAGCTTCCGGACCGCGTGCCTTGCCACCGAAACCGGCTCGCACATTGCGCCCTCCCGGTAGCTCAGTCCCTCCGGCATCACCAGCAGGTTCCACCGCTTAACTGCAAGATATTCGCTCATTCCGCCGTCCCGGCGGGAGCCGTAATAATCATATCCTTCGCAGGTGGCGTACTGCTCCTTTTTGCAGCTTTCGCACTCGAAGCAGGGCAGAAGGGGAAATACCGCCACCCCCTTGCCGGTCAGCTCACCCTTGGGATCAAAGAACACCGTCCCGGCAAACTCATGCCCCGGCACGGTGGGAAAATGATACGTTCCCTTTGAAAAAACGCGGGGGAGATCGCTTCCGCAGATTCCGCAGCATTTCAGTTGGAGGATCACCTCATCCTCCCCGCAGGAAGGAAACTCTGCCAACTCATACCGCAGGTCACCGATCCCGTGAAGATTTGCGCAGTTCATTTTTTTCATTTTGGTCTTCCCTTTTGTAAAACTTTATGTTATGATAAGGGAAACGAAAGCAAAAATCAATATTTGGCGGTGTTTTTGCGTAATTAACGCTTTTTTCAATCAATTCCGATCACAAAAGAAAATATCCGAAAGGTGTGTTTCTGTTGTACCACATTGAACGCTTAGAACAGATTATGCAGATTCTGGAAAAGAATCACAGCATCAGTGTTTCTGATCTTTCCCAGCAGCTTTTCGTCAGCCAGCCTACCATCCGGCGGGATCTGACTCTTTTGGAGGAGCAGGGAAAGGTTCTGCGGACCCATGGCGGCGTTGTGCTGAGGAAGCTTTCTGACGCAGAGATTCCCCTGATGATCCGGGAGGATCAAAACAATGCCTCCAAGCGGACGATTGCCGAAAAGGCCTCCCGGCTGATTTCGGACGGCAACGTTATCTTTCTGGACGCCTCCTCCACCGTGTCTTATCTGATCCCATATCTGGAGAAGTTCAATGACCTGATCGTCATTACCAACAGTCCCAAGACCTCCCTCCGTCTGGGGGAACGGAACATCAAAAACTACTGCACCGGCGGACTGCTGCTGATGCACTCTTTGGCCTACGTGGGGAGCGAGGCAGAGCGGTTTGTATCCAATATCAACGCGGATCTTTTCTTCTTCTCCAGCCGCGGGTACACCGAGGGAGGGTCCATTTCCGATTCCTCCGAGCGGGAGGTCACAATGAAAAAAGCAATGCTCCACAACTCCAAGCGGATTTATTATCTTTGCGACAGCAGTAAAAAGAACAAAACCTTCGCCTTTAATATCTGCTCTGTTTCAGAGATCGACCGGATCATTGACGATGAAATAGAAAAATAAAATTCAGGTGTGGTGATTTCTTATGTTGACAACGCGCGGATTAAAGCTGACAGCCCTGATCCTTTCCACCCTCCTCTGCGTTGGGTGCGGCGTGGTAGCATACGTTACCTATCAAAGCGGACTTTTGAAGGAGACCGAATCGGACGCCGCATTTTTGGCAAACGTTCTGGTTATTGGTCTGCCCTTTGGGGCGAGCCTTGCTTTGAGCTTCCTTTGTGATAACAAGGTTTGGCCCATCTCTTTGGGAACGATCATCTTCGCTTACGCAGCAAATTTTATGATTGTCAAAAGTCATTTTCCGGCAGACTCCTTTCTTCCTCCCCTGTGGCGGGAGATGATCGCATTGTTTTTGCCCATCGGAATGTCTTTCATCTGCTGTCTGATCGCAATCTTTTCCAAGGAGAAGATGGACTATACCACCGAGCCCCCTGCGGCTTACGCCGAGCCCTCCGTTTCCAGCTCCACCAAATCTCCCGGAACCGGCGCGTACGGATTCCCGGAGGAGATGGGGCCAAACTATCACCCTACGGATAAGTATTGATTCTGCGCCGGTTTTGTATATTGTTTTTCAAAGAACAACGGCAAAAAAAGCTCTGTTTTTGATTCTCTAAATACGTTTAATAGAAAAGAAGGCTTGACCAATCGGCCAAGCCTTCTTTCTTTATCAGCTGCAATGTTCAGTAAATAGCCCATTACACCACACTCGCCGCCGTATCATAAATAATCACCGGCCCCGCAACGGTAAACATCTTCGCGCCGACGAGGAGGAATCCCTCTGCTGCTGTCAAGATAGGACACAGTAAATTGCAAAAATATTTACACGAAAACGGCGGTGTGGTATAATCATCCAAAGGAGGAGATCCTGACATGAAACTCAAAATTTTAGTTAAAATCATCGAAAAACTACTTGGTATGACCGATAGCGGGGATGAGCCGCGTGCAGATATGTTTCTGCCAGACAAGCTTTTGGCAATAGCGCTTGTCTTTTTAGCAGGTGGCACCGCCTGTGCTCTTTTCACTATTGTAAAATTTGCAACTTGGGCAGTTGTCTGTGCCGCACTCGGCATTGTGCTGGGTGTTTTTGCCCTTCTTTGTTGGAAAAATCAATCCATTCATATCATTTCAGATGATCAATTTACATACACCACAATGTTCGGTAATACTCGCACTTATTCTTTTTCCGATATTCAGGGACTGCGCAAAAACCAAGATTCTCTGACATTATTTGTTGCAGGCGAAAAAGTACATATTGAGTCCATGGCGGTTCTTAGCGAACGCTTGGTAGATAATATCAATCATGCGCTGGCCAACAGAAACTAACAATGTTAATTCAGAAGCATAGAATAACGAAACAAAAGGAAGTGCTATAAATGAGTTCCTTTCACACAAGGTCAACTTCACGCAAGTCTGTGCTGACCATCATATACACATATATCCCAATGTTTCTTCTTGCTTTTTTAGGCTTGAAAATTGCTGTAATCACTTGGTTGTATTTTGAGATTGTATTACTTGCAGTTTTTGTGCTTTGCTTATTCTTGGTTTCTAAAACACACTGGGAAATAGAATTTCAAGGTAACAACGTAACGTTAGTCAACACGGGCAATCGCCAAAGTTATTACATTGATAATCTTACACAATCTGACCTCATTATCAAACAATCACCAAAACAGAAAAAGAAGAATTGCTGTGATGTTAAAATTGGTAAAACTCCGTTTGGAATATATGATGTAAAACGATACAGCGAACTAATGGTTTATATTCGAGAGAATATTCCTATTAGCAACTTTTCAGGTGATGTAGCATTTACTTGTTCCCATGTTTTAGAAGATAACAAACCCATTCTGTATGTAGCACACGATGAAGACGATGATTGGCAATTCCTTTGCGGATGCAACCATTCAACAGAGGACGGAAGAATCATTGATTTTGATGAAGCCATTGACCTTGACCCTACGATATATAAAGTTATTAATTTAAAATGCGGACAGACTGCTGTTAGAGAAAGCAAAGAAAGTGAATGGACGTTGTTATAGCAATGTTGTAACCCAATAAATAATTCCATACACCACACTCGCCGCCATACCATAAACAATCACCGGCCCCGCAACGGTAAACATCTTTGCGCCGACGAGGAGGAATCCCTCTGCTGCTGTCATGATAGGACACAGTGATTTTGCAAAATTATTTACATTAAAACGGTGGTGTGGTATAATAACACAAAGCGAGGTGGCATGTATGAAAAAATGGTTCGTTCCTGTAATTATTGTAGCAAGTATCTTGTTGATTATTTTCGCCTTAATTTCATACGGAATCTATTGGGCTTTTTTTGATATACAACGCCTCGACGGACAAGAAGTAATTACTGTTTCAGATTCACCTGATTCTTCATATACCGTTACAGCATATTTGAACAATGGTGGTGCTACAACCGACTATGCTGTTTTGTGTGCTGTTAAAAACAACAAAACAGGAAAAGAACGAAATATCTATTGGAATTATCACTGCTCAACAGCTGATATACAATGGTTGGACGATAAAACAGTAAGTATTAACGGCATAGAATTGGATGTTACCAAGGACAAATACGATTATCGTAGAAATTAAGGAAAAGGCTTGACCGGTTGGTCAAGCCTTTTGTTGTCAGAACAATGTGGTTACCCAATAAATCAAGCCGTACACCACACTTGCGCTCACACCATACACAATCACTGGTCCTGCTATTGTGAACATCTTTGCACCGATGCCCAGGATGAAACCTTCTGATTGTGTCAATATAGAACACAGTGATTTTGAAAATATTTACAACAATTCGGCGGTGTGGTACAATGGATTAAAGTGAGGTGAATGAGATGTATATGTTTCCGTTGTTTTTAATCATTGTGTTTCTTATGGCAAGAACCAATTCTACTTATCATCCTCATTTGCTATTCACGCGATATGTTATCATCAAAAACAAAACCGTTTCCAAACTGTTGATTGGACAATCTGATCCTGTAAATAGCCGCACAAAGAATGCCAAAACAAATAGGAATAAACTTACGTATTGTGGAATCATTTTTTATGGGCTGTTTCTTTTGTTATGTGGTTTTTCGGTTGTTATGACCTTGCTTCCAGATTTTCCGTGCGAGAGTTTTGTTGTTGATTCAAGATATATGTATTTAGTTGGTGATACTCTTAATCAAAAACTACCACTTGCTTTTGCCTTTACTCTTTTGTTTGTTGAAACTGCGGTTCATTTCATAAACACATCAAAATACGCAATTGAAAAAACTACTGCAAAAAAGTTCACAGGTTTTATATACTATTTTTTCTCCATATTATTTTCTACCGGTGCTATCGGCAGTTTATGGTTAGCAATTACAACTATCATTGAAGCAATATAAAAGGCTTGACCGTTTGGTCAAGCCTTTTTTCGTTAGAATAAAGTTGTTATCCAATAAATCAAACCATAAACTACGGATGCCGAAACGCCATAGACAATTACCGGGCCTGCTATTGTGAATATTTTAGCGCCGACGCCGAGGATAAACCCTTCACTCTTAAACTCAATGGCAGAGGAGACCACCGCATTGGCAAAGCCGGTAATGGGAACGAGAGTACCGGCGCCGGCTACCTTTGCAATATTATCATAGATGCGGAGGCCGGTCAGAAGGGCGCTGAGAGCCACCAGGGTGACCGAGACCAGACAGTAGCCGGTTTTTTCGTCCAGCCCAAGCTGACGGTAAAGTGCAAATAAAAGCTGCCCCAAAACACATACCCCCCCGCCGATCAGGTAGGCGCAGAGGAGGTTCTTTCCCATCCGGGAGTTGGGGCTTTTTTCTTTTACCATTTTTTGGTATTGGTTTTTTGTGGGAGCTGCCATGGCTTTCCGTCCTTTCGGGTCTTTTCCATAGCATTTGCAAAGGGGACGTTTTTATTCGGAAAAGCTTGTCTAAAAACCATTTCTGCAGGAGGATTTTTTTGCCGTCCAAATAGGCGATTTTTATAAAAAAAACTTGTCCTTTTTTCGTTGCACCCCGGGGAAAAATGTGCTATAATTGATAGGATGGATAATCGCGCGGAAAAATGGTTTTTTCCCATCTCCTTCCGGAAATAAAGAGAGGCTTTTTCCGGTGCCGGATCGCGGATTCGGCGGATTTTGAAAAGATATTATATTGTAAAGGAGAAGCAAAATGGATTCGTTTAACGATTTGTGGCAGGTTGTTTGCGACTATTGCAAGGGGAAGGTGTCGGATGTTGCTTATACCCTTTGGATCACCTCCCTTGAGCCGGTGAGCTTTGAGGATAATACTGCGATCCTCTATGTCAAAAGCAAGTTTCAGCAGAAGATCATCAATGAAAAATATGTTCCCCTTTTTAAGGAGGCCTTTTTGGAGGTATTGGGAGATCCGGTAGAGATCCGGATCACCACCGAGGAGGATAAACCCTCGGGGTACGTTTCCCCCTCCCAGCCGGAGCAGGAGGATCCCTATTCTGCAAAAGCCGGAGAGTATGAGTATACCTTCAATACCTTTATTGTCGGTCCCTCCAATAACTTTGCCCACGCAGCTTCTATGGCGGTTGCAAAGAATCCCTCCAAGGCGTATAACCCCCTCTTTATTCATGGCGGGAGCGGTCTGGGAAAAACCCACCTTCTTTGCTCCATTGCCCACGAGATCGGCCAGAATAACCCCAACGCCCGGATTGTTTTCGTAACAGGGGAGCAGTTTACCAACGAGATTATTGACGCCATCCAGAAAAAAACTACCGCTGAGTTTCAGGAAAAGTACCGGAAGGCGGATGTCCTTTTGGTGGATGATATTCAGTTCATCGGCGGTAAACGTTCCACCGAGGAGGAATTTTTCCACACCTTCAATGCTCTTTACGATGCACAAAAGCAGATCGTCCTGACCAGTGACCGGCCTCCCCGGGAGATGGTCTCTTTGGAGGAGCGGATCCGCACCCGGTTTGAAAGCGGCCTGCTGGCGGATGTTCTCCCCCCCGACTTTGAAACAAGGGTGGCCATCATCCGGAGAAAGGCAGAGCTTCTTTCCATTGACCTGCCGGATGACGTGGTGGAATATATTGCCAACCGGTTAAAGACCAATATCCGTCAGCTGGAGGGTACCGTTAAAAAGCTTCGGGCTTATAAGCTCCTGGAAGGAATTTCTCCCTCCATTGCCACCGCGCAGAACGCCATTCGGGATATTCTCAACGATAATCAGCCGGTCAGCGTGACGGTGGATAAGATCATCAATGAAATTTCCCGGACCTACGGTGTCCTCCCCGAGGATATCCGCTCCAAAAAGCGGGTCGGATCGATTCCCGAGGCCCGGCATATTGCCATTTATATCGTCCGGCAGATTACCCAGCTTTCCACCGAGGAGATCGGTAAGGAGTTTGGAGACCGGCATCATTCCACCGTTGTTTACTCCATTCAAACGGTGGAGGAGCTGATGCAGCAGGATAGCCGGAAAAAAGAAATCGTGGACGATATTATCAAAAATCTCCGTGGAAAATAATCCCCCTCTTTTCCACAAGTTCTTCCGAGTTATTCCACATTTCTCCGCAAGCTTCCACAGCCGGAAAAGTTATTCGTTTTTCTCCGCGAGCCCTCCGCTTCTTCTCCACCGGAGTCAACGAAACTTTTTTGAGCCGGTAAAAGGGCTCGTCCCACTTTTCCACAATTTCACAGAGTACAACTATTACTACTATTTTATTCCTACCTACATACCTTCCTGAAATTTTCCGTTTCCGGAAAAGATTGGAAGAGCAGAAAGGATCGGTAACCGATGAAATTCCAATGCGACCGCCAAACCCTCTCGGATATTCTCAATAACGTATCCCGGGGAGTCAGCGCAAAATCCAACGTCCCGGTTTTGGAGGGACTTCTTCTGACCTTGAAAAACGGAATCCTGACCGTAACAGCTTACGATCTTGAGCTGGGGATCCGGGCCTCCTTTCCGGTAAGAATGGAATCGGAGGGAGAAATTATTCTTCCCGGCCGGCTCTTTACCGAAATGGTCCGCCGGTTTGAAGGGGAGACCGTCCTTTTTGAGGCAGACGAAAAATTCACCGTGAATATCCGTTGCGGGGATAGCTTGTTTGACGTGATCGGAATGGATGCAAACGATTATCCCCAGCTGCCTGAGATTTCCGACTATCAGACCTTTGCCATTGATAAGGTGACCTTCTCCAGTATGGTTCGGCAGACTCTTTTCGCCGTGGCGAAGGATGAATCCCGCCCGGTTCATAAGGGCTCCAAGATCACCCTGGGGAATGGAGAGATCGAGATTGCCTCGGTGGACGGTTACCGTCTTGCCCTTCGCCGGGAAAAGATGGATTCGGATGGGGATGCCTCCTTTATTGTTCCGGGGAAGACTCTGGCAGAGGTGCAGAAGCTGATTGCCGGGGATGAAGAGGGTCAGATCGGGATCAGCCTGGCAAGAAAATATATCGTTTTTTCTGTGGATGGATATACCTTTATTTCCCGTCTTTTAGAAGGAGAGTTCCTCAATTATAAGGAAACCATTTCCTTTGAGGGAAAGGTTACCGTTCAGGTGAATGCGAGAAAGGTCATCGACTGTCTGGAGCGGGCGGGACTGCTGATCCGTTCCAACGTCAAAAGCTATATTATCTGCAAAATTGAGGAAGATGCTATCTCCTTCCATTGCCGGACGGCTTTGGGCAAGTTTTATGACCGGATTCCTGCTGCCGTTACCGGGGAGGGGCTTTCCATCGGGTTTGATATTTCTTATCTTTTGGATGCCCTCCGCAACAGTGAGACGGATGAGCTCCGGTTTGAGATCGTCGGGCCGCTGTCTCCTATGAAGATCGTTCCGGTGAAGGGGGATTCCTTCCTCTTTATCGTTACCCCGGTTCGGATCAAGGGAGAATTTTCTGTTTGAAAGAAGGACGAAACGTGAAGGAGCTTTCCATCAATACTGAATATATCACCCTTTCTGCAGCGCTGAAGTTTTCCAATATCTGTATGTCAGGCGGCGAAGCGAAAATGGCCATTCTGGATGGTCTTGTATCGGTCAACGATGAGGTTTGCCTGATGAGAGGGAAGAAGCTTCGCCCGGGAGACCGGTTTTCTGCATTCGGGGAAAGCTACGTGATCGTATGAGACTGAAAAACCTCACTCTAAAAAATTACCGGAACTTTTCCCATCAGAATTTGGAGTTTGACCCCGACTTCAACCTTTTTTACGGGCAGAACGGTCAGGGAAAAACAAACCTTTTGGAGGCCATCTGGCTTTTATGCGGGGCAAAAAGCTTTCGTCCCGGGTCGGCCGAATCCTTCGTGCGGTTTGGGGAGGAAGGGTATTGTTTAGAGAGTAATTTTTTCAGCGGAGAGCGGGATCAGACCTCTGTGATCCGCTGGTATGAGGGGAAGAAAAAAATCCTCCGCAACGATGTTGAATTAACTTCCCCGGCGCAGTTATGCGAAAGCTTTTACTGCGTGGTGTTTCACCCGTCGGTCTGCGAGATCGTTTCGGGTGCCCCGGCGGACAGACGCCGGTTTTTGGATACTGCCATTACCTGCATTTATCCGGCTTATTACCGGATCTGCAGTGATTATGCAAAGCTTGTGGCCAACCGGAACCGGATCCTGCGGGATCTTTCCTACCAGTCGGCCCTCCTTGACCTTTTGGAGGAGTATGATGTTGCCCTGGCTTCTGCCGCCGTGCAGATGACCCGGTACCGGGCAAGCTACTGTGCCCGTCTTTCGGAAAAGGCCGCCGGCTTTTACCGGGGGATCTCCTTTGAAAAGGAGCCTTTGAGCCTTTCCTATCAGACCTCCGTTCCCGGGTTTGAGGTTTTGGCCGCGGAGGATCCCCGGGAGGCCGCGGAGGAGTTTGTCCGGATTCTCCGGAGCAGAAGAAAGGAAGAGGTGGAGCAGAAAACCACCCTTCAGGGACCCCATCGGGATGATCTTTCTCTTTCCATCTTTGACCGGAATGCCCGGGAGTTTGGATCGGTGGGGCAGCAGAGGAGCATTGTGATCGCTCTGAAGCTGGCCGAGGCGGAAATTTTAGAAGAAAAGCGGGGAGAGCCGCCGGTGATCCTTTTGGATGACGTTCTCTCTGAGCTGGACCGGGAGCGGCAGGGATATTTGCTGGACCGGTTTTCGGGAAATCAGATTTTTGTAACCTGCTGCGATATTGACCCCTTCAGCCGGATGAGCAGGGGAAAGGCCTTTGAAATCAAGGGCGGCAGGGTCAACCGGGAAAGCAGCTTTTAAAAGGAGCAGGAAAAATGTATCTTCATCTTGGCGGGGAGTGGACGGTGGACTCCTCCGAGATCATCGGGATCTTTGATCTGGACCGCACCACCGTAAAGAAAAAAACGCGGGAGTTTTTGTCTGCCGCCGAGCAAAAGGGAAAGGTTGTTTATACCTCCCTGGAGCTGCCAAAGGCCTTCCTTGTCTGCCAAAAGGAGGATAAGGAGAAGGTTTTTATTACTCAGCTATCCTGCCAGACCCTTCTTTCCAGATATGAACGCTGGGGAAAGGGAAGGGAGATTGACTCACCGGAGCTCCGGTAAAGAAAGGAAACGGTTCAAAAATGGATCACGCCAATCAGAACTATAATGAAAATGATATTGTCGTCCTGGAGGGATTGGAGGCCGTCCGGAAGCGTCCGGGTATGTATATCGGCTCCACCGGCTCCCGGGGACTCCATCATCTGGTTTACGAGGTAGTGGATAACTCCATTGACGAAGCCCTGGCCGGCTACTGCACCCGGATCGACGTGGAGATCCTCCCCGGAGATATTATCCGTGTGCGGGATAACGGACGAGGCATTCCGGTGGGAATCCATCCCAAGATGGGAATTTCCACCGTTACCGTTGTTTTCACCATTCTTCACGCCGGCGGTAAGTTTGGGGGAAGCGGCTATAAGGTCTCGGGCGGTCTGCACGGTGTTGGTGCATCGGTCGTCAATGCTTTGAGTGAGTATCTGGAGGTCGAGGTCTGCAACGGTGAGCATAAATATTTCCAGCGGTATGAGCGGGGCACTGCGGTGGAAGAGCTGAAGATCATTGGAGATACCACCGCCACCGGAACCACCGTCACCTTCAAGCCGGACGGCCAGATCTTTGAGGATCTTGTTTACGATTATGAAATTCTTCTGACCCGTCTGCGGGAGCAGGCCTTCCTCAATGCGGGAATCAATATCGTTTTGACCGATAAACGGAACGAGGAGGATCCCCGGGAGGATCATCTCTGCTACGAGGGCGGTATCCGGAGTTTTGTGGAATATATTCATTCCAAGAAGGGGCTGGAGGCGCTCAATCAGGAGGTCATCTACCTTTCCTACGCGGAGGACGCTACCACCGCCGAGGTCGCCCTCCAATATAATGATAGCTATAACGAAGTTGTTCTTTCCTTTGCCAATAATATCAATACCGTTGAGGGCGGAACGCACGAGGCCGGCTTTAAGGCGGCTCTCCTCCGTGTCTTTAATGAGTATGGCAGAAAATATAACTTCCTCAAGGAGGCAGATAAAAACCTCTCGGGTGAGGATGTCCGGGAAGGTCTGACCGCCATTGTCAGCGTTAAGCTGCAGGATGCCCAGTTCGAAGGGCAGACAAAGGCAAAGCTTGGCAATACCAATATGCGGAAGATCGTGGATACCATGGTCTACGAAAAGCTGACTGCCTTCTTTGAAGAAAATCCCTCCGTTGCCCGGAATATTTTTGAAAAGGCCCTTTCTGCCGCCCGGGCAAGAGAAGCCGCCAGGAAGGCAAGGGAGCTGACCCGCCGGAAGAGTGCGCTGGAAAGCACCTCTCTGCCCGGCAAGCTTGCTGACTGCAGTGAGAGAGACCCCTCCAAGACCGAGATCTATATTGTTGAGGGTGACTCGGCAGGCGGCTCGGCCAAGGGAGGCCGTGACCGGCACTTCCAGGCCATCCTCTCCATGTGGGGTAAGATGCTCAACGTGGAAAAATCCCGGCTGGATAAGGTTTACGGAAATGATAAGCTGACCCCGGTCATTCTGGCGCTGGGCTGCGGCATCGGCTCCGATTTTGATATTACCAAGCTGCGGTACGGCAAGGTTATTATTATGGCCGATGCGGACGTGGACGGTTCTCATATCCGCACCCTTCTTTTGACCTTCTTCTTCCGGTTTATGCGGCCGCTGATTGAGAACGGTCACGTTTATATTGCCCAACCGCCCCTGTTCCGGGTCTCCCGGGGCAAGCAGCTGCGGTACGCCTTCTCGGAAGAGGAGCGGGATATGTATATCAAAGAGCTCTCCGGACCGGATGGCAAGGGCAAAACCGAGGTCCAGCGGTATAAGGGTCTTGGTGAGATGGACTCGGATCAGCTTTGGGAAACTACCATGGACCCCGCCCGGCGGACAATGTTGCAGGTTACCATGGAGGATGCCATGAAGGCGGATGAGATCTTTACCATTCTGATGGGGGATAAGGTTGAGCCCCGTCGGGAGTTTATTGAGAAAAACGCCCAGTATGTAAAAAATCTCGACGTATAAAAAGAGAAGTCGGAGGGAAGGGTGTCGCACCTTTGGGGAGAGTCCCCGGGGCGGCACTTCCTCCGGCTTTTTGCGTTTTTGTGGCGTGTGACGGTTTTGTGATGAAAAGGATTTTCGGAAAGGAGGCACCCAATGAAGCTGCTTCGTTATTTGAAGCCCTACTGGTATTTCGCTTTGCTGGCACCTCTGTGTATGATTTGCGAAGTGACGGTGGATCTGTTCCAGCCGCGGCTGATGTCCGCCATTGTGGATGAGGGTGTTTTGACAGGGGATCTCAATTTTATTATTACAACGGGTATTAAAATGATCCTTCTTGCAATTTTAGGGGGGTTCGGCGGGCTGGCAAGTGCGGGATTTGCCTCGGCCGCCGCCCAAAGCTTCGGCAATGACCTGCGGAAGGATACCTACCACGCGGTGATCCGTCTTTCCCCCGGGCAGACCGACCGGTTTACCACCGGCTCCCTCATCACCCGGCTGACAGGGGATGTGACCACCCTCCAGGAGATGGTGGGAATGGCCCTGCGGATGTTCGTCCGCTCCCCCATGATGTTTCTGGGGGGAATCGCTATGGCCCTGACCCTGGATATTCGATTCGGGTTGATTCTCCTTCTGGCACTGCCCCTGGAGCTTGCGGCCATTTGGCTGGTGCTGGGAAAGGCAAGACCCTTTTTTGTGGTGGTGCGGGAAAAGCTGGACCGGGTCAACTCGGTGCTGCTGGAAAATGTATCGGGGGCGCGGGTGGTCAAGGCCTTCGTCCGGGAAAAGCGGGAGACAGACCGGTTTTCCCAGGCAAACGATGACTTTATGCAAACCTCTCTCCGGGTCCAGAGGCTGATGGCTGTGATCCACCCGGTGATGAATATTATCCTGAATGTTTCCATCCTTACCATTATTTATATTGGCGGTTGGGCGGTGGAGGCCCGGGAGATGCAGGTGGGCCAGGTAATGGCCGCCGTTACATATGTAACACAGATATTGATGTCTATTATGATGATCAGTATGATGTTTCAGAATATTTCCCGGGCGACTGCCTCGGCAGGGCGGGTGCGGGAGGTGCTTTCCACCGCCCCCGAGCTGGCCGACGGACAAGTGACCCTTCCGTCCGCCCCCGGAACCCTTGCCTTTGAGGGGGTTTCCTTTTCCTATAACGGGGCGGAGGCCGAGCCGGTGCTGAAGGATATTTCCTTCCGGGTTGCCCAGGGGGAATGGGTGGCGGTGCTGGGCGCCACCGGGTCGGGAAAGACCTCCCTTGTCAACCTCATCTCCCGGTTTTACGAGCCAACCGCCGGACAGGTTTCGGTGGGCGGTCTCCCGGCCGGGGAGTATACCCTCAAGGCTCTGCGGGAGCAGATCGGCTATTGCTTGCAGAAAAGCGAGCTTTTTTCGGGGACGATTGCAGAAAATATTGCCCAGGGAAAGGAAAATGCTACCCGGGAGGAGATCGTTGCGGCGGCGAAGATCGCCCAGGCCGATTCCTTCATTACCTCCTTTGTGGATGGGTACGATACCGTCATCGGGGAGAAGGGGGCATCCCTTTCGGGGGGACAAAAGCAGCGGGTTTCCCTTGCCCGGGCCATCCTTCGCCGTCCCGATATTCTCATTTTGGATGACTCTACCTCGGCGCTGGATCTGGGGACGGAATCCCGGCTTCACGCCGCTCTCCGGAAGGAGTTTGGAAAAACAACCGTTCTGATTATTGCCCAGCGGATCGCATCGGTCCGGAATGCGGATAAGATCATTGTTTTGGATAAGGGAAGGATCGTTGGGCTGGGGACCCACCGGGAGCTGCAAAAAAACTGCGAGGTTTACGGTGAGATCTGCCGGTCCCAGGGGATCGACCCAGAGGAAGGGGGCGCTGACCAATGAGCGGACAAAGACCTGCCCCCACCGCCCGGGAGATGGGTTTCCGACCTATGGGCCGCGGCCCGGGACGGGGCGGACCCGGCGGACCCTTGGGCAGACCGGTGGAAAAGCCCAAGGAGATGAAAAAGACCCTGTTTCGTCTGTTCCGATATATTGGGGGGAGCAAAAAGCTTTTCTTCTCCCTTCTTTTGGTGATGCTTCTGATCACCGCGCTCAGCCTTGCGGCACCCACCCTTCAGGGAATGGCCATTGACCTGATTACTCCTCCGGAGGGGGATTTCTCCGGGTGGAATATCGACTTCGGCCGCCTGCTGGAGCTTTTGGGAATTATGGGCTGTTGCTACGGCCTTTCGGCGGCGCTTTCCTATCTTCAGGGGATTCTTTCGGCAAAGCTTTCCCTCCAAACGGTCCGGGATATGCGCCGGGATTTGTTTGGGCGGCTGGTGCATCTGCCCATCCCCTTCTTTGACCGGCACCGCCACGGAGATATTCTCAGCCGCACCACCAACGATGCGGAAAACGTGGCGCACACCATTGCCCAGTCCATTGCCTCCCTCTTTTCGGCCATTCTCACCGTAACAGGGGCACTGGTGATTATGCTCATCAAGAGCCCTCTTCTGACGGCGGTGGCGGTGGTGACCGTTCCCATGAGTATGTTTGTGACCTTTTGGGTCTCCAAGCGGGTACGGAAGTTCTTTGTCCGTCAGCAGCAGCTTTTGGGCGAGCTCAACGGTCAGATCGAGGAGACGGTGACCGGCTTCCGGACCGTTACCGCCTACTCCCGGGAGGACACGGTGGTGGAACAGTTTTCCAAAACCAGCACCGAGCTTCGGCGGATCGGGATCCGCGCCCAGATCTTCGGCGGAATTATGGGCCCTTTGATGAACGTGATCGGAAACTTCGGATACCTGCTGATTGCGGCGGCGGGCGGCTGGCTTGCCCTGGAGGACGTAATCACCATTGGCACCATTCAAGCATTTTTGCTTTACTCCAAGCAGTTTACCCGCCCGGTCAACGAGATTGCCCAGCAGGCGACCTCCATTCTCACCGCCATTGCCGGTGCCGAGCGGATCTTTGAGGTGATGGACACCCCGCCCGAGCCTTTGGAGGGACGGGAGGATTTCGATCCGGAAAAGATGGTTGGAAAGATCGAGTTCCGGGATGTTCATTTCTCTTATATTCCGGAAGAGCCGGTTTTGCGGGGTGTTTCCTTTACTGCCCTGCCGGGACAGAAGATCGCCATTGTCGGGGCGACGGGGTCGGGCAAGACCACCGCGCTGAATCTTTTGACCCGTTTTTACGAGCCGGACGCCGGCGGCATTTATCTGGACGGGGAAAACATCCGTGATATTCCCTTGGAGAAGCTCCGGGCGGGGATCGCCGTTGTTTTGCAGGACACGGTGATTTTTTCCACCACTGTTGGCGAGAATATTCGTTACGGCAGGGAAAACGCCACCGAGGCTGAGCTTCTTTCGGCCGCGGATGCGGCGGAGGTGCTTTCCTTCACCGCCAATCTTCCCCAAGGGATGGACACCCCTCTTTCCGAGGCAGGAAGCAATCTCAGCCAGGGTCAGCGCCAGCTGATTGCCATTGCCCGGGCCTGCCTGGCCGATCCCCGGATTCTTGTGCTGGATGAGGCGACCTCCAGCGTGGACACCCGCACCGAGATGAACATTCAGACGGCTATGACCCGCCTGATGGAGAATCGGACCAGTCTGATTATTGCCCACCGCCTTTCCACCATCCGGGATGCGGACAAGATCCTGGTTATGGAGGGTGGAGTGATTGCCGAGGAGGGGACCCACCAGGAGTTGCTTGCCCGGAAGGGTTGCTACTACCGTCTTTATCAAAGCCAATTCGAGGGCTACGCCACCTAACCAACTTCGTTGGATGCAAGCCGGTTTTCCGAGGGCGAAAAGATAGGCTCCGTCCCCGGGTGGCCAGCTTGGCTGGAAGGAATCCGCCAACTTCGTTGGATGTAAGCCGGTTATATGGAAGCGGAAAGATAGACTCTGTCCCCGGGACTTATAGTATCTTTACTGTAAGCAAGAAAAAAGCACTCTGTTGGTTTCACAACTGAGTGCTTTTCCGGCCAATTTTTTAACAGCGGTTAATCCGCCAGGGTTTTTTCCGCCATCCACTGGGTACTGGAGATGGCAAAGCCCACCTTTCCGTACCATTTATCCAGCACCAGGTACAAAAGCTGCACCTGATCGCTGCCTCTTTCCTTTAGAATCTGCACCGCACGGGCGGTCAGATCCAAGCCGATGCCCCGTTTCCGATACTTCGGCACTGTGCCCACGCAGCCGATCGAGCCGTGCTTTGCTGCCTGTTTGGTAAAGATTCCGCCCTCCTCATTGAGCATAGCAAAGGAGGCAATCTCCCCGTCGCAGAGGGCAAGCAGCACATCATCCCCGCATCCGCGGTACAGCTCCACCCAATCGGGGACAACCTCCTCCGCCGCTTTCAGAAGGGCATCCCGGTCCTCCTCTGCGGCAAGCCGATAGGTGACTCCTTCCGGCTTGGGGAAGGGGAGTGCGTCATAATCAAAGGTGGCGGTATCCAGCTCCATATTATAGGTAACGTAACTGCCGGTATACCCCCGTTTGGCAAAAAAGCCGGACACATCTCTTCCCTCATTATCGGTGGGAACGCCCTGAAAAATACTGTTTGTCCCCCGGGCAAGGGTAATTTCCTTCACGCCCTGTTCCCGCAGGTATTCCTCCGCCCTCTGCAAAAGTCGGCTGCCGATCCCTCTGTTTCGGTATTCCCGGTCCACGGCCAAAAGGGAAAGATTGCTTTTTCCCAAAAGGGCAAAGCCCACCAGCCGGTCCCCCTCCCGCTCCTCCAGGAGGACAGCAGTATCCCCGATGCCGGTCATAGAGCAGAAACCCTCATACTCCAGAGGATAGTCGGGAAAGCATTTCTGATAGAGCGCATAATGAGATGTTGACATAAAACGATGCTCCTTTGGGCAAGATAATAACTTCATTATATCGCAGAAAAATTTCCCCGTCAAGAAAGGGACAGGACGCCATCCCCCAAAACATTCTATACAAGAGGTATTATTTTATGGGAAAATTACGCCAAAGCAATATTGAGCTTCTGCGGATCGTTGCGATGCTGTTGATTGTTGGGCATCATTTTTCGGTGCACGGCGAATTTGACTTCGGCACCACTCTTTCGGTCAACCGTTTCTGGATCCAGTTTCTTTCCATTGGGGGGAAGCTGGGGGTCAACCTTTTTGTTTTGATCTCGGGATATTTTCTCTCGGGGCAAGGTGGATTTCGTCCCCAGCGGCTTTTGAAGCTTCACGCGCCCGTTTATTTTTATTCCATCCTCTTTTTCTGCATTTTCTTTTTCTGTGGCTGGGAGTACTCCACCAACCAGTATTTAAAGAGCTTTTTTCCCATTCTGTTTCGGGAATGGTGGTTTGCTTCGGTGTATTTCGTGCTGTTTCTTTTTTCTCCCTTCCTCAACCGCTTTTTGGAGCAGCTTTCCCGGCGGGAGCACCGCATATTGCTGGCGGTGATGGCCGTCTGCTGGAGTCTTGTTCCCACCCTGACGGGAAGAATGCTGGAAAGCAACGATCTGATATGGTTTGGCTTCCTTTACTGCCTTGCGGCATACCTGCGGCGGTACGGCGGGGAGATCTCCCTCCGCAGCGGGCAGGCCTTTGGAGTGGCCGGGATAACGGCCGGGCTGATGATGTCCAGCACCCTTCTTTTTGATCTGATCGGGACGAAGATCTCCATTTTCTCCACCCATGCTACCCACTTTTTCGGGATGGAGCAGACACCCCAGCTGATTCTTTCGGTGGCGCTTTTCCTGGCCTTTCTCCGTTTGCCCACCTTTTCCTCCCCCCTGGTCAATGGCATTTCAGCCACCACCTTCGGCATCTATCTGATCCACGACCAGTTTTTCCTTCGCCCCTTTTTGTGGGAGAGACTGCTCCAAAATGCCGCCTGGCAGGATTCCCCCTTCCTGATTCCTTATAGCATCCTTTGCATTTTAGGGGTATTTGTCCTCTGTGGGGGGATCGAGTGGTTGCGGCTTTGCACCGTCGGCCGGCTGCAGGATCGGCTGGCAGAGTGGCTTGGCATCCGGCTTCGCTCCCTCCCGGATAAAATGAGAAGGCCGACCTGATTTAGCGTGTTATCCTTAACGGAGAACACGCAGTCAAATCCGTCTTCGACGGGTGAAATCCACCTCTGGTGGATGAAATCGCGTTTGCGATGAAATCCTGCTTGGCAGGGTTGTATTTAGACGGATTTGATTTCATCCGAGGACTTGTCCTTGGATTTCATCTGAACGAAGTGAAGATTTCATCGTTGCCGCGCAACGATTTCATTAAACCAACAGAAAAAGAGATAACATTTCGGCTACGAACCGATTTGTTATCTCTTTCTGTCGTTATAAGGGTTTAGGCTTAGCCCATATTTGCGTTTGACTAGTCAAATGCAATGCTTGCACTTTGCTCAAAGCATAAATTCTCCGCTAAGAACATCACCCATTCCGGGAGGAGCGTTTCTGTTTGTGTGAATATTCAGAGGGGATCACATTTTCAGCATTGACAGGAGCATTTGAAGCAGGGCGTCCCAAAAGCTCTTTTTCCGGACTCCTTCCCCGGCAAAGACGGCCGACTCTCCCAGCTTTTCATCGTCCAGGAAATATTCCACCTTGCCGAGGACTTGCCCCTCCTCTACCGGTGCTTCCAAAGCCTCCGGCAGGGTCAGCACCCGGGAGATATCCCCCCTCCGGCCTTTGGGGATCAGTACCTGAGCGGGAGGGTCATAGGCCAGGGGGAGTGTATCTGCAATGCCGCCTACTACCGGAAGGGTGGCAGGAAATTCCTCCCCCAGCTCGGGAGTGACCGTTTCCCAGTTGGCAAAGCCGTGATCCAGCAGAGCCCGGGCCGAGGCAAACCGCTCATCGCTGGTGGCGCAGCCCATCACCACCGCAATAAAGGAGACCCCCTCCCGGCTGGCCGAGGCGGAAAGACAGCTTCCTGCCAAGGAGGTCGTTCCGGTTTTCAGACCCGTTGCGCCTTTGTAAAACCGGATCAGCCGGTTGGTGTTGACCAGAGAGGTGGCCCCATCCCGGAGGGTATCCATCCAGATGGTGGTGTATTCCAGAATTTTGGAATGGGAAAGGAGCTCCCGGGACATTACGGCAATATCGTGAGCGGAGGTCATATGCCCTTCAGCGTCCAGACCGTGAGCGTTAACAAACTGTGTGTCTGCCATTCCAAGCTCCTGGGCGCGGCGGTTCATCATCGCCACGAATCCATCGTTGCTTCCGGCAACATGCTCTCCCAAAGCCACCGCCGCGTCGTTTGCGCTGGAAACGGCTGTGGCCTTGATTAAATCGTGAACGCTCATCTCCTCTCCGGGGGCGAGCCAGATCTCCGAGCCGCCCATCGAGCTGGCATAATCGCTGGTGACGACCCGATCCTCCAGAGAGATCTTCCCGCTATCAATGGCCTCCATCACCAAAAGGAGGGTCATAATCTTGGTCACCGATGCGGGATGCATTTTCTCGTGGGCGTTTTTTTCATAAAGGATCTGTCCGGTGGTCTGTTCAATGAGGATCCCCGACTTTGCGGAGATCTCGGGAGCGGCAGGCTGGGTCAGAACGGTAATCAGCTCCTCCCCCTCCGATGCGGACACTCCGGGGCAGAGCCCCCACAGCATCAAAGCGGCAAGCCCGCCTGCAAGCAGATGCCTGCGTTTTCCTTCCATAACCCTTCCTCCTTCTTTTTCTCTTCGGAACAGTTTATGCAGAAAAACGGCCCTTCATTCCACAGGAAAAAGCGCATAAAAACCGGGATGGCCAAAAAACCATCCCGGTTCTCTTTTTCTGATTACAGCAGCTCTGCCCGCAGCTCCTGAGCGGATTTGGGGCTGAGGTAGGCAGGGGGGATATCAAATACCGTTTTGCAGCCTGTTTGACCCTCCCGGCCCATCCGGGCAACGGCGCGGGCGTAAGCGACGATCACCGAGGCGGTAAACTCGGGGTTGGAGTCCAGCTTCAGCCGGTATTCGATCACGTGGTTATGCTCTTTTTCCAGACCGGTTTTTCCGGTGCGGATCACAAAGCCGCCGTGGGGGATCCCGCTGTGATCCCGCTTCAGCTCCTCGGCCGAAATAAAGTGAACGGTGGTATCATAATCGGCAAAATAGTTGGGCATCTGCTTGATCTCCTGCTCAATCCGGGCGAGGTCGGCAGAGGGCTCCGCTACCACAAAGCACTCCCGGGTATGCTTCTGCCGGACGGTCAGCTGGGGGTTTTCACCGCTCCGGGCAGCCTCCAGGGCGCTCTCCACCGGGATGGTATACTGCTTGGCATCCAAAACACCCTCAATCCGGCGAATGGCATCGGAGTGGCCCTGGCTGACTCCCTTACCCCAGAAGGTGTAGTCCTTCCCCTCGGGGAGGATCGCGCCGGCATACAGCCGGTTGAGGGAGAACATTCCCGGATCCCATCCCACCGAGATCATTGCCACCTTTCCGGCGGCGCGGGCGGCCTCATCGACCCGGTCAAAGTGTTCGGGGATTTTGGCATGGGTATCAAAGCTATCCACTACGTGGAACCACCGGGCAAGCTCGGGGGTCTGCCGGGGCAGATCGGTGGCACTTCCTCCACAAAGGATCATTACATCGATTTTATCCGCACAGGAAGGGGCATCCTCCGCCCGAAGGACGGGAACGTCAGGGGTATTGATCTTCAGACTGGCGGGATCCCGGCGGGTAAAGACAGCCGCCAGCTCCATATCGGGGTTTTGGCGGAGGGCACTTTCGATCCCCCGGCCAAGATTGCCGTACCCGTAAATTCCGATGCGTGTTTTCATTGTTATCAACCTCTGCAATCAAACTGTGAAAATATGAATCTATTTTACATCATTTTCAAGGCGGTTGTAAAGTGCCGGGGAAATATTATTTTACAAAAATGGCTCTTTGGAGTATACTATAAGGCAGTACGATTTGGGAGGATGCGGAAAATGACCTATTGCGTTGCGGTAATACCGGGAGACGGAATCGGCCCGGAGGTTTTGGCAGAAGGGGTAAAGATGCTGGAGGCGGTTGCCGCCCTGGACGGCAGCTTTCAGTTTGAGTTTACCCATTTCCCCTGGGGATGTGAGTACTACCTTCGCGAGGGGCGGATGATGCCGGAGGATGGGCTGGATACCCTTCGCGGCTTCGATGCGATCTTCCTCGGTGCGGTGGGATACCCTGGGGTTCCCGATCATATCTCCCTGTGGGATCTGCTTTTGGTGATTCGGAAGGAGTTCGATCAGTATATCAATCTCCGTCCGGTCAAGCTTCTCAAAGGCGCACCCTGCCCCCTGGCGGGCGTCTCCCGGGAAGAGATCGATATGCTCTTTGTCCGGGAAAACAGCGAGGGAGAGTATGCCGGGAGCGGTAGCTGGCTTTATAAGGGTCAACCCAATGAGGTAGTCATTCAGAACGGCGTTTTCTCCCGGAAGGGCTGCGAGCGGGTGATCCGGTATGCTTATGAGCTGGCCCGGAAGGAGAAAAAGACTCTGACCAGCATCAGCAAGGGGAATGCCCTGAACTATTCTATGGTGTTCTGGGATCAGATCTTTGCCGAGGTGGGAAGGGAGTATCCCGATGTTACCACCTACTCTTATCTGGTGGATGCGGCCAGTATGTTTATGGTCAAGGATCCGGGAAGATTCCAGATCGTTGTGACCTCCAACCTCTTTGGGGATATCCTTACCGACCTGGGTGCCGCCATTGCGGGAGGGATGGGCCTTGCCGCCGGAGCAAACCTGAATCCGGAGGGGAAATATCCCTCTATGTTTGAGCCGATCCACGGTTCTGCCCCCGACATTGCCGGTCAGGGGAAGGCAAACCCTCTGGCAACCCTTTGGTCTGCCGCCCAAATGCTGGAGCATTTCGGTTACCCTCACTGGTCAGACCGGATCATTGATACCATTGAACAGTTGCTGGTGGAGGGTAAGACCCTGACTCCCGATTTGGGGGGCACCGCCACAACACAGGAGGTAGGAACCCGGGCAGTTCAGATGATGCAGGAGCGTTTTTCGCAGAAATAACTGCTGTATTTTTTAAAATATATGATGGAGCAAAGAAGAAAGTTCCGTTAAAATGTAGAAAAACGGTGAGAATACTTGACTTTACTGCTTTATGGTGGTAAAGTGTAAAGGTGAAATTTGCCCCAATCAGGGGCGATTTATAAAAACAAGGAGGCGGCGTTATGGAACGCTACTATCAACCGGAAATCGAAACCGCCAGCCGGGAACAAATCAAAGCCTGGCAGGATGAGCGCCTGGTCAAGCAGGTCAAGCACGTTTGGGACAATGTCCCCTACTACCGCAAGAAGATGGAGGCAAAAGGCCTTACCCCCGCCGACATCAAGGGAACGGAGGACCTGTATAAGCTTCCCTTTGTGACCAAGGCAGATCTTCGGGATGCGTATCCTTACGGCCTTTTGGCAAAGCCCCTTTCGGAGTGTGTCCGGATCCAGTCTACCTCCGGTACCACCGGCAAGCGTGTCGTGGCGTTTTATACGCAACACGATATTGACCTATGGGAGGATTGCTGTGCCCGCGCGATTATGGCTGTTGGCGGCACCAATGAGGATGTTTGTCAGGTCTCTTACGGCTACGGTCTGTTCACCGGCGGCCCCGGCCTCAACGGCGGCAGCCATAAGGTGGGATGCCTGACTATTCCCACCTCTTCGGGAAATACCGAGCGTCAGATTATGTTCATCCGGGATCTGAATGCAACGATCCTCTGCTGCACCCCCTCTTACGCCTCCTATATCGGTGAGACTATGAAGGAAATGGGTCTGACCCCCGATCAGATTCCCCTGAAAGCGGGTATCTTCGGCGCAGAGGCCTGGAGTGAGGAGATGCGGCAGGATATTCAGAATACTCTGGGTATTAAAGCATATGATATTTACGGATTGACAGAGCTTTCGGGGCCCGGCGTATCCTTTGAGTGCTCCGCCCAGACCGGAATGCATATCAACGAGGACCACTTCATTGCCGAGATTATCGACCCCGATACCGGAGAGGTTCTTCCCGCCGGCTCCAAGGGTGAGCTGGTATTCACCTCCATCACCAAGGAGGCCTTCCCTCTGCTGCGGTACCGCACCCGGGATATCTGCACCCTCAACTATGAGCCCTGTCCCTGCGGCCGGACCCACGTGAAGATGAGCAAGCCTATGGGCCGGAGCGATGATATGCTGATTATCCGCGGCGTAAACGTCTTCCCCTCCCAGATTGAAACGGTTCTGCTCAATAAGGGTTATTCGGCAAACTATCAGATCATTGTTGACCGCGTCAAGTCCACCGATACGCTGGATGTCCACGTGGAGATGACCCCCGAAATGTTTACCGATAATATGGGTGAGATCGACCGCCGTCAGAAGGATCTTGCCGCAGGACTCCAGTCTATGCTGGGAATTTCCGCCAAGGTCACCCTCGTTTCTCCCAAGTCCATTGCCCGGAGTGAAGGCAAGGCCGTCCGGGTCATTGATAAACGTAAAATCTAACAGGAGGGATTTTTTATGAGTGTCAAGCAGATTTCTGTATTTGTAGAGAATAAGCCGGGCGCAATGAGCGCGATGACCGCAGTTCTGGCGGACAATGACATTGATATGCGTGCCCTTTCCCTGGCGGAGACAGAGGATTTCGGAATCGTCCGGATCATCGTGGATGACGTTTATACTGCGGCGACCGTCCTCAAGGACGCCGGTTATGTGCACTCTATCACTCCGGTGCTGGGCGTTGCCATTCCCGATACCCCGGGCGGACTCAATAAAGTCCTCTCCGCTTTGACGGACGTACAGATCAACGTGGAATATATGTATGCCTTCCTGGGCGGCAAAAAAGCCGACCACGCTTATATGATCTTCCGTGTGGCGGATGCCGCCGCGGCTTCGGCTGCGTTGGTCGCCCGGGGAATCCAAACGGTGGACCAGGACGAGGTAGGAAACCTTTAGGGAAAGACAAAACGGCGATGCGAAAGCTTCGCCGTTTTTGCATATTCATCCCATTCGGGGGAATACTTGGAGTAACAAAACCGAAAGGATGGGAAGAATATGGTGCAACAGGATACCATTCGCCTGCTCCGGGAGTGCGATGCCGGAGTGAAAATGGGAATTGCCTCCATTGAGGACGTGCTGGCATCGGTGCGCTCCGACCGGCTGGAGAAATACCTGACCGACTGCAAAAACGAGCACGAAAAACTCAACGATGAGATCCAGCAACTTCTCTGCAAATATCAGGATGAGGGGAAAAACCCCAACCCAATGGCAAAGGGAATGTCCTGGATCAAAACCAACGTGATGCTGAGTATGGACGAATCGGATGCAACCATCGCCGACCTGATGACAGACGGCTGCAATATGGGAGTCAAGTCCCTCAACCGCTACCTGAACGAATACGAGGCGGCGGACGAGGTCTCCAAGGATATTGCCAAACGGTTGATTAACCTGGAGGAACGGCTGGCCATTGATATCCGTCAGTATCTGTAAAAAAAGGACCGGTATTGCCTGATTTGGGCAATACCGGTTTTTCTGTCTGCACTTATCCTTCCAGCGCGCGGGTCAGAACGCTCCGGATGATCTCCTTGGTGGCGGCACCCTCGTGGAGCTTTTCCTCCCCCAAAAAGAAGGTGGGCACCTTCCAGTAATCGTACCGGTCGGCAAGCTCCGATTCTTTGTTTTCATCGATCTTGCGGATGGAAACCGCGGCGAATTCGGGGTTTTCTTCCATCAGTTCCTCCAGCCAAATGGCCGCCTGCTCGCAGTAGGGGCATTTTTGTTGGTGGAAAAAAAGCAGCTGGTGCATCACGCATTCTCCTTTTCATTTCGTTCTTTTTAGTATATCCCCAAAAAATCAAAAATGTTACAGAGAGGGAGAAAAAAGCTCCCGGCTTTTGGCACAATCGGCGGCAATGGCGGCCCGCAGAGCGGAAATATCGGAAAACTTTTCCTCGGAGCGGAGATATCCGATCAGCCGCACCTCCACCCGCTTGCCGTACAGATCGCCTGAGAAGCCCTCAATATAGGTTTCGGAGAGGGGACGGTCGCTCCCCACCGTCGGCTTGACGCCGATATTGGTCACAGAGGAGTAGTGTTTCCCGTCCAGAATGGTCTCGGAGGCGTATACTCCGAACCGGGGAATCAGCTTCCCCTCCGAAAAATACTGATTGATGGTAGGAAAGGAAAGGGTCCGACCGATTCGGTTGCCCTCCTCCACCGGGAAGGAGTAACCGTACCGGTAGCCCAGAAGGTCGGCGGCTGACTGGGCGTCCCCCTCCAAAAGAAGCTGGCGAATCCGCCGGGAGCAGACCGGCTCACCCTCCGACTGCAGGCGGGGCAGAACCTTCAAAGGGATTCCCTCGGCTTTGCAAAGTGCCTCCAGCACCGAAACGTCCGCCGCGGCATTTTTCGCAAAACGGAAATCCTCCCCGCAGCAAAGAACCTCCGCACGGATCCAGGAGCGGAGCACCCGCTGAAAAAATTCCTCGGCACTCATCTCCATAAATTCGGAAAAAACCGGGCAGAAGACCCGCTCGATCCCCGCCTTGGCCAGGAGAGCGTCCCGCTCGGAGGGGGTGGTCAGGGCGGAATTTTGCCGTTCATTGGCGCGGGAGGAGCGGTCTGCAGTGTAGGTAAAGGCGGCAGGGCGAAGACTTTGCCCGGCAAAGGAGCAGGCGGCCTCCAGCACCGTTTGGTGACCGCGGTGCACGCCGTCAAAATACCCCAGCGCAACGGCGGAAGGGGTGTCAGGTGTTTCCCGGCCGATTTTGGTGTATCGTTCCAATCTGCTCACCTCCCCCAAAGGGTCTTGAAGGGCTTCAGCTCCCGGGTGGCCGGGATGCGCTGGCCGATTCCGATAAATTCCCCGTCAGCCCCCGCAATGCGGAAAAACTCTCCTGCCTCCCGGATGGGCGGCATACGGTTTAGGTCAAGGGAAGCACCGTTGGAGTAGAGCTTGGTCTGAAAGGGGTTGAGGGTGATTTTGGGGAGGGAGAGGAAAGCAAGCTCTGTGGGGAGAAGGAGGGATTCAAACTGTCCCTCCGCGGCGGCCTTCTGTAACTCCTCCAGAGTATGGCAGGATTTTTGGTCAAACCCGGCGGACATTGTCCTCCGGATGGAGGTCAGCACCGCGCCGCATCCCAGCTTCTGACCAATATCGTGACAGATGGTGCGGATATAAGTTCCCTTGGAGCAGGTGACGGCGATCCGGTATTCCCCCGAAATGTCATCATATCTGCAGGAAAGATCCTCCAAAAAGATGGGACGGGCTTCCCGTTCTACCTCCAGCCCCTGCCGGGCAAGATCGTAAAGCCGCACCCCTCCCACCTGAACGGCCGAGACCATAGGTGGAAGCTGCATAGAATGTCCCCGGAAGGATTCTGCCGCGGAAATGACCTCCTCCGGGGAGGGCAGAGGCCCTTCCACAGGGGTCAGCTCTCCCCAGATATCCTGGGTGTTGCTGGTGTATCCCAGCCGGAAGGTGGCGTGGTACCGCTTGCGGGTATCAGGCAGAATGTCCACCGCCCGGGTCGCTTGTCCGAAAAAGAGGGGCAGAACGCCGGTTGCCTGGGGATCAAGGGTGCCGCCGTGTCCGATCTTGCGGAAACGGGAGATCCCCCGCACCTTGGCGATCACGTCAAAGGAGGTGAAGTCTGCCGGTTTATCAATGAGAAGAATGCCGTTCATTTCAGTTCCGTTCCTGTCTTTGTTTTTGGGAGTCGGAGGCCCGGCGCAAAGCCGCCAGCTCCTCCTTTTTCAGCTC
The DNA here is from genome assembly GCA_017466885.1 of Oscillospiraceae bacterium. GTDB lineage: Bacteria > Bacillota > Clostridia > Oscillospirales > Ruminococcaceae > RGIG4130. Next base: position 28,832 of record JAFTTH010000021.1, read on the forward strand.
CCGCCACTGACCCGGCTGGAGCATTCCCAGCTTGAGGGGGCCGATGGCGGTGCGCTTCAGCCGGGCAACCTCCAGCCCAACCGCCTCGCACATCCGGCGGATCTGACGGTTCTTTCCTTCCCGGATCACAATCTCCATCACGCTCCGGCCCTGACCGGAGGAGATGACGTGGACAGTAGCGGGAAGGGTATGCTCCCCACCGTCCAGAGTAACGCCCACCGATAAATGGGAGACCTGCTCCTCCGTTACCTCGGGGCGGACAGTAACCCGGTAGACCCGGGGCATATGGCTTCTGGGGTGGATGATCTGGTTGGCGAAGGCGCCGTCGTCGGTCATCAGAAGGAGGCCCTCCGAGTTGCGGTCCAGCCGGCCCACCGGATAAACCCGGGCAGGAATATCCTCCACCAGCTCGGTGACGCATTTCCGGCCCCGATCGTCCTCCATAGAGGTCAGATATCCTCGGGGCTTATGAAGCATAATATAATAATACTGACGTTTCCCCCGGAGCTCCAGCCGCTCCCCGCTGATGGCAATCACATCCCGGCGGGGGTCCACCTTCATTCCGATGAGAGCGGGTCTGCCGTTGACGGTGACCTGACCCTTTTCGATCAGCTCCTCAGCTTTTCTGCGGGAGGTATAGCCGCTATCGGCGATGACTTTTTGAATCCGATCCAGTTTCTTTTCCATAATAACGATCCTTTCTGATAATATCCGGCTCACGCCGGGACAAAGGGCGGGTTACAGCGCGGCTCTGTTCAAGCTGACGCAGACGCTGACTGTATCAAAATCGGCAGCGATGGGTGCCCGGGGCTTATGAAGGGTAATCTCCACCTCATCCAGCAGGGGGAACTCCTCCAAAAGGATCCGGCAGAGCTTTCCCGCCGCGGCCTCGATGGTGTCAAAGCAGTCGGTATCCATACTGCGGCGAATGGCCTTGACCGCAGAGGAGTAGTTGACGGTATCCTCCAGGGCATCACTTTTGCAGACGGGGGTAAGATCCAGCGTTAATGTGGCATCCACCACAAAGATCTGTCCCTTTTGTTTTTCAAAATCATTGACCCCGTGCCGCCCAAAGCAGCGAAGGCCCTTGATGAGTATCTTTCCCATGGTATTGTCCTCTCAATCCAGTTTATTGACCAGGTCCTTATAATAGTTGCCCCGCACCTCAAAGTTTTTGAAGGCGTCAAAGCTGGCACAGGCGGGGGAAAGGGTCACAACCTCCCCTTCCTTGGCGACGTCCGCAGCCAGCTTTACGGCATCCTCCAAACAGGAAACCTTGAAGATGGTCAGCTTTTCGGGGTCGTAAGCCGGGCAGGAGGTCACGGCAGCCTTGATTTTATCAGCGGTTACGCCGGTCAGGATCAGCACCCGGACGTTTTGGCAAACCGGCTCAGCCAGGGGCTCAAAGGGGATTTTTTTGTCATAGCCGCCGGCAATGAGAATCAGAGGAACATCAAAGGAGCGGAGGCCGGCGATGGTGCGGGTGGGGCTGGTGGCGATGGAATCGTTATAATACCGGACCCCTCTCAGCTCCCGGACAAACTCGATCCGGTGCTCCACCCCGGGAAACTCCCGGGCAACCTTTTCAAAAAGCGCGGGATCAATGTCCCCGTAAAGGGCGGTAATGGCAGTCAGGAAATTCTCAACGTTATGCTCTCCGGGAATCCGGATGGCTTTTTTATCAAAGAGGGGGGTAACCGCTCCCTTCTCCTGCCAGCAGAGAGTGCCATCCTCCCGGAGGAAAGCACCCAGCTCTGGGCGGGAGGAATAGGAAAAAGCGCGAAGCTGACCCCGCACATCCCCGGCAAGGGAGTATGCAGTGGGATCGTCCAGGTTAAGGATGGCGCGGCCGAAGCCGTCCTGATGAAGCAGAAGGTTGCGCTTGCAGTTGATATACTCCTCCATGGTGCCGTGAACATCCAGGTGGTTGGGGGTGATATTGGTAATGACAGCCACATCCGGACTCTGCCGCATAGACATCAGCTGGAAGCTGGAAAGCTCCACCACCGCGCAATCCTCCGGTGTCATTTCCTCCACCAGAGGAAGAAGTGCCTTGCCGATATTGCCTCCCAGCCAGACCCGTTTTCCGGCGGCGGAGAGCAGAGCGGCGATCAGAGAGGTGGTGGTGGTTTTACCGTCACTGCCGGTAACAGCGTAAATCCTGCAGGGGCAGAGACGGAAGAAAAGCTCCATTTCAGAGGTGACGATGGCATCCTTCCGGAGTTGGGCAATCTCCGGCTTTCCGAAATACATTCCGGGGGTGCGGAAAATAATATCGGCAGAAAGACCGTCCAGATACCCCTCCCCACAGCGCATGGTCACGCCGAGACGCTCAAATTCCTCCCTCTCGGGGATGGATGAGGCCTCTCTCCGGTCACAGACGGTGACACGGATTCCTTTCCGGGCAAAGAGCCTGATGCAATCGGTATGGCTGACGCCAACGCCGATAAACGCCACGTGGCGATCCTTGATGGAATGAAAAAAATCTTCTGCGGTGCGATTCATAAACAGGACTTCCTTTCCCGGACTCATAAATTCTTCCATTTTATAGTATACGCGATTTGGGCGGAAAATGCAACCGGATCAGATTTCCGAAGGGGACAAAAGAGCAAGATTCCGCCGCAGGACACCCGGCCCCCGAAAGCCGAAGGCCCGTTCCTTGCAAAGAAGATCCAAAGCATCCTCGGAAACGGAAAAAACAGGATCCTCAGTAATTGGCCATTCTTCCGGGAGAGCGGCCCGGATGTTATGGGGACAGACCTCCTGGCAGACATCGCAGCCCCATGCAGAGCCGCCTCTTTGGATCAAAAGGATTTCCCCGGGGGTCAGATCCCCCTTCTTTTGGGTGATGTGAGAAAGACAGTTTTCTGCGCAAAAGCCCTCCCGGAGGGTACCGGTGGGGCAAGCCTCCCGGCATTTTCCGCAGCTTCCGCAGCCCTGAATGGGTTGCGGCGGGGCATTGAGCGGGAGGGTGGTAATCAGTTCTCCAATAAAGACAAAGCTACCGTACCGCGGGCTGATCAGCAGGCGGTTCTCTCCCATCATTCCAAGGCCGGCGCGGGCGGCGCAGGATACCTCGTCAATGGGGGAATGGTCGGTGAAGGAAACAAAGGCTTCCCCGGGGAAATGTTTTTCCAACTCTTCTGCCGCCCGGTTCAAAAGGGCGGGAACTGTTTTATGATAATCGGGGACGACGGCGTACCGGGAGATATTCCGTCCCGGATATTCTGCCAAACGGTAGGGGAATAAAACCAGAATGATCCCGGCGGGCTTGGGAGGCAGACGGCGAAGGGAGGAGTTTTGCATGACTGCCAGATCGGCAGTATAATCAAGAAAGCCGACCTCCTCCATTCCCAAGGAGGAAAAAACGGAACGGATCTGCTCCTGAACGGAGGACATTACGCCACCTCCTCGTAGGTGATCCGGATCACCTGGGTGATTTCGGGGCATTGGGCAACCAGACGGTCTCCGGTGGAGATGTCAGTGCAGAAAAGGGCGGTGGAGAAGGCATCCGCCACCGCGGCGGAGGTGGAGCAGAGGGTGATGGAGGGAAAATAGGTGGCGGGCAGAAGGGTCTCGGGATCAATGATATGGTGATACCGCACCCCCTCCACCATCCGATACCGCTGGTAATCCCCCGAGGTGACAAGATGTTCATCTGCAAGGGGAAGGGTGCGGAGCACCTCTCCCGTTTGAGAGCGGGGATGGGCGATTCCCACCCGGAAGGGCGTTTGGGGAGCTTTTTCTCCCACCGCCGTCACGCTCCCCCCGAAATTGAGAAGAAAACAGTCGAAGCCGGCCTCCTTGGCGGCCGCGGCAATTCGGTCAGCGGCAAACCCCTTGGCAATCCCTCCAAGATCCAGCAGGATGCCCTCCCGCAGTGTCACCGTTCCGGCAGCAGAGTCAATGACCAGCGCAGAGGGATCAGCGCCCTCCATCAGCGGACGAAGCTCTTCCGGGTCGGGAGGGAGAAGGGTATCCGAGGAGAGAAACTCCCGGTAGCGGGCAGTAACCCGCCCCATATAAATATTGAACCGCCCCTCCGTTTTGCGGTAAAGGTCGGCAGAAAGAGTCAGCAACTCCAAAAGCTCCGGATCCACCGAAACAGCCTGTCCGGCGGAATCGTTTATCGTTTTGAGGTTGGAAAGACCGTCGTAGGTATCAAAGGCGTCAAAAAGAGAATGGTAGTGGGCCAGCTTTTGGGCCAGGAAATCGGTCAGCCGGTCAAAGTCGCCGGCTGAAATTCCCTGGGCGGAAAGGGTGACTACCGTGTCAAAATATCCCAGGATCTGGGTTGTGTGCTTTTGTTCCCCACAACCGGAAAGGGTGCCTGCAACGATTCCAGCCGCCATCATCCAAGCGATTATCCGGCGCATCCGACCCATCACAGCCACCCCTTTCTATTACATTTGGTAATATTATAACACAATAATACGGATATTATAAAAAATCCTCTCCCAGCAACCGGGAAACAGAAACTCGGATTCCCTCCTCCAAATCAATGGATGGACGGCGCTCTGCCAGGGAACGAAGCCGCTTCTCCAACACAAGACGACCCTTCTGTTCTCCGGGATGGGTCTGCGCCCAGGCGGAGAAGGTTCGGTCAAAGAGGAGGGCATCCTCCGGCTGATACCGGTGGAGATAGAAGACTGCACCAAAGGAATCCTTCCCGCGGAAGGTAAGCGGAATGTATAATGGGAGATTTTTATACATTTTGTAATGATACTGAAAGAATGCGGTGCAAAAATATTCCCGGAGAGAGTCCCGGGGAGAGTCAGCTCCACCGGTGAGCCCCTCCGAAAGGAAGAGCAGGTTTTCTTCCAGAGCATCCGCGCCATAGGCGGCGGTAAGGAACTCCTCCAAAAGGCGGATCAGGTCGTTGGGATGGTTGGGGAGTCCCCGCAGGAGAATGAGATTTTCCGCCACTGCGCCAAAGGGGTCGGAGGGAGAGAGGTAGGCCCGGTCCCCTTTCTGCAGGTAGCTTTGAAAGAAATTGCCGCCGGCAAAGATCAACCCCTCCCGGTCAAGGCTATATCGCCCGAAGGCGCAGCAGAGAAAGTAACTCATCAGGGAGGCAAGCTCCCGGGTAAGCTCCGGTTCAGGGGCAGTCAAATCCTTTTGACGGACGGCGGGGGAAAGGGTATCATCCAAACGGTAAAGGTCAATAAAGCGGCGGTTCAGCTCCTCCTCCAGGGTGCAAAGACGTTCCCGGCGGGATTGCATTGCCGCGGCGCGCTCCCGGTATCGGTCAGAAAGAAGAATCCTCAAAGGAGCCACCCCCCTCCGGAAGTTTGCTTGTGGCAAAGCGCGGATGCTTTGCAAAGGGGGACTTGATCAGACAAAGGCGGTCAATACAGCCACCGCACCGAAGGACGGAAGATGTTTCGGGGAAAAACCGCTGGGGATGCCGCAAGAAGGTGATCTCCCACCAGACCATCCGGATCAAGGCCGGCAGGATCAGACTCAGGGAGAAAAATCCGCCCAGAAAATAAAGAGGGGAGACGATCATTAGCCGATCCCAGCAAAGGATCCGGCAGCTTTTGCAGCAGCGATTGCGCATCAGAAACCGCTGAAAAGGACACCAAAACAGGACGCACATCCGGTCCAAAACCAGCAAAACAAGGGTCAGGAGAAATAGAAACATTGGGGTAAAAATCCCCACAAGATGCAATACCCCCACCAGGACGGATAAGCTGCACCAAAGTGCCGCAACCCGCAGAGCGCCCCGGTTTGCCTTTCGGATCTGTTCTGTTGGGCGGGGGGTAGATTTTAACGCAGGAAGGGTGGCTTTGGGGGAAAGCTTTTCCCAGCCGGAGAGGGGATTGGCCTTCCGCGGGATCAGGGAAAAGATTGTTTCCACCATTAAGTAGCCCCAAAAGAGGTGCAGGAGGGTAAACCCGGAAAAAAAGTTCATCCCCTCCAAAGGGGAAAAAGCATCTGGGTCAAAGATTGCAAGGAGGATTCCTCCAAGAAGAATGATTCCCCGGAGGAAAAAGGTGATGAACCGTTTGGCAAATCGGCGACTCATCCGCATAAAAGGGGGGCTCCTTTCAGATTGATCAAAGGGAGGGGTGTGGGCGGGAGAGAATTCCCTGCCGGGAGACGGAATCCTCAAAAGCGGCAAGACCGCGCTGGGCGATTGCTTCATACCGGAGTTGTTTATCCCGAATCCGGTCTTCCAGAGGTGGAAGGATTCCCATATTGGCGCCCATCGGCTGGAAATCCCTTGCTTCGGGCTGGGAAATATACCGGGAGAGTGCTCCGATCATTGTTTCAGGCGGGAGGGAAAGGGGAGAAAATCCCTTCAGATGACGGACCACGCCAATTCCTGCCACCAGCCCCGATGCGGCCGATTCCATATATCCCTCTACCCCTGTCATCTGGCCGGCAAACCACAGGTGCGGGTGGGAAATGCAACGGAACTGCTCATCCAGAAACCCGGGAGACCGGAGGAAGGTATTGCGGTGCATCACACCGTAACGGTGGAACTCTGCCTGCTCCAGCCCCGGAATCATAGAAAAGATCCGGCGTTGCTCGGGGAATTTCAGATTGGTCTGAAAGCCAACAAGATTATAAAGGGTGCCCTGGGTATTTTCCTTGCGGAGCTGAACCACCGCCCAGGGACGCTTCCCGGTGCGGGGATCCCGCAGACCAACCGGCTTCATCGGACCGAAACGGGCCGCATCCCGGCCCCGGCCGGCCAGCACCTCAATCGGCATACAGCCCTCGTAAACCTGGAAGGGGGTCTGCTCAAATTCGTGAAGCTGAACCGTTTCTCCCTCCAAAAGAGCGGAGATGAAGGCTTCATATTCTTCCTTATTGAAGGGGCAGTTGAGATAATCCTCCGGCTCGCCCTTTTCGTATCGGCTGGCGGCGAATACCTTGGTGCGATCGATGCTTTCAGCGGAGATAATGGGGGCCGCGGCATCGTAAAAGCTTAAAGCGCCGCCGCAAAGCCGGAGAATCGCTTCGTCCAGCGGAGGCTGAGTCAGCGGACCGGTAGCGATGACGGTATACCCCTCCGAGGGGATCTCCTCCACCAGCTCCTGCCGCACCTCAATCAGAGGATGCTCCCGGATTGCCTGGGTGACCAGCCGGGAGAAAATATCCCGATCCACGGCAAGCGCTCCTCCCGCCGGAACCCGCGCCTGATAGGCCAAAGGAACGAGAAGAGAGCCCAAGCGGCGCATTTCCTCCTTCAGAAGACCCGCCGCAGAGCCAACCCGTTCCGCCTTCAGGGAGTTGGAGCAGACCAGCTCGGCAAAGCCATCCGACCGGTGGGCAGGAGTACGCCGATCCGGTTTCATATCGATAAGAAGGACAGGAATTCCCGCCTCCGCAATTGTCCAGGCGGCTTCACAACCGGCAAGACCTGCACCGATCACCCGCACCTGTTCCATCCCGATCACCACCAATCCATAATCAGAATCATTATACCTTTTTTGCAGGGGAATTGCAACCGGAATCGCACCGTATTCGACATTTTTTGCAAAAAAGCCCTGCCGAAGGGGATCTTCGGCAGGGCAGGGGGTGGTTCTTTTATGCACAGAAGAAAGAGGCGGCAACGTCAGCGGCGGAGGCTGCGTCAGAGGTGTAAGCATCAGCGCCGATCTTATCGCAAAACTCCTGGGTAACAGGAGCACCGCCGATCATAATTTTCACCTGATCCCGGATTCCGGCGGCTTCGCAGTTCCGGACGACCTCATCCATCACGTTCATAGTGGTGGTCAGCAGAGCGGAGCAGCAGATGACCTTACAGCCTTGTTCGGTAGCGGCTTTGATGAAGGTTTCGGGAGCAACGTCCGTTCCCAGGTCAACGACCTCCAGGCCCTTGCCCTCCATCATCATCCGGACGAGGTTTTTGCCGATATCGTGCAGGTCACCCTTAACGGTGCCGATGCAGACCTTGCCCAAAGAGGAAACACCTTCACTCTTCAAAAGGGGCTTCAGCAGCTCGGTGCCGGCGTTCATTGCCCGAGCGGCAATCAAAACCTCGGGAACGTAAACCTCGTTGTTCTTGAATTTTTCCCCGATCACGCTCATTCCGGGGAGCAGTCCCTCGTTGAGGATCTGAGAAGCGGGGATTCCCTCCTCAATGGCCTGGGCGACCAATGCGGTAACGATCTTTGCCTTACCCTTCTGCAGGTTTTCGGAAATCTCATTCAGGATGCTCATGGTTGATTCCTCCTGTATTCGGTAGAATATATCATTTGACAATATTATACGACATTCCGGGAGGGAAATCAAGAGGAGAATGCGCTCCGGGGTAAATCCGCAGATTGACATTTTTTGTGTTATAGAATATAATAAAAAGGAGCAGATAGCTCAAATTTCTCCACAGGAGGGATGGATAGAGAGAAAGGAAAGGAGCGCTTCTCCGTGAATTTTCGTCTTTTGCGCGGGGAAGAAAAGAAAAGGAAGCGCCAGACCGCTCGCTTTCGGGCGGTTAACGAGGAGAGGGAAGTATCGAGAGATTCGGCGGATGTCCCTCCGGCCTGTGTTTGGAAGGTCGTTAGTCGGCAGACAAATCCCCGGGTGACCGGGTCACAAAGCTGTCGGCAAAAAAACAATCGGTTGCAGTCGGAACGGAACCGGCCGCAGCCCCCGGAAAAAAGGCTCCCTGACTGTAAAAATAGTCGGGTGATTTTGGTGTGGCTTTTTTCGGGAATATAGGGAAATCGGGTGCCGACAGAGAAGCTCTGCCGGTGGGCGGCCCATTCCCTAAAAAGACGGCTCCCCGGATCAGCGGGGATGGATTTCTGCCCTTAAAATGAAAGGACGGAAGTTTTTATGTGTGGAATTGTTGGCTATATTGGCGACAAAGAAGTGGTTCCGGTTCTGACGGATGGCCTTCGTATGCTGGAATACCGGGGCTACGATTCGGCAGGAGTGGCAGTTTGTGACGGATCGCAGATTCGGACGGTCAAGGCCAAGGGCCGGCTGGACGATCTGGAGACAAGACTGAAGGAGGAGGGGACTCCCCGGGGAATCTGCGGCATCGGGCATACCCGCTGGGCGACCCACGGTGCCCCGTCGGATGTCAACTCCCACCCCCATTCCAACGGCCGGATCGCCATTGTGCATAATGGAATCATTGAAAATTATCTTTCCATCAAGGAAAAGCGTTCCCGGGACGGATACACCTTCCTCTCCGAGACCGATACCGAGACCATTCTTGCCGAGCTGAACCGGCAATATGACGGAGACCCCATTGCCGCTTTGCGGGAAACGGTCTTCCGGCTGAAGGGCTCTTATGCTCTGGGGGTGCTTTTTGCGGATTTTCCCGACCGGATCTACGCCATTCGGAAGGATAGCCCTCTGATTGTTGGTCTGGGCAAGGGCGAGAACTTTATTGCCTCGGATATCCCCGCCATCCTGCGGCATACCAATCAATATATTCTCCCCGATGAAAATGAGATCATTGTGGTGGAAAAAGAGTCGGTTGCCGTGATGGATCTGGAGGGGAACCGGAAGGAAAAGCCGGTTCTGACTGCGGCTTTTGACGTGGAGGCGGCGGAAAAGGGCGGCTACCCCCATTTTATGCTCAAGGAGATCCATCAGGAGCCGGAGGCGGTGACCGCCACCGTCCATCCCCGCGTGAAGGAGGGGCTTCCCTGCCTGGCGGAGGAGGGCCTGACCGATGAGATCCTGAAGGGAACCAAACGGATTCATATCGTTGCCTGCGGCACGGCAATGCACGCCGGAATGGCCGCGCAGAATGCCATTGAGGAATTTGCCCGGACCCCGGTGAATGTGGAGATCGCCTCCGAATTCCGGTATAAGGACCCCATCATTGAGGAAGGGGATATGGTTTGCATCATCTCCCAGTCGGGAGAAACGGCGGATACCCTGGCGGCCCTTCGGCTGGCCAAAGAGCGGGGAGCATTCGTGTTGGCAGTGGTCAACGTGGTTGGTTCCTCCATTGCCCGGGAGGCAGACTGTGTCCTTTATACCCGGGCAGGCCCCGAGATTGCCGTTGCCAGCACCAAGGCTTACACAGTGCAGGTCTCGCTTCTTTATCTGGTTGCTCTTCGGCTGGGGTTGGTCAAAGGCGGCCTGACCGAAGAAAGAACCCGGGAACTGACCGGATGGCTGCTGAAGGTCCCCCAGCTTCTGGAGACGATGCTGGAGGATACCCAGCCGGTCAATCATCTTGCCGGACTTTATCAGAATACCCACGATCTTTTCTTCATCGGCCGGGGATTGGACTATTCTCTCTCTATGGAGGGTTCCCTGAAGCTGAAGGAGATCTCTTACATCCACAGCGAGGCTTACGCCGCCGGCGAGCTGAAGCACGGAACCATCTCCCTGATCACCGATGGAATCCCTGTGATTGCGGTGGCTACCCAGGAAAAACTCTTTGAGAAGATGATCTCCAATGTCAAGGAGGTTAAGGCGCGGGGTGCCAGCGTGATCCTCATTTGCCGGGAGGGGACGGAGGTTCCCGCAGAGGTTGCCGACCATTGTCTTCCCATTTCGGCGGAGCTACCGGCATCCCTGGCGGCCATTCCGGCTGTGCTGTTGCTGCAGTTATTTGCTTATTATACGGCGGTTCTTCGCGGCTGTGACGTGGATAAACCCCGCAACCTTGCAAAATCTGTTACCGTTGAGTAATCCCATCAAAAAAGCTCCTTCCTGCGGGAAGGAGCTTTTTGTTTGTGTGTTATTTGTCAAGAAAACGGGTTTTGAGCTTTGCGGCATCCAGCGCAGCGCCGATTACCACAAACAGAAGTGCGCTCCCGATTCCCTGCACCGCATTTCCGGGGATGGTTGCCAGGCAACCCACCGGTCCGTAAAGAAGAAGCTCGGCCAAAAGGTAGCCGACCACCGTGATCAAAGCGCCGATTCCGCAAGCAATGAGATTGCGGGGGGTCAGAATCCGGTCCTTTTTATTGGAGAAAGAAAGGGTCAGGAGGACCTTAACGATCAGGGTGGGAATGATATAAATTGCATAGCCGCTGGCGAGGTCGGCCATAGCGCCCCCGAAGGCGGCGGCAACCATTGCGTAGGGCAGGGGGAGGAGGGAAGCGGCAACATAAATAAAAACGTCCCCCACGTGAACATATCCGTTTCCCGCGAAAAAGGGGATATGGATGACCCAGGTGGAAACGAAGATCAGCGCGGCAAAAAGCGCAGTGAAAACGAGGGTACGAATTTGTTTGCTCATAACAATACACGTCCTTATGTGAGAATAACAGCGGGAAATCAGAGCTCCCGCAAAAACGGTTCGAACAGCACCCCTTCGGCGAAGGGGGCGTTCTCTGCCTCGGTCAGAACGGCGGCCTTTCCAACGAAAGAGGCGGCAGCCGTAGCGGCGGCGAGGGGAGTATATCCCGAAAGGAGCTTGCCGCAAACCACTGAAGCAAAAATATCTCCTGCGCCGGGGAGGGGGCGGGAAAAATGGGGAGAAGCAGCAACGGCATAAGGCTCACCGGGCCGATAAACCAGATTATGCACCTCGTCTCCGGCATCGATTCCGGTCACGATCACCGTTTTGGTGCGGCCGGTGCAAAGTCTCGCGGCGAGGGAGGCTACCCGTTCTGCGGTCATTTCTTCGGGGCGGTAGGGAGTATCGGTCATTAGGCAAAGCTCGGTGATGTTGGGGGTAATGCAGTCTGCCGAGGCGGCAAGATGGATCATTTCCCGGCGCATATCCTCGGTAACGGTATCGTACAAACGGCCGTCATCCCCTAAAACCGGATCCACCAGAATTACAGCGTCAGGGTTTTTGGCCAATGTTTTTTCGATAAAGCCCCGGACAATGCCGATCTGCCGGCAGGAGCCGAGAAACCCTGAATAAACGGCGTCAAAAAGCATCCCGTTCTCCTCCCAGCCCTCCAAATAGGCGGGGAGAAAATCAGTCAGGTCAAAAAAACGGTAATGGGGAATCCCGGTATGGCAGGAGAGAACGGCGGTGGGGACGGGACAGCACTGAATCCCCATAGCAGAAAGGATGGGGATGGCCACCGTCAGGGAACATCTGCCGTAACCGGAGATATCGTGAAAAGCGGCAACGCGTGGAATCGTTGGCAAGGGAAAAACTCCTTTTGATCAGATGGCTTAGGAAAAGCAGATCTTATCCCGAATGGCAGAGAGGGTTGCCTCTCCAATGCCCGGGACCTCCAAAAGCTCTTCAGGGGAGTTGAAGAATCCGTGAGCCTCCCGATGGTCGATGATCCGCTGGGCAAGGGTCTGTCCGATTCCCTCCAGGGTCATCAGCCGGGAAAGATCCGCCCGGTTGACCGGCACAAGGGAAGAATCCTCCTCCTGCTCCGAAAGCTCCGGCAGGGAGGGGATATGCCCCGGAGCCGGTCCGGGATAGAGATAGGCATTCAGCAGGATCAGTGCAACCATCCCGGCGGCCCCAAGAAGGCAGGCCGCAGGGAGAAAGAAGCGATCCCATCGGTTGGATTCGGGAGAGGACATCAACAATCAGTCCTTTGCATTTTCCTTGGAAACGGCGATGGAAAGCTCGGTCAGCTGCAGAGGATCGACTCCGGAGGGGCATCCGGTCATCAACTCGGTCATATTCTGCACCTTGGGGAAGGCAACAACATCCCGCAGGGTTTCCCGGCCGAGCATCTGCATAATCAGACGGTCCAGACCAATGGCCATACCGCCGTGGGGCGGCGCGCCGAAGCGGAAGGCATCGGTCAGGAAGCCAAACTTCTCGGAGGCCTCCTCGTCCGAAAGACCCAGCGCATAGAACATCCGTTTCTGCAGGGCAGGATCGGTGATACGAATGGAACCGCTGGAGAGCTCAATTCCATTGAGAACGAGGTCGAAGGCCTTGGCCCGGACGTTTCCTTTATCGCTATCCAGCAGGGGAATATCGTCCTCCATAGGGGAGGTGAAGGGATGGTGCATGGCAACGAAGGTCTGCGTATCCTCATCCCACTCGAAGAAGGGGAACTGGGTGATCCACAGGAAGGAGAAGGTATCCTCAGGGATGCAGCCCAGCCGCTTGGCAACCTCGCAGCGAAGTGCTCCCAGCACCGAAAGGACGGTTTTGTTTTTGCCATCCGCAATAATAAAGATCATATCGCCCTGTTCCGCACCCAACCGCTGGGCGATGGCGGAAAGCTCCTCGGGGGTAACAAACTTTCCAAAGGAGGCAGAGATCCCCTCCTCGGTATATTTTGCCCAGGCAAGGCCTTTGGCTCCAATGCCGCGGACATACTCGGTCAGTTTATCACAATCCTTCCGGGAGAAGGCGGCGGCACCGCCCTTGGCACAGATGCCCCGGACGCTTCCGGTTTCGCAGGCGGAGGAGAAAACGGAGAAGCCCGAGCCCTTTACCAGATCAGTCAGATCCTCAATGAGCATCCCGAAACGGGTATCCGGCTTATCCGAGCCGTATTTTTCCATCGCTTCCCGGTAGGTCAGGCGGGGAAGGGGTGTAGGAATCTCCCGGCCGAGGATGGTTTTGAAGATGTGGGCGATAAAGCCTTCGCTGACCGAGAGAATATCCTCAATATCCACGAAGGACATCTCAACGTCAATCTGGGTAAACTCCGGCTGACGGTCTGCCCGGAGGTCCTCATCCCGGAAGCACCGGGCAAACTGAACATACCGGTCAAAGCCGGAAACCATCAGCAGCTGCTTATAAAGCTGGGGGGACTGGGGCAGGGCATAAAAGCTGCCGCCGTGAATCCGGGAGGGGACCAGGAAGTCCCGGGCGCCCTCGGGGGTGGATTTGACGAGAATGGGGGTCTCGATCTCAATAAAGCCCTGGGAATCATAGTAATCCCGGGCGGCCTTGACGATCTTATGCCGCATAAGAATATTTTGCTGGAGGTCGGGGCGGCGCAGGTCCAGATACCGATATTTCAGCCGCAGCTCCTCCTTAACGGGAGAATCGGGGATGATCTCAAAGGGAGGGGTCTCAGCCCGGCCGAGGATCCGAAGCTCGGTGACCATCAGCTCCACCTCACCGGTGGGGAGCTCGGGGTTGACAGCCTCCCGGCGGCAGAGCGTTCCCGTTGCGGCAACCACGAATTCGCTCCGGCACTCCTTGGCCTTATCAAAGACCTCGGGGGCGGTAGCGTCATTAAAAGAAAGCTGGAGGATTCCGGTGCGGTCCCGGCAGTCAATAAAAATGAGGTTGCCCAGGTCCCGTTGCTTTGCCACCCATCCGCAGACAGACACCGTCTGCCCGATTTCCGCGGCGGTCAGAGTGCCGCAGTAATGGGTGCGATGGAAGTTTCGAAGTGTTTCGTTCATATCAATACCCGTCCTTTCGAGTCGGTAGAATCGGTTTTGTTATCCGGTTAAAGCTCCATTCCAAAGAGGGACTTCAGATCGGCACCCTCAAAGGAATCGGAGATCTTTCCAATCACATCAGAGATGGAAACATCATAAATCGCGGAAACAAGGTCTGCGCCCAGAGAAACCTCCCGGGTTTCGCCGGTGGACATATTTTTCAGGTTTGCACAGTTGCGGGCAAGCTCATCCTCCCCCAAAACAAGGGTCATGGAAGCGCCCAGCTTATCGGCGTATTTCATCTGCGCCTTGAGGCTTCTGCCCATCACGTCCGTCTCCACAGAGAAGCCCTCCCGGCGGAGCTCTTCGGCCAAAGTGGAGGCTTTTCGTGCAGCCGCCGCACCCAAGGGTGCAATGTAAAGATCGCACTTTTTATCCTCAGGGAAGGGGCAGTTGCAGGCATCCATCGTCAGCAGGAGCCGCTCCAGTCCCATAGCAAAGCCGAGGGCGGGTGTTTCAGGGCCGCCCAGCTGGGCAACCAAACCGTCATACCGGCCGCCTCCGCAGACAGTGCCCTGTGCACCGATCCGGTCGCAGACAAACTCAAAAACAGTTTTGGTATAATAATCCAGGCCACGGACGATGGTCGGGTCCACCACGAAGGGCTGGCCAAGGTCAGTCAGCATCCCCTTAACGCCCTCAAAATGCTCCCGACATTCATCGCACAGATAATCGGTGATGACCGGCGCCTTTGCGGCGATCTCGGAACAAATGGGACTCTTGCAGTCCAGGATCCGCATAGGGTTTTTCTCCAGACGGGTCATACAGGTACCGCAAAGCTCCTCGGTATGGGCGGAAAAATACGCCTTGAGGGCGGCGTGATATTCCTTCCGGCAGGTGGGACAGCCGATGGAATTGAGTTTCAGGGTCAGACCGTCGATCCCCAGGATCCGGAAGAGATCTGCCGCCATGCTGATCAGCTCAACATCTGCCGCGGGAGAGGCGGAGCCGAACATCTCCGCGCCAAACTGGTGAAACTCCCGGAGACGGCCCGCCTGGGGCTTTTCATACCGGAAGCAGCTGACAAGGTAGCAGACCCGAAGGGGCAGGGGGCCCGCCAAAAGGCTATTTTCGATCACGCTCCGCACTACGCCAGCAGTTCCCTCGGGACGAAGGGTGATGCTGCGGCCACCCTTATCCTCAAAGGTATACATTTCCTTCTGGACAACGTCGGTGGTATCCCCCACACCCCGGCTGAAAAGCTCGGTGTGCTCAAAGGTGGGAATGCGGATTTCCCGGAACCCCCGGAGAGCGGCGGTTTCCAGAGCGGTTTTTTCAATATGACGCCATTTGCCGGTATCGGCGGGGAGGGCA
This sequence comes from Oscillospiraceae bacterium, assembly GCA_017466885.1. Taxonomy (GTDB): domain Bacteria; phylum Bacillota; class Clostridia; order Oscillospirales; family Ruminococcaceae; genus RGIG4130. The sequence continues at coordinate 44,408 of JAFTTH010000021.1, forward strand.
TCCTGAGTTCCACGGGGGGCTTTGGTCAGCAAGGACATGGCAATTGTTTCTCCAATCTGCCGTAAAAAATAGGAAAACTCTTTTTCTCTGTCACGGCTTGCAGAGAAAAGAACGGGGAAAAGAAGAAATCTCCCTATGCCGCCCGAAAACGGCAACCGGGAGATTCTGAAACGTCTCGCAAAAGGGCTCCTCCGGAGGGAGAAGCTTTGATCCGGAGCAGAAAGCTCCCATATACCCATGGGCTTGGCAAGACCCCCCGGAGGCCGGAGGGTCAGAGGATATTCAGTTAAACGGAGTCCGGATAATATCCCGCCAATCCAGATCGCCCCGCTCAAGGCCATGAATCAGGACCTCAGCCGTGGCAATATTGGTGGCCATAGGAATATTATGAGAATCGCAAAGCCGCAGAAGATTCAGCTCGCTGGACTGATTCTCAGAAGAACTGGCAATGGAATCCCGGAAGAAGAGGAGAAGATCCACTTCGTTGCAGGCGATCCGGGCGGCAATCTGCTGGTCGCCTCCCTGGGCGCTGCTGAGGAAGCGGAAAACATTCAGCCCGGCGGCCTCAGAGATCAGCTTACCGGTGGTGGCGGTGGCACAGAGATTATGCTGGCTGAGAACGCCACGGTAGGCGATGCAGAACTGAACCATCAGTTCCTTTTTGGTATCATGTGCGATGAGTGCGATATTCATTATTTATAGATCCTCCTTTGAAGGCTTTTTTCACTGATAATCAACGGAATATTCCGCCCCAAGAGACGGGCGGCAATTGCAGAAAAAATCTGCTGCTCCGGACTTTCCGGAGGAAGGGGCTTCCCTTGCAGAAGGGAGGAACGGATCTGCTCGCTTTCGGGAAGAACGCCGATCAGGCGAACCTTCGCCCGGTCAATGATCTGATCCAGATCGGGGAGCTTTTTGCGGGTTCTGCCCACCGGGGCGACCCGGTTAATGACCAGCCGGCAATCGGTACAGCCTGCCTCAGTCAGGAGCTCTTTGGTGACATAAGCATCCCGGGAGGAGAGGGGATCGGCACCGGTAACGATCAGTGCCCGGTCTGCGGCTGAGGCAGCGGCCCGGACCAACGGCCCGACACCGGCGGGAGCATCAACCAAAACAAGATCAAAGGCGGAGGACAAAGAGCGGCAGGCCTGAGCCAAACGCTCCGCAGGAATCGGCTTATCTGCCCGGGCAGGTGCAGGGAGAACGTAAAGCCCTTCAAAGGAAGGAACACGGATCATTGCATCCGCCGCTCCGCAGGTTCCCGAAAAAACATCCGCAAGATTAAAGACCACATCTTCCCCGAAGCCGAGGAAAAGATCCAGACAACGCAAGCCGGCATCCAGTTCAACGATCAGAGTCCGCTTGCCGAGGGTGGAAAAGGCTTGTCCCAGCAGAGCGGAGAGTGTGGATTTTCCCACGCCGCCCTTACCGGAGGTAACCAGAATAACGGTGCCCATAAACGGCCAGACGGCCTCCTTTCCATCGGCAGGACCAGCCGAAGCAATTCGAAAAAGCTCCCTGCTGGAATTTTTTCCGTCACAGGAAACTACTCCCTTATATTCTATCATAATACTATGAGGATTGTCAAAGCATTTGTGAAACTATTTTCGCTTTTTTCGGCTTTCACAAATCCAGCCGGGATATTTTATTCAAAAGGCGAAAATAATCCCCTATTTTACCTTCTGAACGGTAGGCTTAAGCCGGTTGGTGTTGTGAAAAATGGGAACAGGCGTCTCCCTTTCCCCCTCCCGCAAAAGCCGCGCCATTACCACGTATCGGGTGTTGGTGCCGTAGCCGTATTCAAAGGTACAGGTTTGGAGAGTCAGAAGCCGGTCAGTAGGGAGAATGTCGGTATCGTAAACGAAATGGGACCGGGCCAGAGCACCCCCCACAAGGTTTTCAAACACATCCGTCTCCGGTTTGGGCTCGATATAATAAAAATCGGTGTCGGTAATAAATGCGGCAAAGATCCGGAACACCAGCAATCCCTGGTCGGTCATCAGATAAACAAACTGGTTTTCCTTGGCAAAGTCATATTTCCGGAACCGCTCCAGCCGCCCGAACATTACCTCCTGGTAGAGGATATTGTGTCCGTAAATAATGGTGTTGGGATCCAGCGGATCATTGGCAGTTAAGGTGTTCCGGAAATCCAGGAAGATCGAGCCGTACATCGACCGGACGTGGTTGAAGGTATGCTTCAGATAATAGTCGTTATCCTTCCCCTGCACCACTGGAAAGTCAATATCGGCAGCGGGGATCTGAATATATCCTACCGTGTCCTTGTTCTTTTTTCGGGAGGAAACAAAGAGCTCCTCCATTTCAGAAACGAAGGTTTCCCGTTCCGTGGCAGAGTTCTCCGGTTGAGAGGACGCCTGGGAGGAAGCCGGTTGGGAGGATACGGCCTGGGAGGAATTCTCTTTGGAGGATTCCTGGGAGGAGGCGGTTTGGGAAGAGGTTCCCGCGGCACAGCCGCAAAGCAAAATCAGGGCAAGGGCCGTTGCAAGAATGCGCATCAGGGGTTCCTCCTTTCGGTGACGGTTAGTGGGGGAGTTTCTCCGTTTCTTCCGCAGCCAGCAGAATGCCGATCTTGGCGGAGCCGTAATGAATGCCGCCCTGCAACCAGAGCGCGTAAGGCGGGCGGATGGGTGCATCGGCAGAAAGCTCGATGGAGGCGCCGTTGGTAAAGCAACCTGCCGCCATAATCACAGGGCTGTCATACCCCGGCATATCCCAGGGCTCGGGGGTAGCGTAGCTATCCACCGGGGAACCGGCCTGCAGTCCGCGGCAGAAGGCGGAAAGCCGCTCGGCACTTCCCAAAAGGAGGGATTGGATAATATCCGTCCGGGGGGCATCGTAAGCAGGGAGAACATCATACCCTAACTCGGCAAAGAGCCCCGCGGCAAAGATAGCGGTTTTGACTGCATCGCAAACGGTAGCGGGAGCCGCAAAAAGGCCCATATAAAGCTCCCGGAGATGATCCATACTGCAGCCGACCTCTTTGCCCATTCCGGGGCAGGTCAGCCGGTCGGCGGCCAGCTCCACAAGGTCTGCCCGTCCGGCAACGTATCCTCCGGTGGGGGCAATTCCGCCGCCTGCATTTTTAATAAGGCTGCCGGCGCATAGATCCGCACCCACACCGCAGGGCTCGGTGGTTTCCACAAACTCACCGTAGCAGTTATCCACCATAACGATAATATCGGGGTTGGCGGCCTTGGCCTCAGCATCGATCCGGCCGATTTCCTCCACAAAAACGGAGGGACGGAGAGAATAGCCTCTGGACCGCTGAATATAACAGACCCGGGCACCCTTTACCGCCTCCGGAATGGCGGCATGGTCCACCCGGCCTTCAGCGGTCAGGGCAACCTCCCGGTAGAGAACACCGTAGGCGGCCAAAGAGCCGGGATGATTTCCCCGCAAGCCGATGGTTTCCTCCATGGTATCGTAGGGGCGGCCGGTGACCGAAACAAGGACATCTCCCGGGCGGAGGCAGGCGAAAAGAGCCACAGCCAAAGCGTGGGTACCCGACACAAAGGTATGTCGGACGCAGGCATCCTCCGCATCCAGAGCAAAGGCCATAATTTTATCCAGGGTATCCCGGCCAATGTCACCGTATCCGTACCCGGTGGTGCCGCAAAGATGGGCCGCACTGACCCGGTTATCAATAAAAGCCCGCAAAACCTTTTGCTGGGTCTGCTCAGAGATCTTTTCCCGCTGGGCAAATACCTCGGCGCACCGGGCTTCGGCGGCCTCTGCCGCCCGTAAAATCGGATCGGAAATCGAAAAATACACAGCTGTCGCTCCATTCAGAATAGAATCAAAGGGTATTATAGCACGGCAAAATTTTTCCGTCAACAGAATATAACATATTGTATAATATATAATAAAAAATACAATATTATAGGGGGAGAATAGGAATGAACCGGCCCAGGGCAAAGGAGTAAAGATACCCGCCCCGGACAGGCAGGGAAAAGCAGGTTTTTCCCGCCTCCATATACAGCCGGAGCTGGTCGGCATAAAGAGCTTCCAGCTCCTCCATCTGCCGGACACGGTCGGTCTTATAGTCCACCAGCCAGATGCCGCCATCCTCCTCAAAGGCCAGGTCGATGACACCCTGGATCATAGAGCCGGTGTAATCCACTCCGCCGTAAGAGCCGGAGGCCTCAAAGAGAAACCGCTCCTCCCGGTAAAGGCGGGGGGAGGCAAGGACGCGGCGGCTCAGCTCCGAATCAAAGTAGGTTCTGACCTCCTTCATAGAGATGCCGGAGGCGGCTTCGGGGGTCAGGTATTCCTCCCGCACCAGCCGGACAAGCTCCTCCTCAGGGTCCTGGGCGGCGGCCCGGGGATTACAGAACTGCATAAACTGATGAAGGGCGGTGCCCTTTTCGGCACCGGTCAGCCCCTCCTGCTCCATAAAGCGGGGACGGGCATCAAAGTTATACCGCTCCGAGGGGGCTTTGGCAAGCTCCGAAACGGAAATCTTGGCAGGGATAGCAGTTTCCCGGGCATAAGGATAGGTAAAGGAAAACCGCTCCCGCAGGGTCCGGGAAAGTCCGGGAGGCGGGGAGAAGGTGAAGTCGGGTGTTTTGGCGTTTTCCGTGGCGGGGAGGGAGGGGGAGGTTTCTTCAAGAATCTCCATTGCCGGGATGATCCGGACATCCAGCGCCGCGCCTTCCTTGAAGGAGGGATGGTCGTAAACATCGGCAATATGCCGGAGGGGAAAGGCATCCGGAAGATGAAGGAGAGACATCAGAAGGATATCCGCCGGGGAGTTGGCCTTTTTGACCGCGAAGGAGGAAAGCTTTCCCGGTGTTCGGCGGCAAAGGGCGTCAATTTCGGCGCATTCCTTGGCAATATCCTTGGAGGTCATGGTAATAATCAGCTTTTCCCGGGCGCGGGTCAGGGCGACGTAAAGAATCCGCAGCTCCTCCGAAAGGGAGGAATCCCGGACGGTCAGCCGGAGGGCTTCCAGCGGAAGCGTCGGACGGCGAAACAGTCCCTCCTCCCGACGGATGGACGCAAAGCCCAGCCGGGAATGGACCAGAGAGGGGTTGGAAAGCTCCCGGCGGTTAAATTCCCGGGAGGTATCGCAGAGGAAGCAGACGGGGAATTCCAGCCCCTTGGATTTATGAATACTCATCACAGTCACAGAATCTCCCCCGCCGGAGGTCGCCGGGACAACAAAGTCCTTTCCTCCCGCGCAGACCCGCTCCATATATCCCACAAAGGAATGGAGACTGCGGTTGCCTGTTTCTTCAAAACGGCGGGCAAAATCCGCAAAGAGACGGAGCCGGGCCAGACGTTCCTCCCCGTGGGGTGCGGCCAGGAAAATATCGCAGATGCCGGTTTTCAGATAGATCCGGGTGATCAGCTCGCTGACGGTGGAGCGGAGGGAAATCCGCCGAAGCTCTGTCAGCTCCTCCTGTACCCGCACCGCAGGGGGAAAGCCCTCCCGGGCGGAAAGGAGAAGGGCATCGTAAAGTCCTTTTTTGCGGTCGGAGAGCCGGATCCGGGCAACATCCTCGGCGGTCAGTCCGAATATGGGGGACATCAGCACCGATAACAGCGGCACATCCTGCGCAGGGTTGGAGATGACCCGCAGAAGGGAGAGGAGAACCTGGATCTCCCGGGCGGTGAGAAACTCACCGGCCGAGTCGGAGGTGACAGGGATTCCCATTCCCGAAAGAATCCGGAGATAGTCGGAAACGTGTTTTCCCGGGGAGCGGAGTAAAATGGCAATATCCCCGGGGCGGATGGGGCGAAAATGGCCGTTTTCGGTGATCTCCTCTTCGCCGCAGAGCAGCTGCAGGATCCGCTGGCCAACCATCCGGATCTCCAGCTCTTCTTTGGGAAGGGAGGAATCTCCCACCCGGTCGGCGATCAGAAGCTCAGGAGTATCGTCGGGATTTGTCTGATAGGAGGCCCCCGGGATGAGTGCCTCCTCCTCGTTATATTCCACCTCGCCGACTCTCCGGCTCATACAACGGGAAAAGATAAAGTTGACAAGATCCGTTACACTTTTCCGGCTCCGGAAGTTCCGGGCAAGCAGAATGGTAGAGGGAAGCCGGGGGGCCTGGGGATCGTAAAGAGGGTAGGCGTCCCGCCGACCTGCAAAAAGCTCGGGCGAGGCCTGCCGGAAGCGGTAGATGCTCTGCTTGATATCTCCCACCAGGAAGAAATTTTTTTCCTCCCGGGAGATGGCAGAAAAGAGCATATCCTGGGCAAGGTTTGTATCCTGATATTCATCAATGTAAATTTCCTCCAGCTCCTCCGAAAGACGGCGGGCCAGGGGGGTGGGACGGTGTTCTCCGTCAGGGGCCTTTTCCACCAGCAGGCGGAGCGCAAACTGCTCCAGGTCGGAAAAGTCCACCGCGTTTATTTCCCGTTTTTTCTCTGAAAAGACCCGGTCCAGCTCCTCCACCAGTCCGAAAAGGCGTTCCACCACCGGTCGAAGTGCCCGCAGATCCTCCGAAAAGGACTGGGAGGTATGGGGAAAGAAGCGGGTTTTGCATTCGGTGATCTGATCTCTGGCGGCCTTGCGGAGGGCGGCGATCCGGAGCTTGAGTGCTTCGTCGGCATCCCGGGTCGGTTTAAATGAGGAGGAGGGAATGTTCAGCACAGCCTGGCGGCAGGCATCAAAGCCATCCTGCCTCAGAGCAATGAAGGCATTTTTTGTCCAGTAAAGCTCATCACTCAGGGTGGGCAGGTAGGCTTTCCGGAAAATATCATCCTTCCGGCAAAGGAGGCAGGCCGATGCAAGATGCCCCAAAGCAAAGCGGAAGGCACCCTCCAGATGTTCCATAATTACCTTCCCCCAAACGGTTTCCTCCAGGGGAAGGGTGTCGTCATAAAAAGAAAGCTTTTCCGCCAGCCATTCCTCATAAAAGGGGTGGGCGCGGAGAAAATCGTAAAGCTCCAGAAGGGTGGACAGAAGCCGGGAGTCGTCCCGTCCGCCGCTAACCAGCTCCATCAGGGAAAGAAAATCGGCGTCTCCGGCGGCATAAGCCTCCTCCAAAACCTCGTCGGCACTTTCCCGGAGAAGAAGCCGCATCTCCTGCTCCTCACCGATCCGGAAGCCGTAATCCAAAGGGAGAGAGGATATCTCTGCCCGCAGAAGCTCTCCGCAGAAGGAGTGGATGGTGCAGATCCGGGCACGGCGGAGGAGGGTCAGCTGTCGGCGGAGTCCGGTATCGTAGGGGTTTTGGGCGGCAAGCTCGGCAAGACGCTTTCCGATCCGTTCTTTCATCTCTGCCGCGGCGGCATTGGAGAAGGTAACCACCAAAAGCCGGTCAATATCCACGGCGTTTTCTCCCGTGACCCGGGAGACGATCCGTTCCGTTAAAACGGCGGTTTTTCCCGAGCCTGCGGCCGCCGAAACGAGGATGCTTCCTCCCCGCAGGTCAATGGCGGCCTGTTGTTCTTCTGTCCAGCGATGTCCGGCCATCCGGCATCCTCCTTTCTGCAAAATCAATCAAACAGTCTGTTTTTCCTCCCCGGCTTCCATACCGCAAACGGCGCGGTAGTCACAGGAATCGCAGGGGTCCTTCCCTCCGGCAACGGTGGGGTTGATCCGGGTACTACCCCGGCGGAGAAGGGCGGCCATCTGGGCAACGAGATGCTCCACCTCGTTGCGGAGCTTCCCCATCTCTTCCAGGGAGATAAGCCGGGAGTGAGCGTCGGGAGTACCGTCTTTTTTCAGCTTGACCGGAATAAAAATGCCGCCGGCATTCTCCTCCATCCCACGGATTACATTCTCATCATCCAAAACAATGCCGTTCATCTTCAGCTTTCGGCCCTCCTCTGTGGCCCGGTCAGCCTCGGAGGCACCGGCATTCACCAGGATAGCGTCGGCTGTCGCCGGCATATAAAGAACACCTGCGGGAACAACATTGCCGTATCGCGCGGTGCCGTTTTCCCAAAGGGAGAACAGATAAATCAGCATCTGCATATTCAGACCCGCCATGACCTCCGCAAGACGGAAAACGCGGGTTCCTGTTTTATAGTCCACCACCCGGACATAACTGACGCCGTTTTCCCGCATCACGTCCACCCGGTCGATCTTCCCCTCCATAAAAACAGTTCCGCCCTCGGGATTTTTCAAAACAATGGGAGGGATTTCGCCGTTCCGGCCGATGCTCAGCTCAAAATCCTCCGGCATAAATTTGCTTTGGGCAAACTCCCGGCGCAGATGCCGGCACAGACGGAGCAACGCCGCCTCCAGACGGCGGAGCAGGTGGAAAAACCGGGCGCTTTCCCGGCTGATGCCGGAATAATTTTCGGTGATAAACAGGTCCAGCGTTTCGGTTACCGCGGCGTGAAGCTCCTCCTCGCTGAAGGAGAAGAAAGCGTCAGCGCCCTTTTGGGCAAACAGCCGGTGCAGACAGTCGTGGACGAGGTTTCCCGTTTCCAAAACACCCACCTGAACCTTCCGGCGGGGCTGCGCCCGAAGGGTATATTTGCAAAAATAACGGAATTCACACAGATAAAAGGTTTCCAACCGGCTGGGGGAGAGGGAAAAATGCTCAGGATACAGCCGTGCGGTCACAGTGGGGTCACCGATTCCGCTTTCCGGACGGAAGGGGGTACGAAGCCGCAACAGCTCCCGGTGATAGCCGGCTTCCCCCACAACGCTTTCCACCTCCTGACGGGTATCAGGGGACATTCCCTTGCCCGATGCGAGGAGAGAAAGAGCGGAACGGGGAGTGTAGATCAGATTGAAAGGGGGGAGAGTGGCATCATCTAGTTCGGGAGCCAGGGGGAAATGCCCGCGAAGCTTCTGGTAAGGGGCAGAGGGAGTCTGCACCGCTCCGGAAAGGGAGGTGCGGCTATAGGAAAGGTTGACCTCCCCTCCTGCGGCAGTCAGAGCGGTATAGCAAACAAGCTCTTCCCCGCAAAGAAGCTCCTCCGGACCTTTGAAGCGGGGGAGAATTCCGGCGGAAAGGAGATCCCGTTCCCGCTCGCTGAAGAACCCGCCCGAAAGGGTGGTGCGGGGGAACTCTCCTTCGGCCAGCCCGAAAACAAAGCAGGCCTTGATTTGAGCCGGGCGGATATGTCCGGCGCTGCCCACCTGCACCTCATCCAGGGAGGGCGGGATTCTGCTCAGCCGGGAGCCGGAGGCAAGGGAGTCGAAAAGCTCGGAAAATTCTTTCAGAGAAAGGGGCTGATCGGGGAGTGCGGTAGCCATCCGGTCCAGAGAGGAAAGGAGGGTGCGGTAAACCTGCGCCGTTTCGGCCATAGGCTCTCCGAAAAGCTCGGTGCCCTCCCCGGCCGCCCGGGAGAGGGTTTCGGGAAGGTGAAAGTCGCAGAGCAGTCCGTAAACTGCGCGGGCGATCTGACTGCCGTTCTGATCCCGGCAGGCTTCCCGCAGGGTAAGAATTGGCGCAGTTAAGGTGCGGCGAAGCTGCTCCAGCTCGGCGGGACAAAGGGCGTCCTCGGCGGATTTCCCCGGGCCTTCTTCGGGAGCGGTCCAGCTTTTCCGCCAGCCGGCACCCTTGATGCTCCAAATGGCAGTATAGTTTTCCAGCCGGGCAATGAGGGTTTCGTCAGGTGTAACGAGGCCCGTTTTGCAAAGGAGAAGAAAATCATCGGTAGAGAAGGCTTTCCCCAGACGGAGGGCCGTTTGCACAAATAAAAACAGAGGATGACACCGGACATCCTTCTTTCGGTCGGAGAAAAAGGGAATCTCATATTTAGAGAAGATCTCCTCAAAGATGGGAAGATAAGGGGCAGTATCCCGCCCGATGACGGCGATCTGCCGATACCGGTATTTTCCCGACCGGACAAGATTGCAGATCCGGGCGGCAATGGCGGTGATCTCCTGATAGGGAGTGGAGGCTGAGAAAAAGCGGATTCCCTTCCAATTTCCCCAAAAGGGCGGGAGGGGCCGGTCGGCGGAAAGAGTTGTCTCCATTTCGGCGAGAGCGGGAGTTTCAAACCGCCAGGGATCCTCCAGATGGATCTCCCGGGTGGGCAGACCCAGCTCCTCTGCGGTTTGCTTTAAGCGGCGGGCCATTCGCCGGACGGTGAAGAAGGGATCGGCAGTCTCGGCGCTCTGCAGCCGGTCACAGCAGACAGAAAGGGTAACCTCCTCAGCCTCCGAAAGGATCAGCTCCAGCATCCGCATCTGAGGATAGGTAAAGCCGAAAAAGTCATCCAAAAAGATATGGAATCCGGAAAAAAAGCCCTTCCCCGCAGCTCGCCGAAGGGCACGGAGAATCAGCTCCGTTTCATCGGCAAAGGCAGAGGAAAGGCTTTCCTGATAGGCAGAATAAACCGCCCCCAGCTCGGAAAGCTTCCGGGAGAGGGTGGCGTTGTTTGCGTTTTGGGCGGCAGTAGCCAGCTCTTCGGGGTGGACGCCGGCATTGCGCAGCTCATCGGTCAGCTCCACCAGCTGGGAGACAAACCGGGTATTCTTTCTCTGGCGGGCATAAAGGGACATTTGCTCCGGCTGGGTCAGCAAAATATTCTTCATCAGCAAAAGCTTATCCCCGGTGTCCGCACCGGTGCGGCAGAAGCCACCGTATTGCCGGAAGATCAGATCACAAAGCCGGGAAAAGCTATACACCTCGGCTTTTCCTGCTCCCAGCCGGGCGGCAAGGTGTTTTTCCGTTTCAAAGGAGGCCTGCTCCGGAACGATCAGAAGTAGCTTTTCCTCACCGGCGGTGGCCAGCTCCTCCATCCTGCGGAGAATATGGTGGGTCTTCCCGCTTCCGGAACGACCGATAATAAGGGTCAGCATGGGAAGAGCCTCCTTTATGACAAAGCTGAAAAATTGTTATTCCTGAGGTTGGGGCTGGGGTTTTTCTGCAACATTGTCAGGATATTCAATGGTCAGAGGAATGTTCAGGTCGGAGATTCTCAGAGAAACGCTTAAGGGATAGCTTTCTCCCTCCCCCGCTTCTGTCCATTCGGTGACGGTGCAGGCGGCCTTCCATTCGGTGAGCTGACCGTTTTTGAGGGTGGCAGTCATCTTCAGAGAACTATATTGGAAGGCTTCGTTATATTCCGCCTCAAAGATCCCGATCCATTCGGGGGCGGAGGCTGCCGTGAAGGCAAGGTCAAAGGTCTCTTCGTTGCCGCTTTGGCGGCTTGTTTCATAAAGAATGCCGGATTTCATTCCATCCGTCAGCAGGGGGAGGAGCATATGGTCGATCACCGCAACCGGGACACCGTATCCCTCCCAGCGGAAGATAGTTCCGCCGTCCGCCATATAAATGGCACCTTCTCCGTTGATATACCGGGTGTAATAAACGCCGAGGGTCTCTCCGGTCTTGAGTTTTTTCAGCTCCTGGCGCACCAGCGTATCCGCCGGGGTGCGATCCATGGTCAGCGTGCCCTCATAGGAAGCACCCTTTTCCTCCACAAAATAGCTGGCGGAAAGGTTGGAGGCGGAATTGACCTCCGAAAGAGCGGAATCCAGCCGCTCCAGCGCAATAGTATCCACCGGGAACTCCACCGAATCCACATCCACCTCGCCGCCCTTTTTCAGAACCTGGCGGGAGGCGGTGGCGGTGAGGGTGAATTTATCCGTCCCCTGCCAAAGCTCCCCGGCGTGGGAGGTGGAGACCTGATCGATCCGTCCGTCGGCATCCAGCCGGAAGGTCAGAACGATCGGCTCGGAAAAATAAACGGAGCTATTTTCAGGGAGAGAGAAAAACTCCTCTCCGGCGTAAGCGGCGTAATCCTCGGCGGTGAGGGTCACTGCAATATCAGTCAGATCTCCCGACCGGTTCAGCTGTACCGAAACCGGCTCCAGCTCGGAGGAAAAAAGCCATTCGTAGTCAAAGGGGGTCATCATCTGATCCGAAACCGGGAAGGGGTAGTCCTCCACTGCGGTGAAAATATCGTTGACTTCGTCATAAACGGTAACAGTCGGACTCTTCCGGACGACAAAGCTGGCCTCATCGTCCCCCCGGGTCAGATAGAGATTCAGCATAGAGGTCTGACTGGTCCCGGTATGCTTATACCGGAGACGGGCTGTGTAGGTAAAGGGATGAGCAGTGCCATCCTCGCCGGTGAGAATGGCGGAATAGTCGATCCGGCTGATCAGTGCCGGAAGCTCCCGGGTAGTCTCCCACGCCTCCTTGAGAATGGTCATAGGAGAGCTTTTGGCAAGATAAAGCCCGGGGATGATTCCCAACGCCGCAACGATGGCACCCGCAAGCACCAGCGCAATGACCGTCCGGATCCGGCTCCGGCGTTTTTTGCCGGCGGCCTTTTTCATTACCTTCCGGCGAAGCGCCTCAATATCGGGAGATTCCTCCGTCCGGGGCGCGGGGCGGGAAAACAAAGAGCCTGACTCGTGCTGCGGGGCGGTAAGAGGCTGGCCGCAAAAGGTGCAGACGTCACAATTATCGGCATTATATGCATGACACTGATCACAGAGCTTCAAGAAGTTTGCACATCCTTTCGGGGGATTGGATGAAAAAAGCAGTCGAAAAATCCTTCAACCTTTATTATATCAATTTTTGCGGGACAAAACAAGAGGAAAGGGAAGGGAATTGCTCAAATATGGGAGGGTTCGGATGCTTCCTCGGGGGAGGGTTCGGGAATCAGGGTCAGGACCTCCCGGATCACGTCGGGGAGCTTCTGTCCCGGCAGCCGCTTAACCGCCATATAAGGCTTGGCGGCGGAGTGGAAGGAGATCCGTCCCCGCAGGGTGGCCATCAGAAGGTTGATGGTTTCGGGGGAGGGATCCCGGAGGAAGAAGTAGACCGAAGCGGAATCCCTGCTTTGGGTAATTTCGGTGACCCGGCGGAGAGCGGCCATGCTCCGGAGGAGGGCAATCTCGATCAGTCCCGTCACCGAGGCGGGGGGCTCACCGTACCGGTCGATGAATTCATCCGTCACATCAAAGGCATCATCCTCGTTGCGGATGGAAGCGATCCGTTTATACATATCGATCCGCTGGCGGTTATGCGGAATATAGCTTTCGGGAATATGGGCAGAGATCCGCAGATCGATGGTGCATTCTTCGGCGGGGAGAGCAAGAGTCTCACCCCGCTCGTCCGCAACTGCTTCGGCCAGCAACCGCAGATACATATCGTATCCTACCGATTCCATATGTCCGTGCTGGCTTGCTCCGAGGATATTCCCCGCGCCCCGGATCTCTAAGTCCCGGAGGGCGATCCGGAAGCCTGAGCCGAAGGCGGTAAACTCCCGGATGGCGGCAAGCCGCTTGGAGGCGACCTCGGTCAGAACCTTGCCGGGTCGGAAGGTCAGGTATGCGTAGGCGCGGCGGTTGCTCCGGCCCACCCGTCCGCGGATCTGGTAAAGCTGGGAAAGACCCATTTTGTCAGCATCCTCAATAATGAGGGTATTGCAGTTGGGAACGTCCACACCCGTTTCAATAATGGTGGTGCAGACCAGCACATCCAGCTCATTTTCCAAAAGCTGACGCCAGATGGCGTTGAGCTCCTCCTGGCTCATTTTCCCATGGGCGAAGCCTACCCGGGCCTCAGGAATGGCGCGGGCAATCTTTGCGGCGCAGGAAACGATGCTCTCGGTGCGATTATGAAGATAGTAAACCTGCCCGCCCCGGCGGAGCTCCTTCCGGATGGCCTCGAACAAAAGACCGTCATCCTGCTCGGCAACGTAGGTCTGAACGGGATACCGGTCGGAGGGAGCCTCCTCCAGCACCGACATATCCCGGATTCCCGACATAGCCATATTCAGGGTCCGGGGGATGGGGGTGGCCGAAAGGGAAAGAAGGTCAACTCCCCGGAAATTCTGCTTAAAGCGTTCCTTGTGCTCTACGCCGAAGCGCTGTTCCTCGTCAATGATGGCAAGGCCGAGATCCTTGAAGATCACATCCTTTTGAATCAGCCGGTGTGTGCCGATGAGGATATCGATCCGCCCGGCCTTGAGCTTGCGGAGAATCTCCTCCTGCTGCTTGGGGGTGCGGAAGCGGGAGAGAACCTCCACCTCCACCGGAAAACCCTCCATTCTCCGGAGGACTGTTTGATAATGCTGCCAGGCAAGGATGGTGGTAGGGCAGAGGATGGCGCATTGTTTGCCGTCCAGAACGCATTTGAAGGCGGCACGGAGGGCGACCTCGGTCTTGCCGAAGCCAACATCCCCGCAAAGGAGTCGCTCCATAGGAAAGCCCCGCTCCATATCTGCTTTGATCTCGGCGGTGCAGCGGAGCTGGTCGTCCGTTTCCTCGTAGGGGAAGCGCTCCTCAAAATCGTGCTGCAGGTCGCAGTCGGCAGAGAAGGCAAAGCCTTCGGTTTTGGAGCGCTCGGCGTAAAGCCGGATCAGCTCCTTGGCCATATCCTTTACGGCGGCCTTGACCCGGGACTTGGTTTTCTGCCAAACGGTGCTCCCCAGTTTATTGAGCTTGAGGGTGCCTGCCTCGGCATCTGCACCGATATATTTGGAAACAACATCCAGCTGGGTGACCGGAACAAAAAGGGTGTCCGTCCCCGCGAAGCGGAGCTTGATATAATCCTTGATGACACCGTCCGACTCGATCTTTTCGATCCCTTCGTAAATACCGATGCCGTGGGCAGCGTGAACCACATAATCCCCCGGTGTCAGATCGGAAAGGCTCTGCAGCTCCTTTCCCGGCTTATACCGGGCGGGGACCTTCCGTTTCTTTCCCGAAACTGTCCGCCGGCAGGTAATCAGCTGCATGGAACAGCCAGGATATTCAAAGCCAGCCGAAAGAAAGCCCTCCAGAACCATAATTCCCCCCGCCACCGGCGAAACATTCCGGTCGGGATAGTGGGCGGCGGAAAAACCGTCCCGGGCAAGATCTCGGGCAAGAGCCACAGCGGCGCGCTCAGTGCCCGCCATAATCAGACAGCCTTTTTTTGCCGCCAGAATATTTTTGATCTCCTCCACCAGGAGGGAGTAATCTCCGCTCCAAAGGGAGGTCTGGCCGGCAGTGGCAGTCAGAGAAACTGCCGGCTCCAGCCCCGGCACATTCCGGGTGAAGGTGGAAAGACAGACCAGCCTCCCCACCGAAAGAAGCTCCGAAAGCTCCTTCCCGGGGATGGATTGCCCCTCCAGACCCCGGCAGAAAAGACCCTCTTCGGTCAGAGCGGCGACCTCGGCCGCCCATTGCTCACCGATTCCCTTCAAGCTGTCAAAGGTATCAAAGGGCTCACAGAGGATGGTCAGACCGTCCTCGTCAGCGTAATCGGAGGGGAGAGCGGGAGCAGAATAGCAGAGGGAGAAAAAGCGGTCCGCGTAAGAGAGCCGTTCCCCCGCCCCAAGCCGCTGGGCGGCGGCAAGGAGGGCGGGAGTGGCTGCACCGATCTTTTTCTGTGCCAGCGCGGTGATCCGGTCAGCCAACACCTCCGGTTGGTAAAGCATTTCTGCGGCAGGGGGGATGACTGCTTTTTTGGCACTGTCAAACCGGCGCTGGGTATCCAGCTCAAAGTAGGCGATGGTATCAATCTCGTCCCCCCAAAGCTCAATCCGGAGGGGCATTTTATTTCCCACAGGGAAGATATCCAAAATGCCGCCCCGCAGGGAAAACTGCCCCTGTCCCTCAACCTGAGGACGGGCAGAATATCCCATAAAAACGAGGCGGGCAGTAAACTCCCTGAGCTCCAGCGAATCGCCGGGGGCAAGGGTGACGGTATGCTTCTGCAGAATATGAGGGGGAACAGTCTGTTGGACGGCGGCAGCCGCCGGAACGCAGAGTGCCTGCACCTCTCCCCGCAGAAACCGGGAGAGGGCAGCCATCCGGGCGTACTCATATTCCCGGGAGGCGTCACTCAGCTCCCGCAGGACCGGTTCACGGACCGGCAGAAAGGCCGCAGAGTCGGGCTGAAAGGCGTTCAGATCCTCACAGAACTTAACGGCGGCAGCCTCATCCGGCAGGATTACGACTGCCCGGGGACTCCGGCTGAGCAGCCCGTGAACGAAATGCGCCTTATGAATATTGGAAAGTCCCCCCACCGCCACCGGAAACCGATCCCGGGTCACGGCGTCGGAGAGGGAGGAAAAATCTCTGTTTTCGGCAAGAAGCCGGGAAAAAACAGTATCAGAGGGCATGGAATGCGATGCTCCCTTTCTTTGGAGTGGTTGGATCAAAGCTCGTAGATTCCGCCTGCAAGGTAGGCGGCAAGAAGCTGGGCGGAGGCCTCAATATCGGAGATCTCCACCACCTCGGTGGGGGAGTGCATATACCGGAGGGGGAGGGAGAGAAGTCCTGTTTTGATTCCGCCTCGGGAGGTGGCAAACTCATCGGCATTGGTGCCGGTGGAGCGGGACATAATTTCCCGCTGGAAGGGGATGGAGCGCTCCTCTGCGAGGGCACAGAGTCGGTCATAGATTCCCCGGCAGAGGATGGGTGCATAGCCGATCATCGGGCCCTTACCCAGCTCGCCGCAATCCTCCGGACGGCATCCCGCTCCCATAGCAAAGCTGACGTCAGTGATGATGGCATAGTCAGGGTGGAATGCAAAGGCGGCTGTGCCGGCACCGGCACCACCCGTTTCCTCCTGGGAGGAGAACAGGACGGTCAGTCCGCAGGGGAGAGGCTGATCCTTGACCAGGGCAAGGGTGCGCAGAAGGATCGCCGCGCAGGCGCGATCGTCCAACGCGCGGGAGGTGACCCGATCCTCTCCCAGCATTACCGGATCGGCAGAAAAGATGGCCCGGTCTCCGGGGGTGATAAGCTCCTTGGCGGAGGCCTCGTCCATCCCAATGTCAATGAAAAGGTTGCTCATTTTAGGGGCTTTTTTCTCATCGTCCCCCTTGGCAAGGTGGGGCGGCACCGAGGTGATCACACCGTAAACCGGCTCCTTCCCCAGCACCCGGACCCGACGGGAGGGAAGCAGGCAGGGATCGATCCCTCCCACCGAGGAGAACCGCAGGAATCCCTCGGGGGTAATGGCGGTAACGATCAGGCCGATCTCATCCAAATGGGCGTCCAGCAGGATATGAGGCTGGCCGGGGTCGGGCTCCCGGACCGTTACCGCAACGCTTCCCAGCGGGGTGACGGTCACTTTGCCGTATTCCCGGGAAAGGGCGGCAACTGCCTGAGCGGCAGAGGCTTCGTCCCCTGAAACACCGTCAGGAATGCAGAGCTTTTCAAGAATGGAAAAAATCATAGGAAGGTCCTCCCTTTTCGTGATCATCAAAATTGTTATGATGATGTTATGATTCGTATCATCCGCGTCGCGGAATATATCGGAGCGAGGGGGGTTACACAATCAGCATTGCGTCCCCGAAGCTAAAGAAGCGGTATTGCTCCTCCACCGCCTTTTTGTAAGCGGCCATGGTATTATCGTAACCGGCGAAAGCCGAAACAAGCATAATCAGGGTGCTTTCGGGGAGATGGAAGTTGGTAATCAGTCCGTCAATGGCGCGGAACTGATATCCGGGATAGATAAAGATCTCGGTGGAATCGTCATCGGGACGGATTTCGCCGTATTTGGCCGCGACACTCTCCAAAGTGCGGCAGGAGGTGGTTCCAACGGCAATGACCCGGCCGCCGGCCGCCTTGGTGCGGCGAATTTTCTCGGCGGTTTCCTGGGTCATCCGGTAATGCTCCGAGTGCATATGGTGCTCCTCCACCACGTCCACCTTCACCGGGCGGAAGGTGCCCAGCCCCACATGAAGGGTCACGAAGGTATGGTCAATTCCCCTTTCCTCCAGCCGGGCAAGAAGCTGGGGAGTAAAATGCAGACCGGCGGTAGGGGCGGCGGCAGAGCCGTTTTCCCGGGCATACACCGTCTGATACCGTTCTTTATCCTCCAGTCGGCGGGTAATATAGGGAGGGAGGGGCATCTGCCCGATCTGATCCAGGAGGGAATAGACTGTTTCCCCTGCGGGAACAGAAAACTCAACAATTCGGTTCCCTCCATCAACAACATCCAGTATGGTGACCTCTGCGATCTCTCCGAAGGTCAGAACAACCCCCGGCTTTGCTTTTTTTCCGGGGCGGACCAGGGTTTCAAACCGGTTGCCGCCCTTATCCTCCAGAAGCAGCAGCTCAATCTCGGCACCGGTATCCTTCCGCCGGCCGAACAAACGGGCGGGGAGGACCCGGGAATCGTTCATCACCAGAAGATCGCCCGGGCGGAGCAGGTCGGGAAGCTCTGAAAAGATCCGGTGGGAAAGTCCTCCCGTCTGACGGTCGAGACATAAAAGCCGGGAGGCATCCCGCGGCTCAATGGGCGTTTGGGCAATGAGCTCGGGGGGAAGATCGTAGAAAAAGTCGGTTCTGTTCATAAAGAATCCTTTCCTTATCTGCTCCGCTGCAAAGAAGCTGCGGAATAATTCAAAAAAACGATTGACAAAGCCCCCGACGGATGATATTATAAGGAGAAGATAGAGGCGCGGTCATCATCAGTAGCAGTTTTTCCGGCCCGGCCGGGGTGTTTTTCGGGTGCTGTGAAAGGGAGGATCGCCGAAGGGGGTAGCGCGGTCGGCTATTCGCCTGGTCTTGCGTTTAAGAGGCGCCGGACTGTCATCAAAAGCCGGAATGCATTTGATGGGGAGCTATCGGGCGGAGTACTGCTCATACCTACCTATTATATTGGAAATGCGGCCGGTTTTCAACCGGTTTTTTTATTCTCCGGAAAAAATCCCGCAAAAAAGCTGCTTTTTTGCCCGCCACCGGATCCAGATCCGAACCCACCCCCGGTATTGACCGAAAGAAGAGAAAGGAATGCAGGAAAATGAAAGAGTATCGTGTAGGAATCATCGGAGCAACGGGAATGGTCGGCCAGCGGTTTGCCACCCTGCTGGAAAACCATCCCTGGTTTCACGTAACGGCCCTGGCGGCCTCCGCCCGTTCTGCCGGAAAAAGCTATAAAGAGGCTGTGGGAAGCCGCTGGGCAATGAAAACCCCCATGCCTGTAGCGATGGCAGAGATGACGGTGATGGATGCAACCGCTGACGCGGAGACGATTGCCGGAATGGTAGACTTCGTTTTCTGCGCGGTGGATATGCCCAAGGCGGAGATCCTTGCCCTGGAGGAAAAATACGCCAAGCTGGAGTGCCCGGTTATGTCCAATAACTCGGCCGGCCGGGGTGTGGCGGATATTCCTATGATTATCCCTGAGATCAACCCTGAGCACGCAGAGGTCATTGCCGCCCAGAAGGAGCGGCTCGGCACCAAGCGGGGCTTTATTGCCGTCAAATCCAACTGCTCCCTCCAAAGCTACGTTCCCGCCCTGCACCCCCTGAAGGAGTTCGGGATCACCCGCGTGCTGGCCTGCACCTATCAGGCCATTTCCGGCGCAGGAAAGACCTTTGAGCGCTGGCCCGAAATGGTGGATAACGTGATCCCTTATATCGGTGGGGAAGAGGAAAAGAGCGAAAAAGAGCCGATGAAGATTTGGGGTAAGGTGGAGAATGGCAAGATCGTCAACGCCACTCAGCCGGCCATCACTACCCAGTGCCTCCGTGTCCCCGTTTCGGACGGTCATACCGCGGCAGTCTTTGTTGCTTTTGAGAAAAAGCCCACCAAGGAAGAAATCCTTGCCAAATGGGCGGCCTTTGCCGGTCAGCCCCAGAGCCTGGAGCTTCCCTCGGCGCCCAAGCAGTTTATCCACTATTTTGAGGAGGATAACCGTCCCCAGGCGAAACTGGACCGTGATCTTGAGGGCGGAATGGCTGTATCTGTCGGTCGTCTCCGGGAGGATAGCCAGTATGATTATAAGTTCGTTTGCCTGTCCCATAATACCCTCCGCGGTGCAGCCGGCGGCGGTGTGCTGATGGCGGAGCTTTTGGCGGCGAAGGGTTATTTTGACTGATCGGAAAGGATGAGATCCCAATGAAGTATGTTCCCTTTATCGGAGCGGGCTCCGCTCTTGTAACTCCCATGACCCGGGATGATAAGGTCAATTATGCAGAGTTCGCCAAAATGGTGGATGACCAGATCAAGGACGGAATCGACGCCGTTGTAGTCTGCGGCACTACCGGAGAGGCTTCCACGATGTACGATGAGGAGCACCTGTCGGTGATCGAGGAATGCGTTAAGGTGGTTGCCCACCGGGTCCCGGTTATTGCCGGCACCGGAAGTAACTATACTGCCCACGCTATTGAGCTTTCCCGGGCGGCGGAGAAACTGGGTGTGGATGGCCTGCTCCATGTGACCCCCTATTATAATAAAACCTCCCAGCGGGGGCTGATTAACCATTTTACCATGATTGCAAAGTCGGTGGATCTTCCCATTCTGCTGTATAATGTTCCCTCCCGCACCGGAATGACCATCCAGCCCGAGACCTATGCTGAGTTGGCCAAGATTCCTAACATTGTTGGAACGAAAGAGGCTTCGGGGAACCTGGAGCAGATCCGCCGGACGGTGGAGCTCTGCGGAGATGAGCTGAATCTTTACAGCGGGAATGACGATCAGATCTTCGACCTGCTGGAGATGGGCGCCAAGGGCGTCATTTCCGTCCTTTCGGACGTTCTTCCCAAGGAGACCAGCCAGATCGTCAAAACCTATCTGAACGGAGATAAGGAACAATCCCGCCGAATGCAGGAATATTATATGCCTCTCATTAAGGCGCTTTTCTCGGATGTCAACCCCATTCCGGTCAAGGCGGCCGTGAACCTTATGGGTTACGATGCCGGCGAGTGCCGCGCTCCCCTCTTCCCTATGGAGGAGGCAAAGATCGCGGCTTTGGCGGATGAGATGCGGAAGGTAGGTCTCCGGGTATGCTGAAGCTGATGCTGGTGGGCGCGCTGGGCAGAATGGGGCGCGCCGTGGCAGCTGCCGCCGCCGAGCGGGAGGACTGCACCGTCCTTTGCGGAGTGGATCGGGAGGCCTCGGATGCTCTGGCGTTTCCTGTTTATTCCTCCTTTGATGATGTGCAGGAGCAGGCAGACTGCATCATTGATTTTTCCAATCCCGGTGCTCTTCCGGGGTTGCTTGATTATGCACTCCGCACCGGAACACCGGCGGTAATCGCCACCACCGGCCTTTCTGCCCAGCAGATCGACTCTATCCGGGCGGCTTCGGAAAAGGTACCCCTTTTCTTCAGTGCCAATATGTCCCTGGGAGTAAATCTCTTGGCGGCTCTTGCAAAGAAGGCGGCCGAGATATTGGGAGATAGCTTTGATATTGAGATTATTGAAAAGCACCATAACCGGAAGCTGGATGCCCCCAGCGGCACCGCTTTGATGCTGGCCTCCGCTTTGGAGGAGGGCCTTTCCTACTCTCCCGAATATACCTACGATCGCCACGCTGTCCGGAAGCAGCGGGACCCCCACGAGATCGGGATCCACGCCATCCGGGGCGGCACCATCGTCGGGGAGCACGAGATCCTCTTTGCCGGCCGGGATGAGATGGTCACCCTCTCTCACACCGCCCTCTCCCGGGAGGTCTTTGCGGTGGGCGCACTCAATGCCGCCCTCTTCCTGCCCGGGCAGACTCCCGGACTTTACAGTATGAAAGAGCTGGTAGAGCAAAAGTGAGGATTCCTTCCCCGGAATCGTTCCAAATGCAAAAACAATGCCCCCTGCTGTGAAAACGGCAGGGGGTTGGCTATATGGGTGAAGATGCGCCTGTTCTTGTTATGCACAAAAGAAAGAAAAAGAGAAGCTCCCTCGTCCTGGCTGGGCGGGGGAGCCGCTTTTTACAGAAATGTCAAGGTGCTGAAAAAACATAGAGCAATGCTCAGCCACATCCTCTTGGATAGCTTTTCCTTGAAAAGGAAGCCCGCCAGAGAGGTGAAAATAATGGTTCCGCCGGTAACAAAGGGATAGAGGGCGGTGGCCGGAACATACAGGGCGCTGTAAACCTGGAGGAAACCTATAACGGCATTCAAAACGGAAGAACCTGCCACCAAAAGAGCAATCAGCAGCACAGTCTTTCGGCTTGTCGGGGCGGAGGCATCGGTATCCGGTTGCGCCGGAGCGGGGCGCTTGACCAGCATAAGGACTAGGAGGATCAGCGCCGACACCCCGAACCGGACGATGTTATTCCAAAGAACAAACTGGTCGCTTCCGATTACGGGGAGGACAGTCTCAACCTGGTGCACTTTGACCGATACGCTGGCGAAACCGTTCAACAGGAAGATGGCCAGATACATTAGCAGAAGCTTCCAGTCCAGCTTCTCCTTGGTATAGTTGGCAAGGACGACTGAAAAGGTCATCACGATCAGACCGACCGTCCGCAGGAGGGAAAGCTCCTCCCCAAGAAAAAGCACCCCCCAGATATACGGAACGATCATTCCGCCTGTCATGAGGAAAAGTGTATACCGGGCCATACTGCCCTTTTGTAGAACGCGGAAACTGAGAAGAGTATAAAATTGCACCGTAAGTGCTGCGACAGCAGCCATTGCAAAGGAGAATGGGGTAAACTCCACCTGGAATCCCACGACCACAAGATAAATTACAACAGCGCACAGCCCGGTCAGGGCAGTAAAGATCAAGCCTGCCCGGAGGGAGGTGCCTCGCTTCTTTTGATAAATCTTGGTGACAGAAAAGTTCAGCGCCAAAAGGAGCGCTGAAATTGCTAACATAATATAATAGGTCAAAGTGAATCCCTTCCTTCCGCAGAATATCATATCGAAAAGATTAGCCGATTTCTATGCCTTTCTCACCAGAAAATGCAAAAAAATCACCACAAGAGAGAACGAACCGGGTCAAATCATCTTTTTTTGCAAAAAACAAAACATCCAGCATTCTTATTGCAATTGTATGCTGTTATATGTTAAAATCACCATGTGGAGGGAATTATATGGCACGAAAAATGAAAATGAAACCTATGAGGGGCGTGGCGCCCTTCCTTTTTGGCATTCATTATACAGACGGCGAGAAGAATTTATATAGCCCGGTACATATCCATCGGGAATGTGAGGTTTATATTAACGTCAGCGGAGATGTTTCCTTTGTGGTGGAAAACCGTGTTTATCCCATTTTGCCGGGGAGTGTGATCATTACTCGCCCTTATGAATGTCACCATTGTGTCTATCATAGCGACCGGAGATATCAGCATTACTGGATCCTCTTTTCCTGCGAGGGAAATGAGTGGATGCTGGATCTTTTCTTTAAGAGGAAGGCCGGAGAAGGCAACCTTTTGGTACTTCCCCCGGAGGAGAGAAAGGAGCTTTTGCAGATCTGCCGGCGGATGGAGGGCGGTAATCCAAGAGGGGCGGAGAGGCATAGCCTTTTCTTCCGGATTCTGACCCTGCTGGAGCGGGCGGAGCAGATTACTCCCTCCAAAAATATCTACCCTGAGGATATTCTTTGGGCGCTCGGGATGATCGGAGAGCATTTTGCCGAGCCGCTTACAGTGCAGCAACTTGCCGAATCGGCCCACGTTAGCGTCAACACAATGGAACGTCACTTCCGGCGTTTTCTCCAGATGACGCCCCGTACCTACCTCCAAAAGGTGCGGCTGGCAAACTCAGTCCGGCTTCTATCTCAGGGGAGCAGTGTGACAGAGGCCTGCACTGAAAGTGGGTTTTCGGACTGTTCCTCCTTTATTGCTCTCTTTAAGCGGACCTACGGTGCCACTCCGTTGCAGTACCAGAAAAAGCTGCCCCGGTAAAGGGTATCCTCCTGTGATTTCCGGGAGAGGAGAAGGAATACTCCTTGATTTTGCCCACCGATTATAGTATAATGAGCGGCAAAGAGGCATTTGCGGGTCCAAAGCAGGCAGAACCTGCATTATGCGGATTTTTGACCGGGCTGAGAGATCCGCCAATGAAATGAAAACGTTTTATTATTACAACTAAGGAGTATGATCTGCTATGTTCACTTATCTTCATTGTTATATGCCCCAAACGTGGGAAGCTCAGGTCAGGGCCGGCTTGATCCGCCCCGGGGACGGTATTCGTTTTTCCCAGTCGCTGGATATTGAGGAGGAACTGAAATTCAACCGTCTTGCGCAGAAGGGCGGCGCACTTTATCAGTATGTCAAGGAGCACCGTTGCCCGTTTTATATCGATCGCCTGCAGGGGGGGTGCTTTTTGGAGGAGTACCCCTATGATATGGAGTTGGTGAATGAATACCGCCGGTTGCTGGGGGATAAATTCTGGGGCTTCCAGATGCACGAATGGGGCTCTAATATGCGCTCCGATTTTGAAAAGATCACCAGCAACCAATGTCCCGAGTGGACGGCGGAGGCCATTACCGAAACGATTCGGCGGGCCTACCCCTATGAGCATACCTTCCTGGAGGCGATGAACGCCGAGGAATATGCCGCTTTGGGCGGAGTCCCCGAAAACTACGGGGAATATCTGGCGGTGATGGAAAAACTGTTTGCCAAGCGCCAGGAATATGTCAGCGGCGATCTGCTTCCCTGTGATAGCTTCCTCCAGGCGGAGAAGCTGGAGGTGGATGCAGGGGCAAAGCGGTTGATGCCCGAGATCGGTGCCCAAACACCCAATACCCGGATCCAGGTGGCTTATGCGCGGGGAATGGCCCGTGCAGCAGGAATTCCTTTCGGCACCTATTATGAACCGTGGGGTGGAACTCCTTTCTCTGCCTGCTGTTATCAGCGGGAGGGGAAAAATGAGTGGAATATTTCGGCAGAATCCTTCCCCTATCAAACATCGGGGGATAACGGCGGTTCCTCCCGCTCTATGCAATGGCGGATGCATCTGTATTCCTATATGGCCGGCGCTTCCTTTATGGCGGAAGAGTGGGGAATGTGTAATACCTTCTATGATTGGGAAAACTTTGTACTTTCTCCTTACGGTCAGGTCAAAAAAGACTTCCTTGACTTCGTGGACCGTTATCCGGAGCTCGGTGCACCGGTTGTTCCGGTTGCGGTGGTCCTTCCCAAGGAGATGAAGGTGCTGGATATGGCGCTGGCCCCCGACCGCTATCTCCGTTACCCGGTGGAGGAGGGCCGCTTTGGGGAGGCCCTTGCCAAAACGTCGGAGGCGCTGAATTATCTGTTTGTGGAGTCCTCCCCGATGCTTGGCACCGAGACGATCAACCTCCTCAACTACCTGACCCCCGATGCTGTGGATATTATCCACGAGGATAGCCCCACTGTGGGAGAATATCCGATTTTGGTGGATTGCACCGCCAATCCCGATTTTGCCGCGGCCCATCCCTCTGCGATCACCCCGTTGGGTGAGGTTCGCCAAAAGCTGAATGCCCTTCTGCCGGTTCAACTGGAGGGTGGTGCGTCTATGCAGATTACCCGGGATGCCGCCACCGGTGAGCAGTATCTTCTTCTGCTGAATAACAGCGGTGTTCATCGCACCGTGGCCGACGGTGAGGTCCTCCTGCCTGAGGGTGAGATCTGCGTGAAGCTGACTTTGACGGACGGTGTGGAGCTTTGTCCTCTGGAGGGGAACGGTTCTGCCACCAGGGTGGATGGGAAAACCTATCAGGTTGTGATTCCTTCCGGTGGCTGGCTGTTTGCAAAGCTTTGATCTTTGGAAGAACTTGAAAGAAGGACGATGGCCTCGTGCAGGCCATCGTCTTTTTTGGTGTCAGGGATTGCGGTGCTGCCTGTGGGATGGAAGACCACATAGTTTCTGTGACGAACCCCCAAAGAAGCATCGTTGTATCGCCGCGGGTTGTTCTATTACCAAAATAACAGTGTTTCTTGCAATAACGGTATGGTTATGCTACAATGGAAACAGCAAAATATGAATTACAACCCATCAAAAAGGATCCCCGCAAAAGTCAGTCAATGCAAGCAGTAAAACGGTATTGGCAAAAACCCGGCAAACCAAATAAAAGACAGGAGGCAACGATTGTGGCAACCGATTATTATATTATTTGCAAACGGTGCGGGAAAAAGGTAGAGCTGAAATATCATGGGGAGAAGAGAGCGCTTTGCGATGCGTGCCAGGAGAAGGTCAAGGATGAGAGCATGCGCTGGCGCACCTACACAGATAAATTTGGAAACAAGGTTCGCGTTTCGGAAACGACAGGAAGATTTGAGGTGAAAATGCCCATTTGGGGTTGGATGGGGAATAGCTTCAAAGGGAATATGGAGCGCCGGTATGTGAACGGGAATCTGTACGTCGGTGGCGTTCACGGTTCTCTGCGCCATGGCAAGGGTAAAATGATCTGGAGCAATACCGGAAATAGTTACGAGGGCGACTGGGATTACGACAAAATGTCCGGAAAAGGACGATACACCTGGGCATCCGGAAACTATTACGAAGGCGATTTTGTAGATGATGAATTTTGCGGCAACGGGAGGATGACCTATTCCGATGGCTGCAAATATGAAGGACAGTTCAAGGCGGACAAGCGTCACGGCAAGGGTAAATTGACCTGGCCGGACGGAGATGTTTATGACGGCCAATGGCAGGAGGACGTCCGTACCGGAAAGGGAAGGTATCAGTGGCCAAACGGCGCCTATTATGAGGGCGATTTTGTCAGCGGAGAGTTCTCCGGAAAGGGCAAGCGCTACTATATTGATGGCGCGGTGTATGAAGGGCAGTTCAAAGGGGACAGACGCAACGGCAAGGGCAAGCTGACCTGGGCGAACGGCGATATCTATGAAGGCGACTGGGTTGACGACGCCCGCACCGGGAAGGGAAAGCTTACCTGGCCGTCGGGACGCTATTACCAGGGCGACTATGTGGATGGCAAATATGAAGGCTACGGAAAGCTGCTTTACAGCGATGATTATATTTACGAGGGCGAGTTCCATAACAACGGGCGTCACGGGAAGGGAATCCTGACCGCTCCCGACGGTACAGCCACCGAGTATTACTATGAAAAGGACAAAAAAGTCTGCAAGGTGGAGGATGCAACCGAGGAGATCATCGCCCGCATTTACGGCTTGGCTCCCCAAAAAGCCGCACCCGAAGCGAGTGCAAAAACACCCAACTATGAAAAGCAGGAATACCCGGACGGCTCCTACTACGTGGGTCAGCTTTTGAATGGCAGGCGGCACGGAAAGGGCACGTTTTACTTTGCCAACGGCAACGTTTATGAGGGCGAATGGTTCAGAAACAAAAAAGACGGCAAGGGAACCTTTATTTTCGCCAGCGGCACCCGGTATGAGGGTGAAGTGAAAAACGATAAAATCAACGGACGGGGGATCGCGCATTACGCTGACGGCGAGATATACGACGGCGAGTGGCTGAACGGGAAATTCCACGGAAAAGGGAAGCGCACTCTCCCGGACGGCAGGGTGGAAGAAGGTTTTTTTGAAAACGGAAGCTTTGTGGGTGCGGTCAAGCCCGACCCGCAGGATTGACGGCGGGACTGAATCGCTGGCAGAGCAGATACAGGCGTTATAAAACCGCCGGGAATAGACATAGCAAAAAGCGGAGTGGTTTCCACTCCGCTTTGCTACTTTTTTTGACTTATACTGTTAATCTCTATAATATTTATAGTCTTTATTAACCAATTTATAATTTGAAATTCCTAATGACGACCGGTTACCATTGTTAGTTAAAAATTTTGCAAATGTCATTATTGAATGGTATTCAATCTCTTTTAAAAAGGCGTGAAATTCTGGATGAATTATTTCAAACATAAACCTGTTCCAATTAGGAATTTCGTGCCTGCCAGGTTTTACACGATCCCCAAGTCTTTGAGCGCTGCCAATATAAATTTGTTTATTTGTGTCATCAACAAGATAGTAAACAACATATGGAGTGTCTTCAAATTTGTGTAGTTCGTCAATTGACTTCCAACTCGAATATTTAGTTATCATTTGTGAGTTGTTTTCTTTACTAAGCCAACCAAAAACATTTTGTTCGACTAACTCTTTAAATATGTTATCATATGAAGTTTCAATTTTTATAAAAGTTGACAGTTCGATAGTTGAGTCATCGATTGCTCTAAAAATAGCAACTTCCTGATTGCCACCTAATAATTTGGTTTGAAATTTTTTATCCTTTTCTTTTAATAATTTTTGACTTTCTATCGCAAAGTAAGTTTGTATAAACTCTTGTTTTAATTCAATAACTAATTTCTTGTCGTAAGAAATTTGCAATACATTTCTTCCGTTTGATTGGTGAACAAAACAATACTTTCCATCATATTTTTTGCCTTTGAATCTAATAATTATATCGCGACTTTTATATTGATCGAAATCTTTTGACGCAACAAAGCAATCTGCATATTGATTCGGAATAGTTACTTTGCCGTCAAAAAACGATTTATCAATCTTTTTATAATATTCTTTCATACGTTCACCGCCTTTGACTCATTATATCACTTTTAATATCAAAAGTAAATTCGCACAGTATAAATCTCCTCCAATTACAAATACTAACATCACGATTTGAAATGAAAGGAGATTTATATATGAGAGCCACAGGTATTGTACGCCGTATCGGGGAATGTGTTATAATAGGGCAAACCACTTGAAAGGCGCATAAATACTGGGTTTAAAGGCAGTTTGGCCTATTGAACACAAGGGTGTCAAAACAGGGGTTTCGGTGGTTTTTATACATAATAAAAGCGAGGTGAATTTTCACCTCGCTTTTATGGTTATTCATTCTCACTGATTGCATCAAAAAAGAATTGTGCAAGCGTTTGCCAATCGTTAACAATTTCCGGTGCTTCATGCCCGAAACGCAGGACCTTTCCTTGTCCGGTTATAAGTACAACATCGCCATCCGCACATATAGCAAACACCTTACCCTCAGGAATTCCCGTTAACAATTCTTCTTTTTTCAACTCATCAAAAAATTCTTTTGTAGAAACTAAGGATTTCTCGTATGATAGCAATTCACACTCGTCAGAAAGAAAGCCTCCATTTGCTATTTGATAATAAGGCATGAGGAGTTTATACTCGGTTTCCGTTACTGATTCTATCACTGTTTTGCCAATTCTCTTTTGAAAATCCTCTTTGCGTTCACTTTTTGCTTTTCGGAAAGCTTTAAGTGCATCCTTTTCGCTTATACTGCGAGCGGGACGACTTGAGGTTTTTATTCTCTCATAAGAAATCAAACTCTGCCTCATATATTCTTCTGTTGGCATTGACCTCTTCTGCGTTTTATCGAGAGTGTATCCTTTAGGGCAAGCATCCAAAATACATACAGGCTTCAAATCGGTTTGAGAAAGAGCTTTTTCGGAAATCAATATTTGGGCAGTGTCTTTATGTATCAGAATCTTGTTTCTTCCACAATACGAATTTGTAGAAGGACAATAGGCGTATGCGATTCCGCCAGACGGCATATCTTCCGCTAAATAACAATCCGGAAGTTCAATATGTTGCAGTTCGGAAAATATGGAGGCTATTTTAGGCAAAGAACCTCCCAATGCTTTGATTTTAAATATATCGGTCTTTTTTAATCCGCGATCACAAGCAATACGGGCAATTTGTTTTTGTGGATAAATATAGAACCATTGCACAGAGTCATATTTTCCTTTATCTTGAACCCAGCAAAAATCTATTCCTTCAATATTGTTTTTTAAGCATGCATTTCTAAAGCGTTCAGATACACATATTCCCAACCACTCTTTCGGTGAATGCGATAATTCGTGATAGGCACGAATTATCGCAAGGGACAATTCGGTGCCGCCATCGCTTGGTACAACAACTTTATCACAAATAGTAGCATCTTTAAAACAGTTTGTTTTTAATTCAAACCAATCACTTGTGATTTTGGGATAACTCCGTTCATACCACCCACGTGCAGTCCATCCATTTTTCTTGCAAAAAGCTTGTATTTCGTCAAGAACAAACTCAGCGTCGGGTTCATCCATATTCAGTACGCTCCAGCCGACGCAATCACATTTTTTGCCAAGCGAATGAACAAAGTCGATATTTATTTGATATTCTTTTTCACCAAGTCGCTTTTGCTTTTGGTCAAGAATCCAAGTTAATTTTTCTTTAAAGACCACAAAATCACCGCCTTTGACTCATTATATCACTTTTAATATCAAAAGTAAATTCGCACAGTATAAATCTCCTCCAATTACAAATACTAACATCACGATTTGAAATTAAAGGAGATTTATATATGAAAGCAACTGGAATTGTCCGCCGTATCGAGGCTTGTGTTATAATAGGGCAAACCGCTTGAAAGACGCATAAACACACGGGTTTTCTCCGGTTTGCCCCATTGAACGCATTGGTGTCAAAATAGGGTTTTAATCGTTTTTTTACATAGCAAAAGCGAGGTGAGTTTCACCTCGCTTTTTGTGGTAGCTTTTCAATTGGATAATTCTTTCACCAAATTGGTTTTATAGATGCTATTATACTGCGCAAACTGAATTTTGACAGCTTTTTTGAAATTCTTGCAACCTTCGGCGAAAAAGATTGGTGTGTTATGTAATGCGTCTGCAAGAGTTTCGAGTTGTTTGTAATCTTGATTTTTTGCACATTCGAGCAATTTTGAAAACCCTTTTTTAAGAAAAGAATAATAAAAATCCTCTTTAATAAACTTTAAGCCGTAAGTGTATATGTTGTCAACATATACCCATCTAAAGTATTCCTTGTCAAGAGAGTCTATGCTTCTTAACTGTTTTCTGATAATGTTGTCATCAACTGTATTATCAATTTGAGGCTCGGATAAAACTTTTAGTACGGATTCTATAATTTGAATATTATATTCTTTTTCCGGTTTCGCACGTAACATTGTTAGTATTGAATGTATATCGTGAAAATCATAATTTGAAATTATCATATTTTCACCGCCTTTAATTTATTATATCATATTTCATTTCAAAAGTAAATTCACGCAGTATAAATCTCCTCCAATTACAAATACTAACATCACGATTTGAAATTAAAGGAGAATTATATATGAAAGCAACTGGAATTGTCCGCCGTATCGAGGAATGCGTTATAATAGGGCAAACCGCCTGAAACCCGCATAAACACTAGGGTTTTCGCTGGTTTTTGCCCAATTCAATTTACACAAAATCCTGTTAAAATCGGTTTTTCGATAAAAAAGCGAGGTGTAGCCTACATATTATGATGCCGGATATGTTTATAAGATTCTACAAAAACTTGACTATAATAATGGAGTATGTTATAATAAATAAAAAATAAATGTAAATGGAACCAGCTGTCTGCAGAGGAAGTCGGTTCCATTTTGTTTTTGTATAGTAAATTTAGGGTGTTTGATGAATTTATGAAAAAACAACGGCATCTGGTATCTACAACACATATCATATTGTTGAGCTTTTTGATAGCGATATTGATAGGCGCAGTATTGCTTTCACTTCCTATAAGTTCAGCTGATGGAAAACCGACTTCTTTTTTAGATGCGCTTTTCACCGCAACGACCTCCACCTGCGTTACGGGTTTGGTGGTAACACCGACCGTTTCCTCTTGGAGTGTTTTCGGGCAAGTGGTAATTTTGATACTGATTCAGGTCGGTGGTCTTGGTGTTATCACCATTATGTCAGGGCTGATGATACTTCTTCATAAGAAAATGGGGATTGGTGACAGACTGCTCTTGCAAGACGCATTTAATCTGAATTCGCTTTCGGGACTTGTTCGCTTTGTGAAAAAGGTTGTAATAGGAACGCTCGTTATAGAAAGTATCGGCGCTCTGCTCTATATGACGGTTTTTATACCTCAATTTGGTGCAAAAGGAATATGGATATCGGTGTTTACTTCCGTTTCTGCCTTCTGCAATGCGGGTATTGATATCATTGCCGAAAACAGCCTTTGCGATTATGCGCTTAATCCTGTCATCAATATTGTTACGTGTGCCTTAATTATCTTGGGCGGTATCGGTTATGTTGTTTGGTGGGATGTGCTGAGAGTACTAAAAAAGGCGCGAACGAAGAAAGTGAGATTTTTCAGAGATCTTACCCTGCACAGTAAAATCGCTATCACAGTAACCTTAGTTTTGATTTTTGTGGGTGCAGCCTTCATTTTTGCGTTTGAATATAATAATCCGCAAACAATGGGCGATTATACTTTGCTTCAAAAAATCGAAGTATCCTTGTTTCAGTCGGTTACAACAAGAACCGCAGGCTTTGCAACAGTGCCACAGGAAAGTCTCACTAATGCAAGTGCTATTGTATGTTTGCTTTTGATGTTTATCGGCGGTTCACCCGTTGGCACAGCCGGAGGCATCAAAACGGTTACATTTGCTGTTATTATTGTGGCAGCGATTGCCTCTATTCGTAATAAAGAGGATACCGAGGTGTTTGGCAGACAGCTCACAAAACAGGCGGTCAGCAAAGCGGTTGCCGTTACCTGTATGTCCTTTATTATTATGTTTACTTCAACGGTTTTGCTCTCTGCGGTAACGGGTGCAAATGCACTCGATATTGTTTATGAAACGGTCAGTGCTACCGCGACCGTAGGTCTTACAAGAAATCTTACGGCATCTCTCGGTAGTGTTGGGAAGCTTATCATTATCATAACGATGTATCTTGGCAGAGTAGGTCCAATATCACTAGCCGTTGCATTTAAGCGTAGTAAGGATAATCAGAATATCGTAAGAAACCCCATCGAAGAAATCAGTGTGGGATAAGAAGGGACAAAATTTATGAGCATTAATAAAACCTATGCCGTATTAGGCCTTGGCAGGTACGGAAGAGCTGTTGCAGAAGAACTCGTAAATAGTGGCGCAGAAGTTCTGGCTGTTGATATCGACCAAAACAATGTCAATAATGCAATTGAAACCATACCCGTTTGCAAATGCGCTGATATTACCGAGCCGGAAGTAATGAAAAGACTTGGTATATCCAATATCGACATTGTTATTGTTGCGATGGCAAGCAATCTTGAAGCCAGCGTTATGGCAGTAACGCTTTGCAAAGAAGCGGGCGTGCCTACCGTTATCGTTAAATGTGGCAATGAAATGCACCAAGAGATTTTACGCCGTGTGGGTGCCGACAGAGTGATTTTCCCCGAAAAAGAATCGGGAACGAGGCTTGCTAAAAATCTGCTTACATCTGGCTTTTCGGAAATGATAGAGCTTTCTGATGAAGTGTCTATGGTGGAAATAGACGTAAGAGATGAGTGGGTTGGTAAAACGCTGATAGAACTCAGCCTTCGTAAAAAATATTCTGTTAACGTGGTTGCAATACGAAACGGTGAAAAAATCAGCACAACGGTTGATCCTGCGCTCCCGCTTGAAAAAGGAATGCAGCTTATTGTTATTGCTAATACTTTAAAACTGAAAAAATTGAAATAATGCGGTGAATGTATGAAAGAACATAAGAAAAAACTGATTGCGCCGATTGTTGTTTCAATAATCATGGTATTATATTATGTTGTTTACTTTGGCATTTTAATAGCATTAATAGACGGCATTTGGAAATGGCTATTGGGAATCATTTCTCTTGCTTTTACTGCTGTTATGCTCAAGGTTTGCATAGAAAGAATAAATGAAATAAAGAAAGGTGAAGAAGATGATCTTAGTAAATACTGATTACATCAGCGGCAAAGAACTCGAAATGTTAGGTCTTGTAAAAGGAAGCACTATTCAGTCAAAGCATATCGGAAAGGATATCTCCCAAAGCTTTAAGACGTTAGTTGGTGGAGAACTTAAGTCATACAACGAAATGATGAACGAAGCACGTGCTCTTGCTACCAAGAGAATGGTCGCAGAAGCTGAAGAACTCGGTGCGGATGCCATCGTTAATATTCGTTATGCCTCATCTGCTATTATGCAGGGCGCAGCAGAAGTTATTGCATATGGTACAGCGGTTAAGTTCATTGAAAAATAATCTGTTTAAAAAAGTTTTGTTTTTGAAAGAGGCGGTGACTCGAAAAAGTCATCGCCCTTTTCATATATCGATTTAAAAATTTAAAAACAATTGGAAAATCTACTCATAATTTCTATAAAAAGTGTGATACTAACATCACGATTTGAAATTAAAGGAGATTTGTATATATGAAAGCAACAGGAATAGTTCGTAGAATCGACGACCTTGGTCGTGTGGTGATCCCCAAAGAAATCCGCCGCACCATGCGGATTCGTGAGGGCGACCCGCTGGAGATCTTCACCGATAATAACGGCGAGGTGATCTTTAAAAAGTATTCGCCCATTGGGGAGCTTTCGGCCTTTGCGGGGGATTATGGAGACTGTCTGAATAAAATCTCTGGCTATCCGGTGATTGTCTGCGACCGGGATCACGTGGTTTCGGTGGCGGGGATGCCCAAAAAAGAGGTGCTGGAGCGGCGGATCACTCCCCAGCTGGAGGATATGATGGACCTGCGGAAGACCCACGCGCTGTCCTCCGATTCCAAGCGGCTGCACCCGGTGGAAGGGGTGGATCGGTTTGCGCTGGTGGCATCTCCCATCGTGGCGGCGGGAGATGTGGTGGGTTCGGTGATGTTGATGGCGCAGGAAAACGGCGCTGTCTCCAGCGAAACGGAGGTCAAGCTCGTCCAGACAGCCGCGGCATTTTTGGGCCGTCAGATGGAGGAGTAAAAAGAAAAGCCGGTATGGATCGGGGTCCATATCGGCTCTTTTTGTGTGTTGTTAAAGGGTGTCACGGTCGACGTCAAAGCGCCGTGTGCGGTGCATTGCAATGAAAAAGATAACGCACAAAATAATCTGTACCGTGGTGGAGATGGGGGTCGCAAGGCCAATGCGAAAGAGGGATACCGGCATTACCTGGCTCATTGCCCAGGAAACGGGAAGTCGGACGCAAATGCCGCCGATGATCCCCTGAATCATTACAAAGGTGGTGTTTCCGCAGCCGTTGAAATACCCCATAAAGCAAAAGAGGAATGCCGTCAGCAGACAGTCGATGGCGTAAGCCTTCAGGTATTCGGCCGCAGGCCCAATGATCGAGACATCCTTTGCGAATATTCCGGCAAGAAGATCGCCGTGGAAGAAGGAGAAATATCCGACGGCAATGCCCGCCGCCAAAGAGGAGGCGATGCCGTACCATAGGGCTTTTTTTGCCCGGCTGTATTTTTGCGCTCCCATATTTTGGGCGACAAAGGCGGACATTGACTGCATAAATGCGGAGGGGATCAGCATAATGAAGGCGCAGACCTTCTCCGCAACGCCAACACCTGCCGATTCCGCCAGGCCAAGGTTATTGACAATGGCGAGGATTGCCAAAAAAGAGATGCTGACCAGCAGATCCTGGAGGGCAATGGGACTTCCCAGCCGAAGGATCGCTTTGATGTGCGCGGCATTGGGGCGGAGGCACTTCCGGGAGAAGGAGAAGGGAAATTTGCGTTTCCGGATCACCAGCAGGGACAGCACCACACTCATCGCTTGCGCAAAAACGGTGGCAAGAGCCGCTCCGATGGCGCCCATATTCCACACCGCAACCAGCAGAAAGTCCCCAAAAATATTCAGCACGCAGGCAATTGCTACTGTCAGCAGGGGGATTTTGGAATCGCCAATGCCCCGGAAAATGCTGCCCACCAGATTATATGCAACGATAAAAATTGTTCCTGCGGAGCAGATCGTCACATACCAGACGGTATCCAAAAACGCCTCGTCGGGCGCCTGCATCAGAGCCGTCAGCCCGGAGGCGGCGGGCACCAGGATCAGGGTCAGCCCCAGAGAGAGACCGCCGAACAAAAGGATGCCACTCCCAATGATCTCACCGGCTTCCTCTTGCCGACCGGCGCCGATTTTTTCACCGACATAAACGGTAAGCCCCATCGACAGACCGGTGATGACAACGGTGAGGGTCATCATAATCTGGCTGCCGGTGGATACTGCCGATACGAAGACATCCGCCAGCGCCCCGCCAAACTGTCCCACGATCAAAAGATCGACCGCGCCGTACATGGCCTGCAAAAAGAGGGCCAGCAAAACCGGGAACGCAAAGCGGATCAGGGGCGAAAAGATTTTTCCTTCTGTAAAATTCTGTGTTTTGGACATACGGCATCTCCTTGGTTGCATAAAAAAACCGGGCAAGAAACCGCAAAAACACACCTGTCTTCTCCGGCAGCAACCTATACGCTGCGTCTGCCCTCCGACGAATGGCTTTGTGCGACATCTTATCCGGCGTTGTACATACGGTTTACAACATCCTCCGATGAACATTGGAAAGTATACCACAAAGGGAAAAAATTGTCAATTTCTGCACCTGCAAAAAAAGGGCCGTAAAAAGATGTCTGACAGTTTTTACATAAACCCTGCCGATATTCAACCTAAGATACGCGCCAGCTTAACGGTATTCATATAGGTTTATAACAGCTTTTTCTTTCTTTTTTGCATATTGAACCGCCTGCCAAGCACCCCCTTTTGCGTGCTTGATGTAGCAAATAATCAGATCGGCGCGGTCAACCATTTCCCGGTTGCGAATTTGGATAGCGGATTTTGGATATGCTACCGAAGCGGCGTGAGAAATCTCTACGTCGGTGTAATACTCGTGAAAGTGATTTTTGTTATTCAGATACTCCGCTGTGGGATACGGCAGCACCAAAACAAGGGCGCTGTTATCGTCCCTATAATTTTTTCGTATGCGACGCACCGAAGAAGATGCACATTGATCGAAATCCCCGTTTCTGCCAACCAGGAAATCCACATACTCCTTTTCGTCAAGAAGGGTTCGAATCTGTTCTTCCAGAAGGCGCTCTACTTTTATGATATTATCTATGTATCGGTGACCCAAAAATGCCACAGAATAGATCCTCATATCTCGCTCCTTACTCAATAGCCTTTATGCCCAGTGGGCTATTCCAATGACTCTGCGATCTTATTATGCGTGTGCATAGCGGTCATTTGAAATCGGTTGTGGGTTTACTTCCTATATTAACCAGATTATATCATATATAAACCAATACTACAACGCTTTTACAGCCTGTAAACCCATAATTTTGCCGTCTATGTGGGTTAAAATATGATAAGAGGCGGTGGGATTATGGATGAAAAAGATTTTGCTTTGCGGTTGGCACAACTGCGCGAAAAGAAAAATGTATCCGCTCGGGAAATGAGTTTGGCTATCGGTCAGAACCCCGGTTACATCAATAATATTGAATCAGGGAAGTCTTTGCCCTCCTTACCGGGTGTTTTCTATATTTGTGATTACTTAGGGGTTTCGGTAAGTGAGTTCTTCGATCTCGATACCAAAAATCCTACTAAGCTAAACGGCATCATCAGCGATCTCAAAAAACTGGATGATCAACAGCTTGACAGCATCGCCAATCTCGTAAAGGGTTTAACAAAGAAGTAAGCCATATATTAAGCAATGCCGGTGACCAAAAAACGCCACCGCTAAAATTATTATACAATAATGGAAAGCGAGGTGTTAACGATGGATCTTCAGTTTATTAGAGACCGGATCTCTGTTTTAAGAACAAAAAAGAATGTCTCTGAATATAGAATGAGTACCGACTTGGGGCATAGCAAGAGCTATATGCAAAGCATATCCTCCGGCCGTTCAGTGCCGTCCTTGGGCGAATTCCTCTATATCTGTGAGTATCTTGGCGTAACACCCGGAGCGTTCTTTGATGAGGACATTGCCGAACCGCAGTTGGTTCAGAAGCTGTACGAGCTGACGCGCCATATGTCTGAGGCAGACCTGAGCATCCTGATTCGCACAGCAGAGCGGTTGAATGATAAATAACAGCAACAAAAATGCCGGTGACCAAAATGGTCACCGGCATTTTATCATCATATCTTTAAAAAACAACAAACCCGAGTCTTTCACCAGTCGGTAAAAGGTTCGGGTTTAAATGTTTTGGTTATAGGATGCGAAAAAGATATTTTAAAAGTTTGAGTATGAAGTTGGACTCTTGCAGCATGGGATTGACGATGGAAGCTCTATGCGTTTCGCCCTTCAAAAATTTCATCTTGCTCCAATGTTTCGATTATTTTTCATCCGATTCCAGATAATCATATAACTCTATGGTTCCTGCTTCTTCTTCAATATACGGCATTGACAAAGCAGTCAAATATGAGAATAATTTGGTGTAGACTTATCGTCTGTTATCTCTTCTTCCGAACATTGTAAGCACACGCACTAAAAAGCGCAGGAAATACACAAGCGAAGTGAGCAGTGAAGCAAAGTAAGTCAAAGCCGCTGCGGATAGCACTTCTTTTGCGGCGGGTATTTCATCCTCGCATAGTATTCCTTCGGCTAAGAGCATCTTTCGTGCTCGATTACTGGCATTCAATTCTACCGGAAGCGTTACCAATGCAAAGAGTAGCGAACCGCCATAAAGAATAACGCCGATCATGGCAACCTTGAAGCCAATGTCGGGGTTAGCCGTGGCAGAGTACCAGTCAAGAAGCAATCCGATCAGAACAAGCGGCATTGACAACCTTGAACCGAAATTCACAACCGGTACAAGTGCGGTACGCAACTGATAGAATAGGTATCCCTTCTGCTTTTGCATAACGTGTCCCATTTCGTGAGCTGCTACTGCAACAGCTGCAACGGAATTGCTGTTGTAGGTGCTTTCAGACAGGTTCACAATGCTTTTGGAGGGATGATAATGGTCTGTCAGGTTTCCACTGACACAACCGATGGAAATACCGTTAACATCATTAGATCTCATAAGCCGGGCTACCGTGTCATATCCGGTCATTCCCGAACGGCATCTAACTTTATCATATTTTGTAAATGACGATTTAACTTTCCCGCTTGCAAATGCGGAAAGAAGCATACATATGAGCATTGCGCCCATAAACCACATATAATCGTTCCAATACATTCCTTTACTCCTTAACGCTTGCACTCAGAAAGCATCATAATTCCTTCTGCAACAAAAATAATTCCTGCGATCACAAATGCCCAGGACACTGTTCCGCCCTGATTCAAAAGCAGACAAACGCCGGCCACAAGACCGACAATGGGTTTTGCGTATGTACGGATTGCTTGAACGGTACTCATAGGATATCCATCCGTTTTGAGTGACGTAAGAAGATTACCGATGCAGTAAATGATCATCAACGCCGCAATAATATACAGCATTACACTGGTAAACAGCCAACCAAACGCAATAACCATGGCGCCGATCACGATCTTAAATATGCCGTCTTTGTTTTCGCTTTTGGTAATATCCAAAATGCCCATCACAATAGCGGCGATGCCGAGTGCTGTTATAGCCAGACTCATAACCTCGCCTTTCATGACGATAAACATAATGCCTACGATAATCGCAAGCACCGCCGTGATAAATTTGTCTCCGATTCTCATTTGTCTTACTCCTTTTTATTCAAATACCATATTGGCAAAAATACGTTCCATTCGTTCGTTGGGAAACCTTGTATCTATAAATTTCCAAAAATCATTGGTCGGATCTATCATATCCAGCCTTTGAGACCAACGGAAAACAGCGATCACAGTAACAATCGCATTAAATATGAAAAAAACTAAAAATGCCCAAGTCAATATTTTGCCGAGCTTTTCAGGTAATTTCAAAATCAGTTTTGCCATCCAAGGATAAATGGTTTTAACCCAGAGGACTCCGAGAAAGCCCCAAAAGATAGAATATAATAAACATATTCTACCGTTTAGATTGAAAGGCATTTGACTGTAATCCCATGAGCGAGAACCGAAAAAAGTTTCCTGCCACCAAGAACAGACATATTCTACAACACTGCCGACAGCAAATCCTCCCAAAAAAGATATCCATCGTCCCTTATTACGGAAGGCGTAAAGCGATAATGTCATTACGACAGCACCGGCACCATAAAGCAGATTAAACGGTCCATAAATAAGCCCGGCTCTGCTTTCTATATATCCCCTTGTGAGCAGACACCAAAGCATTTCAATTACGACGCCCGCAAAACTGCCGATGTAAACGATCATCAAAATCTTGTAAATGTTGAGACCTTTGGCAAAGTGTTTGCTCCGACTTTCTTCAAGATCGATAACAGAATTGGCAGGAGCTTTTGGAATAATTTTGATTTTCTTGCCTTTCATCAAATCTTTATGCCTTGCAGAAAGTTCGTCGATCATAACAGCGTTTCGCTGATATGCTTTTGCAAGGTTATTGGAGGAACGCCGGTAGGAACGGAGTTTGGCATTAACATCCTCAGTGTATTCCGATGGATCCGCAGAAGATGCCATATCTACATATAGGTGCTGCAATGCCGTTTCGGTTTCCGTAAGCGAATCCAGCATATCTTGACTGCTTTGCTCTGGCTTTGTAATAACATCGGCATCGGTTATTTTCTCATAAGGTCTTAGTTTGAAAATAATCCTTCTTCCCATAAATGCTTTCATCTCCCATTTCAAGCTGCAAACAATGTTCAAAGAGAGCTCCTGAACAACACTCGTCCATTCAGATAATCGCAGATGTACTGTGCAGAATTCATCTGCTTTATGGTGTCATAATTTTTTTCCATTTCTTCGCGCTTGTCTGATTGACGCAAAAGAGAGAGGCACTGCTTTGAGAGGGCGATGACACTTTTCCCCGAAATTGCACAGCCCCTTTCCACGAAGAAACGTCGATTATATTCCTCGCAACCGGCAACAGCATCCACACAGATCATCGGAAGTCGCTTATGCTTTGCCTCTGTTACGCTGATTCCGCCCGGCTTTGTCAAATATAGATCCGCGCTGTCCATCAAACGGGAAATGTCCGTAACATAGCCTTTAATGTGGATGTTTGGAGAATGACGGTACCGTTTACTGAGTTTCTTTTGCATTCGCTTGTTAGTGCCGCACACAACGGTTATTTCTTCATCCTCATGCAGTGATTTCGCAATCAAAAACACCAGATTGTCAATAGGTCCGCAGCCCATACTACCACTCATAACCAAAAGGTGTGAATGCTTGACATTGACACCTTCTGCCGTCTTGGCTGTTTTTTTATCCGTGTTCTCATAGAACATCTGCCGCACGGGAATACCGCTGGATACCAGTTTGGATTCGGGGATTCCATAGTCTGTAAACTCCTTTTTCAATGTGTCATCAGGAATAAAATACACATCAAGATCGCTGGCTTCGGTTGTGGGGCTGCAGGTATAATCAGTTCCGACAAATGCTGTATAAAAATCTGACTTAAAGAGTTTTTTTGCGTCAGTCAGCATAACACCGCAGAATACGTGAGTGCAGATCACAACGTCAAAATCTCCGGAATCGATGTATTCAGCAAGACGTTGGTTGCCGGAGCAGAAATAGTTGCGAAGCGCAGATCCCTTGCGATAGGCCCCCGGATGATTCTCGGCGTAGCGATAACCCCAACGAAAAAGCCCCGGTAAATGCCGATAAACAAATGTATGACCTTTTGACATTACCTTTGATGTAGTCTGCGATATAAATAAAAGTGCATGGAGGCAAAGGAAGTGGAGTATGCCGGCGTACCAAACAAATACAGCAAGCTCTGCGAAGCCAACAACAGAGCGTACCACGCTCTTCGTGACGAAATTCTTGCTTGCTACAAATCCGTGGACGAAAATCAGGGGGATGCGAATCTGAAAAATTTGGGCTGCGACAGGATCATCCGCGAGGCATTCGAATCTGTTTTCGGCATCATCGAGATGCCTGTGGTAACTGTAGCGAATTCTTCTCGTGACGAAAATCATATCCCCGCACATCCAGCTTCGGCTACTAATAAAAACACATCCATTTTCGTCACCAACGAAGAACCTGACTGGTGGGACGAAGACTACAGCGAAGATGACGTATAAAGAAAGAGAGGTATAAAAATGTACAACAATAATTTCTATGAAATGTTTTCTGACAAGAGCGACGTGCACATGTCACATTTAAGGGATATTGTCAAAAGACTAAGTCCTTTAGAATGGTTTGCTTTTGAGTGTATCGGAGCCAGCGGTGTATCTGAGGAAAAGGATGCAAAGGAAGTGTTTATTCGTGCGCTCA
>JAFTTH010000022.1 GCA_017466885.1 Oscillospiraceae bacterium
AGTAAG
Source organism: Oscillospiraceae bacterium (assembly GCA_017466885.1). GTDB lineage: Bacteria > Bacillota > Clostridia > Oscillospirales > Ruminococcaceae > RGIG4130. Next base: position 7 of record JAFTTH010000022.1, read on the forward strand.
ACCCCTTGAAGACTACAAGGTTGATAGGCTGCATGTGTAAGCGTCGCGAGGCGTTTAGCTTGGCAGTACTAATTGGTCGAGGGCTTGACCTTTCGCTTCGTTCTCCTTTCCGTTGTTTTCTTTTCAGGGTATTTGCTCTGATTAGATGCACCATTAGCTCAGTTGGTAGAGCAACTGACTCTTAATCAGTGGGTCCCGGGTTCGAGTCCCTGATGGTGCACCAATGGCCCGTTGGTCAAGCGGTTAAGACTCCAGCCTCTCACGCTGGCAACGGGGGTTCGATTCCCCCACGGGTCACCATAACCGGTGTATATGACGTTGAGGTTCCACCCGTTCCCATCCCGAACACGGAAGTTAAGCTCAACAGTGCCGAAAATACTTGGCTGGAGACGGCCCGGGAAGATAGGTCTATGCCGGTACTGAAAAACATCCTTCTGATTTCAGAGGGATGTTTTTTTTGTGTAAAAAAGCACCCCGGAAGCTCCGGAGTGCAAATTCATTGTGATTCCATTTCGGCTTGTACGGTGCTATGCATTTTCAATAGGATGCTGACAAGGATTTGGATGCTGATCGGAACCACCATAAAGCTCTTCCGAGAAGGTCTCCGGAGATTAGGTATTTCGTCCCAACGCGTCTGCAATGCGGAAGGCGTTTGCGGCAAGATCTTCTCCTCCACAGGAAACGGTCAGATCTGCCTGCGCGGCATAAAGCGGGGTACGTTCCCTGTAAATGTCAGAGAGCGTTTGTCCGTCCTCCATCAAAATTCCCCGACGGGAAAAATCCCCCACCCGTTTTTGCAGGGTCGGAAGATCCACCTCCAGATAAACCACCTGTCCGATTGCTTTCAGGTGAGCCATCGCTTCTTTACCGAAAATGACGCTTCCACCGGTGGCGATGACAGTATGATCTGTATCAATGCTGCGGTTGACCTCATTTTCCAGTTGGGCAAAGGCGGCAGGGCCATCCTCCTCTAAAATCTGGTAAAGCCGTTTTCCGGCCTGTTGCTGGATCAGAAGATCCGTGTCCAGGAAGCGATACCCCACCAGCTTTGCCAGCAGAACTCCCACCGTGCTTTTTCCCGAACCGGGCATCCCGATTAAAATGATGTTATCCATTCCTGCACCTCGGTCTGTTGTTGTCATCATTGTAATATATCTTGCGGGGAAATGTCAAGGCGGGGGTTGAACGGAAGAAAGGAAAATGGTATAATAAACATAGACATATCCGGCGGAATGCCGATAAGATCGGGGGAAAAACAATGGCGAAAATCAACCTGTTGGATGCCCATACGGCCGAGCTGATTGCCGCAGGGGAAGTGGTGGAACGCCCTGCCAGCGCGGTGAAGGAATTGCTGGAAAATGCCTTTGATGCCGGCGCAACCCGTGTTGTGCTGGAAATCAAGGGGGGCGGGATTGCCTATATCCGCATTACCGATAACGGCTGCGGCATTGATCGGGAGGATATTCGCACCGCCTTTATGCGGCACGCTACCAGCAAGATCCGCACGGAAGCCGACTTGGACGGGATTTTGACCCTCGGTTTCCGCGGTGAGGCGCTGGCGTCCATCTGCGCGGTGGCGCGGGTGGAGATGTTCAGCTGTGCGGAAGGGGCGGAGCTGGGAAGCCGGATTGTGATAGAGGGCGGCCAGGAGCGTTTGTTGGAGGAGGCGGGTTGCCCCCAGGGAACGACCCTGATCGTCCGGGACCTTTTTTATAATACCCCCGCCAGAATGAAGTTTTTAAAGAAGGATGTTGCGGAGGGGAATGCTGTTGCGGCAGTTGCGGAGCGGCTTGCCCTTTCCCATCCCGAGGTCTCCCTCCGATTCATCCGGGACGGCAAAACCATCTTCCATACCCCCGGAGATGGTTTGCTGGCGTCGGCGATTAATGCGGTTTTGGGCCGCGAATTTCTGACGAATCTCATTGAGGTGGACTATTCCTACGGAGGACTGGAGGTCAAGGGCTTTGCGTCGGCTCCCATCGGGGCAAAAGCCACCCGGAATAGCCAGTTCTTCTTCATCAACGGGCGGTTTGTCAAGTCCCGCACCTGCATGGCGGCCCTGGAGGAAAGCTATCGGGGCTTTTTGGTGGCAGGAAAATATCCGGTCTGCGTCCTGTTCCTTTCGCTGCCGGCCGACCGGATCGATGTAAACGTCCATCCGGCGAAAACAGAGGTGCGTTTCACCAACGAAAAGCCGGTCTTTGATATTGTGTATTACGGAGTAAAGAATGCATTGATGCAACAGGATAAACGTCCTTCTTTTACTCCGACCAAGTCTCCCTTTGCTCCCCCCGCAGCAGAACAGATTCCCCTTCCCACCCGCCCAAAAACCGGGACGGAAGGTCAGCCGGTGTCGGTTCCAAAGGCAGAAACGATCCCTCCCACAAGGGTAGTGGAGCCGAAGTCGGTAACGCCGCCAGTGGGGGAGCGGACAATCCCCTCCGTGACCTATACAGCGCCGGGTGGGTCCCACTACCCGGTTCGTTCTGGTGTCAGCTATGCAAGAGATGGCGGTGCGGCGGTGGTTGGATTCCAAAAGCCGGAGCAGCCTAAAAAAATTGAAAAGACCCCTCAGGTGGAGGTGGCAGAGACCCGGGTGGAGCCAAAGCTTCCGCCGGTTGTGGAGATCCCCCGGAAGGAGGAGCATCCGGTCGTTCCGACGGAGCCGGAAGAGAAGGTTGCCGCCGAACCTCCCGCCGAGACCTTTGCGGTCCGCCCAAAGCCCCGGGTTTGCGGGGAGATTTATCATTGCTACGTGATCGCCGAGTATGATGGGGAAGCATACCTGATTGATAAGCATGCCGCTCACGAGCGGATCATTTATAATAAACTTTTGGCCGAGCGCCGGGAGCCGGATAAGCAGCTCCTTTTAATGCCTATGACGGTATCACTCCGGCCCAAGGAGTTTCAGGCAATCATTGAAAACCTATCCCTTCTGGATTCCCTGGGGTTTGAGGTGGAGGAGTTTGGCGACCGAACCATCCTTGTCCGGACGGTGCCGATGCTCCTTTCGGGAGAGAACTGCGAGGATATGCTGGGAGAGCTGGCAGAAAAGCTCTCGGAGGGTCGGGCGGTTTCCGCCGATGAACGGTTGGAGCGGATCTTCCATACCGTTGCCTGCAAGGCAGCCATTAAGGCGGGCTCCGAGTCGGATCTAAAGGAGCTGGAAAGCCTTGCGGAGGAGGTCTTCGCCGGAACGGATATTATGCGTTGTCCCCACGGGCGGCCGGTAGCCTTCCGCTTGACCCGTTCCTTCATTGAACGGCAGTTTGGCCGTGCCTGAGAAAAGGAGAAAAAACGTGAAAATTGTTATTCTGGATGGAATCGCCGTTAATTCCGGCGACCTGGATTATTCGGTATTTGCCCCTTACGGGGATACGACGATCTATGACCGTACTCCGCTGGAGCTGGCCCCTCAGCGGGCAGCTGGCGCAGATATTATTTTTACCAATAAGACTCCCATCACCCGGGCGGTGCTGGAGGCCTGCCCTGATTTGCGGTGGATCGGAATCTTTGCCACCGGGTATAACCACATTGATTTGGAGGCCTGCCGGGAGCGGGGGGTGGTGGTCAGCAATGTCCCTGATTATAGCTCGGACGGTGTGGCCCAGTTGACCTTTGCCTTTATTCTGCGGTATTTCAGTAAGGTGGAGGAGCATAATCAAAAGGTACACGATGGGGGCTGGACCACCTGCCCTGACTTTTCCTTTACCTGCGCCCCTGTCTGGGAGCTGGCGGGAAAGACCATTGGAATCGTGGGCTTTGGAAGCATCGGAAAGACGGTTGCGCGGATTGCCCATGCATTTGGAATGCGTGTTCTGACTTATACCCGCACCCCCCGGCCCTGCCCGGAATATGATTACGTGACCCATTGCAGCTTTGAGGAGCTGCTCCGGCAGTCGGACGTTGTGACCCTGCATCTGCCCTTGAGCCCCCAAACACAAAAGCTGATGAATCGGGAAACCATCGGGATGATGAAGGAGGGGGCAATGCTCGTTAATACCTCCCGGGGAAGCCTGGTGGATGAAGAAGCCGCCGCGGAAGCTCTCCGGTCGGGCAGACTGGGTCAGCTTTCGGCGGATGTTGTTTCGGTGGAACCGATTTTGGAAAATAATCCTCTATTGACGGCGCCCAACTGTGTTATCACCCCTCATATTGGCTGGGCGGCGTATGAAACGAGGAAGCGCTTGCTGGAGCTTTCCATCCACAGTATGGAACAGTTTTTGAAGGGTGAGCCCATCTTCGTGGTAAGCTGACCGGAAGAAGGAAGCGATTTTATGGCATTTTTTGAAAAAACGCCCATCCTGTTTGATGGTGCAATGGGAACGTATTTCCCTGAAAAACAGCCTCTCTGCTCTTGTACCTGCGAGGAGGCAAACCTCCTTTACCCCGAAACGGTGGAGCAGATTCACCGGGAATACATTGAGGCGGGCGCAGAGGCGATCAAGACCAATACCTTCGGCGCAAACCGTCTTTCTCTGCTGGGGCGTTCGTGCGATTTTCGCCAGGTGATTGCGGCGGGTGTGGAGATTGCAAACCGTGCTGCCGCCGGAACGGATGTAGCGGTGTTTGCCGATATCGGCCCCATTGCCGGGACAGGCGGGGAAGAAAATCCCACCGCCGGTCTGGAAGAATACACGGCGGTGATCGATCAGTTCCTCTCTCTGGGGTGCGAAAACTTTCTTTTGGAGACCTTCTCTGATCCGGAGCTGCCCATTGCCGCGGCAAAATATATCCGTGCCTGTGCAAAGGGGAGCACCATTATTCTATCCTTTGCCGTTGCGCCGGACGGTTTTTCCCGCACGGGAAAATCGGCCGAATACCTTCTTCGGCGGGTGGCGGAGGAAAATTGCTGTGACGGTTGCGGCTTTAACTGTGTTTCGGGACCGGCGCATATGCTGGATATGGTCAGCAGGCTTTCCGATCTGCCTGAGCAGCTTTCGGTGATGCCCAATGCCGGCTATCCCACTGTGCGGGACGGTCGAACCCATTACCTGGCAACACCGGCCTATTTTGCCCAGGCAGTCTCCAAAATGGCAGGGAAGGGAGCGTCCGTTCTGGGTGGCTGTTGCGGCACTACCCCGGCGCACATCCGCGCTCTTTCGGAGCTTTTGAAGGAACAGGCACCTTCTGCGGACCAACGAATTTCCCAAAAAGAGGAGACTGTCCCGGCCAGGAAACCCTCCCGAAGCAAGTTTATCCGGAAGCTGGAGGAGGGGAAAAAGGTGATTGCGGTGGAGCTGGATTCTCCGGCCGGCACCGATATGCAGTTTTTTACCGCCGCGGCCAATGAGATCGTTCGGGTGGGCGCCGATATTATTACGGTGGCCGATTGTCCCATTGCCCGGGCACGAATGGATTCCTCTATGGTTGCCGCCCTTTACCGCACCCGGTACGGGATCGATATGATGCCCCATCTGACCTGCCGGGACCGGAATATCAATGCAACAAAGGCGCTCCTTTTCGGGTTGAGCTACGCTGGGATCGAAAATGTTTTAACAGTGACCGGCGACCCGATCCCCACCTGCGAGCGGGATGAGGTCAAGGGGGTTTATAACTTCCACTCGGCAATGCTTGCCCGGTATATTGCCGACCTGAACGAAACGGAGTTCCGGGAGCGTCCCTTCCGCATCTCTGCGGCTTTGGGAATCAATGCGGTCAATTTTGAGGCAGAGCTCCGCCGGGCAGTCAAAAAGGAAGCGGCCGGTGCCAGCGTCTTTTTCACCCAGCCAATCTATACTCCCCAGGCCATCCAGCGTCTGAAGATGGCCTCCGAGGTTCTGTCCTCTCCGATCCTTTGCGGGTTGATGCCTCTGGTCAGTTACCGGAATGCCTCCTTCTCTGCCAACGAGATTGCCGGCATTGAGATCCCGCCTGAAACGGTGGAGAGCTTCCGGGATCTTTCCAAGGAGGAAGCGGCAGCTCACGGAATCCGCTTGGCCTTGGAAACAGCTGACGCCGCGAGGGAGTTTTGCGCCGGCTATTACCTGGTCACCCCTCTGAAACGCAAGGATGTGGTCTGCTCTCTATTGCGGAAGCTTCGCCAGCAGGAAGGAATTCAATAACAAAAGCCCTCTCTCGGGATAGTCCGAAAGAGGGCTTTTTTGTCGTAATTTGTAAATACAAATAGTATTATAAAACACCATGTCAACAAAACGTATTTATTATTGTTCTAATTCATAAAACTTCACAGACCAGATGTTTGCACCCTGCGCCATAAAGCGCTCAGTCCATTTGCTGGCAAACCAAAAAGTTCCATCCTGAATATACACAATGTCCTCTGCCTCTTCTGCAAATTCGGGAAGTAGGATCTCATGCAGGAGGTGACCTTCCCAATCGTAAAGGAGAAGCTCGGTGACATATCCTTTTTGATGGGAACGGATAAACCAGATCCCCTCGTCTGTGCAATAGACTCCCTGGGAAAGAGTGCCATGGGTCAGGACGTTGACTGAGGTAATGTGGTTAAAATCTCCATCCCAGATATCCAGGGTTCCGCCACTCCATTGACCGGAGCCAAACATGTCTTTTTCAGAAGAATATCCCAGGGCGAAAAAGGGCTTCTCTTTTTCAGCCTGCTCCACAATGGTTAGACTTTCAATGTCAATAACGGAGTAGCGGTAGTAAGCAGCCTCATCATCGTTTGACTGGCAGCTTGCAACGTAAAGAGCATTTTTCTTGGGAACATAGGTCAAGCTGTTGGCATGATCTAAGTCCAGTTTTTCACTGGTGCGAATCAAGTTGCCCTTATCATCAAAAACGGAAAGGATCACCCGGGATTCCGGTTTATCATTGGAAAAGTTGGTCATATAAAAGCGTGAGCCGTCAAAAACCACTCCCTGGGGACGAGTCTGGGTGGCGGCATTGGGGAGAGAGCAAAGCTTTTCTGCATAGCCAACATATTTGGTGCCAACCTTCAGCTGGTCTACCGTGACCCCGCCCTCCTTTCCAAAGTTGGAGGGAAGAGTAGGGGCAACATTGGCGGAGCACGGTGCTTCAGGAGGAATTACCACTGAGCTGGTTGCCTGAGAGGGGACTGGCACGGAGGAAACTTCTTGGGAAGAAACGGGGGAAGAAGCCGCAGATGAGATTGCTTCCTGAGATGAGATGGAAATAGTACCGGAGGATGCCGATATCGAAGATACCGCCTCAGAGCTCGACTCTGGCAGGATGACTGTTTCGGTGCAACCGGCGAGAAACAGGACAAGCAGGATCGAGGCAAATCGTTTTTTCACAGAAATCAACTCCTTTGCGTGTATTGTATCATTGGAAAATATAAAAGTCAACTATACGGATTCAAAATTTCCAAAAAAGATAAGTCCCCGAAAAATTCGAGGACTTATTGCAATATTTTGCAAATACGAATGGTATTATATAGGTGGAAATAAACTTACAGTGTCGAAATTTGTCCCAAAAACAGGACAGTTACTCAAAGGAAACTCCAGTCAACCGATGGAAGGCCTCCCGGAGGATGGCCTGGTTTTCGTCCTTGGTTCCGGGAACGCCATCCCTGCTGAAGGGAACGATCTCCCAACCCCAGGTTTTGGCGGCAAAGAGAGCAGTTTCCCGGCAGGTGCGGAGATATTCCACATCCCGCTCGTGAACATCTTTTTTGGTATCGTCCCCCTCATACCGCTTGGTCAGCAGCTTCTGGGAAATATCGGTGGGCATATCCAAAAAGAAAACGTGGTCGGGGCGGGGCAGGCCCAGCCGGTCATACTCAAACTCGGCCAGCCAGTCCAGAAAATCGCCCCACTTTTCCTGGGGGAGCTTGGCCATCTGATGAATGGCGTTGGAGGTTACATACCGGGCGGCAATGATCATTTTGCCGGAGCGGTAGTCGGCCTCCCAGAATTTCTTGAAGCTGGCGTACCGGTCAGCGGCATAGAAAACCGAGGCAGCGTAGGCATTCACATCTGATGCGTTTTGTCCAAACTCCCCGGCAAGATACATCTGCACGAGAGTGCTGGAGGGCTCGGAATAATCGGGGAAGGAGATCTTCCGGTGGCAGACCCCCCGCTCCTCCAAACCGTCACACAGGCGGTTGATATGGGTGGTTTTTCCGGAACCATCCAGCCCGTCAATTACGATCAGTTTTCCGCTCAAGGTGCGGATCCCTCCTTCATTCGTTCTCGTTTTTGGGAAGAAACCGTTCCCGCATTTCGGCAACCCTACCGCAGCTCATCTTTCCCTCGGGGCAGGGGCCGGCCACGCAGGAGGGTCCTGCTTTGGCAAAGATATGAGGGGCAACCTCCTTGACCAGCTCCAGCATCTGGCAGGCAACATCCCGGATCTCCCACTGGGCGCGGGTGCAGCAGCGGTGCCGGAAGAAGTTCAAAAGGCTCCGGGCGTTCATGGTAACAATCATTTTTGTGTCACAGGCGTTGGGGAGGACGAACCGCGCATCCTCAATGGCGGCTTTTTCCGCCGCAGAGCGGGCGGCCTTCTCCGGCTTGCCCTCTTCCATAAAGCGGGCAAAATGTTTCTCAAAGAGAATATCGGAAAGGCGGGAATAAAGGGCCTGCGCATCCGCCATGCCCTGCTGATAGGCCTCGGCAGCTTCGGGGATCGCGGCAATTTCAGGGGGAGTGACATATTCAAAGGCTGCTTCCTTGACATACCGCTGGCTCTGAACGCTGAAGGAAGCGATCCGATGCCGGGTGATCTGCGCAAGCAGCGCCCGGGAAACACCCTCAATGCCAAAGGTGAAGGTCACATGCTCGATCGGGCTTTCATGCCCCATAGAGGCCAGCATTTCCACGAAGGAGGCAACCTTTTCGTCCGTCATACCGTCAAAAAGCTCTCCGATGGTGCTGGGGCTATAACAAAGGCGGGCGGCTGCCGCAACGGCCCGTTCCGGGTCGGGGGTATGGGAAATGAGAGTGACAGTTGCCATAGAAATCGCTCCTTTTCTTTTTAGTCCAGCTTCAGCACGGACATAAAGGCCTCCTGCGGCACTTCTACGCTGCCCAGCTGACGCATTCTTTTTTTGCCTTCCTTCTGCTTTTCCAGAAGTTTCTTTTTCCGGGTAATGTCACCGCCGTAGCACTTGGCAAGAACATCCTTCCGGAGGGCCTTGACCGTTTCCCGGGCGATGATCTTTCCGCCGATGGCCGCCTGAATGGGCACCTCAAAAAGCTGGCGGGGGATATGTTCTTTGAGCTTCTCTGCGATTTTCCGGGCCCGGCCGTAAGCCTTCTCGGTGTGAACGATAAAGGAAAGGGCGTCCACCACATCTCCGTTGAGAAGAATATCCAGCTTGACCAGTTGGGAGGGCTTATAGGAGGAAAGTTCGTAGTCAAAGGAGGCATACCCTTTGGTGCGGGATTTCAAAGCATCAAAGAAATCGTAGATGATCTCATTCAAGGGAAGCTCATAATGGAGATCGACCCGGTCCGCATCAATATATTTCATATCAATAAAGGTTCCCCGGCGGTCCTGACAAAGCTCCATAATGTTCCCCACAAAATCGGAGGGGGAGAAGATATGGGCATTGACCATCGGCTCTGCCACCGACGCAATGGTGGCCGGATCGGGGTAGTTGGTGGGGTTATCAATATCCACCGTTTCGCCGTTGGTCAGGGTGATCTTATAAATAACGCTGGGGGCGGTGGTGATCAGATCCAGATTATATTCCCGTTCCAGCCGCTCCTGAATGATCTCCATATGCAGAAGACCCAGGAAGCCGCAACGGAATCCGAAGCCCAGAGCGGTGGAGGTTTCCGGCTCAAAGGTAAGGGAGGCGTCATTGAGCTGGAGCTTGTCCAGCGCCTCCCGAAGGTCCTCGTAACGGGCACCGTCCGCCGGGTAGATGCCCGAAAAAACCATGGGATTGACCTTTCGGTAGCCGGCAAGAGGCTTGGCCGCAGGACGGTCCACGGCAGTGACCGTGTCACCCACCCGGGTATCCCGCACCGTTTTGATGCTAGCGGCAAGATACCCAACATCCCCGGCATAGATTCCATCCTCGCAGGGAACATGGCCGGTGGCGCTCATATAGCCGCATTCCACCACCGTGAACTCGGCGCCGGTGGCCATCATCCGGATCTGCATTCCCGGCTTGATCTGCCCGGCGACCACGCGAAGATAAACGATAACACCTTTATAGCTATCGTAGAAGGAGTCGAAAATCAGCGCCTGAAGCGGGGCGGTCTCATCCCCCTGGGGAGCCGGAATTCCGGTGACCACAGCCTCCAGCACATCCCCAATATTCAACCCCATTTTGGCTGAAATCTGCGGCGCATCCATACAGGGAATACCGATTACGTCCTCCACCTCGTGAGCCACCCGCGCAGGGTCGGCGGCGGGAAGGTCAATCTTATTGATGACCGGGAGGATCTCCAGATCGTGCTCCAAAGCAAGGTAGGTATTGGCCAATGTCTGCGCTTCAATACCTTGAGATGCATCCACCACCAGAAGGGCGCCCTCGCAGGCGGCCAGGGAGCGGCTGACCTCATAGTTAAAGTCAACGTGGCCGGGGGTATCAATCAGGTTGAAGATATATTCCTCACCGTCCGACGCGGTATAAAGCAGGCGGACTGCCCGCGCCTTGATGGTAATGCCCCGCTCCCGTTCCAGATCCATATTATCCAGAAGCTGGTCGCTCATATCCCGCTGGGAAACAGTATTGGTCTTTTCCAGCAGCCGGTCGGCCAGGGTGGATTTCCCGTGGTCAATATGGGCGATGATGGAAAAGTTTCTTGTGTGTTCACGCTTTTGACGCGCGGCCTCGGAAGGGGACAAACAAATCACCTCAGCTCAAAATAACGTCCGGGGTCACAATACCCCACACTAAATAGTTATTATACCAAAGAACTGGCCATCCGTCAATTTTGTTTTTGAAGATTCTTGGATAAAAATAGAGAAACAGGAGCGCCCAGGGGAGGATACCGGTGACCTCCTTCAAAGAGAAGGAGCCGACTCACCGGACAGCATTCTTCGGAGACGGTCGCCGGCGTTTTTTGAAGGAAGGACCTCCGATCCCATCCCCTGCTTCAGCAACACAACGAAATCTGCCCGGGCCAGAGTCTTTTCCACCTCCTGTCCGGTCACGATTACCCCAATCCCCAGCCGGGATAGATCGGTGAGCATTTGGTAGACCCGCTCGCTGTTTTTGGGGGAGAGTCCCATAGTCGGCTCATCCAGCATCAGTATGGAGGGACGGCTCATCAGTCCCCGCGCTACCGCCACCAGCTGCTGCTGTCCTCCGGAAAGGGCACCGGCCTTGCGGGAAAGCATAGGAACCAGCTCGGGGAAAAGCGCCAGCACCCGGTCAAGATCTTCCTTGAGACTTCCGCCGCGGAGCCATCCTACCAGGAGGTTTTCCCGGACAGTCATCTCCCCGAACAGCCGTCTGCCCTCCGGGACCAAAACGATTCCCTCGTCCCGCATTGCGGCGGCAGAACGCCGGAACAGGGGTCGGCCCTTCAGTAATATCCCTCCCCGGGAAGGCAGGACCCCGGCAAGTGCCAGCAGGGCAGAGGATTTTCCGGCGCCGTTTCCGCCGATGATTCCCAAAATCTGTCCCTCCTGCAGAGAAAAGGAAAGACTGCGCAGGACGGGAACCTTCCCCCGTTCCACCGCCAGATTTTCCACCTCAAGCATCCGGATCGTCTCCTTTTTTAGCCAAATAACGCCCGCTGGACTGTCGGGTTGGAAAGAACTGCATCGCAGGGGCCGCAGGCAAGGATTTCCCCCTCCTCCATCACATACATTCTGCCGCAAAGCCGGCGGAGAAATTCCATATCGTGCTCTATGACCAGGAGGGAAAGGGAGTAAGGCAGCTCGGATATGATTTCCCGGATGAGGACGGCCAAAGCAAGGCTTTCGGTGTGGTTCATTGCGGCGGCCGGCTCATCCAGCAAAAGAAGCCTTCCTCCGGTGGCGATTGCCCGGGCAAACTCCAGCTTCCGCCGGTCAGGATAGGAAAGGGAGGAGGGAAGGCAGTTGCGAAAGGAGGAAAGACTGGTCATCTCCAGCAGGATCTTGGGAGGGATGGGAGAGGAGCTTCGTCCGCCGGCGGCCAGCAGATGCTCCTCCACCGTCAAATGGGGGAAAAGCCGCAGATTTTGAAAGGTGCGGCATATGCCCGCCCGGGCGAGGGCGCAGGGCGATTTCCCAACGGCCGACAGGGTTCTGCCGCCCATAGAGAGGGTCAGAGACCCGCAATCGGGGGAGATCAGCCCCGAGATCACGTTAAAGAGGGTGGTTTTTCCGGCACCGTTTCCGCCGGCCAGTCCCAGGAGCTCCCCCTCCTCCAGATGAAAGGAAACTCCCTTCAGCGCCCGGACGCCACCAAAGGATTTCACAAGTCCTTCCCCCTTCAAAACGCAGTGCGCCATCGCTTCACACTCCTTTCGGAAGAAAAGAAACCGAGCGACGGTCGTCGCCCGGTGAGGTTAGCAGGTCGGTTGTTTTCTTTTTGAGGGCAGGCTTTTTCGGCCGATCGGCAGAGCCGCCAAAAGCTTTGCCCCGGCAAGGGAAACCGTTAGGGTAATGACCGAGGCGAAAAGGAGGGCGGGGAGAATCTCCATAGGATTTTGGGAGCCGGCATTTTGCCGGAGGGTGGCGATGGTGGTGGGCAGAAGCTGGAGGGAGGCCGTGTTGAGCACAACGAACAAAACCATCTGATCGCTGGCGACCCCGGTCTTTCCCTCCTCCCGTTCCAGTTCCTCCATCGCCTTGATCCCCAAAGGGGTGGCGGCGTTTCCCAGTCCAAGAAGATTTGCCGAAACATTCATACAAATGGCCCTTCCGCTGGCGCTTTCCGGGTCGAAGTTCCGGAAGATCAGCCGCATCAGCGGGGTCAGCAACCGGGCAAGACGAAGGGTCAGGCCTGCATCGTCGGCAACCTTCATCATTCCGCTCCAAAGCATCAGGGCGCCGCAAAGCCCCAAAACCATCGTCACAGCGCCTCCGCAGGAGGAGATTGCCGCCTCACTCAGAGCCTCCACCCGCCCGGTGGCGATCCCGAAAAGAACCGAAAGGATGACCAGCCCCGCCCAGATCCAGTTCATCATAAGGCCGGGCCCCTTTCCTTAAAGGATAATACAAATCAAGCCGCTGCAGCCCTCGTTGATGATCCGTTCCACCGTTTCCTGAATACGGGTACGGGCATCCTGAGGCATACGATAGAGCTTGTTGTGCAGCCCCTCATTGACCAGCTCGTGAAGAGATTTCCCAAAAATGTTGGAATCCCAGATATCGGCAGGATTTTCTTCAAAGCCCCGCAGCAGATACATAACCAGCTCTTCCGATTGCTTTTCCGACCCAACGATGGGGGAAACCTCGGTGGTGATATTGGCCCGCATCAGGTGGATGGAGGGAGCGCCCGCCCGCAGACGGACCCCATACTTTCCGCCCTGCCGGACGATCTCCGGCTCCTCCAGGGTCAGCTCCTTGAGGGTGGGCATAACAATCCCGTATCCGGTGGCCTCCACCTCCCGCAGAGCCGGCTCGATCTTGGCATACTCCTCCTTGATCCGGGCAAGCTCGATCATGCAGGGGAGCAGGCCCGACTCGCCATCGATTTCCAATCCTGTTTTTTCTCCCAGAATCCGGTAAAAAAGCCCGTTGGGGATGGTAACACCCAGCCGCGCCGCACCGCTTCCCAGGTCGATTTGTCGGATTTCCACCCGCTCGGCTTCTTTGCATTCGGCCATTTGCTCCACCGCCTGGCGCACCTGAGAAATCTGACGGATCCCGGCTGCCGCCTGGGAAATATGTCCAAAGACGGAGCTTTTCAGCCAATGCTCCTTTTCCAGGGTGTTGATCCATCCCGGAAGCTCCACCCGGATCTCCTTGAGGGGGAAGGTGAAAAGGAGACGGGACAGAATATTTTTAATATCCTCCTCGCATAGATCAATGCAGCTTAAGGGAAGGACGGGAACGCCGTAGTTTTCCTCCATCTGCCGGGCCAGCGCCCGGGTTTGTTCTCCCTGGGGATGGAGACTGTTGAGGATCACCGCAAAGGGTTTTTCCAGCTCCTTCAGCTCCGCAACAATCCGTTGCTCCGAAATTTCGTATTCCTCCCGGGGAATCCCGGTAATACTGCCGTCGGTGGTAATCAGCAGTCCGATGGTGGAGTGCTCCCGGATCACCTTTCTGGTGCCGTATTCAGCGGCCTCATTGAAAGGAATGGGCTCCCGGAACCAGGGAGTACGGACCATCCGGGGCTGTGCATTCTCAATATATCCGATGGAGCTGGGGACGATATACCCCACGCAGTCAATCAGCCGGACATTCATCACCGCGTTGTCCTCCAGCTCGATCTGAACGGCCTCCTCGGGGATGAACTTCGGCTCGGTGGTCATAATCGTTTTCCCGGCAGCCGATTGGGGTAGCTCGTCGGTTGCCCGCTCCCGCCGGTATTCCCCGGCAATGTTGGGCAGAACGAGTGTCTCCATAAACTTTTTAATAAAGGTGGATTTTCCGGTGCGTACCGGTCCGACGATCCCCAGGTAAATATCTCCGCCGGTACGTGTCGCAATATCTTTGTAAATACCAGTGCCAGCCATAACTTCAGCCCTCTCCCGAATGTTGTGTGATATTGCATTTTTATGAGAGGAGGGACAAAAATATAACCATATCCGGACAATTCTTTTCTTCAAAAAAAGAACCCGCTCCAAATCGGGAAGCGGGTAAATGTTGACCGGAACCTGATCCGATCAAATATGAGGAGGGTAGAGCAATACCAATAAAGAGAACTGCATTTCCATTTATCGGTACGGTCATATTATAGCCCAAAGAAGGGTTTTTGTTGTTACGCGAATGTGAATAAAGTAAAAATTATTCGGCGGGTGCCTGGTACCGCCGTTTCCCCAAACGCTTAAGGACCCAGTCCTTTTTGACCTCCAGCCGGGGACGGCCAATGGCCAAAGAATCATCGGGAATATCCTCGGTGATGGTGGTGCCGGCGGCAGTATAAGCGTTTTCACCGATTGCAACGGGAGAAACGAGGTTGGTGTTGCATCCGATGAAGGCGTAATCCCCGATGGTGGTGCGGTGCTTTTTGGCGCCGTCGTAATTGACGGTCACAACGCCGCAGCCGAAGTTGACCTTCCGGCCGACATCGCTGTCTCCCACGTAGGTCAGATGTGCTACCGAGGTCTCATCCCCGATGGTGGAGTTTTTGATTTCCACGAAGTCTCCGATCTTGACCCGGTTTCCCACGACCGAGTTGGGGCGAAGCTGGGTAAAGGGTCCGATGGTGGTATTTTCTCCCACGGTGGATTGGGTCAGCACCGAGGAAAGGATCTTGCTGCCCGCCCCCACAACGCTATCGGTGATGGTGGAGTTGGGGCCGATCACGCAGCCCTCCCCGATCACGGTTTTTCCCCGAAGGATGGTGCCGGGGAAAATCTGCGCACCCTTTCCGATCAGGACGCCCGGCTCGATCATTACACCGTCCCCCGAGAGGATATCCACACCTGCGGCAAGATGCTGCAGAAGGATCCGCTCCTTGGCGGCATTGCGCAGGGCAAGATAGGCGGTGGGGTAAACGGGGATCTCCTCCTCTGGCTGGCAGAGGATTTCGGCGGAGGGGTTGGCAAAGGAGCCCTCCCAGTCCGGGGGGAATACAGCGGCAAAGGCCGGAATATCTTCATCGGTATCGATTCCGATGGGGCGGCACTCCTCCTGACAGAGGTCAATTGCCTCCCGGAGAGTTTCAGCAGTCAGCAGGGGAAATACACCGTAGGTCAGGATCACACCCCGACCCTCGGCCAGCTCCCGGATCTTTTGAGAGAAAATCTCCGCCGAGGAAAAGCTCTCCCCTAAATCGGCCGGGAAAATGCAGGGACAGCCCAGCGCGTCAAAAGCGTGGACAATCCATTCCCGCGCAGGACGGAAGGAAAGGGAAAAGTCGGTGGGGTGGGTACCGTCCTTGAGGGTGTGGTCCAGAATGATTCCGATATAGTTCACGTGAAAAGCATCCTTTCTGTCAGATTTCTGCTGCAAAAAATCGTTAAAAAACGGAATGAGGAGGGGAAATCCTTCCCATACATTATAATATATTATTGCATTTTTGACATTGTTTTTCAAGCTTTTTTTGCTTTCTTCATCAAAAGGGATTATTTCTGCGATTTCTTGAAAAAATTAAAAAAAGTACTGGCAAAAAGTACAAGCATTTGGTATAATGTAAGGTAGCGTGGATAAAAGGGGCGGCAGCACCCCGGATTCCGCGAACGCAATGTCTGAAACCGTGGTTCCACGGAATATTTTTTGGAGGTAGATTTTGTGAGCAAGAAGTATGTTTACCTTTTCAAGGAAGGTAACGGCACCATGCGCGAACTGCTTGGCGGTAAGGGTGCCAACCTCGCCGAGATGACCAACCTCGGCATGCCCGTCCCCCAGGGCTTTACCGTTTCCACCGAGGCCTGCACCCAGTATTATGAGGATGGCAAAGTGATCAACGATGACATCCAGGCGCAGATCATGGAAAATATCGTTAAGATGGAAGAGATCACCGGCAAAAAGTTCGGCGATAAGGAAAACCCCCTGCTGGTTTCCGTTCGTTCCGGCGCCCGTGCTTCCATGCCCGGTATGATGGATACCATCCTCAACCTCGGTCTGAATGAAGAGGTTGTTGAGACCATGGCCAAGAAGTCCGGCAACCCCCGCTGGGCTTGGGACTGCTATCGCAGATTCATCCAGATGTACTCTGACGTTGTTATGGAGGTCGGCAAGAAGTACTTCGAAGAGCTGATCGACAAAATGAAGGAAGAGAAGGGTGTCACTCAGGACGTTGATCTGACTGCTGAGGATCTTGCAGAGCTGGCCGGCCAGTTTAAGGCTGAGTATAAGTCCAAGATCGGCGCGGACTTCCCCACCGATCCCAAGGAGCAGCTGATGGGCGCCATCAAGGCTGTTTTCCGTTCCTGGGATAACCCCCGTGCAAACGTTTATCGCCGTGACAACGATATTCCTTACTCCTGGGGTACCGCTGTTAACGTTCAGATGATGGCCTTCGGTAACCTGGGTGATACCTCCGGTACCGGTGTTGCCTTTACCCGTGACCCTGCAACCGGTGAGAAGAAGCTGATGGGTGAGTTCCTGATGAACGCCCAGGGCGAGGACGTTGTTGCCGGTGTCCGGACTCCTTCCCCCATTGCAAAGCTGCAGGAGGTTATGCCAGAGGTTTACGAGCAGTTCGTTCAGATCTGCAACACTCTGGAGAACCACTACCGCGATATGCAGGATATGGAGTTCACCATTGAGGATAAGAAGCTCTATATGCTCCAGACCAGAAATGGTAAGCGTACCGCTAAGGCTGCTCTGAAGATCGCTTGCGACCTCGTGGACGAGGGCATGATCTCCGAGAAACAGGCTGTTGCGATGATCGATCCCAGAAACCTGGATACTCTGCTCCATCCCCAGTTTGATGCCAAGGCTTTGAAGGCCGCTACCCCCATGGGCAAGGGCCTGGGTGCTTCCCCGGGTGCTGCCTGCGGTAAGATCGTCTTCACCGCTGACGACGCTGTTGCCTGGAATGAGAAGGGCGAGAAGGTTGTTCTGGTTCGTCTTGAGACCTCTCCTGAGGATATTACCGGTATGAAGGCTGCTCAGGGTATCCTGACTGTCCGTGGCGGTATGACCTCCCACGCTGCCGTTGTTGCCCGTGGTATGGGTACCTGCTGTGTCTCCGGTTGCGGCGACATTAAGATGGACGAGGAGAACAAGAAGTTCGAGCTGGCTGGTAAGACCTTCGTTGAGGGAGATTACATCTCCATTGACGGTTCCACCGGTAATATCTATGATGGCATCATCAACACTGTTGACGCTGAGATCGCCGGCGAGTTTGGCCGCATCATGGAGTGGGCTGACAAGTTCCGCACCCTGAAGGTCCGCACCAACGCTGACACCCCCGCCGATGCCAAGAAGGCTCGCGAGCTGGGCGCTGAAGGTATCGGTCTGTGCCGTACCGAGCATATGTTCTTCGAGGAGACCCGTATTGCTGCGTTCCGTGAGATGATCTGCGCGGATACCGTTGAGGCTCGTGAGGCCGCTCTGGCCAAGATCCTGCCCTATCAGCAGGGTGACTTCGAGAAGCTGTACGAGGCCCTGGAAGGCTGCCCCGTTACCATCCGCTTCCTCGATCCTCCTCTCCACGAGTTCGTTCCCACCGAAGAGGCTGACATTGCCGCTCTTGCCGCTGCTCAGGGCAAGACCGTTGCTGACATCAAAGCCATCATTGATGGTCTCCACGAGTTCAACCCCATGATGGGTCACCGTGGTTGCCGTCTGGCTGTCACCTATCCTGAGATCGCTAAGATGCAGACCTCTGCCGTGATCCGTGCTGCGATCAACGTCAAGAAGGCGCATCCCGATTGGGATATCGTTCCTGAGATCATGATCCCCCTGACCGGTGAGGTTAAGGAGATGAAGTTCGTTAAGGATATCGTTGTTGCAACCGCTGACGCTGAGATCGCCGCTGCCGGCGCTGACCTGAAGTACGAGGTCGGTACCATGATGGAGATCCCCCGCGCCTGCCTGACTGCTGACGAGATCGCTAAGGAAGCCGAGTTCTTCTGCTTCGGCACCAACGACCTGACTCAGATGACCTTCGGCTTCAGCCGTGACGATGCCGGTAAGTTCCTTGGCGCCTACTATGACACCAAGATCTACGAAAACGATCCCTTTGCGAAGCTGGATCAGACCGGTGTTGGCTCTCTGATGAAGATGGCCGTTAAGATGGGCAAGGAAGTCCGTCCCACCATGCACTGCGGTATCTGCGGTGAGCACGGCGGCGACCCCACATCCGTGGAGTTCTGCCATAAGATTGGTCTGGACTACGTTTCCTGCTCTCCCTTCCGCGTGCCCATCGCACGTCTGGCTGCTGCACAGGCAGCAATTAACGAAAGTAGGAAGTAATTTAGCCCTAATTTCAAGGGTAAATCAGAGTGCTTATGTAAAAGTGTATCAAAAGACTTTTACAAAGGATGATGCAAAGGCTTACCTTTATGCAGAGTCCACAAAGCACAGAATCCTATTTTGGCAGGATATAACGGTTAATATCCTTATATAAACAAACAAGAACTATGGCATTAAGTTGTCATAGTTCTTTTTGTATTCATCTTGTTTTTGGTTAGTTATTTTTGATAATAAAGAAATAATGCACTACCTTTCATTAAGATAGTGCATTTACTTATTCTTCATAGAATCAATCAGTGTAATAATGGCTTGGATTTGTTTGTCGGTCAATCCTTCAGTATCAAATATTACAGGAGGCTCGGCATTCTGTTTTCCAAGCAAATAATCCACGCTACAATTATAAATGTTAGATAATGATAATAATACATCCGTGCTGGGTGTTCTCTCTCCCGTCTCATAGCCGGAAATGATGGAAGGAGATATATTCACCTTATCAGCAACTTGTTTTTGAGAATATCCGTATTTAACACGGAGCAGTTTTAATTTTTCAGGTAAATCTTTAATCATTGTGTTGCCCTCCAACACTTATTGTAAAGCATCCCGCCACACA
>JAFTTH010000042.1 GCA_017466885.1 Oscillospiraceae bacterium
GGCCGCCGTTCACCGGGGCTTCGGTCGAATGCTTTGGACTAATCCGGACATCCTTCCTTAACCTTCCGGCACTGGGCAGGTGTCAGCACCTATACGTCAGCTTTCGCTTTAGCAGGCACCTGTGTTTGTGGTAAACAGTCGCTTGGGCCTCTTCTCTGCGACCGCACTGTGCTCCATCAGCTAGTGACTTCACACTGGCGGCTACCCTTATCCCGAAGTTACGGGTACATTTTGCCGAGTTCCTTAACGAGGGTTCTCCCGCGCACCTTAGGATTCTCTCCCCGCATACCTGTGTCGGTTTACGGTACGGGCGGTGCTCATCTCACTAGAAGCTTTTCTCGACAGTGTGGGGTCAACGACTTCGAAGACATCTCTGTCTTCTCCGCGTCACGCCTCAGCCTCAGTTACGCGGATTTGCCTACGTAACAGCCTACACGCTTGCACAGGAACTACCAGTCTCCTGCTCGCCTACCCTCCTGTGTCACTCCGTCGCTCAAACAATTCACACCGGTACTGGAATATCAACCAGTTGTCCATCTCCTACGCTCTCTGCCTCGGATTAGGTCCCGACTTACCCTGGGACGACGATCGTTGCCCAGGAATCCTTATGCTTTCGGTGGGAAGGATTCTCACCTTCCTTTTCGCTACTCATACCAACATTCTCACTTCCCATAAGTCCACCATGCCTTACAGCACAGCTTCTGCCCTATGGGAACGCTCCCCTACCCCACATGCCTATGCATGTAGCCACAGCTTCGGTTCCGTACTTTAGCCCCGGGAATCTTCGGCGCAGGGTCTCTCGACCAGTGAGCTATTACGCACTCTTTAAATGGTGGCTGCTTCTAAGCCAACATCCTGGTTGTTTATGAGACCCCACATCCTTTTCCACTTAGTACGGCATTTGGGACCTTAGCTGGTGGTCTGGGCTGTTTCCCTTTTGACCACGGATCTTATCACTCGTAGTCTGACTCCCAAGCTCTGCAGCATAACCATTCGGAGTTTGACAGGGTTCGGTAACCTTTACGGCCCCTAGCCCGATCAGTGCTCTACCGCCTATGCTTACTACTTGAGGCTAGCCCTAAAGCTATTTCGGGGAGAACCAGCTATCTCCGCGTTCGATTGGAATTTCACCTCTACCCACATCTCATCCGAAAGCTTTTCAACGCTCACCGGTTCGGTCCTCCACGCAATTTTACCTGCGCTTCAACCTGGACATGGGTAGATCACTGCGGTTTCGGGTCTACGTACAGCAACTCGCCGCCCTCTTAAGACTCGCTTTCGCTTCGGCTCCGTGTCTTCCACTTAACCTCGCTACTGCACGTAACTCGTTGGTTCATTCTTCAATAGGCACGCCGTCGCTTTCGCTCCGACTGCTTGTAGACATACGGTTTCAGGTACTCTTTCACTCCCCTCCCGGGGTTCTTTTCACCTTTCCCTCACGGTACTATGCGCTATCGGTCGCCAATCAGTGTTTAGCCTTGGAGGGTGGTCCCCCCTGCTTCCCGCAGAATTCCTCGTGCTCCGCGGTACTCTGGATACCGGCCTCGCCGCTCTGCCTTTCGCCTACATGACTGTCACATGCTATGGTGTACCTTTCCAGGTACTTCAGCTAGGCCTGACTTTGATTTTGCCGGTCCTCAACCCCACATACCCGAAGATATGTGGTTTGGGCTCTGCCCTCTTCGCTCGCCGCTACTGTGGGCATCTCGTTTGATTTCTCTTCCTCCGGGTACTTAGATGTTTCAGTTCCCCGGGTTCCCTTCCTTTCGGATAACTACCCATGACGGTAGTTGGGTTTCCCCATTCGGACATCCACGGATCAATACTTGCTTGCAGTTCCCCGTGGCTTTTCGCAGCTTACCGCGTCCTTCATCGGCTATTGGCGCCTAGGCATCCGCCGTATGCCCTTAGTAGCTTGACTTTTCAGCTCCTAAGAACTCTAACGTTCCTAGTTCTTTGTTTTTACTCGTTAACTCTTTCTTGCTTTGTTTCGCAATTTCAGAGGTGCCAGATGGTCTCATCAATCATCTGGACTTTTTATTCTTCTGTGAAGTTTTCAAGGTACAATGAAGGCAGAGCCTTCAAAACCAAACATAACCTAAGCAAATGTGCGTCGACTGAAGTCTACGGATTGTCTTCACAATCCATGTCTCCATAGAAAGGAGGTGATCCAGCCGCACCTTCCGATACGGCTAC
>JAFTTH010000023.1 GCA_017466885.1 Oscillospiraceae bacterium
GGAAGTTCCGATTCTTCCCCTCCCCAAAACCCCACCCTATTAAAACGGCCGAGGGATTTCCTCCCTCGGACTCCCTCCGGGGAGTCCGGGATAAAGTGCCATAAGGTCGGCAGATTTCTTGGGCCATTTCGCGGCGGAGGTTTGTGCGTTCAATGATGTTTGATCGTTTGAGTGCATCGATAACAGTTAGAAAAATGCCTTTAGGGTCTTATGCGGTTCTGCGAGGGCGAAGCTGATATTAACTGACCATGTGTGAAGTAGTCGTCCCGTGAGGGAGTGAATATTACCTGCATTCAGGTATTTGGTTACCACGTCGGGGGGATTCTTAAGGGGCGGAGCCCCTTATGTGTGTGAATGGGGTTTGGGGTAGCGTTTGCGACCGCCGCCGGTGGCGGAGAAAGGGGGCAATAAGCTGGTGCCGCGGTCAGAATTTTCCCGAGCTTATGCGAGGTTAGAAAATTCTGGGTACCGCAAACGGGAGGCGTAACGCTCCCCCGGAACTTCTTTGCTTCCTTTCTTGCCTCCAAGAAAGGAAGGTATTTCTCCCTTTGCACCCCCCAAGTTTATGCGAGGAAAGAAAATTTCGCCCACCGCAAACAGAGTTGTCTTTCATTCCGCTCCCCCCTCCCCTGCCTCCGTCAACTTTCCCCCCACAGTTGCGCTTTTTATTTTACCGTTGATGTTTCTTTCTTTGCCGGGGAGGCGGGATAAAGGGGTTCTCGGGGGTTGTCACAAAAAAAGCCGGCAGAGAAATCTCTGCCGGCCTTCTGCCGTTTGATTCGTAGAATCAGACAATAATGGTCTTCTCAGTCTCTTTATCAAAGAGGAGGACCTTGTTGGGATCCAGAGCGATCTGGATGGTATCCCCGGCACGGGCGGTGGAACGGGGAGACACGCGGGCGGTCATGTTGATGCCCTCGCAGTTGATATAGAGGTAAGTCTCAGCACCCATCAGCTCGGTAACCTCAACGTTGCACTCGATCACGCCGGTATGAGCGGCAGAAAGGAACATCTCTTCGTCCTTGAGGTTCTCGGGACGGATACCCATAATGACTTCCTTATCCAGGTACTCGTCAAGCACGTCAGCCTTGATCTTGGCTTCGGGGATCTCAACATAGTACTTCTTGCCCTGGCGGGTTTTGGTATCCTCAGAGCCGAACTCGACCTGATACTTGCCATCCTTCTTGATGAGCTTGGACTCGATGAAGTTCATCTGGGGAGAGCCAATGAAGCCGGCGACGAAGACGTTGACGGGCTCCTCATACAGCTTTTGAGGAGTATTGACCTGCTGGATGAAGCCGTCCTTCATAACGACGATCCGATCACCCATGGTCATAGCCTCGGTCTGGTCGTGGGTAACGTAAATGAAGGTGGTCTTCAGTTTCTGATGGAGCTTGGAAAGCTCGGTTCTCATCTGAGCACGGAGCTTAGCGTCCAGGTTGGACAGAGGCTCGTCAAGGAGGAAGACCTTCGGCTCACGGACGATAGCACGTCCCAGAGCAACACGCTGACGCTGACCACCGGACAGAGCCTTGGGCTTACGGTCAAGCAGGTGGGAGATATCGAGGATGCGGGCAGCTTCCTCAACCCGGCGCTTGATCTCATCCTTCGGAGTCTTGCGGAGCTTCAGGCCGAATGCCATGTTCTCATAAACGGTCATATGGGGGTACAGAGCGTAGTTCTGGAAAACCATCGCAATGTCACGATCCTTAGGAGCGACGTCGTTGACCAGCTTGTCGCCGATGTAGAGCTCGCCCTCAGAGATCTCTTCCAGACCCGCGATCATACGCAGGGTGGTGGATTTTCCGCAGCCGGAAGGACCGACCAGGATAATGAACTCGGTGTCTTTGATTTCAAGGTTGAAATCGGAAACAGCGGTAACGCCGCCGGGATATCTTTTGTAGATATTCCGAAGAGATAAGCTTGCCATAATATAGACCTCCTGATATTATAAATTTTATCATTCGCTTACAGCTTGATACAGCTCGGTATTTAATACTATAACTGAAACAATCGCAAAAATCAAGCCTTGGAAACGCCAATCTTTGAAAAATGCCGGGGGTCAAATTTGCCATATTCATCTAAAAGCCGGGGTTATTCAAAGAATCGCAAAAATTATCTCACAAAATTTGCTCCAATTCTTTGTGCAATATTTCCCGATAGGCTCCTTCTTCCAGATTTTGGTCCAGGGGAAGGTTGCCGATTTTGGTCCGTTTTAAGGAAATTACCCGGTTTCCGCAGGCTCCAAACATCCGTTTAATCTGATGGTACATTCCCTCCCGGAGGACCACTTGTGTAACCTGACGGTTTTCCGGATCGGGCAGGGTCAGCTCTGCAGGACGGCAGACCTCCCCGTTTGCCAGGGTCATTCCGGCGGAAAAAGCATCCACGCAGGCTTGGGTTACCGGCTCGGCCAGCCCCACCAAATAGGTTTTGGGGACGTGCTTTCCCGGGGCAAGGATCCGGTGGGCAAAATCGCCGTCATCGGTCAGGAGAACAAAGCCGGTGGTATCCTTATCCAGCCGCCCGGCGGGGAAAAGCTCCCGGTGCCGGTCCTCGGGGGCGAGGAGATCCAGGACGGTTTTTTCCTTCGGATCCCGGGAAGCGGAGACCACCCCCACCGGCTTATTCATCATAATATATATGTACGGTTTATAAAGAACCTGCTTGCCGCCCGAGAGGACGGTATCCTTTTCCGGGTCGATCTGCCGGTCGGCCGACTTTTCTCCCTTACCGTTGACGGTGACCCCTCCCCGGCGAAGGAGCTCCTTGACCTCCTTCCGGGAAAGCCCCGTTTGGTTGGAGAGAAATTTATCCAGTCGCATATCAGTGCGCCCCCTTCCGGGGATGCTTCTTTTGGGTGGGAGCCGGCTTGCGCGCAGTCTTCCTTCCGGTGGGATGCTCCTCCCGGCGGGGAGGCTGTCCCTTCCGGCCGCCCTCCGGCGGAACGAGACACTTCTCCCCGTATCCGATCAGATCCCGTCTGCCGGCGAGGATCAGCGCCTTCCGGATGGCAGGAGCGTTTTCGGGGAGGAAATACTGCAAAAGGGCCCGCTGGAGGCCCTTCTCCTCCGCTGTTTTGGGAACGAAGACCGGCTCCATACTGTAAGGATCCAGCCCGGTATAAAACATACAGGTGGAAACGGTGCCGGGGGTGGGATAGAAGTCCTGCACCTGCCGGGGACGAATCCCCTGGCTCTTCATCCAAAGGGCAAGCTCAATGGCCTCCTTCAGCCCGCATCCCGGGTGGGAGGACATCAGATAGGGAACGAGATACTGCTCCTTTCCCATCCCCTTGGTTTTATCGTAAAACCGCCGGGCAAACTCCATATATGCCTCAATATGAGGCTTGCCCATCTTATCCAGCACTGCGGCGCTGCAATGCTCGGGAGCGACCTTGAGCTGCCCCGAGGTATGGTACCGCACCAGCTCCAAAAGGAAGGAGTCGTCCGGGTCCTGGAGAATATAATCAAACCGGATTCCCGACCGGACGAAGACCTGCTTAATGCCGGGGAGCTTCCGGAGCTTCCGGAGCAGCTCCAGATATTCTTTATGGGAAACAAAAAGATTGGGGCAGGGCTTGGGGGCAAGGCATCGCCGTCCCCCGCCGCAAACACCGCTGGTCAACTGTTTTTGGCAGGAGGGATGCCGGAAATTGGCCGTAGGGCCGCCCACATCGTGAATATATCCCTTAAAGCGGGGATTTTTGGTCAAAGCCTTTGCTTCTGCCAGCACCGATTCCTCGCTCCGGCAGGTGACGGTCCGTCCCTGGTGGAACGCGATGGAGCAGAAGGCGCAGGCGCCGAAGCACCCCCGGTTATGCATAATGGAAAACTCCACCTCTTCAATGGCGGGAACTCCCCCCATCGGCTCATACATCGGGTGGTAGTACCGCTCAAAGGGGAGGGCAAAAACCTCGTCCAGCTCGGGGGTGGAAAGGGGCGGCTGAGGCGGGTTTTGGATCAGCGCCGTCATCTTGTGCCGCTGGACGACCGTCTTTCCGGTGATGGCATCCTGATGATCCATCTGGATCCGGACGGCCTTGGCGTAGCTTTTTTTATTGTTGGCGGTTTCCTCAAAGGGAGGACATTTTACAATATCCTCCAGCTGGGAATAG
Source organism: Oscillospiraceae bacterium (assembly GCA_017466885.1). Lineage (GTDB taxonomy): Bacteria > Bacillota > Clostridia > Oscillospirales > Ruminococcaceae > RGIG4130. The sequence continues at coordinate 4,118 of JAFTTH010000023.1, forward strand.
TCCCCCAGCCAGCAGGTGCCCCGAATATCGGTCAGGGAGGAAACCGGCTCCCCGGCCGCCAGCCGCCGGCAGATCTCCCGGGTCTGACGTTCTCCCATTCCGTAGGTCAGAAGGTCGGCCTCTGCATCCACCAGCACCGAGGGACGGACGGCATCATCCCAGTAATCGTAATGGGCGAACCGCCGCAGAGAGGCCTCCAGTCCTCCGATGATGATGGGGATCTCCCCAAAGATCTGTCGCACCATACGGGAATAGACGATGACCGCCCGGTCGGGGCGAAGGCCCGCTTTCCGCCCGGGGGAATACCAATCGTCATTCCGGCGCTTTTTGGCGGCGGTATAATGGGCGACCATAGAGTCAATATTGCCGGAGGTGATAAAAAATCCGTATTTCGGAGTGCCTAAAGCCTGAAAGGCGGCAGGATTTTTCCAATCCGGCTGGGCAATGATCCCTACCGAGAAGCCCTCCGCCTCAATGATTCGGGAAATGATGGCAATTCCGAAGGAGGGGTGGTCTACGTAAGCGTCCCCGGTGATGCAGATAAAATCAGGCTGGGGGGTGCCCCGGGCGGCCAGCTCCTCTTTGGTGACAGGCAAAAAAGCCATAGCATTCTTCCTTTCTGAATGAATCGCAGAAATGGCGGTTATTCTTCCAAAAAACCGGCAAGTGCCGCGTCAGCGGCCGCAATCAGGGAAAGCAGGACGGGGTCGGGCTCCTTCCCCGAAGCCACAAGCCCATCCCTCCGGCGAAGGAGACGAAGCCGCTCCCGCTCCATCCAAAGGGCGGATGCCCTGTCGGCTGAGCCGGGATGCTTCCCAAAATGATAATAGCAGGGGGTCTTTTCCCCGGGGGAGATCCCATCCTTTCCCACAAACCGGACAGCAAGAACGGTATAGACCCTCTCCCCTTCACAGACAGCCTGTTCCTCCTCGATCCGGAAGCCCTCCTCCGAAAGAAACTGCCGCAAAACCTCCGATTTGGTCATAGGCTGGAGAAGAAACCGCCGCCCCGGATTCCGGGAATAGGGCCACTCCCCCAGGATTCGGGCAATCAGCTCTCCTCCCATCCCGGCGATAATGATTTCCTCAGCTTTTTCCGGAGGGATTTTGGCAAGGCCATCACATTGGATGAGGGTGATCCGGTCTGACAAACGGTATTTTTGCACCTGCTCTGATGCGGCGGCCAAGGGCCCGGGAACGATATCGGCGGCGATGGCGGAGGGAGCTTTTCCCGTTCCCACCAGATAGGCCGGCAGAAGGGCGTGGTCGGTGCCGATATCCGCTACCCGCCGTCCGGCAGTCACCATTCCGGCAATGGCGGCAAGACGGGGTGAAAGGGCCGGATATTCCATAGGGATCCCTCCGATCAAAAAGGATTTTGGGGGAAGAAATCTTCCGCAGAAGCCTTCTCCATCTTTTCTTTTGAAATTATTTATGGTATAATAATAAAACAATGGATTTTTGAGACGCAGCCGGCCGTCCGACCGGCGAAGGGAGGGCCGGTTTATGATCAATCTGACCAATCAAGGGGAGCTTTCGGAGCTTCTTTCCCGCCACGGGATCATCCTCTCCAAGGGGTTGGGACAGAACTTTCTGATTAACCCCTCCGTTTGCCCCCGAATGGCGGAGGAAGCGATTCCCGGAGAAGGCTGGGGTGTGCTGGAGATCGGCCCGGGCGCAGGTGTGCTGACCCAGCAGCTTTGTCTGCGGGCGGAAAAGGTGGTGGCGGTGGAGCTGGATTCCCGTCTGCCGCCGGTGCTGGCCGAAAGCCTTGCCGGCTTTGAAAACTTTGAGCTGATTTCGTCGGACGCCCTGAAGATGGATTTGGAAGGGGTGATCCGGGAAAAATTCCAGGGTCTTTCGGTGGCGGTTTGCGCCAACCTTCCTTATTATATCACATCTCCCTTAATAATGAAAGTTCTTTCGGAGCTTCCCGGGGTAAAAAAAGCGGTCTTTATGGTGCAGCTGGAAGCGGCGCAACGAATCTGCGCTCCCGAGGGAAGCCGGGAAAGCGGCGCCATTACGGTGGCAGTCCGGTATTACAGTAACCCGGAGCTTTTATTCCGGGTCTCCCGGGGCAGCTTTTTGCCCCCGCCCAATGTGGATTCGGCAGTCATCTCCCTGACCCGAAGGGAAACGCCGCCGGTGTCGGATGAGGCGCTGTTCTTCCGGATCGTCCGGGGTGGGTTTTCCCAGAGAAGAAAGACGCTCCTCAACTCCCTTTCCTCCGCGCTGGGGGTGGGGAAGGACCGGTTGCTGCCGGTGCTGGAGGAGGCGGGGCTTTCTCCCCAGATCCGTCCCGAGGCAATGAAGCTGGAGGACTTTCTCCGGCTGACCGAGGTAGCGGCCCTTCGTTTGGGTAAAATTTAGAAAAAGGAGAACCGGACGTGGATCTTGTTTTACTTACGGCACTGGGGGTCGGCGGGGCAACGGTATTTGGCTCCCTGATCGGCTTTGTTTTTAAAAAAGCGTCCCATAAATTTTCGGATATCGTTCTATCCTTCGCCGCAGGAGTGATGCTGGCGGCGGCGGTGCTGGGACTGATCCTCCCCTCTTTGGATTACGGCGGACAGTTTGGGCTGCTGATTACCATCGTCGGGATCTTTGCGGGAGCGGTCTGCTTAAACCTCATTGATAAGCTGGTCCCCCATCTGCATAAGCTGGTGGGCCCGGAGGATGAGGCTCATCATAACGCCAATCTCAGCAAGGTGCTTTTATTCGTGGCGGCCATTGCCATCCATAACCTTCCCGAGGGAATCGCCGCAGGAGTGGGCTTCGGCTCGGAAAACACCTCCCAGGCGCTCATCATCGCCGGAGGGATTGCCCTGCAGAATATTCCCGAGGGAATGGTTATCATCGGTCCCATGCTGGCGGCGGGAGTCTCTCCCCGAAAGACCTTCGTCTGCGCGATGCTCACCGGCGTGGTGGAGGTGATGGGCACTCTCATCGGCTACTTTGCCGTCAGCCTGGCTTCGGCCATTCTCCCCTTTGCTCTGGCCTTTGCCGGCGGCACGATGCTTTACGTTATCAGCGATGAAATGATCCCCGAAACCCACGCTCACGGCAGTCAGCGGGGTGCCACCTACGCGTTGCTGGTAGGCTTCTGCGTGATGCTGGTGACCGACATTTTGTTGGGGTAGAAATATCCCGAAGCACACCGGCGCAGGCACATAAGGCTCTGTGCCGATGTTTACGCTGTCCTGTTTTTGTGTTATAATAAATCGAAGTTTTTATCTCGAGCGGCGGCTGGCCGAAGGAAAGGAGGCGATTCCGGATGGATCGGTTCATTCTTCACTCCAAATTTCAACCCACCGGAGATCAGCCTCAGGCCATCCGGGCTCTGGTGGAGGGTGTGCAGCAGGGAATGAAGGAGCAGACCCTGCTGGGTGTTACTGGCTCGGGTAAGACCTTTACCATGGCCAATGTCATCGCGGCGGTGAACCGTCCGACCCTCGTTCTCGCTCACAATAAGACCCTCGCCGCACAGCTTTGTACTGAGCTGAAGGAGTTCTTCCCCGAAAATGCGGTGGAATATTTTGTATCTTATTACGATTACTACCAGCCCGAGGCCTATATCCCCGGGACGGATACTTATATCGAAAAAGATCTGGCCATCAACGATGAGATCGATAAGCTCCGCCATTCCGCCACCTCTGCCCTTTCGGAGCGGCGGGATGTGGTGATCGTGGCCAGCGTTTCCTGCATTTATACCCTGGGTGACCCGGTGGATTACCGGCAGATGGTCATCTCCCTCCGCCCCGGAATGGAGCTGGAGCGGGATGCTCTCCTTTCCCGGCTGGTGGACCTGCAGTATGAGCGGAATGACATCAACTTTATCCGGAATAAATTCCGGGTCCGGGGGGATGTGGTGGAGATCCACACCTCCCCCACCTCCGATACCGCCCTCCGGGTGGAATTCTTCGGAGATGAGATCGACCGGATCTGTGAGATCAACTCCCTCACCGGGGAGGTCAAGGCTGTCCTTTCCCACGCGGCCATCTACCCCGCCTCCCATTATATCGTCCCCCGGGAGAAGATGGAGGCAGGCATCCTGGCGGTGGAAAAGGAGATGGAGGAGCGGGTCGCCTGGTTTGAAAAGGAGGGCAAGCTCCTGGAGGCGCAGCGGATCGCCGCCCGCACCAAGTATGATATGGAAATGCTCCGGGAGGTTGGCTACTGCTCGGGGATTGAGAACTATTCCCGGGTTTTGGCGGGACGTCCTGCCGGGAGCACCCCTTACACACTTTTGGATTACTTCCCCGAGGATTTTCTCCTCATTGCAGATGAGTCCCACGCATCTATTCCCCAGGTGCGGGGGATGTACGCTGGGGACCGCGCCCGGAAGCAGAACCTGGTGGACTACGGTTTCCGTCTCCCCTCCGCCTACGATAACCGCCCCTTAAACTTTGCGGAATTTACCGCAAAGCTCAATCAGATCATTTATGTCAGCGCCACCCCGGGGGATTACGAGCGGGAGCGGAGCAGTCAGATCGCTGAACAACTGATCCGTCCCACGGGACTTTTGGATCCCGAGATCGTGGTCAAGCCGGTGGAGGGGCAGATCGATGATCTCGTTTCGGAGATCAACGAGCGGATCGAGCGGGAGGAGCGGGTTCTTGTAACCACCCTGACCAAGCGGATGGCGGAGGACCTGACCGAATATCTGGAGAAGGTTGGGATCAACGTCCGGTATCTTCACCATGAAATTGACACCATGGAACGGATGGAGCTGCTCCGGGATCTGCGGAAAAAGAAGTTTGATGTTTTGGTGGGGATCAACCTCCTCCGGGAGGGATTGGACCTGCCCGAGGTATCCCTCATCGCCATTCTGGACGCAGATAAGGAGGGCTTTCTCCGGAGCGAGACCTCCCTGGTGCAGATCATCGGGCGTGCCGCCCGGAACGATCACGGCAAGGTCATTATGTATGCGGACAGTGTGACCGATTCTATGGAGCGGGCCATCCGGGAGACGGAGCGCCGCCGCACCATTCAGAGCAAATATAACGAGGAACACGGAATCATCCCCAAAACCATCATCAAAGAGGTGCGGGATGTTCTGGAGATCACCTCCCAGGTCAAGACGGACGATTCCGGCAAGTGGCTCTCCCCCAGGGAGCGGGAGGAGATGATCGAGAAGCTGACCGCCGAGATGAAGCGGGCCGCCAAGCTGCTTGAGTTTGAGCAGGCGGCTCTCCTGCGGGATAAGATCGACCAGCTCCGCCAGGATGGGCGGAAAAAGCGCCGCTGACTTCGCCATAGGTAAACAGAAAGGAAGCAACGTTTATGCAGATCCAAACTGGAAGCAACAGTTCCAAAAATCGGGCGGAGAACCGGGCTCTGGTGCTCCGTCACCTGGCTACCCGGGGCGCCATTTCCCGGATTGAGCTTTCTCAGTTAATGGGACTGACAAAAATGACCCTAAGCAATATTACCCAGGAGTTGATTAACGAAGGTCTCCTGGTGGAAACGAAAAAAAGTGTTGCGCTTTCTTCTGTGGGACGGAAACCCATCTTGCTGGATTTTTCGCCCAATAGCCCCTGTGCGGCGGGAGTTTGGCTTTCCCGCCGGTATTTGCGGGGAATCCTCTGCGATTTGAGAGGCCAGACCATTTACGAATGCAAGGAAGAGACGCTTTCCAAAGAAACCAACGAGACCCTGAAAAAAAAGGTGGCCGAGTTTTCCCGCCGGCTGACCGATGCGGCCGCGCAGTTTGGCCGGCCTCTTTGGGGGCTGGGAATCTCCACCATCGGCCCGCTGGACGTGCAGAACGGAATCCTACTGGATCCCCATAACTTCTTTGGGGTGGAAAATTTCCCCATCCGGCAGATTGCCCAGGAGGCAACCGGTCTGACTGTGGTGGTGGAAAACGAGATGCACGCCTCAGCCATTGCCGAGCAGCTTTACGGCTCCGCCGGAGACAACTTCCTTTACATCGGGGTTTCCACCGGTATCGGCGCAGGAATTATCACCAACGGTCGGCTCTTTGCCGGAAGCGGTGGCTTCGGCGGTGAGGTGGGGCACATCAGCGTGGATCAGAACGGCCCTCTCTGCACCTGCGGCCAGCGGGGCTGTTTAGAGCTTTACGCCGGAATCCTCCGGCTGACTGCCGCCATCAACGAGGCCTGCGGTCTTTCCGCAAGATCCATTAAAGAGGCCATTGCCCAAAGTCAGGGAGACCCCCGGGCGGAAGCCGTTTTAACCGAGGTCGCCCGCCGGATCGGTGATGCACTTTGCACTGCGGCCAATCTTCTGGACCCGGAGAGGATCGTTTTGGGACACCACGCCTTCTTCTTCCCCGATGAAATGCTCAAGCGGATCGAGGGTCGGCTCAACAGCTCCCTGGTTTTCCGTTCCCGGAAGAAGATCCCGGTTGTCCGCTCCCAGTTTGACGATCAGGCGGCCCTTGTGGGCGCCGCAACGCTGATCTTTGAACGGATTTTCCGGGCAGAGCTCCTGCCGGAGGATGTCACAACGGCCAAAGCCGAATAAAAACAATCGCCGCTCCTTTCGGGACCTCCGAGGGGAGCGGAATTGTTTTTTGGGGAAATGGTCGGAGAATTTTGCTGCCGGGGACGGCAGAGGACGAAATACCTTCCTTTCTTGAAACCAAGAAAGGAAGCAAAGAAGTTCCGAGGGAGCGTTACGCCTCCTGTTTGCGGTGCCCGAAATTTTCTAACCTCGCATAAACTCGGGGAATATTTTGACTATGGCACACGCTTTTATCTTGTTGCGTTCTTTTTGAGGAGAATTGTTTGCACCTTTCTTTCTGCAAAGAAAGGTGCGCAAAGAAGGCACAAGGGGCGGGGAAGTTCCGATTCTCCCCCGCCCCTTGACCCCACCCCCTTAAAACGGCCGAGAGTGTTCCCCTCTCGGACTCTCCCCGGCGTCACTGAAAGTTATTCCTTCAGCAACACCGGAATTCTCTACCGCCTGCGCGGTGTAGCTGTATGCCTTCCACAAGGGCGTTCCGTTGAGCTTTATTTTTACAAAACCGTATTTGTGAACAGAAAGAGCGAACCTCACGGGATTTACCCTACTGAAAGCGTAAACCTCCGCCGCGAAATGGCCCAAGAAATCTGCCGACCTTATGGCACATCTTTTCCGGACTCCCCGGAGGGAGTCCGAGGGAGGAAATCCCTCGGCCGTTTTAATAGGGTGGGGTTTTGGGGAGGGGAAGAATCGGAACTTCCCCTCCCCAAACGCCTTCTTTGCTCAACTTTCTTTGCGGAAAGAAAGTTGAA
>JAFTTH010000024.1 GCA_017466885.1 Oscillospiraceae bacterium
ACAAGGTTAAAACGAAATAATAAGTCATAACAAGTTGAAACGAGTTGTTTGCGAAAAACCCTTTATTTACAGGACTTTTAGAGGATTTTATTAATTGCCAACGATAAGTGATAATGCTTCACAAAATATTAGTTGACAAATAAGGATTTGACGGTCAATTTTCACTCTACCATAGGTTTATTTCTCCTCACTAAACCAATGGTAGGTGTGTTTTATGCGAAATAGCGGTTACACTGTATGCGAAAGGAGGCAGCCTATGAACCAAATTAAAATCGGAAGATTTATTGCCGAGTGCAGAAAGAAATCAAACTTAACACAAATGCAGTTGGCAGAAAAACTGGGTATCACCGATAAAGCAATATCCAAGTGGGAACGGGGCGTGGCAATGCCCGATACTTCGATAATGCTTGAACTGTGTGATATTCTTTGCATCAGTGTAAATGAATTATTAAGTGGGGAGAAAATCAATATGGAAAATAGCAATCAGAAAAACGAACAGCTTTTGATTGACATGGCGAAAGAATTGGAAAAGAAAAACAAAACAATTTGGTCTTCTATGCGGGCAATTATGATTGTAAGTATGGCAGTCCTAATTGCAGGTATCTTTATTGCAGCATTTTTGATTCCCGAAGGAGTGTGGCAGCTTGTCACAATTCTTGGTGTTTGTGTTGTGTTTTTGATACCGTGCTTCTATGCATTAAAGCTTGAAGTCAGTGTGGGTGCTTACAAGTGCAAAGAATGTGGATGCGAAATTGTACCTACTTACAAAGAAGTAATGATGGCAATGCACAGAGGATTCACCCGTCACTTAAAGTGTCCCAAATGCAATAAACGCACTTGGTGCAAAAAAGTATTGAAGAAGTAAATTCTTATTTGTCGAATAGAAAAACTCCGACGGACATTTAAAATCCATCGGAGTTTTATTATCCTTATGAGAAGTAGCCTTTTGGATGCCTTTTTTTGGGCGCACGAAAAAGATGACGAACCTCGAAAATGTTATTTCGCAAAGAAAACTTGGTAGAAAGTATTGACAAGTATACTTGGTAGTGATATACTGCAGTTATGCAAAGAAAACTTGTCAAGGGGGATTCGTTATGAATAAAGAAGAAATTTTGAAAATGAGCCGGCAGGAAAATAAGGGAAAGCTGGATGAGCGGGAATTGGCCGCATTTGGAAGGGCATCGCGCGTGGGGATGCTGGTAGGGGGGGTGCTTTGTGTTGCGCTGATTCTTGTCAGCGAATTCATTTTGGATCAGCCGGAGCTTTCTCTAGTTGGCTGGATGGTGTATTTTGCTATGCAGGGAAGCAGTAATATGGTCTTGTTTCAGTATTTGAAAAACCGGTCAAAGCTCGTGTACGGCGTGATCGAGCTGATTCTTGCGGTTGCATTTGCGATTGCGGTTGTGCTGAAGGCGGTGGCGCAATGATGGATGATAAACTGATCCTGAAAAACAACCTGAAAGAATCTCGCTGTGAAAAAGGAATGTCCCAGCAGCAGTTGGCGGATATGGTCGGCGTTTCGCGCAATACCATCAGCTCCATTGAAACCGGACAGTTCAACCCAACCGCAAAGCTGGCATTGGTATTGTGCATTGCGTTGGATAAGAAATTTGAGGAGTTGTTTTTCTTTTAAGTCCCGTGGCCGGGAAAAGGACGCTCTCCCTTCCGGTCGGGTGGCTGCCTGGGGAAAACTCCAATGATATTGTATATTCATAAAAAAGAGATCCCCGGTCCATTCCGAGGATCTCTTCCTTTTTTATAATCCGGCATCCTTGAGGTATTTGACCAGCCAAACGTAAAATTCCCGGACGTTAAAGCCTTTAAGATTGGAGCGGTTGAGGTCGATCATATCCCCATGGGAGATCCCCCGGAAGGAACGGCACTCCGGAATGATGAAAAGAGAACCCCATTTCATCGAACTAACCGGGACCATACCGTCACTTGCACCGTCAAAGTGGCGGACGAGAATTGCCGAAAGATTGAGGGGGAACTGCGCGCTGAGGGGGTGCTGCAGCTTAGAACCCACACTCATATAAAGCACGCCGGGGCGGTCGGGGGTTTCGCGATTGAACTTTTTGCAGGCCGGGACGGTCATCGCACGGATGGCCAGCATCAGGTCGGGGGCGGTGTCCCCCAAAAGCATCAAGGCGGAGTTATACCGGTTGCCGATCCAGTTCTGAATGGCGTGAGGAATTCGCTTGAGGGTGGGAACGGCAAACCCTACTCCCCGGTGGGGGGAGGATACGGTAGTCAGAGAGGCTACGTATTTTCCGGCCTCGGTGTGGGTGATGGCGTACCGGGCATCAAGACCGCCCTTGGAATGAGCAATGATATTGACCTTCTCGCAACCGGTGGTTTCGCAAATTTCAATGATCCGCCGGGAAAGCTCAATTCCACTTTTGGCAATGGAGGTGGCGGATTGCTGGTTGCCGTAATAAACGGTGGCACCATTCCGCTTCAAAGCGGCGGGAATCCGCCCCCAATAGTTAATCAACTTCCAGTCCCGGAATAAAAGGCCGTGTACCAGCAGGATGGGATATTTGGTGGCGCAAAGCCGGCTCTCCTCCCGGGTCTGCTCCAAAAGCTCCCGGTCGCATTCAAATCGGACCTCCCGGGTGCAGATGGAGATTAGCTTGGCCAGAATGCAAAGGTTCAGAATGGGCACCCAAGCCCCCAGAATGCCGATCAGTCGCCATTTGACCCCCAACTGCAGGGAGAAAATATAGACCGTGCTCACCCCGAGGAGGAAAACAAACGCCTCATAGCCAAAGAAAATAGCGGCCTGGGTCAGCAGAATGCCCCAGTCAAAGGGTTGATAGAAGATGACGAACAGCCCGGAGAATAAAAACCCCACCGGGAGGGACACAAGGCAGAGCCGCAACTGCTCAATACCGAAATCCAGTGCGCTGAGCCGTTTTCGGGGCAGCCCGCGGAAGCAGGAAAGAATGCAGGAGAGGAAAAAGATTCCGCCTCCAAGAGCATAGGTCCACCAGGGGAAGGGGAACCCGATCAGAAGAGAAAAGGGGTACTGAAAGAATAAAATCAGCAGCAAAATCAGCCGAATGATAAAGAACGCATTACTTCCCATAGTGAACCCCCTTTCCGGATGTATCTGACTTTATTGTACCACCGCCGTCAAGGGCGGGGCTTCCCGGAGGGGATTCCACCGCCCCCGGATAAAGCTGATTAAAAATAGCAGGAATAACAGCATATTATGCAGGATCATACAACCCCAGGCGGAAACCAGCCCGCCGGTAAAAAGCTGGGTGCAGAGGAATGTGCCGACGATCCGGACTCCCCACATTCCGATGATATTATACACAAAGGGGAGCTTGGTTTTGCCGACCCCCTGCATCATCCCCTCGACAATGATGGAAAACCCATAAAACGGCTCGGACACCGCTACCATCCGCAGAACGGTCGTTCCCAGGTCGATGACCTCCTGACTGTCTGAAAAAAGTCCCATCAGATAGGGTGCTGTGAGGAATAGAATCCCTCCGGAGAGGATCATCAGCAGAATCTCAATAGGAATGAACATTGCCGAAAGATCCTTCATCCGCTTGGGATCCCGGGCGCCGTAAGCGTTTCCGGCAAGGGTCGCGGCAGCAGTCTGCATTCCGTAGCCGGGGATGTAAAAGGCGGACTCAACGGTGTTGGCGATGGTATGTGCGGCGGTGGAGATCTCTCCCAGGGAGTTGATCATGGCGGCAAAGGCTACGTAACCCAGGGAGGTGCCAAACCGCTGAAGCATATTGGGCAGCGCCACTCGGAGGCAGGGTTTAAGAATGGTCGGATCGGGGCGGAGGGATTGTCCCTTCGGGGAAACAAGAGGATGCCGCCAAAGAAGAATGGTAATGTAGATTCCGCCTACGGCAAAGGCCACAGCGCTGGCGATTGCGGCGCCGATCACTCCCCAGTCCGCGCCGGGGATGGTGATGGAGTAGGAGAAAATAGGAAGGGTCCGGGTGGGGTAAATCAGCAGAAAATTCAGGATCACGTTGATACAGTTGACCAGTATACCGATCTTCATAGGGGCCTTGGAGTCTCCGGCGGCGCGGAGGACTGTCCCGAAAATAATGGTAGCCGTCCGGGGAAGCATGGGCAGATAAAGGATAAAGAAATACTGGGCAGAAAGCGCCTGAATATCCGGATCAATCTGCATCCAGATGGGAATTACTCCGCTCAGGGAAAGGGTCAGCAGGGTAAAGAAGCTGCCCGTCACCAAAACGGTCAGCGCCGCCTGGGAAACAGCCCGCCTTGCCTTTTGAGAATCGTTTTCCCCGAAGGCTTTGGCTATAAAGGCCAGAAACCCCACACTCAGCGCCGAAATGGAGCTGTTAATCAGCCAGTTGACCGTTACCGTCGAGCCGACGGCGGCGGTAGCGTAGGTTCCCAGAGAGCCGACCATCGCCGTGTCAATATACTGCACCGCAGTCTGCATCAACTGTTCCAGCATGGTTGGCCATGCCAGCGAAAAAATGACCGGAAGCATAGAAACGTTCAGAATGCGGTCGGTGCGCTTTTTCATAGAGAGTCTGCCCTCCTTTCCGGGAAAATCATCCAGACTATTATACCACTTTTTCGGGAGAATTCAATCTTTATTCATTCTTCGTTTATTGGCTGTTTGATTTTTGGGGGTAGAATATTTCCCGTAGGAGGCGGATCTGCGGCTCTTGACAAAATTTTCCGGGTATGATATACTTTTTACTGTTATGAGGGAGTAGCATACGCTCACGCGCAACAAGTCAACATCCTGGCCGAAACGGTCTGGCTTGTTTTAATTTGCGAGACTCATGTGTAACTGCAAAGCTTATGCGTGGAGTCCCTTTTTGGAGGATGGATGCCAAGTATGGTTTTGCCGTACTTGGTTTTTCTTTTTTCAGAAAGGTATCATCCGACCGATTTTGCCTCATATTATTCTTATGGTGATTCCGGCGGAAACGCCGATCATAGACTGATCCCGAAAATGATTTATGGGAGGAACAAAACGTGCGATTTCATTCAATGCCCCTTCCGGAGCTCCTTTCCGAGCTGCAGGCCGATCCTAAGCAGGGTTTGACCTCTGCGGAGATCCAGACCCGTCAGGCCAAATACGGTCCCAATAAGCTGCGGGAAAAGAAAAAGAAAACAAATCTTCAGCGATTCATTGACCAGTTTAAGGACGTGATGATCCTGATCCTCATTGCGGCGGCCATCGTCTCCTTTGTGGTTATCTGCGTGGAGCAGAACTGGGGAGAACTCTTTGAGCCGGCACTGATTTTGCTGATCGTGATCCTCAATGCCATTATGGGCGTTTACCAGGAAGGAAAAGCGGAAAAGGCGCTGGATGCGCTGAAAAATATGTCCGCGCCCCATGCCCGGGTCATCCGGAATGGGGAGGAAACCGTCATCCAGGCCGACCAGCTGGTTCCGGGTGATGTGATCCGGCTGGAAGCGGGAGATTTTGTCCCTGCAGATGCCCGCCTGATTGCCAGCGTCAGTTTGAAGTCGGAGGAGTCCGCCTTAACGGGGGAATCTGTCCCCTCGGAAAAGGATGCCTCGGCTGAGGTGGCGGAAAAGGCGCCCATCGGCGACCGGACTAATATGATCTTTTCGGGTTGCTCCGTTACCTACGGTACTGCCACCGCCGTTGTGACCGCCACCGGGATGGATACCGAAATGGGCAAGATCGCAAACCTTCTGGACAATGAAGGGGACGGCCAGACCCCTCTCCAGCAGAAGCTTGCCCAGCTGGGAAAATACCTGGGGATCGTGGCGCTGGCGGCCTGTGCCATCATCTTTATCGTGGGTCTTGTTAATAGCATCCCGCCCCTTGAGATCTTTATGACAGCCGTTTCCCTCGCCGTTTCTGCCATTCCGGAGGGCCTGCCGGCCATTGTGACGATCGTTCTTTCCATTGGCGTTCAGCGGATGGTCAAGCGGAATGCCCTGATTCGCCGTCTGCCAGCGGTGGAGACCTTGGGAAGCGCCTCTATTATCTGCTCCGATAAAACCGGAACGCTGACCCAAAACCGGATGACCCTGACCAAGGCTTATGCTGAGGAGGCCGGTGTCCCGGAGGAAATCGGGAATCACTCCGATTCCGTCAACCGCCTTTTGATGTACGCAACCCTCTGCTGTGACGGATCTGTGGTTTTCAGCGAGGGGAAGGAGCAGCATATCGGTGACCCCACCGAAACTGCCATCGTCCTTGCCGCCCATAAAAGTGGAATGGCAAAGGATGCCCTCAATGAAAAATATCCCCGTCTGGGTGCGATTCCCTTTGATTCCGACCGGAAGTTGATGACCACCGTCAACGGGATGGATGGGAAGAATATCGTCATCGTCAAGGGTGCCTTTGATATGATGGCCCAGCGATGCAAAGCGGGAGACCTGGAAAAGGCCAAGGAAATCACCGAAGCGATGAGCCGGGATGCCCTCCGGGTGCTGGCTGTTGCTTATAAGGAAATTGATACCCTGCCCGAGACCCTCACCTCAGAGGAAATTGAGAAGGATCTGACCTTTATGGGTCTGGTGGGAATGATCGACCCGCCCCGCCCCGAAGCCAAGGAAGCGGTTGCCGTTTGCCGGAAGGCCGGCATCAAGCCGGTTATGATTACCGGTGACCACGTAGTAACGGCCTCTGCCATTGCCAAGGAGCTGGGAATCCTGGAGGAGGGAGACCTGGCCATTACCGGCGCAGAGCTGGATGGAATGTCTGAAAGCGAGCTGGATCAGCAGGTGGAGCGGATCTCGGTTTACGCCCGCGTTTCCCCCGAGAATAAGATCCGGATCGTCAAAGCGTGGCAGCGGAAGGGTCAGGTCGTTTCCATGACGGGAGACGGCGTCAACGATGCCCCCGCCCTGAAGGCCGCTGATATCGGCTGCGCAATGGGCATTACCGGAACAGACGTTGCCAAGGGTGCCGCCGATATGACTCTGACGGACGATAACTTTGCCACCATCGTGGAGGCTGTCCGGGAGGGCCGCGGCATCTATGCCAATATCAAAAAGGTGGTCGGCTTCCTGCTGGGCACCAATATCGGTGAGGTCATCACCGTTTTCCTTGCAATGCTTCTGTGGCATAAAACGCCCCTGCTTTCCATGCAGTTGCTTTGGATCAACCTTGTGACCGACTCTCTGCCCGCCATTGCCTTGGGAATGGAAGCAGTGGAAGCGGACGTTATGGAAAAGAAGCCCAAGCCCAAAAACGAAGGAATCTTTGCCAACGGCCTGGGGGTCCGGGTGGTGCTTCAGGGAATGATGTTTGCGGCACTGACCCTTGCAGGCTTCTGGATCGGCTGGCAGGGCCAGGATGCAAACCTTGCCCAGGGCCAGACAATGGCCTTTATGATCCTTGCTCTTTCCCAGATCGTTCAGGCCTTTAATATGCGTTCCGATCATTCTCTGTTCAGGATCGGCTTCTTTGGAAACCGCACTCTGAACCTGGCGGCATTGGCATCCCTTGCGCTGGTGGCGCTGGTCCTTTTCACCCCGGTTGGGATTGCCTTTGGTCTGGTGATTCTCCCCTGGGAGTATTATCTGATTGCCTTGGGGCTGATCTTTGTTCCCCTTGTGGTTATGGAGCTTTCCAAGCTGATCGGCCTGGTCAAGAGCCATCATTAAGAAAAAGCGGCGTGCCGATTTCCGGTGCGTCGCTTTTGTTCTGCCTTGCAATTGTGTGCCGTTTATATTACAATAGAGGGAGAAAGGGTGGGTAAACTATGTTCCGTGAATTGTCCAGAAAACAAAAACAGCTTTCCCCGGAGGAGTCGATTGCCATTTTGAAGCAGGAGCTTCGGGGCGTGTTGTCCGTCCTCGGGGATGATGATTACCCTTACGGGATGCCGATGAACCACTGGTATGACGACCGGGATTGCTGCATCTATTTTCACTGCGGCATTGCCGGCCATCGCACCGATGCCCTTGCCCGGCACAATAAGGTCTCCTTCTGCGTGTATGATGGCGGCTTCCGGGAGGAAGGGGAGTGGGCGTTGCATATCAGGAGCGTCGTTGTCTTTGGACGGATGGAGATCCTGGACGATCCGGACCGGATCGTGGATATCACAGCTCGACTCAGCCACAAATTCACCCAGGACGAGGCTTACATCCAGTCAGAGATCGCCCGGTACGCCAAGGGCACCCGTCTGCTCCGGCTGACCCCCGAGCATATCTGCGGGAAGGCCGTGGTGGAGTCGTAAACGTCCCGAAGTCCGCAAATGAAAAGCCCGCCCGTTGCTTCGTGCAATGGGCGGGTTTTATCGTAAAGAACGGATGTTACTTCGCTGACGCGATATATTCAATGTCTTGATTTGCGGTGATATATCGCTTGCGCGATATGAAATAATATCTGTTCCTTCATATGTGTGGTAGATATCGCTTTGATGAACAAAATCTTTACAAAAGTCGAGGGAAGCAACCGCTCGTTCTTCAAAGGGCTCTGTTTGATCAAAAAGGCGGGATTCTTTTATTTGGACATTTTTAGTGCCTGATCTATGGCTACCAGCGCATAGGACGCAAAACCGTGGTCTTTACTGCCCTTTTCCTGGCGGTATTCCCAAAGAGTTCCGGTCTGCTCTGACATTTTCCCGAAAAAGCTGCGAATATCAGAAAGGACCAATTCCCCTTCTCCCATTTTCAGCAACGCCTCCAATCGTAGATAAGCGCCGATGAAGGCATTCACCTCAAAAACCTCCGGAAATTTGCCACCCCGATCCGGAGAGAACACAAAGAGGATCAGCTCTCTCAGTCTCTGATAGCGCTGAGAATTCAGATCGATGTTGGCAAACAGTACCGCATAATACTGGCAAGCCTCGGAGCTGTGCTCTTGCAGGCGAAGAACGCCTTCCTCATCCCGAATGGCGTGATCCATAAAGTAAGTCCCGTTAAAGGATTGCGCCACTGCCTTCTCCCGGACTTCCTGACTGCGCCGGCGGCAGAATTCATCGCCGTAAATGGTATACACACAGTCAAGGACCTGGGCATAAAGGAAATTTGTGGGATAGTTTACATCCTGTGTCCACTGATTGGCGATACTCCATTCTACAAAATTCCAGCCTGGAAGCTTTTCCAGCAGGCCGTCTGCGTTTTCATATTGCCGGTAGAATGACAGTAGACCATAGATGCTTTCCCGAAATGCCTCCGCCATATCCTCGTGACCACGCTTGTGGATATATTCCTCAACCTCCAGGATATACCACATTGTCCATTGAGGAATAAACTCTCCGCCCTTTGGCGGATCTCCGGGATAGCACTCCGGCAGGATTCCCTTGGGAAGTAGCGGACTCCCGGGAAACAGGCGGAAATTCTCCAAAAAGTCATCCTCTACCTTGGTCTTTCCCGTTAGCGCATACTCTGTCTTGGCGGTAAAATAGGAGTCACAAAGCCAGCCTGCCCGTTCCCGGGAAGGACAGTCCATATAGATATCCACTGCATTGTGGGCAAAGGTACGGGCGGCTGCTCGGCAGATCTCCGTAAGGACCGGGTCATCCACTTCCGGCAACTTTACCTCTGTCAGATCAAACTGGAAGGTCTTGATACCGAAGCCATCCAGCTGAAGTTGTCCCGTCTTTACCGCTACGATGGCAAAGCGCAATGTGTACGGCTCAAAGCTTTGCAGTTTCCATCTTCCTTCCGGAAGGAAGTATTCCACCACATTATGGACATTCATATTGGTGAATTGAAAGACATCTCCCGAAAAATACTCTGTGAAGCCAACAACTACATCCGTTTCTTCCCCAGTTTGTGTCTGCAGTGTTAAAAAGCCCGTTTCGATCTGTTCCAGATCCAGGATGGCATACTTGCCTGCACCCAGTGTCGTAGGTAGCGATACATGATGCTTGCACACCGTCTGTTTTTGCCGCTGGATCCAGGTATGGGGAGAATGGAGGATCTCCTCCTGCGCAAATTCGCCCCAGCCCTCTTGGGTTGAGGAGTACCGTCGGGTCTTGTAGGGCAGGGACTCGTCAAAGGAAAGACTTCCACAGCACATTGCCTCTGACACCTCCCGGTCCTCATAGGCGGGATACGGTGCATTACGGGGAAAGACTCGATGACTTACCTGTTGCACAGCCAGCTCTGCTGGAATGCTGTCATTCTCCTGCCGGTAGTCCCAGATTTCTGTAAAATGCCGCTGCATAGAGTAGCGCTCTACTTTTTGGAGTCGTGTGCCGGGTGTATAGGCTTGAAAATCCCGTCCGGTATAGGCAAGCACCTGTTCACCGCAGCGTACCTCCGCCATCAAAAAGGACGGCTGAAAAACTGTGGACAAGCTATGACAATAATAACCGCAGGCCTCAATGCGGATATCACAGGGGCCTTGCGGCAAAGGCAGTATGTCCTGCCGCACATAGTTTTGTGCAGTGCGTGCCGGACCAAATGCCAAAAATTTGCCATTGACACTTACTCGGTAGAATGCAGTGCCTGCCAGCAGCAGTTGTCCCGGTGCAACCAAGTCTGCACTGACGCAAAACACGGCATATACATTCATTTCCCGCTCCCGGTTCCGGATCCATACGGGTTTTGCTTTCAAAAACATCATCTTGCCCCTTTCTTTTTCCATAGTATAACATTAACCGCGAAAAATAAAAAGGTCACCGCTGTAAAATAGCAATTTTTTACTATTTTTCACCATGTGTATTCTATAACCACCGCATGGGAATATGTTGTACCGCAAAATATAGGAAAATGCTTCGCCTTTTCGGGGTTCTTCGTCATACAAGATTCTCACAAAACAAAACAGACATCCAAAAGGATGTCTGTTTTGTTTGCGAAAGAGCAGTATAACGATGCGTAAACGGGGCAAAGAAAAGCAAAAAGGTGCATAAAAGTGTTAATACTTACCCCAATCTCGGAGCATTTCTCTAAAATAAGAAGCCTTATATTCTCCAAGAAGTGGTTCTATACTAATGAAAGATACAAAGCACTCCATCTGTTTGCACCAATCAATCACAAACTGATCCGTTGGAAAACCCGGAGGGCTTGTCAGGCAGATAACCGTACCGTTTTTGCTTCCGTAGTTTTCTATATATCCAAATACAGAAAGTGTTTCTGTTAAGGCATAAGGGCTGTGAAATACAAAATCAAAATCATTTGCCGCCAACTCGAATTTTTCTCGTGCAATTTTTTCTTGAGATTTAGAAATCATACGGACACCTCCGTTAAAGATATTATATCACAAAAACAGCATTTTTCAATGATATATCGCTGTCGCGATATGATATACGGCACGCCGTATGATATACTTGCTACGCAAGCATGATATAATATCCGTTCCTTCATACCCGCAGGGTATATCATCCGTGACCGAAGGGAACGGATATCATTGTAAAAAACCTCTTTTGTCCGGTAGACAAAAGAGATTTTTTACATGCGAAAGAGCGACCAAACGGTGTATAAGTGGGGGTAAAAACGACCAAAAGTACATCACGGTTATTTGTATTGTTACGGCAAATACTGTAGCAACGAGTCTGGATGAGATCCGATTATTATTTGATTAGTTACTTCAATAATTGTAAAGTCATCTTTTTGAAAACTATCAACAAAGCTTTGCTCGTTCTCATATAATATTTCTTTACCATACCACGGTTTGTTTGATTGAGGTGTCAGTTCTAGATAGACCACTTTTTCTTCTGCTTCAAAGGTCAAAATTGTATGTGGAGTCTTTTTAACATTATGATGAAGTAGCCAAATTTTACTTGGGACATCTAATTCATCTAAAATGGTTTTCATTACAATCACCGCATCAATGCAGGTCCCAATTTTTTCTTTCATGGTATCTTGCGGATCTTGAATGCGATACACGGTTTTTGATAGATTAAAAAACTCTGCATCAAACCCATTTTTAAAATTCGGCGTGTATTTTCTGCCATCAAAACAAAACCCGTATTGATAGTCGTTTTCATAGAGTTCTCGTTTGAGTAAAGTAGAAATTTCCGCTATTTTCATTTTGCATTCTCCTTCGCTGTGCGGCAGGAAGCGATCAGCATTACACGCAAGGAAGTACACTTTGCAGAAAGTGATTTATATAATTGCTCGTCGATGTAGTTGGTTCTGTGCAACAACTCAAGCCAATACCCTGTTTCACTTGCTTCTTTCAAAGCAATTTCCAACTTAGAAATAAAATCCTTCTTGCCTTGTGCATACTGTGCTTCGTGGATGTTAGCACCGATGCTTGTACCACTTCTGCCGATTTGGTTAGAAATAATGGCTTCCCGATTTTCTTTAAGTTGCCTTACAAGGTTTATAATATCCACAGCAAACTCCATTGAAAGTTCTGCAAGCTTATTTTCTTTCACAAAATCGCCTCCTTTAAAGACTTTATATCATAAAATCCAGGATATTTCAATGATGCATCGCCTACGGCGATATGATGCATTTGCTTCGCAAATATGATGTTGCTCCACTTCGTTTTGCAATGATGCGATGTTTGCCATAAAATGTGGCGAAGCCACACATCATTCGCGAAGCGAACATCATTAAGCGAAGCCGTCATCATTTGCCGAAGGCAAACATCATTCAAAAAACGCACTTTTGTCGGTAGACAAAAGTGCGTTTTTTGTTGGCGCGCCCGAAGGGACTCGAACCCCTGACCTACTGGTTCGTAGCCAGTCACTCTATCCAGCTGAGCTACGAGCGCGTACTTATTGTGCGATAAGGTTTCCCAAATCGCAGAACATATTCTACCACATTGGGCAAAGAAAGTCAACACTTTTTTGCCCGATTTTCAAAATAATTTTCCGGCGAGGGGAGTCATTCAGCGCTGCCCTCTTTTTGGGCCATATTTTTCCGGTAGGCAAGGTAGCTTTCCAGGATGATCGCCGCCGCAACACCGTCCACCGTCTGTTTCCGCTTTTTGCCGTAAACATCATTGCCGCTGAGAATCTGATAGGCGGTAACGGTACTGCTCCGCTCGTCCCATAGCCGCACCGGAATATCCAGGATGTTCCCCAACTCCGTCGCCAGACGGCGGCATTTTTCCGCCCGGGGTCCCTCGGTACCGTTCATATTTTTGGGCAGTCCGATCACGACCTCCTTCACGTCGTATTCCCGGGAGGCGTAAACCAGCTTTTCCAGAAGCTTTGCTCTGTTTTTCTCCTCCAGCACACCCACCGGAGAGGCCAAAAATTCCGTTCTGTCGCAAACGGCAAGCCCGGTGCGGGAGTCGCCGTAATCCACCGCCATAATCTTCATGTTGTGTTCCTTCTTTCAAGAGGGATTCTGCATCTATTATACCGAAAAAAATCCATCTCCGCAAGGAATTGGCGGAAATTTGTCCCTTTCCATAGTTTCCTTCTCCCATTTTGCCGACCAATGAGAGCTTTTGAGGGAAGAATCCCAGCCTTCACAAACTTTCCCCCTCCCACATATTATGACCCAGGGGCTTTTGCCCCTGAAAACACAGAAAGGGGGCAGCGCCTTGTCCGGCGCGAACAAATTAACTATGTCATCCCAGCTTTTGACGGTGGAACGTCTCGCGTTGAAATACCAATCCGGAAACGGGGAGACAGAGGCTCTCAAGAACATCTCTTTTTCCGTTTCCGAGGGGGAATATATCAGCATTGTCGGGCCGTCGGGGTGTGGAAAATCCACCCTGCTTTCCATTATTGCGGGGCTTCTCGAGCCGACCGCGGGGCGGGTGCTGCTGGACGGACTGCCGGTGGATCCGGCTTCAGGCGGCATCGGTTATATGCTCCAGCGGGATAACCTCCTGGAGTGGCGGAGCATTTACAAAAACGTCCTTTTGGGGCTGGAAATCCAGGGAAAGCTGACCGAGGAAAGCAGGGAATATGCCATCACCCTGCTGAAAAACTACGGACTCTACGAATTTCGGGATAAATATCCGGCCCAGCTTTCAGGCGGAATGCGGCAACGGGCAGCCTTGATCCGGACGCTGGCAACCCGCCCGCGGCTGTTGCTGCTGGATGAGGCGTTTTCGGCACTGGATTATCAGACCCGCCTTTCGGTAACGGACGATGTTTATCGGATTCTCCGGAAGGAGAATAAAACCACCCTGATGGTTACTCATGATATTCCTGAAAGCATCAGTATGTCCGATCGGGTGTTGATCCTTTCCCGACGTCCGGCGGTGATTCAGAGCGTCTGCGAAACGACCTTTTCGGATGATAGAACCCCCCTCCGGTGCAGGGGGGACAGCCGGTTCAGCACCTATTTCAATTTTATCTGGAAAGAGCTTGATGTCCATGAATAAAGAGTTTCTTTCTTCGGAACGGCGCCGCTATCTGAAGGAGCAGAAGCGGAGAAAACGAATGATTCTCCTGACCCAGGTGCTGATCATTTTGCTGTTCCTTGGCTTATGGGAGCTGTTGGCTCAGCTTGGTGTGATTGATAGCTTTATTATGAGCAGCCCCTCCCGCATCGGAAAAACCCTCCTGAATTTTCAAAATAACGGCCTCCTGCTCCATATTTCCACCACCGTTGCCGAAACGGTGGTCGGGTTTGCATTGGGTACGCTGATCGGAACTCTCCTTGCAGTAGTATTTTGGTGGTCGGAGTTTCTTGCAAAGGTCAGTGAGCCCTTTTTGGTGGTCCTCAATAGTCTCCCCAAGGTGGCGCTGGGTCCGGTCATCATTATTTGGGTGGGGGCGGGAACGGAAGCAATCATCGTGATGGCGCTGGCCATCTCCACCATCGTTGCGGTGTTGGAAATGTTAGGTGGGTTTCTTGCCACCGACCGGGAGCTGCTCCGGATGGCCCGGACCTTTGGTGCCAGCCGGATGCAGAGTTTTTTGAAGATCGTCCTGCCCTATAATATCCGTACGCTTTTCAACTCCCTGAAGGTTAATATCGGACTTTCCCTGGTAGGAGTAATTACGGGGGAGTTTTTGGTTTCCAAGGCCGGACTGGGTTATCTGATCGTTTACGGTGGGCAGGTCTTTAAGCTGGATCTGGTAATGAGTAGCGTGATTATCCTGGCGGTGCTGGCCGCCCTCCTCTATCGGGGTGTTTTATTGCTGGAACGGCTTGTTGTTCGTCGGCTAAGCCACACATCATAGGGATTTTCGCGGAATCTTCCGCGCATAATTCAAAACCGACCGGACAGGATTACCTGCCCGGCCGGAATACATCAGAAATGGGGTATTTATGTGAAACGAATCATCAAACCAATCCTTTGCGGGATCCTCTGCGGAGTGCTCTGCCTTTTGGGCGCAGGCTGTCAGGGGGGAGAGGGGCTGGATCGGGTGCGGGTCTGTGAGGTGACCCACTCGGTCTTCTATGCGCCGCAATACGTTGCCATCAATCTGGGCTTTTTCGAGGAGGAGGGGATTCAGATTGAGCTGGTGGCCAGCGAGGGCGCCGACAAGGTGATGACGGCCCTCCTTTCCGGAGGTGCAGATATCGGTTTTGCCGGCCCGGAGGCAGCAATCTATGTTTATAACGAGGGGAAGGAAAACCACGCGCAGGTTTTCGCCCAGTTGACCAAGCGGGATGGCTCCTTCCTACTTTCCCGCACCCAAGAGCCGGATTTTGACTGGAACGATCTGAGGGGAAAAACGGTCCTTCCGGGGCGGAAGGGGGGCGTGCCCTATATGGCGCTGGAATACGTCCTGCGGGAAAAGGGACTGATTCCCGGCACCGACGTGACCCTGGACGACAGCGTTCAGTTTGCCAATATGACGGGCGCATTTTTGTCGGGCACTGGGGATTACGTGACGGTGTTTGAGCCCTCTGCCTCCTCCATTGAAGCGGAAGGGAAGGGGTATATCGTTGCATCGGTGGGAGAGGCGGCCGGAGAGATTCCCTACACCGCCTATTTTGCGCTGAAAGACCGGATCGCCGAGGATGCGGATCTGATCCAGCGGTTCACCAATGCGGTCTTTAAGGGGCAAAAATACGTGGCGGAGCATACCCCTGCCGAAATTGCCGCCGCCATTGCACCCTCCTTCCCTGATACCGACCTTGCGCTGTTGGAAACGGTCTGCCGCCGGTATCGGGAAATCGATGCCTGGTCCACCTCGCCTGCAATGACCAAAGAGAGCTTTGACCGTCTCCAGACGGTTATGACACAGGCAGGAGAGCTTTCCAAAACGGTTCCCTTTGAAGCAATCGTCCGAAATGACTTTGCGCAAAAGGCGGCTGAATAATAAAAAGAAAAAGAGAGGGGGCTTCCTATTTTTGGCGGGAAGTGGTATAATTGGTGCAGATGATATTGATAGGGAGCGATAACGATGGAATGGTGGATCATCGGCGGAGCCGGAGCGATACTTCTTTTGCTCTTGGCGGCAACGTACTGGGCCTATTGGAAGGCATTTTACCAATCCCCCAAAAACCGCGGGAAGGTCAATCCTTTCCCGGGGAATGAGCAATATATTCCTTATCGGGAGGAGATCCGCCGGCTGATGGATGAGCTGGCGGCGACCCCCTGCGAGAAGATCACCATTTCCTCCTCTGTGGATGGAACGCCCCTCTCTGCCCGATATTACCATTTTGCGGACGGCGCCCCCATTCAGATTTTATTCCACGGCTATCGGGGTTCTGCGGGAAGAGATTTTTGCGGGGGATTTCGGCTTTGCCGGGAAGGGGGATGCAATGCCCTTCTGGTGGATCAGCGGGCCCACGGAGAAAGCGGAAGCAGAACCATCACCTTTGGGGTCAAGGAGCGGTATGACTGTTTGGATTGGGCAAACTACGCTGCCAACCGGTTCCCCGATGCAAAAATCTTTTTGGTGGGCGTTTCTATGGGTGCTTCCACCGTGCTGATGGCCTCGGCATTGTCTCTGCCGCCCCAGGTGGTAGGTGTGATGGCCGACTGCGGCTATACCTCTCCCAAAGAGATCATCCAGCAGGTGATCGGGGATATGGGCCTGCCGGTAAAGCTTGCCTATCCTCTTGTGCGGCTGGGCGGCAGGCTGTTTGGCCGGTTTGACGTGGATTCCGCCTCGGTGCCGGAGGCGTTGAGAGAATGTCGGTTGCCGGTCCTGATGGTTCACGGGGAGGAGGATCGGTTTGTTCCCTGCGAAATGTCCCGGACCAATGCGGCAGCCTGCGGGTCGGAGGTAACTTTGATTACCGTTCCCGGTGCGGGACACGGTATGAGCTACTTTGCCGATCTCCCCGGATATGAGAAGAATGTGTACGGTTTTGTCCGGCGGATTTCAGAGGGATCTGCCCCCGAAAAATAAGGGAAAGCCCTTGCCTGTCAGTGTGATGGGTAAGGGCTTTTTTGCGTTTATATGGCGTTCCAGTCTGCCGGAAGGCGGGGGTTGTATTCGCCGTCAATGAGGATCACCTCGCAACCGTAAAGCCGGCATTGGCGAAGAACCTCGGCATTTTCCCGGATCATTTGATCGGGAGCGGGGGAGTCCTCCAGGCGTTGCTCAATATCGTTGGCGTGAGCCAAAATTGCGTCGAAATGCCCCCGGATATAGTCCTCAGACATTACCAAACAATACCCCCGGATCTGCCGCAGCATTTCCTCGGGAAAGCTTTTCTGCCAATCATAGGGGATATAGCACCCCTCGATGATGAGATTCTGCCTGTTTTCGATGGCGGTCAGGATGATCTCCCGCAAAATCGGCCAAAGGTAGTCGGTCAGAGCCTTATCGCTGCTTTCGGGGGTCAGGTGCGTGTGGCCGCTCCGAATCAAACCCATTTTCAAATGGTCGATGGAAAGATAGGGAAAGTGGGTCTCCTCCAGGAGCCGCTGTGCCAGACAGGTTTTTCCGGTGTGGCTTGCGCCGTAAATCAGAATAATCACGCAGGCTTCATCTCCGTGTTCTCGGGCCGGGATTCCAAATCCCATACGAGAGTATTATTTTCCTCCTTAATGGGGATCAGAACGGGGATCGTGGGACGCATACCGTCCGCATTGTTGGGAGAGTGGATGGAAAGCCAGAGCTTTTCGTTGGAATCGGAAAAGATCATACCGTGGCCGCCGTCAAAATCCCCCAGGATGGACTTGGAGAAAAGCCGCTCCTCATCGTGGATCCAGGGGCCGAGAATCGAGCCGCTTTCGCTCCGGACAATTCCCACGCAGTACCCTTGCGCATCCCAGGTGGACCAAAGCATCAGAAGCTGGCCGCCCTCGGTTTTGTAAAGGAAGCAGCCGTCGGTGACCGGGTTTCCAATGCCCCAGGAGGGATCGTCCGCCCGGAAAAGCTCCACCGGCTCGGAGATGGTGGTCTTCAGGTCCTTGGAAAGCTTGACACAGTCCATCCGGCCGATTCCGTCATCGGTGGAGGTCCACTCGTGAACGAATACCATCCAGGGCTGACCCTCTTCATCCACGTAAAGAGTGCCGTCAATGGCATCCCAGTCGGAGGGGGTGTTGTGTCCGTCTGTATGGAGAACAAAGGGGCCGGTAGGAGATTCAGAGCGGAAGATCGCACAGCCCCGGTGATTGTTTTTGGTAGAGCGATAGGTGGTGAACATATAAAACGCACCGTCGTAATAATGAACCTCAGGAGCCCAGTTGTCGCCGGCAAAATCCTCGGGAAGCTGAACAATATCCCGCTGTACCTTCCAACCCATCACCGAAAGCTCATCCCCTTGGCTGACGTAGCAGTTCCAGCCGGTGGTATAAATGTAATATTTTCCGTCGTGATGGAGAACATAAGGGTCTCTTGCGTTGGAAATCAGAAGGTTCATAATGGCGTCGGAAGGCTCAAGCATTACCGGCTCCTCCTTTTCCTCTTCAACCGTTTCGTTGGGGGTGCAACCGCCGAATGCAAACAGCCCAATCACAGTAACCATAACCAAAGTCCAAAAGCGTTTCATAATTAAATACTCCTTATTGATTGACATATTATTTTTCCAGTTTCGTTGGATCATCAGGAATGATGGTAATCCACCGGAGCCTTTCGTGGTAGCAATAGTAGCGGGTGATTGGTTCTGCTTTTCTTTATCATATTCTGGTGTGGCTTGCACCGAAAATTGGGATGATTACGCAGGCTTCATCTCCGTGTTCTCGGGCCGGGATTCCAAATCCCATACGAGAGTATTATTTTCCTCCTTAATGGGGATCAGAACGGGGATCTCTGTGCGCGTTCCGATGATCCCGTTGGGAGAGTGGATGGAAAGCCAAAGATTATCGTTAGAATCGGAAAAGATCATACCGTGTCCGCCGTCAAAATCCCCCAGGATGGACTTGGAGAAAAGCCGCTCCTCATCATGGGTCCAGGGGCCGAGAATCGAGCCGCTTTCGCTCCGGACAATTCCCACGCAGTAGCCGTTCTCATCCCAGGTGGACCAAAGCATCAGAAGCTGGCCGCCCTCGGTTTTGTAAAGGAAGCAGCCGTCGGTAATTTGATTTGTCCCCCAGGGGATTTTTCCCCAGGAGGGATCGTCCGCCCGGAAAAGCTCCACCGGCTCGGAGATGGTGGTCTTCAGGTCCTTGGAAAGCTTGATGCAGTCCATCCGGCCAATTCCGTCATCGGTTGAGGTCCACTCGTGAACGAATACCATCCAGGGCTGACCCTCCTCATCTACGTAAAGAGTGCCGTCAATGGCGTCCCAGTCGGAGGGGGTGTTGTGTCCGTCTGTATGGAGAACAAAGGGGCCGGTAGGAGATTCAGAGCGGAAGATCGCACAACCCCGGTGACCATTTTTGGTAGAGCGGTAGGTGGTGAACATGTAAAATGCACCGTCATAATAATGAACCTCGGGAGCCCAGTTATCGCCGGCAAAATCCTCGGGAAGCTGAACAATATCCCGCTGTACCTTCCAACCCATTACCGAAAGCTTATCCCTTTGACTGACATAGCAGTCCCAGCCGGTGATATAAATGTAATACTTTCCGCCATAGTGAAGAACAAAGGGGTCTCTTGCGTTGGAAATCGGAAGGTTTATAATGGCATCGGAAGGCTTAAGCATCACAGGCATCTCCTTTTCTTATTTGGATAAATATTACTTTTCCAGCGTTACTGCATAGAAAAGAAGGGCGTACTTTTCATCCGAGCACTTCAGAGTCAGCGCTTCAACCTCTTTATCCTGCAGGGGGAGCGCCATCATATTTATGGTATAGCTCTCGCAGTCTCTGTCGTACTCGAAGGTGAGTGCACGGGGAGCATTTGCCGCAACCGGGTTGAGCCGAGAGGGCCCAAAGATTCCGTGAGCGGTGGTGATCTCATAGCCGTTCCGTAGGGGGAAGGTATCCTCCGTTCCGTCCGCATAGCGGATAATATATTCGCCCACCGGCGCACCGTATGCACCGTAAACGGGATAACCGTAAGGCATGCTGGAGTTGCCGACGACCCAAAGCTGTTTTCCCGTTTCATTGACCGGAATCGTAACCTTGCTTCCTCCGCAGACCACAAAGGGCTTTTTCGCACAGTCAACAGGGAGATTTCCGATCTGCAGGGGATCTTCGGGGAGGATGGGGCCAACGGTAATCCGTCTGTTCTTCTTATGATAGTAATAGAATCGGGTAACCGGTTCGCTCCAAAGCTCCTTCATCTTTTCATAAGCCGCATCTTCGTTATATTCCGGTGCGGTATTCACCATCGGAATGGGCAGATAATTGCCCTCTGCCACCTGGCCGCAAACCTCCATTTGACATTCCTGCTTTGGCTCGGCGTTAATTTCGGCAAAGAGGGTTTTGAAAAGGTGGAAGTGGTCGTGAGGATTGCGGTAAAGGTCGGTCAGACCCTCATAGAGGATTCCATCCCGGCAACCCGGCTCCGCGCGGGAGAACTCATAAATATCCGACCAGCACCAAAGGGTTGCACCGGCCAGCACCGGCTCATCCTCAGGATTCCGCCACATCTTAACCATTTCACCTACATACCGGCGGAAAAGCTCCTTGCTCTCCCAAATAAAGTGGCCGCCCCATTCGGTGAAAAGAACCGGCTTGTCGGTCAGCTCCTTTACGCTGGGCCAAAGCTTATTCGGGTCATCGGTGTAGGGGTGCATAGTGTAGAAGTCAAAGCCGTTTTTGGTAAAATGCTCCTTGGTCATCTCAATGCTCATACAGTTTGCGCCCGAAACCAGACGGGTGGGGTCGGTTTCGCGGCAAACGCGGGAGGAATCCTGAATAAACTCCGGAGTAAAGATGCACTCATTAAAGGCCAGCCAAAAAGCAACGCTGACATTGCTCCGATCCCGGATCACGGTTCGCTTGAGCACCTCAAGGCTATCAGCGCAGAGGGTGGGATTATGCATATCCGACCACCAAAGACCCGGCTCCTCCGAAATCAGCAGTCCGATCTCGTCTGCCAGTTCAACAATCCGCTTGATATGAGGATAATGCACCAGCCGGACATAGTTGACGCCCTGCTCCTTAATCATCCGCATATCCTGCTCCATCTGAGCAGGGGTCAGAGTGTGCCCCTGGTCACCCCAGGTATCGTGCCGACAAACACCGGTCAGGAAGGTGGGGACGCCGTTCAGGTAGAACCGTTTTCCTTTTACGGTAAACTCCTTGAAGCCGACCTTTCTGCAATCTACATCCTGAGGCTCGCCGTCTATCATAAGGGCAGTTTCCAGGGTGTAAAGGTTGGGAAAATCCGGAGACCAAAGAAGGGGATGTTCTACCGAAAATGAATATTCACTCTCTGCCGAATCGCCGGAGTAAACGACCCTTCCAGTGGGATCGGTGAGGGTATAGCGGTAAAGACCGGTGGAGGGAAAGCCGTCTGTTTCAACGGAAATGTGACAGTCTGCCTTGGTATACTCCTCTGACAGAAAAGAAGTGAACACCACATCTGTTAAAATTGCATCCGGAGCATATTCCACCCAAACGGGGCGGATGATTCCTCCATAGTTTTCCCAGCCCTCGGCGGGTCCGAAGGTCACATCGATATCCGAAAGCTCAACGGTCAGGAGATTATCCTTCTCCTTCAAAAGGGAGGTAATCTCAAACCGGTATTCGCAGTAAGGAAGCATTTGCCCCAAATCAACACCATTGAAGTTGACCCAGGCGTGATAGGTAATACCCTCAAAAAAGAGGAAGGTGCGCTTATCGGTGCAAAGTGCATCAAAGGTTTTCCGGCAGGTGGACAGTCCCACGGGGAGAGAAGAAAAAGGTACTTTGATTCGGGAAAAGGTCCCTTGGCCAATGCGATAGTCCCAAACGGTATTTAAATCCTGTGTGATTCTTGCCATGATAATACCTCCTGCATAATAAGTGTTCCGGAAAGGCTTCTTTCTTGGAAAAAGCATTATTTTCATTATAAGATATCCATTTTGTTATGTCAAGAAAAAGCAAAATAAATTTCCCAAAACGAAGTTATTCCCGCAATTTTGTTTGGAATTCTTCCTCCGCAGGGACGATTCTCCTGATAATCGCCTGTTTCCGGCGAAAAAGCCAATAAAATCTTGACGAAATGATTTGACGTGATATAATAATAGAGAAAACGACCGGTGTGTATGAATGCTGTGCAAAGGAGAATTTAGATGGAAAAAACACTTCGTATACCTTCCGAGGGAACACTCCATATTCTGCCCGGGGAGGATCGCTCTGTTGTCCTTCATAATCCCGATATGGGCTGGGTCCTTTATGATAACCACGTTCTTTCTGCCCGCCCCGGCAATCCGCCCCATACCGGCAGATACGAAAACCATATCATTCTGGATGAGAGTGCTTACGACTACCCCGATGTGGATAACATCTCCCTCTATTTTTCCTGGAGCGATATTGAGATCGCAAAGGATGTGTACGACTTTACCTATTATGATGCTATTTATGATTTTTGGACCAAAAAAGGAAAGCAGGTCGTTTCCTGTATGGCCTCCGAAACAAAGGTCTGGTATCGGGAGCGGGGGCAGGGTGCACCCACCTATCTTTTAGAATATCTGGGCGAAAAGGGAACGCGGAAGTTGAATAACGGAAAAAGTGATTATTATCTGTGCGATATCAGCGATCCTTATTATCAGGAAAGACTCAGATGCTACCTCACCGCATTTCAGAAGCATATGAAGGAAACCAACCGCCTGATGCGCTATATGGATCTGCGGGGCTACGGAATGTGGGGCGAGTGGCATACCGGATTTATGTATCCCGACCTGGAGACCAAGAGAGAGGCTTTGGGAAAGATCCTGGAAATCTGGACCTCCTGCCTGCCGGATACCTGTCTTGCCCTCTCCTATTCCTATGATCCCGATGAGCCTTACGAAAACTACAATGACCCCAACCGTTATCAGGACTACCTGAGATGGTCCGCTTACGATCTGGCGCAGAAATATCCCAACCTCACTCTTCGCCGGGATGGCGCCGGCCAGGAGGTCAAAAACTGTGAGAGAATGTTCTGTGAGGATATGTTCAAGACCCTGGACCGCGGCCCCTTTACTGCTGAGGGATGCAACGGCTATGACCCTCGCCGGACGGTGGAATATATCGTCAAGGACGGTCTTTCTCTCCATCCTAACTATTTTACCGTAATTGGCTGGGGCGGCTCGGAAGCCCGCCGGTTTATTGAGGATTACCCCGACTTGATCCGGGAAGGTCTGCTGAATATGGGCTACCGGATGGTCCTTACCTATGCTGCTTATAAAATGGAGGCAACCAAGGGGGAAACTCTTTCGGTGGATGCCCGGTGGATCAACCGTGCTGTGGGCCGTGCTCCCCGCAATTACGAGGTGCGCTTCCTGCTGAAGGGGGAGAAAACGGTAACCCTTTCAGCCGGAATGAGCGGCAGCAGCAAGTGGATCAAGGATGGCGAGTATCCCGAAACCTACGCTTTGACCCTCCCCGAGGATCTTCCGGCCGGAAGCTATCAGCTGGGAATCGGCCTGTATGATCCGGTGTGGGAGCGGGATATAAAGCTCCCGATGGAGGAAAAAATCCCCGAAACCGAGTTCTGCGCTCTGGGAAAACTGGAAATCAAAGAAGGATAACATATGATAACAGCGCTGATTTTGCTCGCTTTATGCACCATGGCGGCGACCAAGGTAACCATCCAAAGTGCCTTTGCAAAAAAGATCGTCCATAATGTCAGTGACGCACTTCTTTACAACGGAATGATCTTTCTGGCCTCCGCGATTATTTTCCTGCCGGGTTTTCTCGGGTCGGTGCCTGCCCTTCTTTCGGGGGAATATACCGGAAACTTTGGGATGACAGCTCTCTTTGCTGTAATGATGGGTGTGCTGAGTGTTCTTTTTCAGGTTATTTATGTTTTTGCTCTTTCCTCCGGCCCTGTTTCTTTGACGGTTCTGCTCAATAACTTTTCCATGCTGGTTCCGATCATCCTTTCTGCGGTGGCTTTTTCAGAGCCCTTTGGCGTTTTGCGAATCGTTGCAACAGGACTGGTGATCCTATCATTTGTGCTGAACGTCAAAAAGGAGGGAGACACCAAAGTCAATACCCGTTGGCTGATCTTTGTGCTCATTACCTTTCTCTGCAATGCCGCAACGGTGGTGGTGCAGAAGGTTTACACAAAGACTCAGCCGGTGGATATTTCCAGCTTTTTGTTCATCAGCTATTTTTCCGCAACCCTTCTTGCAGGGTGTTTGCTAATCTTTTTCTACTGCAGAAAGGTCAAAAAATCCTTCAAGCTCACCCCTTCCATTCCCCTTTCTGCCGGGGCGATCGGTGTGATTTTAGGGCTTTTTCAGGCGCTGAACACTCACGCCACCGCCACCATTGACGGCACCCTTCTGTTCCCGGTTTATAATGGCGGGGTAACCGTTCTTCTCTCCCTGGTGGGAGCCATCCTTTTCCGGGAACGGCTCTCTCCGGCCAAATGGGTGGGAGTGGGGGTTGGGATTCTGGCCATTGTGCTGATGAGTCTACCCGGATAATAAAAGATGCTGACCGGTCGGAGGTGCTTTCTCCGCCCGGTTCTTTTTTTGGGTGATATTTCTTGAAAGGCAGAGGGAAATGTGCTATACTTTGTCGAAAGGAGGGGGAAGGATGGAACTTCTGAATGCTATGCAACAGCGCCATTCTGTTCGCGCCTACCGGGATATTCCCATCCCGGAGGAGGTTATCTGCCGTCTGAAGCAGGAAATTGAGCGGATCGAGAAGGAAAGTGGGCTGCAGATTGCCCTCTGCACCAACGAGCCGGAGGCTTTTTCGGGCGCTCTGGCGCATTACGGTCGATTCCGTAACTGCAAAAATTACCTCGCAATTGCCGCAGAGGACGGGAAAGAGGAAACCGTCGGCTGGTACGGCGAGGAGCTGGTACTGCTGGCGCAGAGTATGGGGCTGAATAGCTGCTGGGTGGCCCTGACCTTCCGGAAGGGAAAGGTCCCCTTTACGCCTGCCCCCGGAAAAAAGCTTGCTATCGTTATCTCTTTGGGGTATGGGCAAACGCAGGGTGTGCCCCATAAAAGTAAACCCATTGAAAAGCTCTGCCGGTGGGAGGAGCCGATCCCCGATTGGTTTCGCAAGGGGATGGAGGCCGCTTTATTGGCCCCCACAGCCATCAACCAGCAGCGGTTTTTCTTTACTCAAAAGGGGAGAAGGGTGTCTGCAAAGGAATTGACCGGCCCTTGCTCCAAAATGGATCTTGGAATTGTGAAATATCATTTTGCTCTGGGCGCAGGGCAGGAAAATTTTGATTGGGAGTGATTGAATGAAGCCCGTGCAAAGCAGGGGAATCAGCTTTCTTTTGGTAACGGCGGTTTATCTTTTGGCAACGGCGGTTGGCATCCTCTTTTTTGGGAAACTCCCCTTCGATTTTTGGCTGAACCTTCTCCTTGCGGATATCACCGCAACAGTGTTTACCTTCCTCTTCAGCCTGATTTTTAGGAATGCCTCGGTGTATGACCCCTATTGGTCGGTGCAGCCGTTGGTGATTTTGGGCGGACTGGCCCTCTTTCGGGGAGCAAACCTCCTGGGCGGTTTGCTGATAGCAGTTGTGTTCCTTTGGGGAATCCGGCTGACGGCCAACTGGGCCTACACCTTCCACGGCCTTTCCCACCAGGATTGGCGGTATACGATGCTCCGGGAAAAAACAGGCCCGTTCTACCCTGTTATTAACTTTGTGGGAATTCATATGGTTCCCACCCTGATTGTTTATGGCTGTACCCTCCCCGCCGCCTGGGCGATAG
Source organism: Oscillospiraceae bacterium (assembly GCA_017466885.1). Lineage (GTDB taxonomy): Bacteria > Bacillota > Clostridia > Oscillospirales > Ruminococcaceae > RGIG4130. The sequence goes on from JAFTTH010000024.1 coordinate 25,927, forward strand.
AGTATGGCGTGGAGTTTTCTCCCATCAGCCTGATCGGGGTGGTACTTAGCCTTCTGGCGGTGATCCTGCAGGGAAGTGCGGATATCCAGATGCACCACTTCCGCAAACAAAAGACAGGCGGCTTTATCCGTACCGGCCTTTGGAAGTATTCCCGCCATCCCAACTATCTGGGCGAAATTCTGATGTGGTGGGGTGTGGGAGTTGCGGTGGTTTGTGCCGCTCCGGAGCTTTGGCTTTTGTTGATAGGCGCGGTCTGCAATACCGTCCTTTTCTTTGCTGTCAGCATCCCTATGGCTGACGGTCGGCAGTCCCGGAAGGAGGGCTTTGCCCGGTATCGCGCGGAAACGCGGATGCTTCTGCCCATCCCCAAAAGGCATAGATAATTTCTTTCATTGCATTGACAGGACAAATATGGTACAATATATAAAAAGGGGGCGATGAGATTGCTTCGGATCAAAATTGTAGCGGTGGGGAAGCTCAAGGAAAAATACCTGACGGACGGCGTTGCCGAATATATCAAGCGGCTTTCCCTTTACTGTCGTCCGGAGGTGGTCGAACTTCCCGAAACAAGACTCCCCGAAGCCCCCTCCGAAAAGGAGATTGCCGCCGCGCTTTCGGCTGAGGGAAAGAAGATTCTTGACTCGGTTTCAGGGATCTGCGTGGCACTTTGCATTGAAGGGAAGCAGATGTCCTCACCCGCCCTTTCGGAATATATCTCCCGGGTGGCAACGGGAGGGGCCAGCGCCATTACCTTTGTGATCGGCAGCTCTCACGGGCTGGCCCCCGAGGTCAAGGCGCGGGCAGACCTTCGCCTTTCTATGTCTGAGATGACTTTTCCCCACCAGCTTGCCCGGCTGATGCTGGCCGAGCAGCTCTACCGTGCTATGTCCATCGGGGCAGGCGGAAAATACCATAAATAGCAAGGAGTTTGAAATGGAAGAGATCATTATTCAGTTGATGGACCAGTGGGGTTATCTCGCTGTTCTGCTTCTGATTTTTGTGGAGAATATTTTTCCCCCCATCCCCTCCGAGGTGATTTTATCCTTCGGCGGATTTATGACGACCTATACCGAAATGACCCTTCCGTTGGTCATCCTTTTTGCCACGGTAGGCTCGATTCTGGGAGCCCTTGTCCTCTACCTTGTGGGACGTCTCCTGAAAAAAGAACGACTGATGAAGCTGGCAGAAGGGAAGGTAGGAAAGATCCTCCGCTTCAAGCCGGACGATATCCGCAAAGCGGATGAATGGTTTACCAAGCGTGGCCAAAAAACGGTGTTGCTCTGCCGTTTCGTTCCTATCGTGCGGAGTTTGATCTCTATTCCTGCCGGCATCTGTGAGATGAATATGGGTAAATTCTTCCTCTATACCACCATCGGCAGTTTGGCCTGGAATACCATCCTTTGTACGGCAGGACGTCTTTTGGGAGATTCCTGGCAGTTGGTTTCTCAGGTGGTGGATCAGTATTCTTCCATCGTCCTGGTCATTCTGATCGTGTTTGTGGTAGTCGGCGGAATTGTTTGGTTTGTTGTGCGTGGCAAAAAGAAGGAAACCCCCGCGGAAGTTGAACCGAAAGCATCGGATGAGAAGGAAGGAGAATGAATATGGGAAATATTCTGTATGTTGTAATTCCTTGTTATAATGAAGAGGAGGTCCTTCCCGAGACCTCATCCCGGATGCGGGAAAAAATGGCGGCCCTTTGCCGTGAGGGGAAGATTTCGGAGGAGAGCCGTGTAGTTTTCGTGGACGATGGCTCCAAGGATAATACCTGGCCGATGATTTCCGCGCTGGCGGCCAACGAACCGCTCTTTGAAGGATTGAAGCTTTCCCGGAACAGAGGCCACCAAAATGCTCTCCTTGCGGGTCTGATGACCGTCCGGGAGCGGGCCGATATGGTCATTTCTATGGATGCTGACCTGCAGGATGATATCAACGCCATTGACGGTATGGTTGATTGCTACACCAACGAAGGCTGCGATATTGTTTACGGTGTCCGGAGCAGCCGGAAGAAGGATACCTTCTTCAAGCGGTTTACCGCCGAGGGGTTTTATAAGGTGATGCGGCTTATGGGCGCAGAGGTGGTCTTTAATCACGCCGACTATCGGCTGATGTCCCGGCGGGCGCTGGCTGCAATGAGTGAATTTACCGAGGTCAATGTTTTCCTGCGGGGAATCGTGCCCATGCTGGGATTCAAGACCGGAACGGTGGAATACGAGCGGAGCGAGCGGTTTGCCGGCACCTCCAAATACCCGCTGAAAAAGATGCTTGCCTTTGCAACCCAGGGAATCACTTCACTTTCCATCAAGCCCATCCGGATGATTACCACTTTGGGGACCCTCATCTTTTTGGCCAGCATTCTGATGCTTATCTACTTCCTGGTTATCCATTTCATTGGCTGGACGGTGGACGGCTGGACCACCATCGTTGTGTCAGTCTGGGCCATCGGTGGCTTGCAGTTGCTTTCCATCGGTGTCATCGGGGAGTACATCGGGAAGATCTATCTGGAAACCAAAAAGCGCCCCCTCTTCATCCTTGCTGAGAATACAATGGAAAAATAAACGATTTCAAACGGAAAAGAGCCTGTACGGGGAACCGTACAGGCTCTTTCTTTATACAAGAAAACGGGCAAGCGTTTGATGCTTGCCCGTCCTTGCTTTTACTGCTCGATTTCGTAAACAGAAACCTTCTTGCGATCCTTGCCCAGACGCTCGAAACGGACCTTGCCGTCTACCAAAGCGAAGAGGGTATCATCGCTTCCGATCCCAACATTGGTACCGGGATGAATGTGGGTGCCCCGCTGGCGAACAAGGATGTTTCCGGCGAGAACGAACTGACCGTCGGCGCGCTTCACGCCAAGACGCTTGGACTCGGAGTCACGACCGTTTTTGGTGGAGCCGACGCCCTTTTTATGTGCAAAAAATTGCATGCTGATCTTAAGCATTGGTATCCCTTTCCTTTCAGGTTACAGAGCAGTAACATCTCTGTATGTGATTTTAATATGACCCTTGTAATCCTCCTGGAGAAGCTTGAGCTGAAGCTCCAGCGCCTGCAAAAAGATCAAAGCGGTCTCGCTGCCGGCATCCTCCGGCAACAGGAAGAATAGATCGCCGCTTTTCTCCACGCGAAGCTCTGTGTTTGAAACGGAAGCGCATTCGCAAATTCCGTTCACCACAGTCATCACTGCGGAAGAAACGCTGGCACAAAGAATATCCTTTCCGGCTTCGTCCAGCCCTGCGTGTCCTTTAATATGGAAGCCGCGGAGCTGATCGCCGGCGGTGTAGAAAACCGCACGGATCATAGGTTAGGCCTTGATGGACTCGATCTGAACCTTGGTATAGAACTGGCGGTGGCCCATCTTCCGCTTCTCGTTCTTCTTGGGTTTGTAGGTGAAAACGGTGACCTTCTTGCCCTTAGCGGTCTTGATGACCTTTGCGGTGACAACTGCGCCGGCAACAGTGGGGTTTCCAACGGTGACGTTGTTGTTATCATCGGCGAGGAGGATAACCTGATCGAAGTTGACCGTTTCATTCTCGGCTGCTTCAAGCTTTTCCACAAAGACAAAATCGCCTTCGGAAACGCGGTACTGCTTACCGCCGGTCTGGATTACTGCGTACATTAGCATTTACCTGCTTTCATTAAACTCGCTGCACCGGGGCGGGGAAGACCCACTTTCAAAGCCTCGCACAAGCGGCTTGACTATTTTAGCATAGAAAGGGCCCTTTGTCAAGGCTTTTTGCGGCTTTTTTCGGCCGAATCCTGATATTTTTGCAAGAAAAAAGCACCCTTCCGCAGAAGAGTGCTTTTGGATGGTGAAATTACTTCTCCAATTTGATGATCTCGAGCTTGCTGATGAGGGGCAGATCCTTCGCCTTGCCCTGAACAGCGTAAACAATGCCCATGATCTGGAAAACCAGAGCAACGATGCCCAGAATACCGCAGGAGATCATGCTCAGAATGAGGCTGGCAACAAAAATAATCAGCTGCTGATTGGCAAGCCAACGACCGTACTTGGAGGTGCCGCCGTCAATGACGAGAGGGACAAAGAAAAGGACAGGGAAGATGAAGCCAAGGATGGCCCAAATCTTATTCTTCTCCATATCAGCGGGATCAAATTCAGCGGTGCGGTCGGAAGTATCCAGAACGGATGCTGCAGCAGTAGCCTGCTCTGCTTCGGCAGCGGGCTCTTCCTTGACCCATCCGCAAGCCTGGCAAGCGGTATCGGTATCCTGGAGCTCAACGCCGCATTTCGGACAATTATACATGACAATTCCTCCTCGATGATACAACGGGATGTTCCGTTGGAAATTAATGCGGCTGTCTTGCGTATAGAGAACCGCAAAATAATTATACTATTATGCTCCGTCAATGTCAATACTTTTGACAAAAAAACAGGATGTATGCGCTGAATCCGCAAGAGGACAATGTCGGATTTGTTTGCCTAAAGATGGCTGTACGGTGATGTTTGTTCAACAATCAGCTTCTCGATTATTTCGGTAAGTTTACCATATACGGTCCAAAAAGTCCATATATGGTCGTTATTGTTTTCCGAAAAAGCATAAACTATGGATAGAACTTCTTGGGGGTGATTTTGTGGATGCGAGAAAAGCCGTAGCAAATAGATTGCTGGAATTGTGTGAGGAAAAGAGATTATCGGTAAATGCCCTTGCAAGAATCTCTGCAGTTCCACCTTCAACGTTAAAAAATATTATAAATGGTGGTAGTAAAAACGCAGGTGTTGTTACGCTCAAGAAATTATGTGATGGCTTGGAAATATCCCTGTATGACTTTTTCAACACCGAAACGTTTAAGGCGTTGGAACAGGAAATTAAATAATTATCCATTGAAAAAACTCTCTGCTGAATTTCAGCAGAGAGTTTTACTGTTCTTTGGAGTACGATCATAGGGCTACTTGTACACAATATTCAACCTTGGAAGGGAATGCTTCCCGACTGCAGAAGGACCACAACCAGGAAGATTGCCGCAACGGCCATCCAAAGCACTGAGAGCCCTGAAAGAGCGTACCAGCCCCGCTGATAACCCATCTTCCGCACGCTTGCCAGCACGATTCCTGCTGCGAAGGGGAGGATAGGGAAGATGAACCCGATGGCCGCATAGATGATCCAGCCAAGGACGGCGAAATCCTCCTCGGAGGTGTCACCTGCGGCAAATTCAAAGCCATACCATTGGGTGGTTCGCTGGGGCATCCAAAGGGACGCCTGCTGGATCGCATTCAGCAGATCCCCCTCCAGGTATGCTACCCCCACCGTTCCGCGGCGGTAGGAAAAATCGCCGTAGGCATCAAAGTAGCTGTTATCCAGACGGTCGTAGTTGATGTAAAACAGTTGACCGCTGTATTCATCCTTGTAAATGGCGCCGAAAAGGTAGGCGATGGAATCCGTCTCATCGTAAACGGTAATATGATACAAAAGAGTGTGTGCCAAGGTGGTTACGTCCACCTTTTCCTCGGCAGGGAGAGCATTCAGTCCCTCCAGCGTAGCCATTTCCAGGGTGTTGGCCCGTTCCTCTATGGGATCCTCCAGCCGGACGGTGGTATATTCCCCGTCCATAAACCGGTCGAAGGATTCCCGCATATGCGGTGCAACGTAGAAGTTAATGTTCCGCAGATCTTTGGAATATTGCCACTCCGAAACCACGCAGAAGGAGTCGGAATGCAGCGTGGGGGTATATACCTCATAAGTGCTGTCAATAAACCCGCGATAATAAAGCTCCTTGGGGGCAAGAAAATATCCGCTTTCCGGGAAGGTGTATTTTTCGTAGGTTTGGCCATCCCCGGTGAGGATAGTGTCCTTCTTTTCTAAAACCCATTGCTGATCTGCCGCAGAAACACCAAGGGTCAGCACAAGGAGGAAAAACAGAGCACATACAATCGAAATTACACGTTTTTTCATTGTTTTGTTCCTCCTTATTTACGCTAAATTCAGTCGGCGTTCCAGCAGATGAAGGGTGATGAGATAAAGAGTCACGCAGAGCATTCCCTGGAAGATGCAGACGAAAGCCAAAAGCATCGCTGTAATTCCTGCGGATGATGCGGCGAAGCCGATAAACAGGAAGGGCAGGGTAAAGAAGGGAAGGAAAGAGAGGAAGGAGAGGAAGAATGACAGAACCGTCTGCGCGCCGTAATAGATTCCGATCGCCGCCAGAAGCTTATGCTTCTGTGCCACCACAGACCCGACGGTGATGCAAAGGGTGAGGAAAAGAATATTTGTGGCAGAAGAAAGAGGAATCAGAATCAGAATCTCAACGATATAAAGGACAAGCCAGCCGCCGAGGGTTGTGATCATATCGGGAATGGCCTCCTGGAAGAAATCGGGGAGAAGGGAGATCAGCAAAGAGGGACTGGCGGGATCGTTGTCAAAAAAGACAGGTGCAAACAGAAACAGCAGAATCGCCGAGACGATGCAAACGGCAATGGTGGCCATATCCCAAAAGAGTGCGTTGATGAATTTGGAGAGGAAAAGGGTGCTCCGCTTGACGGGGAGGGTGAAGGTCAAATATCCCTCGTCGGTGAAGAAATTCCGATAAAAACGGAGTTGCACCAGAATGCAGGTGGCCAAAGGAAAGGCAAAATAGCCGAAAAACATCATATAAAAGGTGAGAAAGGCGAAGATTTCCAGAACCTCAAAGGAGGGATGCAAATGAGAAAGATTCACCGCCACCTGGGAGCCGATCCCGATCAGGACGGACAAGGCCAGCACGCTTAGGGCAAGAATCCACCAAACGCGAAAAACCGGCTTCATATCGTACTTCAGAAGCTTACCGAGCATAGCGGAACACCTCCTTAAAGATCTCATCCAGGGATTTGCCGTAGGTCTCACGGGTGGAGTCTGCCTCCCCAGAAAGAAGGATTTTTCCGCCGTAGCCCATAAAGCAGAAATCATCCAGGGCAGGCTCAATATCGGTAATCAAGTGGGTGGTGATAATGACCGAGGCATCGGGATTATAGCTGCTGATGATAGTTCGGAGGATGTATTCCCGCGCCGCGGGGTCAACGCCGCCGATGGGCTCATCCAAAAGATAGAGTTTGGCCCGCCGGGACATTACCAGCACCAGCTGAACCTTTTCCTTGGTGCCTTTGGAGAGGGTTTTGAGCGAATCCCCGGTGCGAATGCCCAGATCCGCCAGCATATTGGCGGCAAGATTGGGGTCAAAATCGGGGTAGAAGTCGGTGAAGAAGCGAATCAGATCGGAAACCTTCATCCGGGAGGAAAAGTAGGTGCGCTCGGGAAGGTAGGAAATGAGCTGATTGGTTTCCTCCGAGCGGGGTTGGCCGCAGAGGAAGATCTGCCCCTCAGTGGGAACGAGCAGTCCCGAAATCAGCTTCAGAAGGGTGGATTTTCCGCATCCGTTGGGGCCCAAAAGGCCGATGATCTTGCCGCTGGGGATCTCCAGATTCAGATGATCCAGCACCGGAGTGCCTTTCTTATAGCTTTTGCATAGGTCCTGACAGATTAAAAGAGGTGTGCTCATATTTCCGCCTCACTTTCTGCAATCAGTTTGGATAGTACTTCGCCGGACAGTCCCAGCGTTTTTGCCTGGCTGAGAACCTGCCGCACAAAGGCTTGCTGCCGGGTGTCTCTTGCGCGGTCCAGGGTTTCCTGATCCTGTGTCACCGTCCGTCCAACCGTTCCGTGGGTCACCAGGAGGCCTTCCTCCTCCAGGAGAATCAGGGCCTTTTGCATGGTGTTTGGGTTGACAGAGGCCTCGAAGGCCAGTTGCCGGACGGTGGGAAAGGGCTCTCCCGGCGGAAAAGCTCCGGTCAGAATATCTCCCCGGAGATGATCTGCAATCTGGAGAAAGACCGGCGTTCCCGAGTGAAATTGCCATGACATTGTTCCATCCACCTCCTTGTCTTCTTGTGTTAATACAATAATACAATAATATAAGACCTGTGTCAAGTGTTTTTTGCAAAAGAAAAGCCTCCCCCAAAAAAGGAGGAGGCAGGACAGAACTTATTCGTAGATCCCATCCGCAAGGGCCTGACCGAAATCCCGCCCCAAGGCTTCGCAGGCTTGGAAGTCCGCCCGGGAAAGAGGGGAGGCATCGGTGGCGGTGCGGGCATATTCACAGCAGATCCGCCCGAAAAAGGTGGACAGAAGCATCCCTGCCTGGCGGCGCAGGGCATCAGGGCCCTCGGGGTTTTCACTTCCGCAGGTAATAATCAAACCGCAGGGGATTCTTTTGGACTGGGTTTGTCCCAGAAGAAACCGACGGCTGTAAAGCTGCTGGAGCCGGTCGGTGAAAGCCTTGGCAGAGGCTGGGAGGGAGAGAAAATAAACCGGCGTTGCCAGGATCACACCGTCTGCCTCCCCGATTAGGGAAAGAAGCCGGCCCATTTCGTCCGTCCCGTTAAAAGGACAGGGATTTCCCCGGTCGCAGCCGCCGCAACCGATGCAGGGGGCGACGTCTGTCTCCGGGAGAAATACCCGGGTGATGTTGTGTCCCGCCAGCGGACGTAGAAAGGCCTCGGCAAGGGCGGTGGAGGTGCTATCCTTCCGGGGTGAGGCCAGCAGAAGGAGAATGTTTTTCGGCTCAGATAAGGAGCCGGGAGTCACAGTAATCGCAGACAAGCATATCACCTCCGGAGGTAAACAGACCGGGCAGATAGCCTTCCTTCTGGGTGATGCACCGGGGATTCTCGCAGTGGTGGGGCAGGGGCTGCTTGGGTGCAGGCTCAGCCACAGGATACTCGGGCGGGGTGGTCAGCCGGATCAGCAGGGCCATCCGGGCATAGACGCCGTAGCTTGCCTGGCGGAAGTACGCGGCGCGGGGATCATCGTCCACCTCGATGGCAATTTCGTCCACCCGGGGCAGAGGATGAAGGATCCGCAGATCGGAACGTGCACTCATCAGCTTTTCCCGATCCAGCCGGTAAACATCCTTCTCCCGGAGATATTCTTCCTCAGAGGTGAACCGTTCCCGCTGAATCCGGGTCATATAAAGAACATCCAGCATGGGGATCGCCTCGCTGAGCGAGTCCACCTCAGTAAAGGGGCATCCCGCCGCAGACATAATATCTTTAATATAAGAGGGAACGCGCAGGTTGGGGGTGGAAATCAGAACAAAGGAATTTCCCCGGTAACAGCTCAGAGCCTTAATCAGCGAGTGAACGGTCCGTCCGTTGACCAGGTCGCCGCAAATTCCCACCACCAGATCGGTTAGCCGGCCCTTTTCCACCGAGAGGGTAAGAAGGTCAGTCAGGGTCTGGGAGGGGTGGAGATGGCCGCCGTCTCCGGCGTTAATCACAGGGCAGGAGGCGTAAAGGGAGGCCGCCCGGGCTGCGCCCTCGTTGGGATGGCGCAGAACGATCATATCGGCATAATTGCTGACGATGGTAATGGTATCCTTCAGGCTTTCGCCCTTGGAGACGGAGGAGTTTTGGGGATCGTCAAAGCCGATGATCCGTCCGCCCAGCTTCAGCATCGCTGTCTGGAAGGACATCTGAGTCCGGGTGGAGGGCTCGTAAAAGAGGGTGGCAAGGATCTTGCCGTAGCACTTTTCGCTATAAAGCTCGGGACGCTTGATAATCTCCTGCGCCAGCGCAATAATGCGGTTCCATTCCGAGATCGGCAGGTCATTGAGGTCGATCAGATTTCCGTTCAGCATAATGGTTCTCCCTTCAAATATTCAGACTCCCGATCAAAGGACCGGAGTTAAGATCGTTTTCGATTGGTTGAGCATTGCGGTGCGAAGTATCCTTCCGCATTCGGGCTGAATGCCGCAGGCTTCCCCCAAAATGGAACGGTAGAGGATGGGGGAAAGGGTATCTTCCACGCCGGAAGAAAGCAAAATCTCCAGGATAACACCGTCCGGCTCCACCGAAATTTTTGGGTCGGAGGAAAGGATGGCAATATCAATGGCTTTGGTGCCCCGCTTGGTTTTCTTTTCTGCAGGAACGGATTTTCGGGCAAGAAACGCTTGGATCTGCTCTGTCAGACCCTCCGGATCGGAAGTGGTAAAGGTAAAGCGGTATGCCGAATAAAAGATATCAGCAGGGGCAAAGGTGGCTTCTCCGGCGGCAAAGATGGGCAGATCGGGGGAGGAGGCTTCGTTTAAGCGCCGGGCAAGGTCGGCAGGGTCAGCATTGTCATCAGTGATCCGCAGATCAAAGGACTCGCATACGCTGCCGCACCCCAGCGGAAGCGGCTGGGCAAAGGTCAGATAAATGTGAGGGTTGAACCCCTCGGTATACCATACCGGGATTCCCGAGCGCTTGATTACGCGGGAAAGAAACCGGGTAGTATCAAGATGGGAGATATAAACGGTGCTCCCCTCTTTCCGAAAAAAGAAACGAACTGTCTTCAAAAGCAGGGGCCTCCCTTCAGCTTGTTTGCACCGCATCCGGCACAGGATTGCCGGCAGTTGGGGGTGGTTTTTCCTTCGGCGGCCCGCTGATGCTCCCGGATAAAGAACTCCTTGGAAACGCCGATATCAATGTGATCCCAGGGGAGGATCTCGTCATAGCTTCTTGCGCGGTGGGCATAAAACGCGGTAGAAACGCCGCACTCAGCAAAGGCATCCTCCCAAAGATCGATCCGAAAATGCTCGTCCCAGGCATCAAAGCGACAGCCTTTCCGGAAAGCAGCTTCCAAAACAGCTCCCAAACGGCGGTCACCCCGGGCAAACACTGCCTCCAGCATACTGGTGTTGGGATCGTGCCAGCTCAAATGCACTTTCCGGGATGCAACGGTATCCAAAAGAAGCTGTTGCTTCCGGGCAAGCTCCTCCCGGGTGGCAGAGGGGTCAAACTGGAAGGGGGTGAAGGGCTTGGGCACAAAGGAAGAAACGCTGCAGGAAACTGAAAGCCCCTTTCCCTTCCTCTTTTCCCGGAAAAATTCCTCCACGACCTTTTTGGCCAAAGTGTTGATCCCGATAATATCCTCATCCATTTCAAAGGGAAGACCCATCATAAAATAAAGCTTGACCGAGCTATATCCGCCGTCAAAGGCCATACGGCAGGTGGAGAGGATCTCCTCCTCGGTGATATTTTTGTTAATCACGTCCCGCATGCGCTGGGTTCCGGCCTCGGGGGCAAAGGTCAACCCGCTTTTCCGGACGCTGGTGATCTGATCCAACAGCTCTTGGGGGAAATTATCAATTCGCAGAGAGGGGAGGGAAAGGTTGATCTTTTCCTCCTTGGTCCAGGGCAGAATCTGCCGGACGAGGGGATCCAGCCCCGAATAATCTCCTGTGGAAAGGGAGGTCAAGGAAATTTCATCGTACCCGGTGGCTTCGCAGATAGCGTGTGCCGAGGCGGCAAGCGTTCCAGCGGTTTTTTCCCGGAGGGGACGGTAAAGGAAGCCTGCCTGACAGAACCGACAGCCCCGGATGCATCCCCGCATCACCTCCAGCATTGCCCGGTCATGAACCGTTTCAATATAGGGAACAATAAACTGCTCGGGATAATAAACCTTATCAAAATCCTTGATGATCCGTTTTTTGATCCTGGCAGGAGCGCCGTCCCGGGGAAGGAAGGAGGAAATGGTGCCATCCTCACCGTAGGTAACATCATACAGGGAGGGAACGTAAAGCCCCTCAATCCGGGCGGCGGCACGAAGAAACTCCGCCCGGCTCAGACCCTTCTTTTTGGCATCCGCATAAAGACGGATCAGCTCGGGGTTGACCTCCTCCCCCTCACCGATGATGAAAATATCAATAAAATCTGCCAGGGGCTCGGGATTGCAGGTGCAGGGCCCGCCGGCGACGACGATGGGTGCCAGCCCCTTGCGGTCGGCCGCCTTTAGCGGAATCCCTCCCAAACGGAGCATATTGAGAAGGTTGGTGTAGCAAAGCTCATATTGGAGAGTAAAGCCGATAAAGTCAAACTCCCCAATGGGGTCCCGGCTTTCCAGAGCAAAGAGGGGAATCTCTTCCCGCTCCATCTCTGCCTGCATATCGGGAGCAGGAGCAAAGACCCGTTCGCACCATACCCCCTCCATCTCATTGGTCAGATGGTAAAGAATCTTCATTCCCAGATGGGACATCCCAATCTCATATGTATCGGGGAAGCAGAAGGCAAACCGCACGTCCACCTCGGCCTTATCTTTTACAATGCTGCCAAATTCACCGCCGGTATACCGTGCCGGCTTCTGAACTCGCTGGAGCACCCGCTCGATTTTCTCTTTTAACATTCTCTGTGAATCCTTTCGGGATGATTAACGGCAAATCAAATCAATAACGTCCGCCACGGCGCCCTCCGAGCAATGGCAAACAACCTTCTCGGCAAGAGCCTGAATATCCTCCGGAGCGTTGGAGGGGGTAAAGCTGTGTCCCGCCAGGGCAAGCAGCTCGGCATCGTTATAATAATCACCCACCGCAAAGGTGTGATCCAAAGGAATATCCAGCAGAGCTGCCAGCTTCCGCAGAGACAGTCCCTTGTTAATGTTAATGGGAATGATCTCCTGCATCCGACGCTCGGTGCGGAGGAAGTCAATGTTGGGGAAACGGTAGGCATGCCGCTGGGTGTAAAGAATAATTTCCCAAATGATGTCCGAATCATCCACAAAGCAATACCGGAAGATCTTTTCAGGAAGCTCCTCCAGGGTAATGGGGCGGCGGGAAAGTCCCTCAAAGTCAAACCGGTTTTCGGCCATTTCGCAGGGGCGGAGAACGAAGATCTCCTCATTTGTGTAAGCATAAACGCCGGTATGAGGGAAAAGGTCCATCAACTCCGCCAGAATGGTTCGGCCGGAGGAATGGATGAAAACCTCATCCAGCGCCTTCCGGGCAGAAAGATCGTAGATGCTGCTGCCGCCCGAGAGGATGACCGGGGCAGTAATATAGGGACGGAGGCCATACCGCTCCAGAACAAGATCCAACTCCACCAAGGAGCGGCCCGTTGCAAGGGAAAAGAGACCGCCGCCCTCCACAAACCGGGCAATTGCCTCCCGGTTGCGCTCGGGAAAGGTGAATTCTGGGGTAATCAGGGTACCGTCAATATCTGTGATCAGCAGTTTTCCGGCATAAGGTTTCATAATGATTGCTCCTTTTTCAATGTGGATAAAAACGATGTAAAATATTCGGGCAGAGGGGAGGTAAACTCCATATATTCTCCGGTGATGGGATGAACAAAGCCCAACTCCCTGGCGTGAAGACATTGTCCCGCCAACCGGGCAATCACTTTTTTAGGTCCGTAAACCGGGTCACCCGCAACCGGATGCCCGATATGCGCCATATGCACGCGGATTTGATGGGTTCGTCCCGTCTCCAGCTTCATTTTGGCGTGGCAAAAATCCTGATACTGAAGGATGGGAGAGTAGTGGGTGACTGCATCCCGCCCTCCGGCAACAATAGCCATCCGTTTTCGGTCAGTCGGGTGCCTTGCAATGGGCGCGTGAACGGTGCCGGGCTCTTTGAGCTTGCCGTAAACCACGGCCTCATAGCACCGGTGAAAATCGTGCCGGGCCATGGCCTCGGATAAAATTCCGTGAGCGCGGTCGGTTTTGGCGCATACAAGCAGCCCGCTGGTATCCTTATCGATCCGGTGGACGATCCCCGGACGAAGCTCACCGTTGATCCCTGAAAGCCGCCCCTGGCAGGCATAAAGGAGAGCGTTGACCAGGGTTCCGTCCGGGTTTCCGGGCGCAGGATGGACCACCATCCCCTTGGGTTTATCCACCACCAGCAGATGCTCGTCCTCATAAAGAATATGGATGGGGATATTCTGCGGTTCCAGCCGGTATTCCTTGGGAGCAGGAATGGTCAGCGTCAGCTGTTCGCCTCCCCGAAGCTTATAGTTTTTTGGGAGAACCTTTCCGCCGGAGGAAGCGTTTCCCTCCTCCAAAATACGGGCGGCGGCGCTTCGGGTCAAAGGAGGAGCATCCTGCTCGGCAAAAAGCTCGGCGGCATCCTCCCCCGAGAGCCATTTATCCAGTCGAAGACCGGCAGCCGAATCGGCCGGGGAGAGGGTCAGGGTCAGTGCGGAATATTCCGGCATCGGCATCGCCGCCTTTCGTTCAGATTGAGAGCTTCCGGCAGAAAAAAGGGGAAAACGCCGCAAGGTGATTGCGGAGGCGTTTTCCCTTTGGGGATGGAATCATTCACTCCTCCCCGCCCGATAAATCGGGGGGAGGGGCTTCAGTCTCCGCCTGAGCGGCTTTTTTGGTGGCACGGTCCCGAAGCTCGGTGCGAATCACGTGCAATAGCAACAGTGCCGTGCCGATCACAACACAGCAGTCTGCCAAATTGAAAATAGCAAAGTTAATGATCCGGACATCCACATAGTCCACAACGAAACCGCGGAAAATCCGGTCAATTAAATTGCCGATCCCTCCCGCAACAATCAAAGTCAGGGAGGTGGCCAACAACGGAGCCTTTACCCGTCCACTGCAAAGGTAGATAAGAAGCCCCAAAAGCACCACTGACGTTACACCGATCAGAAGCCACTTTTGCCCCTGCATCGAGCCGAAGGCGGCGCCGAGATTTTGCAAATAGGTAATATGGAGAACACCGTTCCAGAGGGGAATGGTGTCTCCTACCTGCATTTGGGTATCAACAATGTATTTGATCCATTGGTCAGCACCGATCAGCACCAGCGCCGACACAAGACAAATGATAATGGCGAACATGAATATCCTCCGAGGATTTCCTTCCGAAACGATCAGCCGTCATCCCGGAGGTTATAGTTCTCTCCGAACTTCAGATCCCGGTAGCGAAGGCTGCGAAATGCCTCCTGAGCGGGCTTGACCGGCTCTTCTGCAATCTCTTCTTCCTCCGGCTGAGGGGCGGGAGCTTCTTCGACGATCTCCTCTTCCGGCTCCTGGACGGCAGGCTCATCAGCAACCGCTTCTTCCTCTGCGGGAGCGGCGACAACCTCTTCCTCCTCGGTAAAGGCCGGCTTGAAGGTGATGTTTTCCTTTTCGGCATTCTCCATCTCCTGCGGCAGACGGTTAATCAGCTCAATATGGGCCGAGTAGAGGGAAATCAGCTGGTTTTTGAAGGAGGAAACCTCTCTCTTGATCCGGGCAAGGCGGGCTTCCTGCTGCTTAATGCTTTCTTCCGCGTTAGAGATCATTGTCTCTGATTTGATGGTGGCATCCCGGAGCATAAACTCCGACTTCTGGGTGGCTTCTTTGATCATGGTCTCCGCATTGGCGCGAGCCTCTTTGACAACGCTGTCTCCCAGCCGCTGGGCGCCGAGAAGGGCATTGCGGAGGTTATCCTCATCTTTGCGGTACTCCTCGATTTTTTCCGCCAGAATCTCCAGCTTCCGCTGCAGAGTGGCATTTTCACTCTCCATTGCGTCAATGGAAGCGGCAACCTGGAGAAGGAAGGCGTCAACCTCGTCAGCGCGGTAGCCGGCGCGGCCGCTCTTTTCAAACCGCTTATTTTTAATGTTTGCGGATGTCAGCATAATAAAAACACCTCATTATATATTATATATATTTTTTAATACGAATGGATAAACGCCCCTTTTTTGTTTGGGGGCCGAGGATATCGAGGATAAACTTGCCGCATCCGCGGACGGAAATCTTATCACCGGCCTTAAGCCGGACATCACAATCACAGACCACCACCGAGTTGACCGAAACCAACCCGCCTTCAATCAGAGAAACGGCTCCCGAGCGGCTCTTTGAGCAGAGAAACGCCACGGCGCAATCCAACCGTTCACTGGCAATGACCCCGCTTCTCTCCTCAAATTTCGGCTCCAGCAAGGAGAGCTTGGGAGTGCCGACCTCCGCGTGAACACCCTCTCTGCCAATCTGATCCAGCTCCCGGCAAATCTGCTCTGCCAGGTGAGAGAGAACGAAAACAGACCCTTCACCCTCGGCGATCAGAATATCCCCAACGCTTTCCCGGGTGATTTTCCGGCTCATCAGCGCGCCGAGGATATCCCGGTGGGAAAGGGTGGCGGACTTGCGCCAGGAAAGGTTAATGGCAGAAATGGGAAATTCCTCGGGAGCAGGCTCCATCCAATCGGGGAAAAAGCCCAGAACCCGCCGCTCGGCATCCTCATAGCCGCCGAAAAGCTGGGCGCCGGGCATCCGGGAAAGCATCGGCAGAAGAAGACTCAGCTGATGCTCGTCCAGAAACGCGGTGAACTTGGGAATGCCCCGGTCAGAGCAGATCCGTTCCGCGTCAGCGATCCGGGAGAGAAAAAGCTTGTCCTCCCGGGAAAGGGATGGGTCCTGGTGCATCAGAAGTAGACACCGCTGCTTTCCAGCTCGTCCAGAAGGTCGCCCTGGAGATCAACGTTATAAGGAGTGATGATAAAGGTCGAGGCGGCAACCCGCTTGATCTGACCGTTGTTGGCATAAGCCACACCGCTGAGGAAGTCCACCAGCCGGCGGGAAACATCCTTATTGGTGGATTCCAGATTGAGAACCACCGTTCTCTTGGAGTTGAGATGGTCGGCGATCGAGCTTGCGTCCTCAAACCGCTCCGGCTTGACAAGAATGACCTGAAGCTGGGTGGTGGCGTGAATATTCACAACGCGGTTTTTCCGTCCGCCGGTATCCTCTGCGTAGCTGGCTTCTTCGTCAAAGGCCTTTTTGCGGAAGGGGAGCTCCTCCTGATCGTAACCGTTTTCGTTTTCCACGGGATCGGTTTCTTCAGCGCCGAGAACCTCTCTGATCTTGTTCATAAATCCCATCGTGCAGTACCTCCATTTATTTTATTAGTAGATCCGTTCACCGAATAAAATTCTTCCCAGCCGCAGGACCGTCGAACCGTGTCGGACGGCGGAGAGAAAATCGTGGGACATTCCCATCGATAAAACATCCATATCTATATTATCAATGTTTTTTGCCCGAATGTCAAGTAAAAGGGCGTGTGTTTTGTCAAAAAAGCTCTCGACAACTTTCTCATCCTCGCAATAAGGGGGGATGGTCATCAAGCCCCGGAGGTGGATCCCCGGAATTTCAGCCATCTGACGGATCAGCTCCTCCGCTGCGAAAGGGGCGATTCCGCCCTTGGATTCCTCCCCACCGATATTGATCTCACAGAGAATATCCGTTACAACGCCGGCGGCAACGCTCCGCTTTCCGATCTCCTCGGCCAACCGGAGAGAGTCTACCGACTCGATCATTTCCACCTTCCCGACGATATACTTGACCTTATTGGTCTGCAAACCGCCGATAAAATGAATATGAGATCCGGCCCGGTAGCTTTCGTACTTGGAAAGCATCTCCTGGACCCGGTTTTCTCCCAGCAGGGTGATCCCCTTTTCAATGGCGAGATTGACCTTCTCGGGAGGGACTGTTTTGGTAACAGCCATCAGAGAAATCTCGGAGGGATCCCGTCCTGCCCGGATGGCTTCCTCGGCAATGGCATCCCGAATGGCATCGATCCGGTCGGGGAAGGGGATCCGGATGAAATCGTTAGTTAATGGGTTTATTATCATAAAGATCCTTTCCTTCCACAACAACCTCATCATAAAGCTTCAGGCTACCCGAATCGGCACCCACCGAGCAGATGAAAAATTCGTCGTTTTCGTATAATATATCTACCTTGCGGAAGCGCAAGGCATTGCCCAGAATTACGAAAACACCGGTCTGACCGTCCTCAATTCGGAGGGCAGATTTATCGATCCGGAGTCCTTCATAGGAGGCGGTAATCACAGTCGCCTTTGCGGTGCGCATCCGGGCCGGCTCCTGCGCCATATAGCTACATTGGAATACCACCAGGAATTTGCCATCCTCCACCGGGCTGATCTGCTGAACCGTTCCGGTAATGGCTTTTCCCGAGGAAAAACCGAAATCCAGGGTAATCTTCCGCCCCGGAGCAAAACGCTCCAGATGAGCTTCCTCAAAGGTTGCCGCATAATACCAATCGGTGGAATAAATCAGCCGACCCGAGGAGCGGGGAGAGGGAGCGGCATCCGTTTCCATCAAAGCCTTCAGCGATGATGGGGTCAGGGTGGAAATATCCGCTTTCGAAAGGACCTTTTCCAGTCCGTCCGACACCGAGGAATAATATCCCGGCTGGGGCGCAGAAAAGGTGCGGAGGGTGGAACCCAGTTGCTTTTTTATTGCATCTGCTTCCTTTTGGAGAGCAGAAACAGCCTCTGAAAAATCCTCTACCATTCCGGTGGCGATCTGCAGCCGGTTCATGGATAAAAGCAGATCGTCCCGGCTGTCAGCCAGGCCGGAGAGATTTGCAGATTCTCCCATCTGCAGCAGAAGCTGCATCTGATTGCGGATCTGGGCTTCCAGCGTATCAGGCAGGGTGGTCTGAACGCCTCCCACCGATTGGGCCCGCTCCAGCAGGGCGATTTCCTCCTCGATCCGGGAAAGTCTTGCCCGCCGGGCAATGTCCTCCTCCGAACCGTAAACTGAGAGGTAGCTATCTCCCTTGGCCAGCTTTCCACCGTCCGCCACCAGGTAGCAGGCGATTCCCGAAAAATCAGCGGTCAGTTCCTCTTCCTGCCGGATAATAACACCCTCGCAGTTGATGGAATCGTTATATGTATAATTGTGGGCCTCAATGGTGCGGTATGGCTGCCATACCACCGAAACGATCTGATACCCCACATAAAAAAGCAAAAAAAGGGAAAGCAGGGCTCCAACGATTTTTGTGGCAAAATTGTTCACACTGCTTCCCCTTTCTTTAGTTGAATGCTCTTCCTCCGAGGGACTCTTTTTTTACTCCTCGGTAAACTCCTCGTCCTCCTCCGAATAGGCAATCGGTCTGGAGGGTGTGATGGTGGAAATGGCGTGCTTGTAAACCATGCTCTGCTTTCCATCGCTGTCCAGGACGACGACATAACTGTCGAACCCTTTCACAACGCCCTTGAATTGGAACCCGTTGGTCAGATAGATGGTCAGCGGGACCCGTTCCTTCCGGGCTCGGTTGAGAAAGCTGTCCTGCAGGTTCAGGTTTTTCATGACTACCACTTTCCTTTCTGTTTTTCGGGGTCCGGAACCTCCGCGAAAAACCACGAAAAAAAGGGCTGCCGGACACACCGGCGGGGATCACGAAAACCCCCGCTTTTACGGGAGGACCCGTTGTCCTTCATTATACCATACTTTCTTTTGATTTTCTATACGGGAAAGGGTAATTTTCAAAAAATATTCATAATGTTCATAATCATCCCGGAAAATGGGCTGGGCAGACTCCTCCCGGGCAAACCAGGTCAACTGACGCTTGGCATAGTTCCGGGTGGCCTGCTTGAGCCGGGCGGCAGAAGCCTCCAGGGGCTCCAGTCCGTCCAGGTAAGGATAAAGCTCTTTATGGCCAATGGCGTTTTTGGCCGTATTCGAAAGGGGAAGCTTCCGGGTGGCCTGCGCTTCCTCCAGCAACCCATTTTCCAGCATAATATCCACCCGCCGGTCGATGCGGTCGTAAAGGATCCCCCGGTCCCGGTAGGTCAGCAGAAAGAAACAGGGATCGTAAATCGGCGGTGCCGAAGCAGCTTCCTGCTGGCGGCTGCTCATAGGCTCTCCGGTGCTGATACAGACCTCCAGCGCCCGCACCACCCGCACGATATTATTGGGATGAATCCGCGCTGCAGAGACGGGATCCAGCTCCTCCAGCCGCCGGTGAAGCGCCACGGCGCCTTCCTTTTTGGCGTATTCTCCCAGCTCTGCCCGAAGATCGGTATGCTCATCCTCCTGGCCGAACTGGATATTCTGCAGAAGAGAGCGGATGTAAAGCCCGGTGCCGCCGCAAAGGATGGGAATCATCCCGCGGGCATGAATATCGGCGATTGCCTCCCGGGCGAGGGCACAATAATCGGCAGTGCTGAAGCTGACGGAGAGGTCGATTCGGCTGATCAGATGATGGGGGATCCCTCCCATCTCCTCGGGCGTCGGCTTGGCGGAGGCGATGTCCATCCCCCGGTAAAGCTGCATTGAGTCGGCAGAAACGATCTCCGACCCGATTGCTTTGGCAATATCCACAGCAAGCTGTGTTTTTCCAGAGGCGGTTGGCCCGCCAATCACGATCAGGGGAATCCGTCCGGACATATCAGGTCAACCTCCTTTTGTTGTTATCGGGGAGGAAGCTCCCCGGTCAGATGCTTCAGATAAATTTCCGGCTCCTCCAAAAAGCTCCGGGTCAGTCGGTAATGCTCCGTTTGGGTATAGTGGCAGAGCCGGATTCCATCCTCTCCCAGCCAGAAAAGCTCTGAATGGGGACAGGCCATAAGAATGGGGGAGTGGGTTGCAATCAAAAATTGAGAGCCTTCTGCCGCCAATGTGCAGATCCGCTCCAGCAAGGCCAGAAGACGGGAAGGAGAGAGGGCGGCCTCCGGCTCATCCAAAATGTAAAGTCCGTTTCCGCCGAACCGTTCCACCACAAGGGTTAAAAAAGCCTCCCCGTGGGAAAGGGTGTGGAGAGATTTTCCGCCGTAGGACATAGAAATAGGCGGCGCGGCGGCTGGAATCTCATCCAGCCGGTCAATGTAAGAGGTGGCGTTGTAAAAGCTTTCCGCCCGGAGAAAAAATCCGTCCCGGGGACGGCGATAGCCCCGCAAAAGGGTCAGATGCCGGTAAAAGCCCGAATGGGTCTCGGCGGTGGCAAAGGAAAAGTTTCGGCTTCCTCCCTCGGGGTTAAAGCCGGCCGCAACGGCAATTCCTTCAATCAGGGTGGATTTGCCCATTCCGTTTTCCCCGGCAAAGAAGGTGATGGGCGCAGAAAAGGTCAGGCCTTCTTTTGCAATCTGTTGCAGGGCGGGAATGGCAGAATAGTATTCCCCTTGGGGCAATGCCTCGCAGGATAATCCGGTAAGAAAGTGCCGGGAAAGGGTGGAATGCTCCATTGTGCGGCTCGCCCCTTTCAGCTACGGCTCTGTCTGGACCGGCCCAGACGGAGCTTTGCGGCCTTGACCTTGGGCAGCAGTGAAACGAATCCGGTGTAAATTACCGGGTTGAAAACAAAATCCAGCTCCCCAACATACTCGGTGACTCCCACGCTTCTGCAGAAGCCTTCCTTGAACTTAAAAAGTCCGTTTTCTTTGGTCAGCTCGTAAACGCCGCCGAAATCGTAGATCTTCTTGCCCAGCTCCAGACCCCAGCGGATCATGCTGTCCTGCATGGCGTAATTGGGCATCAGATTCCGTTTTTCGTTGGAGGAGGCGCCGTAAATATACCACATCTTTTCTCCGTAATTGAGAGCGATGGCGGCCGAAAGAGCCTCTCCCTCGTGCTCGGCAACGTAAACCCGGAGCATCTCCCCGGGAAATGCCTCCAGCATCCGCTGGAAATATGCCAGGGGACGTCCTGCAATTTTATCCCGCAGCGCGGTCACACGGTTCAGCTCATAGAAGGTCTCAAGATCTGCCGGATCGCGGGAATACCGCACCGTAACACCCTTTCGCGCGGCGTAACGAATATTATACCGGGTCTTTTCACTATAAGAGGAGAGAAGCTCCTCATAGCTTTTTCCGCCAATGGGAAGCACCATATTAAAGCGGGGCTGGATGGTATCGTGAGCATCCAACTGGTGCCCCCGCACCCGGAAGCCGGCCTCCCGATACCGGGCAACGGCCTCCTCTGACCATTTGACCTCCGGATCCAGCCGCAATGCAAAGCAATGCCGCGCCTTCAAAGCGGGGGTTGCCTCCCGAATCAGCTGAAGAATCGCCTGGGTATCCTCCGGATCGCAAACCGGACCCTTGGGAGCGTAGGCGAGGGTCAGTCCTCCGCCGCAGGGCTTGAGAAGGAGGCTCATCGCACCGGTAATCTGCCCCTCCTTTTCGGTATAAACACACAGAGAACCCCACCCCTCCTTTACCTCTGCCCAGAGACGGTCCTGGGTAGCGGAGGCAAAAGGGGAGGTACGGATAAACGCATCATATCTTGCAACGTCCTCAGCATTCTGCAACGATAAAACGGGCATAAAATAATCTTCCTTTCAGCAAAGAAAATCACGGTCAGTCTCAAGGCTCCAAATGTCCGGAGAGGGTAGAAAAAACGGTATCCAGGAGCTGGAGAAGCTTTCTGCAGGCAGATTTATCCGGATCGGCAGGAGGACAAAACTCCACGCAATCGAAATACACCGTATTTTTCATCCCGCAAAACTGCTCCAGCAGAATGCGGGACTCATCCCATCCGATCCCGTCGGGAACGGGGAGACCTGTGGCGGTGAAATGCTTCGCGTCCAGCACATCGGTGTCAAAAGAGATGTAAAGAGGGCGATCGCCCACCTGCTCAGCGACCTGCCGGGCAATCCCTTCCGGGTCTGAACGGATCTGCTGGGGGGAGATCAGATGAACTCCCTCCTTGCGGCAAATTTCCTGCTCGGGAGGATCAATGCTTCTCCCTCCCAGCACGAAAATATTTTCCCCCTTCAGGGCATATTCGTGACAGATTCGGAGGGAGGGGTCGGAACAAAGCCCCATAGCCGAGGCGAGGGGAATACCGTGAATATTCCCGGTGACGGTGGTTTTGTCAGTATTGATATCGGTATGGGCGTCAATCCAGAGAACACAAAGCTCCGGGCCGTACCGACGCAGGCAGGCGGCAAGACTGCCGATGGCAAGGGAGTGATCCCCGCCGATCACAAAAGGGAACAGTCCCTCCTCAAAAGCGCCGGTCACCATTCGGTCGAGACTGCGGCAGGAGGCCATAACCTCCTCTGGATTATAAAGCACTCCGGTGCGCTGACGGGGCACCCGGGGGACATCAGCGGTCAGGGCTTGCCCCGTGACGCCTTGAAAATAGGCCTTCTCGGCAAGTCCCTCTGTCATTAAGGTGGCAAAGGCGTATTCCGTTCCGGGATTGGGACATCCCAGCATAGACGGTACACCGATGAGCTGCAGTTTCATCCTTTTGTCCTTTCCTGTTTATGATAGGGTATGAATCGGAAATCACCGGAATAAAATGAAAAAGATCAGGCTCAAAATCATCCATTTTATATTATACCCGATATTTTCAAAAAAGCAAGGATAACAGAAGAAAGGAGCGGGGAAAATGGGACTGAAAAAGGAAAGTGTTCTGTATCATTCCTCTGCCCTGGCCGGATCGGCGATCCTGCTGCAGGGAATGGGGTTTGTTTACCGGATCATCATCAGTCGGCTGGCCGGCGCAGAGGGAATGGGCATTTTTCAGCTGATTATGCCGATTTATGCGGTCCTTTCCGCTCTTTGTCTCTCGGGGTTGACTATGGCTGTCTCTGCAAAAACAGCAGAATGCCGCGGCCGGGGAGATGGGGAAAGCTGTGCCGCCCTCCTTGGAATGGTATTTCGAATTTTTTCCGGGGCCCTTTTCCTCTGTGCGGTGCCGGTCGTTCTATGCTCCGGCTGGATTGCCCGGGCACTCATTGGACAAGAGGAGGTTCGTCCCGCCCTATTGCTGATGTTGCCCTGTCTTGCACTCACCGGAATCGAGAATATCCTGAAAAACTATTTTTTGGGGAAGGCGCAGCTGGTGCCACCAATCCTTTCTGAGCTTGCCGAGCAACTGATCCGAATCGTGGCGGTCACCCTTTTGCTCCTCCTTTCCCACCCGAAAAATGCTGCCGAGGCGGGCTGCCTGATCATCCTGGGGATGGTCTGCAGCGAGGTTTTCAGCGCCATTTTTCTGATCTGTTGCTGTCGGAGAGAACAGAAAAGAAACACCTCATTGCCTTCCTGCCGGCCGGTGTTGCCCCGGGGGCTTCCCCTGGCCGGGAATATCCTTTCCGTGGCGGTGCCGGTCTCCCTTTCGGGAGCGCTGAACCAGCTGATCGGGTCGGCAAATCAGCTTTTTCTGCCCAGAGGGCTGGAGCAATCGGGAATGACGGCCGGAGAGGCTGTCTCTGCGGTGGGGGTTTTTTCGGGAATGACTCTGCCGCTGTTGATGTTGCCGGGAATCTTTATTTTTCCCCTCAATTCAGTTCTCTTGCCTCGCATTTCTGCCGATACGGCCGCCTCCAATCGGTCAGATATCCGCCGGAAGACGGGGAAAGCCATTCACGTGACCTCTCTGCTGGGAATGCCCTCCATCGCCTTCCTTTGCCTGACCGGGGAGAGTATCAGCCGGATGATGTATGGCTCCGCAGATCCTGCAGAGGGACTCCTGCCTCTGTCCCTTGGGGCGTTAATGAGCTTTTATAATGCCGTGACCTGCGCGATTCTCAATGGCCTGGGATATGCCAAGCGGGTATCGGCAATATGCGTGGCGGAGGGGTTGATCCAACTGCTCTGCACCCTCCTTGGTACACCCCACTGGGGGATCAGCGCCTATGTGGCAGGGTTTGTGGTCAGCTCTGCCTTTGGCGGGGTGATCACAACGGTATGGGCGATCCAAAAAAGCGGAGTCCACCTGCGCGGATGGAACTGGTTTATTTTGCCCGGGCTGGGATCGGCGGTAGGGATCCTTCTGTCCCGCCCGGCCTATCACCTGCTTCTTGCCCGGACGGAAAATGATCTGCTCCCGGTGGTTGTGGGAGGCGCTATTATGCTGATGGGATACGGAACAGTCCTCAGACTTGCGGGTATGCGTCCTATCCGCTATTTGAAAGGAATTTTAGAGGAAAAAGAAATGCCGGTCACAGGGGTTGCCCTATGACCGGAAGAACATTTTATTTTACAGCAAAATACACAGCATCCCCATTGCGGGAATCTCCTCCCGAAGGGTCAGCAAAAGCCGTCCGTCGGAAAGGTGAGTGGTATATTCCGCCTGACGGAATTGGTCTGCATCTGGGGGGAGCACTGTCAGTGTTTCGGGGAGCTCCAGACCGGGATCCAGCCGGAGGGTCAGCTCCCGGATCGGATCGAGATGGCTGTTTTGCACCGCGAGGACAAGCCGTCCATCCTGCCTTTTTCGGCAGATAAGATGCAGGTCGGGATACCCCGGAGCGGTAACAGGTACCCCCACACCCAGCGTTTCCGCCGAGCGGGCCAACTGCTCCTGGCGGGCGTAGTTATGGACAAGCTGTCCACCCTTGGTGGCGAGGGTCATATCAAAGGAGTAAAGCAGCACCTGCTGATCTTTTTTATTCCGATACCGGATCACAGCGGGGAAGGGAATCCCATCCGCGCCCCGGAATTCGCTGAGAACCTCTGCCTCCGGCACTGCTTCCGCCCGATAATAGAGATTGGTGCCGTTGGTCAGAAGCCAGATGGTTTCACCGGTGTGTCTACCCGAGGTTTTGGGGCCAAGAAAACGCTCAAAACGGGCGTTTTCGGCGGGATGAATGGAGGTAATACCAATGTCAAAGCCGCGGGAAAGGAGATCTGAGGCAGCGGGAGCATCCAGAATCAGTCCCCGGTCAAGGAGTCGGTGGATCTGATCGTCGGTCAGCTTTTGGCCGTTTCCTCCGGTGAGGATGACGGGACCGTCTGTCTTGCCGGCGCCCACCGGAACACCCATCCGCGCCGGAAAATACATCCCTGAGGGCTCATCCGGCCAGATAAAATCCTTGGGGGCTACCCCCGGGGCAAAGGTCAGATTTCGAATATTATTCTCGCACCAAAGAGGGGAAAGTCCTACCGCTTCCGAGTCGTCAAAAAGCTCACTGATCCGGGCGTAGTTTTCCAAATGCTCCGCTGTAATGTTGGCGTAGCCCGGCTCGTGGGTAGCCCGGGCGCTGAAGGTGACCGGATAGGAAAGAATATCTCCGAAGCCCAGGGCCAGCAAGCCCTGCTGATACGCATTAAACATTGATGTGGGGCAGAAAAACCGGGTGTGGGGATAGGTATCGCCTTCGGCGAGGATCTCAATCTCCTTCCCGAGGAATTTATCCTTCTGCATTCGGGAAAACTCGGTCACTCTGGAGATATGGGTCAGATTTCCGCCGTGACGGTAGGGAGAACCAAACGTCCGGACAAAGGGGCGGGTATTTCCTGCAAGGGTATGTAAAAGCCGGGAGAGATCCACTCCCTCGCTGCTCCAATGGGTCATTGCGGTGGCAAGACCGATCCGTGCGGCGGGATTGACCCGATGAACTGCCTGCTCAATCCGTGCGGCAAGGGCAATCAGAGACTCTCCGGTGCAGTCGAACCATTGGGAACGGATCTCGTTGGGTGTCTCGGAGAAGACGGCTGCAACAATCTCCTCCCGGGTCATATTCCGTCCGGTGCGCCGGTTAAATTCGGCAATATGCAGAGGGCAGAAGCACCCCATAGTTACATTGGGAGCGTGATAGTTCAGCCGGAAATCGTCGTCCAGCAAAATCAGGGGAGTTCCGCTTTCTGCGATGATCCCGAATACCTGCTCCATATAAGAAAGAAAATCCTCGTCCAGCGGGCAGTTGCAGCCATCGGTTTGCAGTCCCTCCGGGCCAGTCAGCTGCATGAAGGGGGAGTGGCTGGCGGAAATAGCACCGCCGTGACCGATGGTTTCTCCAATCCAGTAGGCCGATTCGATTCCCTCCGCGGCAAACATTTCGGACACAGTCCGATACTGCTGACTCCAAACCCGGTAAAGCTCCAGGCTGGGAATATCGCAGCTTTCCTGGTGGGGATAGGCTTTCAGAATGCGGTCTGAGCCATATTGCAGAGGAACGTCAATGGGGGAGCGGCAGATATTATCCAAAGGGGTAAAGAGGAATACCCGCTTGGCGTGCATCTGCTTGCAGATGCGGATATACTCCTGAAAATCGGCAGGATCGTCCGGCATCAGGGGGATGGTAAGAGAGCAGGAAAAGGACATACAGTTAACCTCCAATATCTTCTTCGGCAACTTCTCCGCGGCTGATGGCGCGGTAATCTGCAGGGTTGCAGCCGGTGTATTTTTTGAATACCCGGCGGAAGGAACGGTCATTTTCGAAGCCGGCCTGTTCCGCAACGGAAAGGATGGTATCCTCGGTATCGGTCAGAAGCTCCTTTGCCCGGTCGATCCGCTTCTGATTGACGTAATCCAGGAAGTTAAAGCCGGTAATGCTCTTGAACATCTTGGAAACAGAATATTCCGGAACAGAGAACCGGGAGGAAATCTCCTTTAGGGAGAGGTTATAATCAGTGAAATGTTCCCCAACGTAAGAGATAATATCGGTATAGATTTTGTTATTCTCGGTTTTGATCTGATTGTCAAACCCAAATTCGCAAATGGAGGAGAAAATCCGGCGAATAGCCGCCCAGCATTGCAGCTCGGAGAGGGAATCCAGCCGTTGCTCCAGCTCGGTCAGTTCATCCATATCCTCCTGCCCCATCTTTTCCAGAATGCTTAAAGCAGTGCCCAAAAGGCGGTTGATGAGGTTTTTCTTCATAGAGGCGGAAAGCTGACGGATGGTGCAGTTTTCACGGATCACATCATCCAGGATCATATTGACCTCTTCAAGATTTCCCTTCAGGGCCTCATAGATCAGTTTGTTTTCCCAGTCGCTGGGATAGAAATAATACCGGTCAGCGGTGCTGTTATACTTGAGGAAGCCATCCATCAGATAGTTCTCGGTAAAGGTCTGCCAAACGAAGAATTTCTCCGCAATCTGGAAGGATACAGGAATACCGTTGACCCCCAGACGGGATTCACCCACTGAGCAGAAAAGAACGGTGGAATATTTTTCCGTCAGTTCTGCGCACAGGTTTTCGTAAATATTCCGGAGGGTATCCCGGCTCATTTCCTGCTTGCCCTTGATAATAACGGCATACTTCCCGGCAGAGATCTCCACATGCTGCCAAAGCTGGTAGTTGCTTCCGCTGATGGCCCGGGCGCTGCAGTTGACGATCTCACCCCAAAGCCGTTCCACACCCGTTTGTGTCAGAAGCCGGTCAAATCTGCTTTGCTCCGCAACGCCGATCAAAATCACACAATAATAGTTTTCGCTGTCAAACTCCAGAAGGTTTTCCGAAAGAAGCCGGACGGTATCACCGGTAAGGGTAAAGGAGCTGGTCATTATGGAGGTCAGAAGCTTGTTCCAGACGGCCTTCTCATATTTTTTGGAGTACTCCTCGGCCTTGGCAACCTCTGTACTCCAGGTGGATAGGGTCGATTCAATATACTGGTATTCGTCATTGGTGGGTTTTTCTGCGGAGGTGCGGTCCACCTCTTTGATCTTGGAAACGATCCGTCCCAGCGGTTTATAGTTGAAATAAACGAACACCACCGAAAGCAGTCCGCCGATAATCAGCGCAAAAAGGGAGGAGGAGAGAATGAATTGATAGATCAGCTCTGCCATTTCGGTCATATAGCTGTTTTCATAGGTCAGAAAATACCGGAAGGGGGAGGTTTGGGAATCGATCTGGATCACGGGTGCACCACCCACCTGAGCAATGCCGTCGCTGTCATACTCTGTGGAAAGACAGATGTCTGCAGCATTGTGGTCTCCCAGGAGGATTTCATTGGTGGCGATATTACAAAGATAGAGCTCCTCATAATCGGCATCCACGAAGGAATCCCGAATCATCTGGGCAAGCTCCTCGGTATTCAGCTCCATCACAACGAAAAAGCCGCTGCCAGAGCCGTTGTAAAGGATCAGAGGTCGCGCCGAAGCGAGGCGAACGTAGGTATCATATGCCATATATTCATTATTTTCATAGAAGGGAATCAAAGCCTCATCATAAAAAGCTTTGGAATAGGAGTAGTCGTTCCGCTTGGAGGCAACGAAGGATTCCTCCAGGGAGTGACTGCCGGTTTTATTCACAACGATATCCGTTTGGGGGAAATACACGGTGATGTTATCGATAAACCGGTCAGCATTGCAGTAGCTATTGAGCTGAGAGGAGAGGGTCTTTAAATCCACCGAAAGATCTTCCGATGCAAAAATATAGGGTGATGAAATAAAGTTGATCCGCTCAAAAAGAGAAATGCTGACGGCAGTCTTCTCAGCGGCCTCCAGCTTGCTGTCCAGATACTGGCTGATCTTGAGGGAGGAGGAGATCAGCTTATTCCGGGACTCGGTGGTGGCAAATCCTGAGCCGAAGGAAAACAGCACCACACAGATCGTGGCCACGCTGCAGAAAACTACAGTAAGATATGAGACAGTCCATCGGTGCCCAATCTGGCGATGCTTTCCTCCGAATAGGATGGAAGGTTTCTTTTTCATCCCGCGTTTCACAACCTTTGCTTTGATGGTTATATTTTATTCAAAATTTGCCCGTTCGGCAATATGACTTTTTTTGCCAGCCAACGGACGAAATTTGAAAAATGGCTTAAAAAGGCGCTTTTTTTAAATTGCTATGCAAAAATTGTCCGCTCCGGCAAAAAAATGCCAGCAGACAAAGTATGAAAAAAGTGTTAAGATGGCCTTGCAGATCGATTTGCTCTGCGAAAAAAATCAAGGAGGATCTCCTACCATGAAAAAATTACTTACCCTGCTTATGGCTGTTGCAGTACTGGCAATGTCCTTTACTTTTACTGCAAGTGCCGCCGAAACAAAAGTAGGCATCAATGATGCATCCAAATGGCATCCCTGCTTCCTGACTGAGGAAGAAGACCGTCTTTGGAAAACTCCTGACCAGTCTGTTACTGTTAATAATGACGGCAGCGTCACCTTTGCCGGCATCGGCGGTGACCGCGAAAACTTTACCTATGGCTTCTCCGAGCCCATCAATTTCCCCGCAGAGGATCTTGTAATCGAGTTTACCATCAACGAGGGCATGGAGCCTGAAATGCTCTTCGCATTTGCTTTTACTGATATTCCCAACTGGGCTTCCTGGTATAGCAATAACGACCATGTGGGCTTTGGATTTAACGTCCGTCCCGTTGACCGTGCAGAGTTCCATACCTTCAATGCCCTTGAGTGGCCCACCACCAACGAAGGAGTGCTCTTCCCCCAGGACGACGGACATCCTGCTCATGCCGATAAGGATGAGAAAATGACCTACGTTTTCACCCACACCGATAAGGGAATGGCCCTGTATGTCAACGGAGTGGAGATCGAGGGCTTTGAGGATTCTTACAGCGAGTTCTATATGGACGTTGTTCTCCCCGAGGGCAAGAGCTATCTGTCTGTTTCCGGCCTGAACTATACCTTCGACCCTGAACTGGAGTCCAAGCTGACCATTCATACCGTTAAGACTATGCCTAAGGGTACTGCGCTGGGCGGTTCCGAGCAGCCGACTACCTCTGATGCTCCTGATGCTTCCGAGCCCTCTGACGAGACTCCCTCCACCGATGGACCTGCCATTGATGACGGAACCTCTGAAGAAGAAATCGGCGGTGCCGAGTCCTCCGCTCCTTCTACCGACGCTTCCGACGTTACCTCTGAGGATGCCTCCAGCGTTATCAATGCCGGTAACGGAGGAGAAGGCCCCAATGTTGGGTTGATTATTCTGATCGTTGTTCTGGCTGTGGTCGTGGTTGCGGCAGTTGTTGTGGTCGTAATCATCCTGATGAAGAAGAAAAAGGCTGAATAAGAGATGAATATCGTCTTTCTCGGTGGCTCGATCACCTGGGGTGCCGGCGCAGACTCTTATGAAGAGTGCTGGGCCTATCGGGTCGAACAATACCTGCGAAACCGTTTTTACCGACCGATCGAAAGCTTTAATCTCGGCATTTCCGGCACTGGGTCTCGGCTGGGCGTTTTTCGCCTGGCCGACCAGGTACTTCCCTGCAGGCCGGATATCCTTATTTTCGAGTTTTCGGTCAACGATTCGGGTCCTGCCAAGCAGAATGCCGATGATGTGATCGCCGATACGGAGTATATCTTCCGCACGGTGCTTCGGGAAAACCCCGGTGTGCGGATTCTGGTGCTTTCCAGCGCTATGCGGAACGGAGAGTCCTGTGTTTCCACCCATAAAAAGGTCGCCGACCATTACGGTGCCGGTCATATTGATATCCAGAGCTATTTTTCCTCTCTCGTTTCTGAAGGGGAATATACCTGGGATGATCTGTTGGTGGATGCGGTTCATCCCGCCACCAAGGGCCACGCCCTTTACGCAGATTATGTCATCGACTGGATGGAGCGGAACCCCGACTTTTTTCTCAAGGATCTGACCCTGCCCGAGCCCATCCTTCCCAATCGGTACTTTTTCCCTGCGATCGTTGATCCGCAGCGGTTTGTGTGGACCGGCGACTGGGCGGATGAGCCCTATGAGGATGTCAAGCGGCATCCCGCGGCAAACGTCAACTCTGCCTGGACCACCCGTCAGCTGGGTGCAGAAGGAACGCTGACCTTCCGGGGCAGCACCTTCAGCATCTACCATTATGTGGGGCAGGATGGCGGAAAGCTTGAGGTTGTGGTGGATGACCGTCCCGCGGCGGTGCAGGATACTTACTATAATTGCGGTGGAGATTTCGTCTGCTTTTTCAATGTGACTGATCTGGAGTACGGCGTACATACCGTCCGTCTGCGGAATATTGAGAAAGCCCCCGGAGCGGGAGCTGGAAGAATCTCCATTGCCGGATTCCTTATCAATTAGGGGAACGGTTTGTTTGTAAACTATATCATAGCATAAGTATTCAAATCTTGTAAATCCTTTTTTCTAACCCTTGTACCAATTCCGCTCTGGCGGATTGAGATGCAAATCTCCGCTTTGTCTGCGGCGGAGTGGCGGGGGATCTCGCCAAAAATCTGCAGACAGGAAAGAAAGAGTACAAATGAAAAAGGTTCTCTCCATCGTCATCGCTTTGGCAATGATCGTTGGTACTGTTTCTGCTTTGGGCATTTTTGCTCACGCAGAAGATGCGGCTTCTGCCAGCATTACTGCAGCAGATTTGACCGCCAACGATTATAACAACGCCACCGCGACTGATACTGCAGAAGGCATCAAGCTGCAGGGAACAAATGTCAAGTACACCTACTCCCAGAAGATCCCCGTCAATACCGAGGGCTTTGAGATGGTGCTGGATGCGGATGCCTTTCCCGCCGATGGCTGGATGGTTATCGGCTTGAGCGATACTCTGCCCATTCAGGGCTGGGGCGCTCATCAGACCAACGCGATCGTTATGGTTGTTCGCGTGGATACCACCGACGGTTGGACTGCTCTGTCCGGCCTTTCCTACGGTGGCGAGAGTAACTACCCCGTCCATAGCCTGCAGACCACAATGCCCTTTACTTTGACTGCCGGTCAGGAGGTTGCCATTGAGGCTAAGGTTGTCGGCGAGACTTATGAGATCTACTTCAACGGCACCAAGGTTGCCACCCATAGCTTTGCTGCGGATGCTTTTGCTTGGCTGGACGATGCGCTTGCCGAGGGTGCAATGCTCTCCTGGTCCTTCTATAGCGCTTCCAACGGTGACTATGATGTGACCGTCAAATCCATCAATGGCAAAAAGGGTGGTATGATCGGTGCCGATCAGTTTACCGCCAACGCTGAACACAATAATTCTACCGCCACAAACACTGAAGAAGGCGTTAGACTGCAAGGAAACCGCGTGCGTCATACCTTCTCCCAGAAGATTCCCGTCAACACCGAGGGCTTCAAAATGGTTATGGATGCAGATGCCTTCCCTGCAGATGGATGGATGATCGTCAGCCTGAGCGATACCGCTCCTATCATCGGTTGGGGCGCTCATCAGACCAATGCGATCGTTATGGTTGTTCGCGTAGATACCACCGACGGTTGGACTGCTCTGTCCGGCCTTTCCTACGGTGGCGAGAGCAACTACCCCGTCCACAGCCTGCAGTCTACTATGCCCTTTACTTTGACTGCCGGTCAGGAGGTTGCCATTGAGGTTAAGGTTGTTGACGAAACCTATGAGGTCTACTACAATAACACATTGGTTGCCACCCATAGCTTTGCTGCGGATGCTTTTGCCTGGCTGGACGATGCGCTTGCCGAGGGTGCAATGCTCTCCTGGGCGTTCTATAGCGCTTCCGGAGCGGCTGATGCCAATTATGATGTGACCGTCAAATCCATCAACGGCGTTGCTTGCGGCGGCGTTGCCGATGACAACACCGGCGATGACAACACCGGCGATGACGATACCGGCGATGACAATACCGGCGATGACAACACCGGCGATGACAATACCGGCGATGACAATACCGGTGACGACAATACCGGTGACGACAATACTGGTGATGACAACACCGGCGACGAGGCTACCGGTCTCTTCGCCCCCTCCACCAGCGCGGATGCTGCCGGACAGACTGTTGTTGAGAATGATGATGGTACCGCTACCCTGACCGGTACTGCTGTTCGCGTGATCTACAATGAGAAGATCGACATCAACAAGGATGGCTTCAAGTTCGAGTTCTCTGCCGATATGCCCGATTCTGCGTTCCTGATGGTCAGCCTGACCAAGGCCGGTGCCATCCGTCAGTGGCAGAACTTCTCCGGCGATGATGCCCGCAGCGGTATTATCAATATCTTCAAAAACACCACCGCTGATGGCTGGAGCATCCAGTCCAGCCTCTCCTACGATCAGGCTCCCGGTTGGGCTGTTCACAGCACCAAGCCGATTGTTGGCGATCATGATCTGACCGAGAAGCACACCTTCGAGATCCGCTATGAGGATAAAAAATACGTTCTCTATATGGACGGAAAAGCCCTCACCATCGGTACCAGAGAAGTGCTTGCGGCTCATAAGGCTGATCCTTCCCTTGACCCTGAGGTTGGCGGAAACTTCGGCTGGCTCCCCGGCGAATTTGCCGAGGGTGCAGTCCTCTCCATTGCGATGTATGACAATGCCAACAGCGGTGAGGAGATGGAACTGAACATCGACTACATCGGTGCTGCTACCGGCGCTGCCGATGATAACAATAATGACGACAATAAGGCTCCCGATACCGGTGACAACAACGCTGTCTCTGCGATTGCTTTGACTGCTGTTGTTTGCGCCATTGTTGCGGGCGGTGTTGTGGTCTTCCGCAGAAAGAGAAGCACTCAGCACTAATCTGAACTGATCCCCGGAGGGAGGAGCGGTCCCTGGCCGCTCCTCGCCTCCCGTCCCTTTTAATAAGGAAAGGTGAGCACGATGGAAAATTCCAAAATTGCGCGATTTTCTGCCGGCTGTTCCGCCGCAAAGCTGACTCCCACCCGGGATGTTTTTCTGGGCGGCTATGCCGATAAGGATGATGAGATCAATCTCTGTGTTTATCCCGATCATATCCTCGGGGATGTTTACGTCCGTACCCTGGTGCTGGAAGGGGAGGGGCAGAGAGCGCTCTTCGTCTGCGTGGATGCCTGTGTAATCAACGAGGGAAGGAATGTCTATGACGGTTTCCGTCAGGATCTTGCTCTTGCCGCAAATACACAGCGGGATCGCGTTTTTATTATCAATACCCATAACCACCAGTCCCATAAATACCTGCAGGAGCCCGAAACGGAGATTATTCTTCAATCAGTGCGGGATGCGGTTGCCGATCTGGAGCCCTGTACCGGGGAATACCTGATCTGCAGGGGCGGTCCCGGCGTCTGCCGCAGACCGCGGTACGGTGTTGCACCCGATCTTCCATATGACAATACCGTAACCCTTCTGAAACTGCTCCGGGAATCGGGGGAGGAGAAGGCGTTTATTATCAACTACCCGCTCCATAATACCGGATTTGGAAACGGAACGAT
Organism: Oscillospiraceae bacterium; assembly: GCA_017466885.1. Taxonomy (GTDB): domain Bacteria; phylum Bacillota; class Clostridia; order Oscillospirales; family Ruminococcaceae; genus RGIG4130. The sequence continues at coordinate 60,191 of JAFTTH010000024.1, forward strand.
TCCTAACTGGAAGTATATGTCTCCCGAACTGATGGGATTTGCTTTGATGAAGCTGGAGCAGATGGGCCGCACCCCCTTCTTCTTTGACGGGTTTTACGGCGCCTCGGGTCCGAACTTCTCGGGTTCTCCCACCGCCGATCACGATACCATCCGAAAAACAGGTGAGGACTTCGCTCTGTGGCTTGCCGCAAGGGAAGGATATCAGCCGGTGGAAGGGAAAGGGGTATCCTTCCTTCATTGGGTCAGGCGGATCCCGGTCAACCCGGTCTATGGCCCCGATGCCGGTGAGAACATGGAATTTTTCGGTTGTTGCTTTGGTAAGTTGGCCTTTTTGGGGGTCAACTGTGAACCCTTTTCTGAGTTGGGCGCGGAGATTCGTAAAACATCTGCTTTTGAGCCCACCCTGTTTCTTGGCAATGCCAATGGATTTTTGGGATATATCCCCGTTTCCTCCGCTTTTGATGATGAGCGGGAACTGGAATGCAAACTGAATAAAACCCCCTTTACCAAAGGGATTGCAGAGCAGTTTACCGATCTCTGCCGGCAATTTTTGTCCGCTCTTGCGGATGTGGAGGAAAACTCATAAATTGTCCGCCCCGGCAAAAAATAGCACCTTTTCTTTTTTGCCGGATCATGGTAGGATGACTGCGGAATGGGGTGTCCGGTCCGGATGCCGCGCTCTACCCTAAAATGAATGGTGTGTGTTTCATGTCGCGAAAAGCAAAAGAATTAGCTCCACCCATTGTCCCAAAACAGCCGTGGTATAAGCAGCTTTGGAGAGACCGATATCTCTATATGATGCTTCTCCCGGTTATGGCTTTGGTCTTTATCTTTATGTATGTCCCGATGGGGGGCATCCTGATGGCTTTTCAGGAATACTCCATCGGTGGCCCGATCCTTCCTTGGGATCCGGGTGTGAAATGGGTCGGATTCGAGCATTTTATCCGATTCTTTGAGTCGGAATTTTTTGGACGGATCATCTGGAATACCGTCCGAAACTCTCTTCTGACCTTTGTGCTGGGCTTTTGGGTGCCCATTGTGTTTGCCCTTCTTCTCAATGAGATCGGCAATAAATACTTCAAAAAGGTTGTCCAGACGGTCAGCTATATGCCCCACTTCATCTCTACCGTTGTTGTGGCGGGCATTTTGCTGGGCATTCTGGATTATGATGACGGTATCGTCAACCAGATGGTTGAGATGCTTGGCCTTGACCGGATCAACTTCTTCAATGAACCGGTCTACTTTCCGTTCATTGTTGTTATTTCAGGCGTGTGGCAGTCCTTTGGCTGGAATAGTATCCTTTACCTTGCTGCAATCGCCGGAATCGACCAGTCTCTTTATGAGGCAGCCCGTTTGGACGGCGCTTCCCGTCTGCAGCAGATCTGGCATATCACCCTCCCCGGAATTACTCCCACCATCGTTATTATTCTCGTGTTTGCGCTGGGCGGAATCCTCGGCGGCGATATGGAAAAGATTCTCCTGCTTTATAACCCCGGAATCTATGAAACAGCGGATATCATCCAAACCTATACATATCGGGAAGGAATTTACGGCTTCCAGTATAGTTACAGTACCGCTGTCAGCCTCTTCGTTTCGGTTCTGAACTTCGCCCTGGTATTCGGTGCGAATAAGGTGTCAAACAAACTGACCGATTACGGTCTGTGGTAAGCTTTGACAAAGATCCAAAACGGAAAGGAGTAAAAAAATGTTGCTTGCAAAACAAAAACATCACGCATTTAAGAAAACACCGGGACAAATCTTTGCGGATGTGATCATTTATATTATTGTTGGACTGGCGGGCGTTGTCACATTGCTTCCTATGGTGTATATTCTCGCTATGTCCCTCAGCGACCCGGGAGCTGTTCTCCGTCAGGAGGTCTTCCTGATCCCTGTCGGCTTTACTCTGGATGCCTTTAAGACCATCGTTCAGCTGGAGGGGATCGGCAGAGCCTATTTGAATACGGGGATTTACCTTGTGTCCATCGTGGTGCTGTCCGACCTTGCCACCGTTTTGGCGGCATATCCTCTCTGTGTCCGGCGTCTGTTCGGACGGAAATTCTGGACTGTCTTTCTGATCATCCCGATGTTCTTTGGGGGTGGACTGATCCCCAGCTTTGTTTTGATGGTCAACCTGGGCCTCTATAATAGCTATTGGGCGATCATCATTCCCTCCATTGTTTCTCTGTGGAATATCGTTCTGGTCCGAACCTATTTCCGGACACTGCCTTATTCCCTTTTCGAAAGTGCCTATATTGACGGTGCAAACGACCTGCAAACCCTCTTTAAGATTGTCGTTCCTCTGGCAAAGCCGATCGTCGCCGTTATCACCCTGTATACGGCGGTCGGCGTTTGGAATAGCTGGTTCAATGCCCGGTTGTACCTTGCGGATGAGGAGCTTTATCCTTTGCAGTATTATCTTGCCCAGCTCCTTGTTTTTAAGCCTACCGGAATTGAGGATAAGATTGACGTAATCGATAAGGGTGCTGAACTGATCAATGAGTATATGCAGGCATCCCAGCTCAAATACGCAATGATCATCTTTGTCACAGGGCCAATTCTCTGCATCTATCCCTTCCTGCAGAAATACTTCATTAAGGGCGCACTGATCGGTTCCCTGAAAGAGTAGTCGACGAAAAATAAAAATACAAATTAAGGAGATTATCAGGATGAAAAAACGTATTGCGGCAATTTCTCTTTGCGGAATCCTTTCTTTGAGTATGCTTTTTACCGCCTGTAACGGTTCTGAAGGAACCGAAAGCACGGGGGATTCCTCCCGTCCGACCATCAAGATCCTGACCGTCCAGCGGGCGGACAGCAACTATCCCATCGAGGAGGAATCGGTTGTAACCAAAGCCATTGAGGAGAAATCCGGTTTTAATATGGATATTGAAGCCATTGAAGAAACAAACTATGGCGACATTATGAATACCCGTTTGGCGGCCGGACTGAACCTGCCTGATATTATGTTCACCGGCTATTCCAACTCCCTGAAGCCGGCACAGAACGGCCTCTACCTGCCCATCAACGATTTGATTGAAGAGCACGCTCCCAACCTGAAAAGCGTTCTTTATGGCGAGTTCGACGCAGTCCGCAGGATGAACATTGCTCCGGATGGAAAGCTTTATTGGGTTCCCGGTATTGACCAGGCTCAGTACCAGGGTCAGCCGATTTCTGCAGTGCACGGTGTTGGCATCCGGAAGGATTGGCTGGATAAGTGCAGCCTGGATGTTCCCACCACCACAGAAGAGCTCTACCAGGCTCTGAAAGCCTTCCAGGAGAACGATTGCAACGGAAATGGCAAAAAGGATGAGGTTTTCGTTTCCTGGTTTGGCTTCCAGGATGTTATGCTTGCATGGTTTGGCGTTCCGCAGGCGTCGATCACCATTGCGGAGGATGGCAAGGCCAAGTATATCTGGAATTATGAACACGCCTATGACTTTACTGCATATATGAGAAAGCTTTATTCGGAAAAGCTTTTGGATCAGCAGATCTTCAACCTGACCGGCGAGAATATTCTCAAGCGCGTTACCGTTAACCGCGCCGCGGCGATCTGCTACTGGGCGGATTGCTCCGGCTTCGATGCGCAGACCGGCGATCCCAATGCAAAGTATGTGACCATGCCTCCTCTCCGCACCGATGTCGGCACTGCCGGAGCAATGAAGCTCAGAAGCAGCGGAAATACCGGTGCAAACTTCGCCATCACCAAAGCCTGCAATACCGATGAGAAGAAGATCAATGCCATCAAGTTTATGGATTGGTTCTATTCTCAGGAGGCCCGGGATATGGTGGTTTGGGGCGTTGAGGGCGTTCACTGTGTCAAGAATGAGGATGGAACTTATTCCGAGCATCCCGATTTCAAAGCAAGACAGGAAAGCGATGCTACCACCGTTCTGGACGATGTTTATGATTGGGTTCCCTGCCTGCCCTTTATGCGCATTTCCGACTGGGAGGCCAACAATATAAAACACGAGGGCGATGAGGATGCGATGGCACGTGCACAGGAGTCTCTGACCATCTCCCTTTGGGAGGAGAGCGTTTACGCCACGACCGACATTGCCCTTCCCACCGATGAAGAAGAGAAGCTTGCCACCCAGTATGCCAACGAGATGGGTACCTATGCCATCGAGTCCATTACCAAGTTCATCAACGGTCGCGATGAATTGAATAAAACCACCTGGGCGGCTTTCCAAAATAAGCTGTTCAATGATTTCCACCTCCAGGATCGTTTGGATATTTATGAGGAACAGTATCGGCGGTATCAGGAAGGTTGATTTGACTCTGAGTCTCGTTCTTGAGGAGTAACATGATGAAAAAACGGATTTTGTGCGGTCTTTTGGCTGCTGCAATGCTCTTATCCTTCGCCTCCTGCACCGGAGGCGAAGGGACCACTTCAGATGTCAATTCCAACGGAAACGCATCTTCCGGGGATACCACCGCTTCATCCGGTTCAGAGGAAAGTGTCGGCGTGCTTGACAAAACGATATCTGATGATGTAACCCCCACCGGAACGGTCTACTATGTTTCCGCAAACGGGGATGATAAAAACGCCGGTACCAGTGAGGATAAGCCCTTCAAAACCTTGGCGAATCTTGCCTCTGTCGGATTGAAAAAGGGAGACGCGATCCTTTTTGAGCGGGGTGGGGAATACGCGGTGAACGCTTCCCTTTCCGCCGTAGGCACAGCGGAAGAACCGATTATCATTGGAGTTTATGGCTCTTCCGGTGCGCGCCCGGTCATCAGCGAAACCGGTCTTACCGTCAAGTCTGCCGGCGGATATCTCATTTCCGGTCTGGACTTCCGAAAGAGTAACTTCGGAATCCTTCTCCTTGGCGGGGAGGGTGATCCTCAGCCGATCCGGATCACCGGATGCTCCTTTACTGACTTGAAGGAAGACCTTTCCGCCGCCCTTTCCGGTAGTGCAGTCTCCGTTAAGGGAGACTACGGTTACGTGGGGACGGGAATTGCCCTTGCCCCTTCTGCTTCAGGTGCATTGGAAAACGTGGCGATTGATTCCTGCACCTTCTATGATCTTCCCCAGGCTATTACCGTGATTCCCGTCAAGGATGGCAAGTATGCCGCAGGCAATATCCTTTCCAAACTGTGGATCAAGAACTGTCAGATTGCGGATGCCTATGGAATCGGCGGAATTACGCTGACTAACGCGGATCAGGTCGCGATTTCCGGTGTTACCATCACAGGGACCGGATCTTACGGCGGCGATAAAACCGATTCTGCCGCTCTCCGGATCGCAGCTTGCAGCAATGTGACCGTTTCCGGCTCGAAAATTACCGCTACCGCCGCTTACGGTAAAAACTACCGGGGTACCGCGGTCCTTTTAGAGGGTAAGAATGAAAAGCTGACCTTCACCGGCTGCCGGATTGCCGATAACCTGGGTGCCGCTATCCGAACTGAGGAAACCAGCGGTTTTTCTTCCGGCTCCTCTGAGGCAACCTTTAAGGATTGCGCTCTGGTGAATAACAATACCGGCTTGATCGGTTCCAATGCCGCCTTCTCGGTGACGGGTAAAATTACCGTCACCGGCGGTCAGATTGCTCTGAATAACGATGCCCAGAAAACCGATGGCCCCACCGTTTCCGCGGAAACCGCTATTTATAGCCTTTCGGGGAAAACGATTCAGGGAAAGCTTCCGGCAGATGCCGTTATTTCCCGGGCAAAGCTGGGAATCGGCAGAGCAAAGGTCACCCCCGAGGAGAAAGCCTTCATTTGGGGTTACGACGGCAGTATCGATCCTTCCTCCCAATCCTGGTGCGATCCTGCAACCGATATTTTGGATGATACCTGGGTCAAGGTTATGGTCTTTGAGGATACCCAAACCAAGGTTCGTGCCCTCTTTATGATCTTTGATGCCTGCACGATTAGTGAAGACACTCAGGTTTACGAAGAAGGTTGGTTTGCACATTGGGCGGAATTGGCCGGAGTTGCAAAGGATAATTTATTTGCTTATACGACTCATGACCATCAGGCAATGGAGCCCACAACCTATACCGAAAAATATCTAAAGAGAATCGATCAAGCAATCAAGGATGCATTGAAAAATATGCAGACGGTTAACCTCGGCGTTGCTGTGAGCGCAGACGATATTTCTACCAGCCGCCGTCCCAACCTTGCCATAGGCAAGCGGTTTGCCTTTGATAATAGTCTGACCCTTGTCAACGTTACTTCCACTGCCACCGGTAAGCCGGTGACCTACCTGACTAATATTGCCATCCATAATACTTTCCTTGGAAATGGTCAGCCGCAGAATCATAAGTATAATACCTCTGAATTGACCGGAAACGCGATGTCCTATATTGAAAAGAAGATGGGTGGCTCCTTCACCTCTGTTTTCATCAACGGCGCTTACGGTGATGCCGGTCCCAACGTAAATGGCAAGCACAACGGCACTTACAAGGCGATGGTCGCCCGGGCAGAGGAATTTGGCGCAAAATGCCTTAAGCTTCTGCAGAATATCCCTGTATCTGCCAGCGGTGAAGTTGTTGTGGGTCGGGAAGGCCAGCGGTTAAATTACCGCCCCAAAGAGGAGGTCGTTGTTTCTGCCTGTGCAGTAGGAGAGCTTGCTTTATTGGGCGTTTCCAATGAGATCCATTCGGGTATTGGCGCCAGCATTAAGGAGGAATCTCCTTTTGCCTGGACCATCACAACAGCAGGCTGGGGAGGCAAAAGCGGCGGTTCCTATATGCCCACCAATGCCGCGATGCAGGATGGCTATGGCGGATACGGTACAGAACAAGGAAATGGGAATAGCTATCGTGTCGGCATCGAAGATATCGTCCGGGATTTGGCCAAAGCGACCCTTTCGAAGATGAAGGGGGAGGACGGCGACGCTGTGTTTGAGATCAAGTCGGTTATGGGCGCAAAATCCACCCAGTCCCAAACCCCCTTGGCCTTTGATAAGGATCCCAACACCGGTTGGTCCTGCACTGATCTGGCCGGCGGCTGGCTCCAGTGCGATCTGGGCCAAACCAAGCTGATTACCGGTGTTTCGCTGGATTTCGGAAACTTCCTCCGGTATGATGCCCCCACCTCCTTTGAGGTGCTGGTCAGCGATTCCAAGCTGTTTGAGACCTATGAGGTCCTGGGTACAGTCACCGATAATACCGCCTGCGGAATGAAGCTTTCCGGCTCTGTTAAGGGGCGGTATGTCCGTGTGCGGATCACCGGAATCAATCCCGAGAAAAATACGACCAAGATCTATGAGATCCTTGTCCATGGAAAAACGCATAACATAACTGTTTGACAATGCGGAGTGCCGCCTGCGCCCAATCGCTTTTCGGCGCAGGCGGCTTTTTCAAAGAGGAAAGAAAGGAAACTGAAATTATGACACGGGAAGAAAAATTGATTTCAGCTTTTCGAAATATGGGAAAAAGGGGAATGGGATACCATCCCTCCTTGCCCTTTTGGTCCTGGAATGACCGACTCTCTCCCGAGGAGATCTCCCGTCAGATCGAGGAGATGGCTGATGCACATATGGGCGGATTCTTTATGCATGCCCGGGAGGGGCTGGAAAGCGTCTATATGGGGGAGGAGTGGTTTGCGGCCGTGAAGGCTGCCGTGGAAACGGCAAAAAAGCGGCGGATGCGCGCTTTTATTTACGATGAGGACCGTTGGCCCTCCGGAGCAGCGGGAGGACTCGTTACCGCCGGGGGAGATGCCTACCGGATGAAGGCTCTGGTCATTTGTCCGGAGAAAGGGGAGGAACAGACCTTTGACTGGACTTCTTGGGTCACATTCCGGGACGGACGGATTCTTTCCCTCTCGGACACAGCAACCCCCGCAGCGAAGCAGATTGGCTTCCGCGTGCAGATTTATGATAAATGCGAATGGTTTAATAACGATACCTACTCGGATAATATGAACCCGGAGGCGGTCCGCCGCTTTCTGGATGTTGTTTACGAAAAATACACAGAGCATTGCGGAGATGATTTTGGTAAAACGGTTGCCGGTGTGTTCAGCGATGAGCCAAATGTCTGCAACGGTCGCTCTGTTTTCTCTTTTGTCAATGGCTTTTTGCCCTGGACGGATCGCTTCCCGGAGGAGTTCCTTTGTCGCCGGGGATATGCGTTGCCACCGTTGCTGCCTTATCTTTATTATGATGGAGAGCGATCCTTCAAGGTGCGCCACGATTACTGGAGAACGGTAGCGGAGCTTTTCAGTGAAAGCTATGTCCAGCAGATCTCCCGGTGGTGCGAGGAACGAAATCTTGCATTTACCGGCCATTTCCTCTATGAAAACGATCTGGGGACGGCTACCCGCTGCAGCGGGGGTGTGATGCGCAATTACCGGTATCAACATATCCCGGGGGTGGACCTTCTGACAGACCGCACCGATGAATACCTTACCATCAAACAGTGCACCTCGGTGGCGGCGCAGTTGGGAAGAGAGGAGGTCATCTCAGAGATGTACGGCTGTACCGGCTGGACCTCCGACTTTGATCTGCAAAAACGGCTGGGGGATTGGCAGGCTCTGATGGGAATCAATCTCCGCTCTCAGCACCTTGCCCTTTACTCCCTGAGGGGTTGCCGCAAGCGGGATTTTCCGCCCAGTACCAATTACCAAACCCCATCCTTCATCCATAATGCCCTCCTGGAGGACTACTTTTCCCGTCTTTATTACCTGCTGGATAAAAGCAAGCCCTGCCGGGAGCTTTTGATCCTCCATCCCCAGTCGACTGCCTGGGGAATGCTGGGCTGTGCTCCTGAGGGCCCCACCGTTACCCGCAAAAATAAAGTGCGACTGGGCAAGGTGGATCGGTATACCGACCGGGTGGATGAATACGGCCTTCAATTGAACCGGTTGCTCCGCCGCCTTTATTCCAACGGGATTGATTTTGATCTGGGCGATGAAACGGTGATGGCAGAGCTTGGCTCGGTGGACGGACGCCGCTTAACGGTAGGAGCCTGCCGATATAAGTATCTTCTTCTCCCCCGATTGGAAACAATTCTCCCCGAAACGGCTGAATTGATCCGACGCTTTATTGCTGCCGGCGGTAAGGTGCTGGGACTCCTGCCCAAGCCTACCCGAATCGACGGTGAAATAGCAAACCTTTCCTTCCTGGAAGGAAAACAGATCTGTTGGTGTGGCGGTGAGGATGAATTGATTGACCGCCTTTCCCGCCTGGAACGCCCTTCCGGTCTGATTTCGGCCGAGACAGACGGCGCCCTTCAATATATCCTCCGGAGGATGGGAAGGAAAACCCTCCTTTTTGTCATCAATCCCTCCAGGGAAACCGGCGCCGGAGGCACCTTCTGCCTGCAAGGCAGATCGGTCCGTTCCTTTGACTGTATGACCGGGAGTACCCACTTGATTCCTGTGGAACAAAAGGGGGAGGGTGTTTCCTTCCGGATCTCTCTTGCTCCGGGGGAGTCGGTGGTGCTGTTGTCGGGTGGAGATCGTGAAGAAGTGCCTCTTACCCGTCCCGAGCAGATGACGGCAGTGCAAAAGCTGACAGAATGGAACTATTCTCTGGAACAAAACTGCTATCTTTTCGACCGCTTCAGTGCCGATTGCGATGGAATCCATTTCCCCGAAAATGACCTTTGGCAGATTCAGCGTAAAGTGCGGGAGCATCTGGGGATGCGGCAGGTATATTATAACGGTCTGCCCCAGCGTTACCGTTGGGCGGACCAGCCTCACCCCAAGGATGGCACCCCTCTGACCCTGCAGACCTCCTTCCGGGTGGAAACACTCCCGGAGGGTGAGCTATTCCTTGTTCTGGAGCGGGGGGAGGAGTTCTCGGTGTCCTTAAACGGTATTCCGGCGGGGAAGCCGGAGGGGTATTTCCTCGACCGGAGCTTTTCGAAGATCCCCCTCCGGGGAATCCGGCAAGGACGGAATACCCTTGTAATTTCCTGCGCGTATGCCAACCATTTTGAACTGGAGGACTGCTTCCTTTTGGGGCAGTTTGGGGCAGATCTCCAGCGCCGGCTGACAGAGCTCCCAAAAAGTCTTACCCCGGGAGATTGGTGCCGCCAGGGTCTGTTCCACTTTGCCGGAACGGTGCGTTGCTCCGGCGTGTTTTCCCTTCGGGAGGAAAAGCGGACCTTCCTTTCCGTTCCGCGGCTGGATGGCGCTGTCGCGCGCATCTCCGTTAACGGAGTACCCTGCGGATACGTTCTTTCCAAGGAGCCGGAGGAGATTGAGGTCACCGGGCTTGTCCGTCAAGGGGAAAATACCCTGGAAATTGAGCTGGTCAGCACCCTGCGGAATCTCCTCGGCCCCTTCCACCTTACGGGGGAAGATCCCGATTGGACCGACTGGATGGCCTTCCGCCCCGAGGGGCACGCCTACTCTCCCGACTATCGGGTCACTCCCTTTGGAATCACCGATGCTGTGTGGATCCGGCAGGAATTCTGACAAAAGAAAACGGCTCTCCGGGTCATTCCGGGGAGCCGCTCTTGTTTCATTGGGTTTAATACCGCATATTCTCAACCGTCAGACCGGCGAGAACCTTGCAATATTCTGCCGCGGTCCTTTTTGCGGCAGGGAGATTGTGAAACTGATAGTTTCCGCATTCCTTGGAGGTATTTCCGGGAATATCGCCCTCAAAAGCGGCCACAAACCGGAAGCTCTCCCGGATCAGCTCCAGCACCTGTCCGTCATCCAAACCCTCGGTAATGAGGTAGAATCCGGTCAGACAGCCCATCGGTCCAACGTAAATCACGTGATCGGAGAGGGCGCTATTCCGGGCATATGTGGCGAACAGATGCTCAATGGTGTGCGCCTCAGCGCCATCCAGATAGTTACCGCTGTTGGGGCGCTTCATCCGCACATCGTAGGTGTCGGCTGTGCCGTCCCGCCGGGAAAGATACACACCCGGCAGAAGTACGTCGTGATCCACGCAAAAGCTCGCAATCTTTTTCATCGTTTTTCCTCCGTTCCGGCTTCAGGGGTGGGGATGGGAATCCCACATTGTTGAAGCGCAGCAATAAAATCCTGGGGGAGAGGTGCCTGCACCGTTACACAGCTACCGTCCTCTACCCGGGAAAAGGTCACCTGCTCGCAATGGAGCGCCTGACGGGTCAGCAGATCGGTCCGCCCGCCGTACCGGAGATCTCCCTCCAAAGGGTGCCCGATGTGAGACATATGCACCCGGATCTGATGGGTGCGCCCCGTTTCCAGCCAAAGCCGGAGAAGGGTGCAGCCTCCGCCAACCCCCAGTGCGCGGTAGTGGGTCACCGCCGACTGGCCAAGCGGGGAGACCATCCGCAGAATGTCAAAATCATCCCTCCGGGCAATGGGGGCATCCACCGTCCCGGATGGGGGCGTGATTCCGCAAACCAAAGCAAGGTAGCTTTTCTGAACCTTGCCGTTGAGGAGGGAGGCGGCATGCTGATGCTTTGCCACCACGCAGGCCCCCGAGGTATCCCGATCCAGCCGGTTGACCGGACGGAATACCGCCGGCTCATTCCGTTCCTCCATTATCCAGGCGTAATGATTGCCCAGGGTATTTTCCTGGTTCTTTTTGGCAGGATGGACCGGCATATCAGCAGGTTTTGCGAACACAAGAACATCTGCGTCCTCGTAAAGGACGGGGACGCAGAGATCGGTTGCAAGAATGGTTGATTCAAGGCTACGGAAGTTGACTCCCAAAAGATCGCCCTCAGAGAGCCGGTCAACGGTGCGGATGTGTTCCCCGTTGAGGGTCAATCCGTCCGGATAATGCTTGAGCTTGACCAGCACCCGGGAGGAGTAACCGCAGATCCGGCGGAGGAAGGTCTCCACCGTCATTCCGGCCTGCTCCGGGCCAATCCGGTATCGGAAGGGGCGCATCAGACCCGGACGACCCAGCCGAAGGGATCAGCGGCGCGACCCCACTGAATATCGGTCATCGCATCGTAAAGCTTCTGGGAGATGGGCCCGATTTCGTTATTATTGATCTCCATGATCATATCGCCCCACTTCAGGTGGCCCACAGGGGAGATAACGGCGGCAGTACCGGTGCCGAAGACTTCCTTCAGCTGGCCGTTTTGATACGCCTCGGCAACCTCTTCAATGGAAAGGCGGCGCTCTGAAACCTTCAGTCCCCAGCTCTTGAGCAACTCAATGGAGGATTTCCGGGTGATACCGGGCAGAATGCTTCCGCCCAGCGCAGGGGTGACAATCTCATCCCCGATGACGAAGAAGACGTTCATAGTGCCGACCTCTTCGATATACTTTTTCTCAACACCATCCAGCCAGAGCACCTGAGTATACCCCTGCTTCTTGGCAATCTCCTGCGCCTTGAGGGAGGAGGCGTAGTTGCCGGCGCACTTGGTAAAACCGGTGCCGCCCTTAACCGCCCGGACGTATTCCTTCTCAACATAAATCTTGACCGGGTTGAGGCCTTCCTTATAGTAGGCACCAACCGGAGAGGCGATTACGATAAACAGATAATGATCTGCCGCGCGAACGCCCAGATGAGGATCGGTGGAGATGATAAAGGGACGCAGATAAAGGGATGTATCCTTCTCAGTGGGGACCCAATCCTTTTCCACATCAACGAATTTCCGAAGTGCCTCGGTGCAGAAATCAACGTCCAGCTGGGGGATGCAGATCCGCTCGTTGGAGAGATTCATCCGGCGGAAGTTCTCCTGGGGACGGAAAAGCTGGATAGAACCGTCAGCAGTGCGGTAAGCCTTCATTCCCTCGAAGACCTCCTGACCGTAATGCAGGCACATTGCGGCGGGATCCAGCGCCAAAGGTGCATAGGGGACGATCCGCATATCGTGCCAGCCTTCGCCCGAATCGTAGTTCATCACCAGCATATGATCGGTGAAGATATTTCCGAATCCGAGGGTGGACTGATCCTGGGGTTTTGCTTTCAGCTGTTTTGCAAGCTCAATTTTGATTTCCTGCATAATAAAGACTCCCATCAAAAAGATTATAATTCATTATATTATAGCATGCGAAAATTTCTTTTTCAATACTCCCCATCCCCGAAACGGGAGATTTTTTGCAAAAAATCTCCTTCTTTCCTGCAGAAGGCGAAAAACATCGAGGAAAAAACCTTTACAAACATTCAATCTTATGATATAATTGAAATATTCGAAAGATATTTACCGGGACAATTACCGGTATTCCGCGGCTCGCAGGTGGGCCGTCAGTAATGATTCGGAAAAGGAGCGGAATGGAATGGAAAGCTTTTTGATGTATAAGGGCAAGCCCCTCGTCCGGTGCGGCAATATGATTTATTACGGCAGCATGCAGGATGAATACGTTGTAATGATGCGGATCGTTTCCACCAAGGAAGAGTTTGGGATGAAGGTTTGCGATAAAGTCTCGGTGCAGCTGATGAGCACCAAGCCCGGCCTCAGCCCCAAGGATATGATCCTGAAAAAGAGCGATAAAGAAGGCCTCTATAACGCCATTGATATCGCAAGCATCTGGCTGGAGCGCGTTCTGGCAAACTAAAAAAGCAATCACCCTTCTTCAACGGCTGATAACCGCTGAGGAAGGGTGATTTTTATATGGTCACAATAACATCATACTCGCCCGGCAGGAGCGGAACGGCATCCATTGTGATCCCATTGACTGTCATTCCTTTTTGCACCCCCCGGCAAACGGTGATCCGAAGCTCGGCACCTTTCAGGGAAAAGATGGCAGAATATCCCGGCCATTCGTCGGGGAGACAGGGGGAGATACGGATCAGCTTGCCCCGGCGGCGAATCCCCAGAAGATGCTCCGTTGCGGTGCGGTAGTACCAGCCGGCGGCCCCGGTATAAAGGCTCCACCCGCCCCGACCGTAAACCTCGGGGTTGGTGTAAATATCCCCCGCCATAAAATAAGGCTCCCGCTGGTAATTCTCTGCCGCGGCGGAGAAGGTTAGCCGTTTGGCGGGATTGAGAATGGAAAGCAGCCGATATCCCTCGTTGGCCCGGCCCTCCATCAGAAGCGCCAGCGCCAACCATACCACCCCGTGGGTGTACTGCCCGCCGTTTTCCCGGATCCCCTCCGGGTAGGCCTTTACATACCCCGGCTTCCGGATTCCCTTCCCAAAGGGAGGGGTAAAAAGCCGGATAATGGCATTTTCATCGTCTACAAGCTCCCGAAGTGCGGTGTCCAGCGCAATCTTTCGCCGCTGGGGATCTCCCATCCCGGAAATGACGGCAAAGCTCTGGGGAAGCGCATCAATGGCACACTCCTGCTCCAGCTCGCTTCCCATAGCGGCACCGTTGTCATAAAAAGCGCGCAGATACCGGTCGTTGGAAAAGCAGTGGGTCTCCACCGCGTCGAAAAGCTCTGCCGATGCGGCTGCAAACTGTGTTGCGGTGTCAATGTCTCCCCGGGCAGAGGAAATAGCCGAAAAATCCCGGAAGATCATCCCTGCAAACTGAGAAAGCCAAACACTTTCCCCCTGCATTTGAGTTCCTACGGAGGAAAAGCCGTCGTTCCAGTCGCCGCTTCCGATCAGACACAATCCGTGCGTTCCGCGGGTGTTTGCCCGGGCCATTGCCCGAACACAGTGAAGATACAGACTTTCCTTCCCCGTGGAAATGGAGGGAGAAAAATACCGGTCGTGTTCTTCGGGGGAAAGGGGGTCCCCCTCCACAAAGGGGAGACGGATATCTAAAATCGCCTCATCCCCGGTGACCCGGATATATTCCAAAACAGCATAGGGCAGCCATAGCAGATCATCGCTGTACCGGGTGCGAACCCCGTAGATCCCGCTGTTTTCCCGGGAGGGAATCCGATGCCACCAATGGAGCACGTCCCCCTCGGAAAATTGCTTTGCCGCCGCACGGAAGATCTGCCGTTTTGCGGTAATCGGGTCGATCAGCAAAAGTCCTATGGCATCCTGTAGCTGATCCCGGAAGCCGTAGGCGCCGCCGTTCTGGTAAAACCCTGTCCGGGCCGAAATGCGACATTGCTTGATCTGTACCGGAAGCCAGGTGTTGAGCAGCTGGTTGAGAAAAAAGTCGGGCGTTTCCACCCGAAGCTTCCCTTCAAAGAGGGGACGGTGCGGTAGCTTGGCGCGGCTCAAGTACTCCGCCGCTCCTTCATTCCCACCAAAGGATAGGGTAAACCGTACCCGCTCCTCCTGTCCCGGAGAAAGGGTCAGTTTTTTGAAGATTGCTCCGCAGTTATCGGGTTGCGGACAGACAGAGGGAGTATCCCAGTCACCTGAGAGAAGAGCCGCCCGGTCGCAGCAGCAGGAGTCGGCGCCGCCATCCGCCTGCATCAGCAGAATAGAGGGAAAATGGGAAAAGGGGTTGCGCAGATAAAGACCGCCGTCCTTCCATTTGCCGCAAACCTGGTTGCGGCGCCTGGAATCATTCCCAATGACCGGCAGAATAGAATAGCAAAGGGTGCACGCAATGGCGCTGTCTCCGGTGTTTTTCAGGCGGATGACCATTTCCTTGACCATCCCCGCCGACGGAACGTGAACGGTGGTGGTGGCGGTGATTGAACCGGCCGCTCCGCCGTATTCGGCGCGCCGGGAAAGCCAAACTGCCCTTGCGCCGTCCGTCAGATCATAGATCCGGTCGGTACGGAGAAGAAGCCGTTCACTTCCCACATCCCGATAAGGGTCGTTGGACCAGGGGGTCAGCTTGCATTCGTGCGAATTGACCGCAAAGGTAAACCCCGGAGATCGGTCAGAAAGAAGCGTTCCGAAGGTTGGATTTGCCAAAACGGTGCAAAAAGGAACATTTGGGGCTTCCCGGATCTCTACGCACCCCTCCCGGAAAACACAGCCTCCCACCGCCTGCCCCTCCGGTACAGGAACGCTTTCCCTTGTCCATCGGGGACGTCCCTTGGAGCAAAGTCCCTGAAAGGAGAGGGGCTTGACCGGATAAATCGCCGCAGGACAAAAGGGCTTGACCGGCATTTTTCTTCCACCCCCCTGTTTGGGGGCGAGGTGGCAGGAAAAAGCCCGGATTAGGGAAATCAGTTCCTCCTGGCAAAGGGCGGTATGAATTAGGTGGATCCCGCCGCGTTCACCGGTCATTTCCCCCGATCCGGCGGCAGAAAGCTCCTCGTTGAGCGCCGAAAGAAGGGGAGCACCGTATTCGTTTTCCTCTGAATAGAGGATGGCAAGATCGAAAATAATCCCATTTTTCCGGAGCAAAGCCTGCGTCCGGATATAGCCGGCGGCACGGAGCAATTCGTGGTGGGAGGAAAGCTCTACCGTGACCAGAGGCAGATCTCCCGAGATCCCAAGCCGCCAAAGCCCCGAAACACCCAGCCGATTCCGGCTTTTGGCTTGAAGCCCTTCTTTACTGTCCCGCCCGCCGTAAAGGATCAGAGGAAGAAGTAGGGCGGCAAGACGGGCTTCCATACTTTCTCCGGCGGTGGCCGCCCGGCAGGTCAGCCGCCCGAAGGGATTCCCCTGACGGCGAAGGCTGATTAGCCGGTTCACTGCTTCGGCCTTGCTTTCTCCCACCGCCAGCAATAACGTAGTGCCCCATTCTCCCCGGGGAGGAAGGTCAATCGGTGTCCGGATGGCCAAACAGCAGTCGGTTACGCCGCTTCCCTTCCGAAAGGGAACCCCGCCGGCAGACCGCAGGGAAGCAACTCCCTCGGGACGGCGCAGAAGATTTCCCCGGAAGGCCTCATATTCCATCGGCGCAGGCTCCAAAAAGCCTACCGCCAAAACAACGCTTCGTTCGCCCTCCCGGGTGCGCCGCCGGATCACCGCCGCGTGGCAGCTTTTTTCGTATTCTGCCTCCAGAAATAAGCGGTTGAAGGCAGGGTGTGCCCGGGTGGCGGCATCGGAGGAAAGGGTGGGCTCAAGGTAGACCAAAAGCTGTGCAGAAACCCGGCGGGAGGAGTGGTTCCGGAGCAAAAATTCCCGGGCAGAGGCAGGATAACCCTCATATACTCCAACCCGCATTCCGGCGGAAAGGGGCCCCTCCGAAGCGAAATATCCCACGTGATCCTCCCCGAACTCCACCCGGTAGTCAGGCGATGCTTCGTAGAAAGGAAGCTGTGTTAAGGGCAAAACCTTGTCACCGGAGAAAATGAGTCCCAAAACCCCAACACCGTTTTCCAAAAGATCGGTGGAGCGGTAGGTGACATTCAGCCCGCGGTAGGTGATATATCCTCCACCGGTATCGGTCAGAATCTCCGAAAGCTCCCCACCGGAAAGCAGATGAACCCGAGGTGCCTGGGGAAAGATCAGATCGAACTCCTCCCCTTCGGAACCCTTCCGACGGGGCCGGATCTCCCGGGTCAGCTCCCGTTTGTCCCGGAAAAAGGGTGTGGTAAGAGGGATCTTTTCCTCCAGAAGGGTGGCGGCGGAAAGCATCTGCCGATCCCGCATAAACCGCCGGACAAATATATCATTCTGCAGAGTGTTGCAGATAGAAAGAAAGCTCATTCCCAAATGGTGGGCCATATAACTGCGGATCACGGTGCTTCGATGTCCCGAAAGACGTTCCTGGGTCATATCCAGCGCTTCGTAAAAGCCGTACCGTCCCATCATTCCGGAACGGGTTAGCTCCTGCAGAGCAGCCATCCCTTTTTTGGGAGCAAAGGGGAGAATCAAAAAGGAGGAATAGGGGGAGATAACAGTATCGTTCTCCAGCCCTTGCTTGATTCCCAAAAGGGGGACACCGTGAGCCTTATATTGATAGTTCAGCTCCCGATCGAAGGCATAATATCCGCTCTCTGAAATGCCGAAGGGAACGCCCTTTTTCCGGCAGGTGCGTTTTTGGCAAAGGATGGCAAACCGCACCCCCTCGTAAAGGAGGGAGCCCTCCGGCGCGGGAAGAAGCAGATGGGGCATCAGGTACTCAAAGATGCTTCCCGACCAGGAGATGGGCCCCGAAAAACTTCCGCAACGTCCGCTGCTGCGGGAAAGAGCGGCCCAGTGCTTTCCCTCTACTGCCCGTGTAGCCACGGCAACATAGCTTAAAAGCCGTGCTTCGCTCATCAGAAAATCGTAATGGGAGCGGGAGCGCTCTCCTGTTTTTCCGTTGATACCAATGGAAAAGAGTGCTTTTTCTTCATCATAAAAGATAGATAGATCGGTCTGCCCGGCAAGAGCTTTGACCCGTTCCATTAACTGAGGAATCCTGTCATCCTCACCGCGATAATCAAAAAGCCCCTCCTTCAGCGCAATCAGACAACCCACGAGGTTTCCGCTGTCCACCGAAGAAACATAATAAGGCGGCAGAACGCGAAGGGTTTTGGTGCTGTACCAGTTGTATAGGTTGCCTTTGTATTTTTCCATCCGTTCCAGTGTGGAAAGGGTGGAGGAAACCCGGTTGCAAAGCTCCTCTGCGGTCAGAAAACCCAGATCAGCCGCCCCAAGTAAGGTCAATAGATAAAATCCGATGTTGGTAGGGGAGGTCCGTCGGGCAAGAGCAAAGGCGGGGGCTTCCTGAAGGTTATCGGGCGGGAGAAAGGAATCTGCCTCGGTAACGGTATCATCAAAATATCCCCAGATTGCCGCGGCATAAGAGGTCAGCCGTTCCTTTCCTAGGGAGGAAGGGGGAGCGTGCAGCGGTGGACGCGCCTGTCCGGAAAAGGCGGCAAAGGGGATCGCCGCCCAAAAGAGCAGAGAAAACCCCCGAAGAAAAAGAAAAGGGGACAAAAAGAAAAGGAGTACCCCCATAATTGCGGGGAGAAGAAAAAAACGCAAAGGATTGCCGCCCTTTTCCGAGTCAGCGGCAGTAGTCCATTCCAGAAGCTTTTTCTTCCGGAGCATCCTCCAGATTGCCCGGGAAATAGCATCCAGGGATAGAGTTGCCCGCGCCCCCAGCATTAAAAGCTCGGTAACTGCCCGGCAGATTCCCTCTGCCGCCGGCATCATACTACCGGAAAAGGTTCGCCGGAGAAGGGCGCCCGGCCCAAGGGTAAAGAGAGCACAGAATGCGGAAAAAAGGGAAGGAAAGATCACCGAAAGGAGTGCTGTTCCGGCGAGAAGTCCCGCTTCTGACACTGGGCAGAAAGCTGCAACCCCTCCGCAAATCACCACACTCAAGGGGGTAATGCTTCGCCGGAGATTATCCATCAACTGAAAGCGGGAGAGAGAGGAGAGAGGATTTTTCTCTCTCCCCTTTGGGGTGGGGACGAAACTTCCCAGCCATGGGATGTTTTGCCAATCCCCCCGGATCCACCGGTGGAGACGCAAAAGCCAGCTTTTGGGGGAAAGGGGAAAGCCTTCACAGCAAAACGCCCCGCTGACAAACCCCGTCCGCAGATATCCACCCTCCAGAATATCGTGGCTGAGCACCCGCCCTTCGGGGAAGCGGGAGAAAAGGAGGGCGGAGAAGGTCTTGCGGTGAATCAGTCCTTTCCCGGCAAAGATGCTCTCCCCGAAAAGATTCTGATAAAGCTCACCGCACCCGCTGTCATAAGGGGCGGTGCCGCCGTTTCCTGCCATCAGCTGAGAGAAAACACTCCGCCGTGCGGCAGAAAGCTTGACCTCTGTTTGGGGCACGAGGATCCCATACCCTTGGGTAACAACTCCCCGTTCCGGGTCAATCACAGGTCGGTTCAGAGGGTGGATCGCCCCACCAATCAGGGCGGGGATGGCGTCAAAGGAGGGGAGAGTATCGGCATCCAGCGCCGCAAGATACTCCACTTCAGAAAGAAACTGCCGGTCACCTACCACCGTCAGGAAGGAAACATCTTCTCCCGCCATCAGCCGGACAAGATCCTCAATGGCGCCCCGTTTTCGTTCCCGTCCCGAAAAACGTGTCTGCGTTTCAGAATATTCCCGCCGGCGGACAGCCAGGTAGAATCGGTCGCCATATTGGGCGTTCAGCCGGCGGATCAGGGCGGAAAGAGCGGTGATCCGGGGCTTATCCTCCGGCATTTCAGGCAATTCCGCCTCCTTAGGATCCACCAAAAGGCAGATCCGGATATTCTCACCGGTGTTGGAGGAAAGAAGACTCCGCAACCGCAGAGAAATCCGATCCAGCTCCCGTGCGGGAGGAAGAAGATCGCTGAGAACGATCAGCGTTTTTGGGCAGTGATCCGCATCCGTTTTTTGACGGAACAGAGGAAGGGGTATCAGTCCCCTGGCAAGAAAGAACTCAATCAGCGGCTTAAAAATCTCCCACAGGGGAAAATACAAAAGAAGGGGAGAAGCAGAGCGAAAAACGATTCCCAAAACGAAGCAGACTGCCGCCGGTAAAATAAACAGCAACGGTCGGTAGAGCGCCGCCCGCCGCCGGTTTCGCCCCAAAAAAGAGAGGGGACGGATCCCCGGAGGAGTGTCCCGAAAAAGCCAGTACCCCACGTGCCGTTGCTCGGGACGGTCGCCCCCTTCCGCAGCCTCCAGCAACCGAAAGCAGACCTCCCCCTCACTCATACCGTTTTCTTTGGCCAGCCGGGAAACGCTGTATCGGTAAAAGGAGCGGGTGGCATCCTCCGACTGGGGATACGCCCCGTCGGGATCCTGGCGGAGAGCCTGCTCGGTCAGGGAATATTCCTCCAAAAGAGCGTGAA
This sequence comes from Oscillospiraceae bacterium, assembly GCA_017466885.1. Taxonomy (GTDB): domain Bacteria; phylum Bacillota; class Clostridia; order Oscillospirales; family Ruminococcaceae; genus RGIG4130. The sequence goes on from JAFTTH010000024.1 coordinate 80,588, forward strand.
AATTCAGGTCTGCGATCTCCCAAAGAGCCCGCACTCCAAAGGAGATATCCCCCAGGGCATTCTTTGAGGGAAGAGCGGCCTCCAGGGCGCAAAACCGGAGAACCAGCGGGAGCGCCTCAAACTCCGGAACGGTCAGAGCCTGTACCTGCTGACAGCCCTCCAGCACGGCCGCAATGTTTTCCCGGGAGGGGAGAGCACCCTCCTCAAACATAGATTTCGCGGCCGAATAGAGTCGGGCCAAGAGCCGGGAAGGAGGGAGGGATTTCTTTCGGCGCAGTGCCTGCCGGCAAGCCTCCCCCTCTCTGCAGAGCAGATAATAATTATCGCAAAGCCAGCGGGCCCCTTCGCTCTTTTCTTCCAGGGCAGATACAGACCGGTATTCTGCCCGAAGCTCCCTCTTCATCCTGGCAAGTCCTCTGATAGTCATAGGATAGACCGGTTTCTTTTGCGGATGAGAAAACTGTTCCGCGGCGCGTTGCGCAAGAATGCTTTGTTCCTCGTTTTGGAGCGATTCCGTCTGTTGCATAGGAATTCCTGCCTTTCGATGGAAATACAATGGTAGTATAACCTGACAAAAATCCCCTATTCGTTTCCTGTTATCCCTTGAAAATAAGAAAAGACCGCGGAGGATTCTCCGCGGTCTCTGTGTCTTTTATTATACGTTAAAACGGAACAGGATAACATCCCCATCCTGGACCTCGTATTCCTTTCCCTCCAGCCGGCAAAGGCCCTTTTCCTTGGCCGCCGCAAGGCTGCCGCAGGCAACGAGATCCTCATAAGAGACGATCTCCGCCCGGATAAAGCCCCGCTCAAAGTCGGAGTGGATCTTCCCGGCGGCGCCCGGAGCAAGAGTCCCCTTGGTGATGGTCCAGGCCCGGACCTCCGGTTCACCGGCAGTCAGATAAGAGATCAGCCCCAGCAAATGATAGCATTCCCGGATCATCCGGTCCAGACCCGACTGCTGCAACCCCAGCTCCTCCAGGAACATCAGCTTATCCTCGGGGGACATATCGGAGATTTCCTCCTCCAGCCGGGCGCAGATGGGCAGAACGCCCGCACCCTCCGAGGCGGCCAGCTTTGCCACCGCCTGATAATGGGGATTTGCATCCAGTCCGGCGGAAAAATCACCGTCCGAAAGGTTAGCGGCATAAATAATGGGCTTTGCAGAAAGGAGAGGAATCTCCTTGAGAATCAGTTGTTCTTCCTCGGTGGCGGAGAAGCCACGGGCAGAAAGGCCCTGCTCCAAGTGCTCCTTCAGCCGCTCCAGAAATTCGGCCTCGGCGGCGTATTTCTTATCGCCTTTGGCCAGCTTTTTGGCCTTATCGATCCGGCGGTCCAGAATATCAATGTCGGAGAAGATCAGCTCCAGGTTGATGGTCTCAATATCCCGCAGGGGGTTGAGCTCACCGTCCACGTGAACAATATCCGCATCCTCAAAGCACCGCACCACGTGAACGATGGCATCTACCTCGCGAATGTTGCTGAGGAATTTATTTCCCAGTCCCTCACCTTTGGAGGCCCCCTTGACCAGCCCCGCGATATCCACAAACTCGATCACAGCCGGAGTCCGCTTCTTCGCCGAATACATTTTCTCCAGAACATCCAGCCGTTCATCAGGGACAGCCACAACCCCCACATTGGGTTCAATGGTGCAGAAGGGATAGTTGGCCGACTGGGCGCCGGCGTTGGTAATGGCGTTAAAAAGGGTGCTTTTGCCGACATTCGGCAAGCCTACGATACCTAATTTCATTGTCTTTTCTATCTCCTTAAAAATCCTTCAAAAACAAATATCTCTTTTTGCCCGGATAAACACAACACGACTATTCTACCATAATTTTTCTCTTTTTTCAATAGGGATAGAAGATATTTCCGCCGTCCATCAATTTACAAAAATAAGATATTATCATAATATCAGTTGACAAATCCACAATTTTCCAGTATAATATTGACAAGAAGAAATCGCTTCCGCCAACACGCTTTTCGATTTGAATGGGGGAAAGGGTTATGATGAAGGGGAAAACGCACCGTTTCGGCAGAAGGACTGCTGAATTTGGTGTGTTCTTTTTTAGTGGGAAACGAACGACTCAAGAATAGAAACGAGGGAAATTTTCTGAATGTGTCGCAAGTGCAATATTGAGAAACGTGTAGAAGAAATGAAGAAGGATCCGAATTTCTCCTCGACAAAAGAGTGCCGAGTGGAACCGGCAGACGCCGAGACGGCGTTGCGATACCTGCAGGCTTTGATCGGACAACCCTTTCAACATGGGCATAAGTTTGATGATTGCGAACTGTTTATGCTGAGATTCGGAGAAATAGAAGATCCTACGCGTATGGTATGTCGTTTGAATATTCACGTTTTATCCGAAATAAAGGTAATATCTCATAAAGAAAAGCTAATTTATCACTATGATAGCTGGACCTCATATGATTGTTTTCGTGAGAATATCAAGCCCTTGATTGGATTATGCGTAAAGAATGTTCGTATTATGAAAAATAATCGGCTAAGGCTGAATTTAGGGGATTATTTCATTGATGTTATGCCGGGTGAAGAGGGAGATGAGTGTTGGAGATTTTTCGATCGCTATGATGCAAAAAATCCGCATTTGGTTGTTAGCAACAATGAAATAGAGCTTGTATATTTAACTCTCGCATAATCCGGAGGTTGTTTTATGAAAAAAGGGATTGTAGGTGTATCTGCGAGTATTGTTGCAGTTGTTGTTTTTGTGCTCGTCGCTTGTATGTTGTTTCCATTCGGAAAGCTGTCAAACAAGCCGCCAAATAGCACAATATAAATACAGTTATTCTTCTTGGGGGACCTTAGTATGATTACTGTCTTGATGATTATCAACGCTGTTGCTTCTGTTTTTCTGGTTTTGTTCATTGTGTTTTGCGTTTATGAAAATTTTGCTGGTGAGGATGCGGCAAAAAAATTATTAAAAAAACTTCGGATACCATTAAGCGTTAAACAAGTGTCGGTTATTGGTTTTATGTGCCTTCCGATAATGCTTATTACAGAGATATTAATAGCAGAGATGATGAAGTGACAGTACGGTTGCCAAGATCGAGGAGAAGAAAAAAACAGAGGATGATACCGTGTCTTAGTCGTTAGAGGATATTAAAGAAAGCTGTCAAACCAGCCGTGTCAGCGGTCGATGATAGAATGAATAAAGCCCATTCCCTGGGGGTTCCGAAAATATGAAGGGAGATTTATCGATGTTTAAAGTCAACTGGCCTTCAAGTTATGCTGTTTGTGAATATAATCGTACACGCGTGCTCTCTGAAACACCTGCTTTTTCGTGTGAGTTTCGACCGGGCTTGTATGCCTTAACAGGCCCGATGGAAAGGGGTGGATGGGGATTTGCATATGCAATATCATCTCGCCGCCACAAAGAAACTATAACTGATGGCACACCAAGCTTTGCTTTGGATGACGTTTCCTATTCGCTTGAGGAGATACGCCGCCAAGCCCATCCCTTGGGTGTCCCCCGGGGATTGATTGCACGACGCCGTTTTGCCCAGTCGCAGATTCGGGATAAGTCTTTGATTTCCGTTTTTGACTTGACGCAGGCGCGGATCAACCGTCCCATTTGGCAAGCAGGAAATGAGGTGTGGAGAATCACTACCGCCATTGGCATAGATCAGGGGAAACGGATCTTTTGTTTCCCTTGGCTTTCTGCAAAACATGTAGAGATATTGAGGCCATCATTGGAATTTATTTCTGAAGAAATGAAAAAACGGGGCACCTATTGTTTTCTGCCTATGGCAGCGAGTCCAAATGCAGATTTACCCGTTGATGGGATCATTGATTTTTCAAACGATGCAGTTTGTCGGCTGGAAGTCCCCGCACCGGGACGCCCCTAACCCTCAAACCGCCCCTGATGCGTTTTCCCCTCCCATTTTCCCATCATCCCATGCCTCCCAGGTCATATTTGTGGCCGGGGAGGCATTTATTTCTTTGGAGGATGTGAAAATCTCCCTGCGGAATATACAATATCACACCATATTTTTCTCTCTGGCGTAAGAGAAAGTGGAAAGTTAAACGAAAGGTGCGGGAAAGATTGATTTTTCAACTATTTTGTGGTAAAATAAAACCTATACGTGTGTTTTTGATGGGAAGGAGGGGGAATGTGAGGTCTTTTTTTCGCGCGCTTGCAGCCGTTTTGGCAATCAGCCTCGGGCTCACCGGCTGTGGATATAGCCTGGCAGAGCTGGATGGGCAAAGCCTTTTGGGCGTTGCCTTTTCCTCCAAGGATCCCGAAAATACCTCCTCCGCTCCGACAGAGGAGGGGGAGGATACCCCTTTTTACCTGCCGATTGTGGAGAGTGATCCCCTCAATCCTTATACGCTTGAAACTGCCATCAATCTTTCTCTTTCCGGCTTGATTTATGATACCCTCTTTGTGGTAGAGGAGGATTTTTCGGTCACGCCCTCTGCGGCTGTCAAGGCTGAGGAGAAGGGAACCCTTTGGACCGTTACCCTCAAGGAGGGCCTCCGCTTTTCAGATGGCTCGGAGATGACCCTGGCGGATGTGAACTATTCTTTGAAAACCGCAATGTCCTCCGGGAATTTCTCCTCCCGATACCGGAATATCCGGAAAACTGAGGTGAAGGATAATACCCTCCGCATTACCCTGAGAAATGCCGACCACTATTTTGACCGTCTGCTGGATTTTCCCATCATTAAAAATAAATCGGCAAAAGAGAATATCCCGGTGGGAAGCGGAATGTATTCAGTGAAGGTCAAGCAGGTAACAGAGCTGCATAAAACCTACTATCTGGAGGTAAATGAAAACCATCCGTCGGCAGAGGTGCTGCCCCTTCAGCAGATTCAGCTGGTTGCTTCCCAGGATGAGGAAACGATTATTGATAGCGTCCGTTTGGGAGATATCAGCTTCTTTTCCACCGATGCCGGAAACCTTGCCATCTCCAATATCACCGCCGTCAGTACCCGCTCCACTCTAAATCATATGGTCTATTTGGGGCTGAATCTGAAAAATGAGCTGTTTGCCTCGGCAGAATTTCGCAGAGCGCTGAATCTGATTCTGGACCGGGATGAGATCCTTACCCGGGTTTACGGGGAAGGGGAGGCCTCCCACCTTCCGGTCCACCCCGCCTTTTTGGAGCAGATCGGATACACACCCGCCCAGCCTACGGGGGAGATCGAAACCCTCCTTGCCCGGGCAGGACTGATCCAAAAGAATAAGGATGGCATTTACCTCTGGCAGGACCGTCCGCTGGAGCTGACCATCCTGGTCAATCAGGATAACCCGGACCGCGTGACTGCCGCCAGGATGATCGCCCGCCAGTTGACCTCTGCGGGAATCGGCGCGAAAATTTTAGAGTTGCCTTTTTCCCAGTATCGTGATAAAATAAACTGGAGACAGTATGATCTGTACCTTGGAGAGATGAAGATGAGCACCTCTCCTAACCTGTCTGCTTTTTTGGAGCAGGGGGGCGCCGCCTACTGTGATTATGAGGGCGCTTCGATCCTCCTCTCAGCTTTTCAGGGCTTTTCTGCCGGAACCCTTTCGGCGGAAACGCTGGATGCCCGCTTCTCGGGGGATTGCCCCTTCCTGCCGGTTTTGTTCCGGAGCGGATTGGTGGCTTATTCCCGGAAGATCCGGACCTTCCCGGGGGGCTCTCTGACCTCTCCCTATTCAAAGTTCTGTCAGTGGGAGCTGGCCTGATCTGGATTCATCCGGCCTTAGCCGGTGAAATATTCGTTGCGGGATCCCGTCGCATCCTGCAGCGTGGTAAGACCTAATGTCGACGGAGAAAAGAGGTATGCTGTGATCAGATTCGAAAATCATCTTGGCTTCATTGATATTTCTCAGGAATTCTTTGCCAATCTTGTGGGAACAGTGGCTTCCAGCTGCTTCGGTGTTGCAGGGATGGCCAGCAGTGGCGCTGTCCAGGGAATCCGTTCTCTGATTATGCGCAAGGATCTGCCGGACCAGGGTGTCCGCGTCCGTGGCGTGGGGGATAAGCTGGTCATTGACCTCCACATCATCGTGACCTACGGTGTCAATATCTCTGCGATCGTCAAAAGTATTGTTCATAAAGTCCGTTATACCGTGGAGGACGCTACCGGCCTTTCGGTTGCGAAAGTAAACGTCTTTGTTGACGGAATGAAGACCGAATAAAACCTGTTCGTCCCTTGCGGACAATGGGAAACAATAAGGAGCGATTGAAACAGTGATACAGGGTAAAACACTGCGGGATGCCATCATCTCCGGTGCAAATAACATTTCCACCCAGAAAATCGCGGTGGATGAGCTGAACGTTTTCCCCGTGCCGGATGGTGATACCGGTACCAATATGTCCATGACCATCAACGCCGCGGCAAGAGAGCTTGCTCTCCTGCCGGATAATACCCCCATTGGGGAGGTCGCGGGAACGGCTGCATCTGCGTTGCTGCGGGGCGCCAGAGGAAACTCGGGCGTTATCCTCTCGTTGCTCTTCCGGGGATTTTCCAAGGCGCTGAAGGGAAAAACCGAGGCGGACGGTGCTGATATTGCTGAGGCCCTCTCCAAGGGTGTTGCAGCGGCTTACAAAGCAGTTATGAAGCCCACCGAGGGTACCATCCTCACCGTTGCCCGGGAGGCCGGAGAGAAGGCTGTTGAGGTTTCTGCCCAGAATAAAAACGAGGTAGAGATCTTTGAACTGATCTGCCAGCAGGCCAATGAGACCCTCAACCGTACCCCTGAAATGCTTCCGGTGTTGAAAAAAGCCGGTGTTGTGGATGCGGGCGGTAAAGGCTTCTGCGTGATCTTCGAGGGAATGCTCTCGGTCATCCGGGATGGAAAAATGATCCCCGCTCCCGACCAGCGTACTGCTGCGGCGCAGCCCTCGGGCAATGCCGCCGGAAATATGAGCAGAAACGCTGCCGGCCAGGTGGACGAGGAGATCACCTTCACCTACTGTACCGAGTTTATCGTCCTCAAGCAACCTGAAATCCAGGCCAATTCGGTTAAGCTCCGGGCATATCTGGAGTCCATCGGCGATTGCGTTGTGGTGGTGGATGATGAGAGCATCATCAAAGTCCATGTCCATACCGATAATCCCGGCAAAGCCATTAGCGGCGGCTTGAAAAACGGTATGCTGACCAACATCAAGATCGAAAATATGCGACTCCAGCATGAGGATCAGAAGGCTTCTGTGGCGGCGCAGGCGGCCAAGGAGAAGTATGTTCCTGTGGATGAGTCGGTCAAATACGGTTTTGTGTCTGTCTGCGCGGGAGACGGTGTTGCCCAGCTGTTCACCGACCTTGGTGTCAATGCCATTGTCAGCGGCGGCCAGACCATGAACCCCTCTACTGACGATATTCTTCATGCCATCCATTCCGTCCCTGCGAAGACGGTGATCGTTCTCCCCAATAATAAAAATATCATTATGGCAGCGGAGCAGGCCATCAACCTTGCCGATCGGCGGGTGATCGTTCTCCCCACCAAAACCATTCCTCAGGGTCTTGCGGCAATGTTTGCTTTTAATGAAATGACTACTCCGGAGGAAAATCAGCGCGAGATGTGCCGTGCCGCAGAGCGTGTCGGAACCGGTCAGTTGACCTTTGCCGCCCGCGATTCGGAGTATGACGGCTACCAGATCAAGAAGGATGAGATCCTTGCCCTGGAAAACGGCAAGGTTGCCTTCGTGGAGAAGGACCTTGTCAAGGCCGGTGTTAAGCTGATCCGGAACCTTGTGAAGAAGGATTCCTCCTTTGTGACCATCATCACCGGTGCTGATGCAACCGAGGCTCAGGCAAATCAGATCGTGGAAGCAGTCCGTCCCAAGCTGGGCCAGGAGATTGATATTACTGTTGTGGATGGCGGCCAGCCGGTCTATTATTTCATCATTTATGTAGAATAACGATCTGTCCCAAAGCAACCGGAGGGTGCTGCTTCCGGTTGCTTTTTTCTGCCGACAGTGTTGATCGACCAAAAGGAGGATCAGAATGGTCGAACGGTTTGAGCGATTTTCTTTAACCATATCCGAAATCTCTCGTCTTTGGCATAAAATCGCGGCGGACGAGATGGAAAAATACGGTCTCAAAGGCCCTCACGCCATCTATCTGACGACAATGTACCGCCTCAATGAGGGAGTTACCGCGCCCCGCCTTTGCGAGCTTTGCGGCAAGGATAAAGCGGACGTTTCCCGGATGATGACAATGATGGAGAAAAAGGGCCTCGTCCGGAAGGAAGGAGAGTTCCGGAATCGGTATCGGGGAGTGTTCCTTCTGACAGATGCCGGAAAGAATGCCGCCGAGCAGGTCTGCTCCCGGGCAAGTCTCGCGGTTGAGCTGGCGGGGCAGGAGCTTTCGGATGAAACGAGAGAGATCTTTTACAGTGCCCTGGAATCCATTACCGAAAATCTTCGGAGGATCAGCAGAGAGGGCCTTCCCGAATCTTCAGAGCAATGAAAAAACCGACCGGTTTCTCACCGGTCGGTTTTTTCGTCTGCCCTTCAGTTTCCGGGGCAGGCTTTTTTCTTTTTTGGGAAAAGTCCGTATTTTGTTTGCAATCGGCCGAGAATCCTTCCAAGAAACCAGGATGGAATGAGGAATATCACGTTGGAAATAGCGTATTTGACCGTCACCGTCATAGAAAGAAGGACGGTGGAAAAATATCGGGATAGATTCAGCGCGTTATCCATCCAAAGAACAGACCAAAGATCCATCACCATAGAATAAACAAATCCCGCCACAAAGCCGTAAATTAGCAGCAAAACCATATGCCGGCGAAGGGGATTGGCAAGGATTCCGGCCAGGAAGCCCACCAGACCCCAGGAAATCATCTGAAATGGAGTCCAAAGTCCTTGGCCAAAGTAGAAATTAGAGATCAACGCCGTCATAGACCCAACGATAAACCCGGCTTCCTTCCCTAAATAGATTGCAACAATAATAATTACTGCGGCTGAAGGTTTGATAGAGGGAATCCAGACGAACATCACCCGACTCAAGGCGGAAAGTGCGCTGAGCACGGCTAAAACAACCAGCTCCTGCACCGCCCGACGCTTCTGCTCAAATCGCACCACCAACGGCAGGAAAGAAAGAATTGCTACCGATAACGCGATCCATGCGTAGGAACGGTCGGGAAAAAGGAGCACTCCTCCGGCAATCACCCCCGGAATCAGCACCAAAATGCAGAGATAGGGCAGGAGCCCAAGCAGCTTATCCTTCATTTTGGGCCTCCTTTACTCCGTTCTCCCGGCAAAGACGGACCACATCTCCGCAGGTGACAGCATTTTGGTAGATCCCTCGGGAAATTCGGTTGGCGGCGGTAGTGTAAAAGTTGTTTCCGGTGAAAAAGAGGGAAGGAGGATCGGAGGAAAGAAGCTCTCCGTCAAAGAATAACGCACAGCGGTCGGCGTATTCCGCCGCAAATTCCACATCGTGTGTCACGATCAGGAGGGTGATCCCCTCTTTTTTCAGTGCCTGAAGGATTTGCGCAAGAGCAGTTTTTGCACCGGCATCGATCCCCTTGGTGGGTTCATCCATCAGCAGAATTTTCGGCTCCAGAAGAAGCATTTTAGCAATGGCGGCCTTTTGCTGCTCACCGCCGCTCAAATCATAGGGATGGCTGGAGAGCTTGTGGGAGATCCCAAGCAACTGGGTGACCCGGAGAATCCGCGCCTCCCATTCTGACCGGGGAAACTTCGCCAAACGGCAAAGCTCCTCCAGATCTTCCCGAAGGGTCTCCTGAATGAAAAGGGTTTGCGGATCCTGGGGGAGAAGGGCAAGATTTTTCCGATAGAGGCTGTTTCCACCGTAATCGGTGGATTTCTTCCCCCGGATGAAAATGTTTCCCCGGTAGGGCTTGCTTAAGCCGGCAATCAGATTCAAGAGGGTGGTTTTTCCGGTGCCGTTTCCACCGAGAATGCAGAAAATTTCCCCTTCATATACCTTCAAACTCGCTCCGCGCACAACATCGGGCAGCTCCTTCCGATACCGGAACCACGCCTCCCGCACCTCCAGCGCGACCTTTTCCGAGTGACGGTAGGGAGGAATCTCCAGCGAATCGATTCGATTGGAGTAGTTTTGTTTCAAAAACTGCCGTCCATCCCGGACGGTAAGGGGACAATCGTCTTCCCGCCCCAAAGCCTGAAAGATCCGGACGGCGCTGGGAAGTCCCGCCAGCAAGGGATGCTCCGCAGGAAGATGGGCAAGACCCCGGCCGATCTTATCAGGAGGGGAAAAGAGGGTGATCTGACCTTGGTCCATCACCATCACCCGGTCAGCAATGGGAAAAACCTCCTCCAGCCGGTGCTCTACCAGCAGAATGGTCAGACCAAGCTCCCGGTTGAGCTTTCGCAGAGTGGCGATAAAATCAGCAGCCGCAATGGGGTCCAGTTGAGAGGTCGGCTCATCCAGTAGCAGGACGGAAGGCTGTGCAGCCATTACGGAGGCAAGATTCAGCATCTGTTTTTGCCCCCCCGAAAGAGAGGCGGTATCCTTCCGAAACCACTCCTGGATCCCGAAAAAGCTGGCCATTTCCGCAACTCGCCGGCGGATCACCTCGGTGGGAAGTCCCAGGTTTTCCAGACCGAAGGAAAGCTCGTGCCAAACCTTATCGGTGGCAATCTGATGCTCCGGATTCTGCAGAACAAATCCAACCTCTCGGGCAGCCGTGCGGTCATCCAACTGCTGAAGGGGAGTGCCGGCAAATAAAATTTCCCCTGAAAGGGTGCCGTGGGGGGCAAGCTCCCGTTTTAACAGGCGGAGCAATGTCGTTTTCCCGCAGCCGGACGCTCCGCAGATAACAATAAACTCCCCCTCCTCCACCGAGAAGGAAAGATCACGCAGCGTTGGCGTTTCCACACCGGGATAAGTAAAATTCAAATGCTCGATATGAAGAATTTCCATTTCAACTTCTCCTTGATCTCATAAACAAAAGGGGTAAAGCAGAGAAAACTATAACAAAAATAGGATATCACAGATAAAAAGGAGGGTGGGGCAGGCTGGATGGCTGGAAAAAAAGAAATATCCAGCGCGCCGACTCCCATCGCCACCAGAGAAATGGCAACCAACAGAACCGTCATTCCAATCAAAAGGCCATCCCGCAGAGTGAAATGGAATATGCCAAAATGGCCTCTCTTGCCGCTTCCGTAGCCCCGGGCTTTCATGGAATCGGCCGTTTGTATTGCGTGCTCCAGCGACCAGACGAGGATTGAGCTGAAGACCCGGATCTCCGCCCGAAACCGGTCGGAAAAACGTTTTGCAGAGTAGATGCCCATTCCTTTTTGCGCGGCACGGACCTTTTGATACTGCTTTTGAAACAGAGGAATAAACCGCAGAGCGGCGGTCAGAATCAGGGAAATCTGCGGCAGGATCCTCCCGAAAAGGAAGAGAAACTTATCCTCAGTCAAAATCAGGCTATAGCATCGAAACCAGCAGAATACGGCAATCAGCGTTACGGCAATCAAAACACCGTAAAGGAGGGATTCCAGCGTGTATGGTTTGCCGTTTAGATGGAAAAGAGGAGTGGCGCCGTTATAGTTAAAAAGGGGATTGACAGCCGCAATCAGGAGAGATAAGGGGAGGAGATACCCAATGCTCCCCCAAAAGACGCCGGGACGCTGAAGGGATGCGGAAAAAAGCAGTCCGCCCAAAGCGGAGATCAGCGCAATGCCGGGGTTCAAACTAAACATCGCAATCAAAAGCACCCCGAGAAAATAGCAAAGCAATGCCGCCGGATGAAAGGACGCAAATGCGAATCCGGCGGACGGTGCCGGAAGTGTCAGCTCCTGATCCTCCACAAAAATCCCTCCTTTTTTGAAAAATAAAAAGGCTGTCCTTCGACAGCCTTCTTCCATCACAAACACCCCGCGCAAAAAAATGCACAGGGAAAACGGCAGTATTGCCGGTCAGACATCCTTTAGGCGTCGAAAGGAAAAGCTGTCTGCAGATCGTGGCAGATATTCTGGCTCGGCTTCCTCCTACTGACCCGCCTTCCCGGAGCAAGCTCCAGTGGCATCTTTGGGTGTTCGTCCACCATACAGCAGCGGGACTGCTGCGGATTCTCACCGCATTCCCTTTTAAGCATACCCTTCGGTATGCACCGCGATCCTGTTTGATTGTATCGTTATTCTATCATAGGAAAATATTCTTGTCAAGAAAGAAAGCGGGGAAACGAATACCGTGTTCCCCGCAGGTTGGTCAGTAGATCAAAGCGCCGTAATCTGCGGCAATACGCTCCAGCTCTTCCCGGGGAATAGAACACTCCGAGTCAAGGGCGGCAAGACCGTTATAATACCGAAGAGCCTCCCGGAGTAGCTCGGTCCGATCAGAGGAAAAGAGGACCGGCAGACGGGCCATATGGCTATTGAGGGAGAATAAATGGCCATCCCCCTCCGATTCCAGCCGGATCCGAAGGAGACCGCACCCCGAATCCTCTGCATCGATCAGTTCTTCGGACATATCCGTCTGGCAGAGGATGGGCTCCGATACCTCAATCTCATCATCTACAAAGAAGATTTCCCGTTCGTTGGCCAGAATGGCTTTTTCCTGAGGGATGGGAAGCCATTCGCCGGAGAAATCCTTTGCCCGCCGGGCGATGGCCGCAAGATGCGCCGGTGTTGTGCCGCAGCAGCCGCCAACGATCCGCACACCCGCCTCCATCAGCTTTCCAATGCACTCTGCCATTTTCTCGGGGGTTAGATCGTATCCGCTTCCCGAAGCATCCGGAACGCCGGCGTTTGGCTTGGCAATCACAGGAATTTTTGCATAAGGAAGGATGGTTTCCAGCACCGGAAGCAAGGCTTCAGGCCCGAAGGAGCAGTTTGCGCCAAAGGCGGAAACGCCCATTCCCTGCAGAATGATCAGCCCGGAAAGAAGGGAGCAGCCCATCAGAGTGCTTCCCCGCTCGTTGACTGTCATCGTCACAAAAACGGGAAGTCCGGCCTCCTTTGCCGCCAGGACACCTGCACGGCATTCGGCCAGGGTCATCTGTGTTTCCAAAATGATCAGATCGGCGCCGGCTTCCTTCAGGGCATTTACCTGTTGAGAATAAATATCCACCAGCTCGTCAAATTCGGTTTCTCCGAAGGGGAGGGGCATCAAACCGGTGGGGGAAAGATCTCCTGCCACAAGAATATCCTGCCCGACCGCTTCCCGGGAAAGTTGGAACAGCTGCCGGTTCAGTTGGGCGGTTTGATCGGCAAAGCCGTAATGAGAAAGCTTTGCCCGGTTTGCACCGAAGGTCGGCGCATAAACACAGTTGCTTCCAGCCTTGGCAAACTCCTTTTGCAGGGTCTGAATGGCCTCGGGATGCTGAATGATCCAATCCTCCACGCAAACACCCTGAGGCATTCCTGCGGCATAAAGATTGGTGCCGGTTGCACCGTCCAATACAAGGGGAAGGGGGAAGGAAAATTTCATTTCATCTACCTCATTTACCCAAAGGGGTCACATCTGTTCCGGACAATCGATTTTCAGCATCGTCAGAAGGTTTGCGATGACCGTCTTGGTGGCGACGCAAAGCTCTGCACGGGCCTTGGTCAGCTCAGGAGCCTCGCCCAGCACCCGGCAACGGTCGTAGAATTTATGGTAAAGGGTGGCAAGGGTAATTGCGTACTTGGTGATTCGGGAAGGATCGTAAAGCCGGGCGGAGTCTGCAATCTCAGAGGGGAAGGCGGCAATATGCCGGATCAGCTCGTGCTCTGCCGGATCGGTCAGCACAGCCGGAATGGCGGCGCCGTCCCCAAATGTAACTCCCTCCGCCGCAAGGCGCTGAATAATATGGCAGATCCGCGCGTGAGCGTACTGAACGTAATAAACCGGGTTCTGGGAGGATTCCTCCACCGCCAGTCCCAAATCAAAATCCATCTGAGTGTTAGGCTCCCGGAGGTTGAAGAAGAATCGGGCGGCATCCAGCGGAACCTCGTCCAGAAGATCGGCAAGGGTGATGGATTTTCCCGTCCGCTTGCTGACCTTCACAAGCTCGCCGTCCCGCATCAGCTTGACCAGCTGCATCAGCACAATATCCAGCTTGGAGCCATCCAGCCCCACAGCGTCCATTGCGCCCTTCAGCCGGGCAACGTGGCCGTGGTGATCGGCGCCCCAAACGTTAATGACCCGGTCAAAGCCGCGCACAGCAAATTTATTGTAATGATAGGCAATATCTGCCGCGAAATAGGTGGGATGCCCGTTGGCACGAATCAGGACCTCGTCCTTTTCGCCACCGTAAGCGGTGGCTTTATAGAAGAGGGCGCCCTCCTTTTCGTAGGTCAGACCGGCGGCGGAAAGCTTGTCCACCACAGCGCGGACCGCACCGCTTTCGTGCAGGGTGCTCTCGCTGAACCAAACGTCATACTCAATGCGATACCGCCCAAGGTCGGTCCGCAGTCCCTCAATATTCCGGGGTAGAGCATAGGCCACGAGGGCTTTTTTACGCTCCTCCGGAGATGCATTTACATATTTATCCCCTTCAATGGCGGCAAACTCCTCCGCCCGGGTGATAATATCAGCGCCGTGGTAACCGTCCTCAGGGAAGGGAACGGCCTCCTCACCCAGATATTTCTGCAGATAACGTGCCTCCAGGGAGCAGCCGAATTTTTCGATCTGATTGCCGGCATCGTTGATATAAAACTCCCGGGTCACCTCGTAACCAGCCCGATCCAGGACAGCGGCAAGGCAGTCACCCAGCGCTCCACCGCGGGCATTTCCGATGTGCATTGGGCCGGTGGGGTTGGCGGAAACGAATTCCACCATTACCTTTTGACCGTTGCCATAGTCGCTTTTTCCATAATCAGCACCGCAGGAAAGAACAGCATTTACAACTCCTGCATACCACTCCTCCGAAAGGAAAAAGTTGAGAAATCCCGGGCCTGCGATCTCCGCGTGGCGGAAAGAGGACCCCTCCAGGGAAAGATGGGCCAGAAGCGTCTCTGCAATCTTGCGGGGTGCTAGCCGGAAGGCTCGGGCAGAAACCATAGCGGCGTTGGTGGAAAGATCGCCGTGCGCCCGGTCGGCGGGCACCTCAACGGTGAAATCGGGGAGCGCAACCTCGGGAAGCGCTCCTGTGGCAATGGCATCCGCCGCCGCCTTGCGGACGATGGCAGAAAGCTCGTCAAAGCTCTGTTTGGTCGGATCAGGATAATGATTCATGGGTCGTTTCGCACTCCTTAACGTTGATGTGTAACTCATTGATGCTGGCAAGGGAAGCGTTGATGTCCAGCGTGTATTTGAGATGAAGCTCTCCTCCGGAGGGGGAGAGGGTGGAGAGAATCTCATTGGTATCCACGCCGATCATCATATCACCGTAAACGGTGGCATAATGGCAAAGATGGCGTTTTCCTTTTTCCAGGATCAGTTGGGTATTGGCTTCGCCCTTCCGCTCCATAATGACCTGCCGCTGGCCCTCCACCGTTAAAGTGGTGGTGTGTCCGGCGAAGCCGCTTGCCTCCGATTCCTGATAGGTCAGGAGGATCTGCTTGTCCCGGGTGGTGAGGGTGCCCACCGTCATCAGCTCGACCTCGTCCCGCTCGGAGTCGGGAGAGAGCGCCTGAATGCCCTTAATGGTAATAAAAACGTCTCGCTTCAATTTAACGGGTTCCTTTCAGTGCCGCAGGATTCTCCGGGTCGATCTTTACAACGTCCGACCGTACCTCCCGCCGCAAAAATTGCGCCGCAACGGTGGAAAAGCCTTCCGGATTATCACTTACGTAATATTTTTCGCTTCCTTCGCCCTCCTCCCGGAGCATATTGCTTCGGGTCAGAAGGTTGGCCGCGTATTTGGCGGTTTCATAGCCGGGATCGATGAGGGTTACATCGCTTCCCACGTGAGCAGCAATAATATCCCGGATCAGAGGATAGTGGGTACAGCCGAGAATGAGAGTATCAATATCCTCGTTTGCAAAGGTGGAAAGATATTGCTCCGCCACCAGATGAGTGATCTGATTATCCGGCTGAATATAACCGTTTTCCACCAGTGGAACGAAAAGAGGGCAATCTCTTCCGATCACCTTTGCCTCAGGACGGATGCTTCGGATGGCCTTGCCGTAAGCACCGCTCCTCACCGTTGCGGGAGTGCCGATCACGCCGATCCGTCCGGTGGCGGAAAGTGCGGCGGCAGCCTGGGCAGCAGGGAGAAGCACACCGGTGCAGGGGCGGTCCATCCCCTTGGAGAGGGAATCTCCCATCACCGCACTGACAGTTCCGCAGGCAGCGATGATCATTTTAACGTCCATCGAGGCCAGCAGGTCAATATCCTGACGGGCATACTTAAGGATGGTTTCCCGGCTTCGGGTTCCGTAAGGCACCCGGCCGGTATCTCCGAAATAGATGATATTTTCCTTGGGAAGCAGAAGGGAAAGCTCTTTGACAACAGTCAGTCCGCCCAGACCTGAATCGAAAACACCGATGCTTCTGTTATCCATGGGAATCGTCCTTTCTTTCCGGTCAGTTTTTATTTCCGGAGCCCCGGAGGGAGGTGGCGATCAGCTTCTCCAAAAGCTGGGGATAGGGAATGCCGGAAGCCTCAAAAAGCTTGGGATACATACTAATGGAGGTAAACCCGGGAAGGGTGTTGATCTCATTGAGGATGATCGAACCGTCCGCCCGGGCAAAAAAGTCCACCCGGGAAAGTCCCCGGCACTCCAGCCGACGGAAGGCGGCCAAAGCAGTCCTGCGAATCAGCTCTGCCTGATCCTGAGGGATCCGCGCCGGGATATAGAGAAGGGATTCCGCATTTTGGTATTTGGCATTGTAATCGTAAAAGCTATTGGCGGGTACGATCTCACCTACTACCGATGCGGTCAGTTCCTCACCGTCCAGCACGGCGCACTCCACCTCTGCTCCGATGATTGCCTCCTCCAAAAGGAGCTTATCATCCTCGGCAAAAGCTGCCTCCAGAGCGACGGCAAGCTTACCCTCCTCCGAAACCTTGGAGACTCCCACCGATGAGCCGGCATTCGCAGGCTTAACAAACAGGGGAAATCCAATCTTGCGAGCCTTTTCCAGCGCCTGGGAGAAGGGCTCTGACTTCCGGACCGCGGCGTACCGCGCCATGGGAATCCCGGCGGAAGCCAGCATAATATGGGTCATCTCTTTATCCATGCAGATGGCAGAGGAGAGGATCCCGCACCCCACGTAAGGGATTCCGGAAAGCTGGAAAAGTCCCTGGATTGATCCGTCCTCTCCGTTTTTACCGTGAAGAACGGGGAAAAGCAGGTCAATGGGAAGGATCTCGCCGTCCGAAAAAAGGAGTCCGTGATCGGAGGGGTTATGGCTGATATGGGCGGAGCGGTTATTCCGGTCCAAAAGCCACTGTCCCGACTCCATCTGCTCAGGAGTCCCTGAAAACAGGAAGGAGTCTCCGTTCCGGGCAATGCCCAGCCGGACAACATCAAAACGCTCCGGGTCAATGTTGCGGCAGATGGAAGCGGCAGAAACGCAGGAAACCTCGTGCTCGGAAGATGCACCGCCGAAAATTACACAGATAGTTGGTTTTTTCATAACGTGTCAAGCTCTGCCGGGGGCAGATCCTTTCCAATGAAGATAGATCGATTCCGGGTGACCCCGAAAACCATCAAAAGAATACATAAAAACGCACACTACATTATTATAGCATACCCGGGCCGTCAACGCAAATGTTTCTTGATAAAAATATTCCTGTTCTACTCGTCCAAAGGCAGGTCAACGAGGATGCTATCCTTGCCGAATACCCGGATCTGCTCCCAGGGGATGGAAATATCCTCCTCCCGCCCCAAAATTCCCATCATTTTGTGTTTTCCCGGCAGGATCAAAGCGGTGATAATAGCGGTTTTTGTGTCCACCATCAGATCGCTGACTGTACCCACCCGTTTTCCGTCGTTGATGTTAATCACCGTCCGATTGTAAAGCTCACCGGCACTGCAAAGCATATCAGTCCCTCCTGTTATCATAGATATATGGCATATCAATCTTATTCAGGAATAATCTGTTTTAGAAGGGGAGAAAAGAATGAGGATCATTGTGGTTGGGGGAGGCTTCGGGGGATGCGCGGCGGCTTTGGCAGCGGCGAAGGAGGGGGCAGAGGTGATTCTGCTGGAGCGAACCGATCTTCTTTTGGGAACAGGGCTTGCCGGCGGAATCATTCGGAATCATTACCGGAAGGATGGACTGGAGCTCTGCGCCCAAATGGGAGCGGGGGAGCTTTTGGAGTGTTGCGACCGGACTGCAGTGATCCGGGATAAGAGCTTTCCCGGTCACCCCAATGCCACCTTTTTCCATCCTGCCTCCTGCGAAAAGGAGGTGCGGTCGCTTCTGGAGCGGGCGGGAGTCCGGATTCTGTGGCAGACCCGCGCAGACGGTGCAAAAAAAGAGCAGACGCCGGGCGGGATTCGGCTGACCGCTATCCTTACCAAAGAGGAGACCTTTTCAGCGGACGGCTGGATCGATGCCACCGGGACGGCAGGCCCTCCCACCCTTTGCTCCAAATATGGCAACGGATGCGTCTGCTGTGTGCTCCGCTGTCCGGCCTTTGGGGGAAGAGTCAGCCTGTGCAGTCTTGCGGGAATCAAGGAGCGTCCCTGCCTGCGGGATGACGGAACGGCGGGAGCTTTCAGCGGTTCTCTGAAAATTGCCGCATCCAGCATCTCTCCCGAACTTCGAGAGCGGTTGGAGGAGGAAGGCGTCCTCTGGATGCCCCGGCAGAAAGAGGGACAGGTGAGGGAGAAGGTCTGCGCCCAGTATGCCCTTCCCGAATATGCCCGGGGTTTGGTCCTTTTATGGAATGGGGACGGTAAGCTGATGACCTCCCATCTGCCCCTGGAGGAGCTTCGCAGCTATCCGGGGCTGGAGGAATGCATCTATGCCGACCCCGGAGCCGGCGGAAAGGGAAACTCGGTACGTCTGTTGGCAATTCCCCCTCTGGAGGATGACCTGCGGGTCTGCGGAACGGAAAACCTCTGGTGCGCCGGAGAAAAGGTGGGGGGATTGATTGGACACACCGAAGCAGTCCTGACCGGGACTCTGGCAGGGCGAAACGCCGTTAAAACGTTGCGGGGAGAAAATTCCGCTGATCCCGATCCGGAGCATATCGCCCTCCGGGCGGTACGGTATGCCGCCCGCAGAAGCCGTTCCTCCCGTCCAATGATGGGAAGCTACACCCTTGCAACCCCAAATCTGCCCCGGCTTTTGGAATCGGCCGAAGGGTAATTCGACCGCGATATTTCGCCTCATATCTGCAAAAAAAGAGAGCAAATCGGTAACGCACCGAAATGCTCTCTTTTTCCATAACATTTTGTTTCCGGATTAGAAAGGGAATTTCTTTAGAAAATCTCTGCTTCCTTCCGGAAAGCATCCAGCTCATCCTCGCCGGATACAAACTTGACGGTAATGGAGTTGGTGGCAATCTCGCCGGGATTCAGATACTTCAGCACGCCGGTTTCTCTGGCATCCACCTGACCCTCGACCCAGGCATTTGCCGGCTCAAGACCCAGAACGTAATCCCCTTCGCCCATCATCTTCCACTGGATCATCCGATCCACTGAGGAACCTTCTTCAAAGCAGATGAATGCACCCACAGCCTTCTTGTCGTTATAAACACCGGCACCGCTCATTCCGGCGGAGTTTTTCTTCAGCATATGGTAGTAGCACATTTCTTCAATATTGGCCACAGGAACCTCCAGCTGATTCCGGCGGTCGTAACCGGACTGGGCAAAGTCACTCCGTGCCTTGGTGCTCTCACTGGGGATAAAGACACGGGCATCCTCGTCAATCAGGGGGTAGCCCAGGTTGAAATGATACAGATGCATATACGGCAGGGTGCGGCAGCTGAGGTTTTCAATGGTATCGTTCAGGGAGATGGTGTTATCCCGGAAGGAGATCTTGATCTGGCGGGTCACCAGGAAGTTCTCTCCGTTCAGAACGCCAAGGCGGAGTTTTCCTTCCAGCAGAGCATAGGGAGTGCCATCCTCATTTTTGCAGATTTTGGCAGAGAACTGTTCGGCGGGAATGTTCGCGATCCGGCCGTGGATGCCGCACATTGTTCCATTGATCTCGCAGCCGGAGCCGATATTGCTCAGTCCGCAGGTGGTCAGGAAGCCGGCACCGAAGGAACGGAGCCACTCCGCGCCACGCTCATCATAATACTGGGGAGCAACATAACCGGTGGGGGAGCAGTAGTTCATATTGATTCCCTTAAAGGTTACCCGGCCGATATCCATTGCCCGGTCGGCAAGTACCGTCACGCACAGTCCGGCGCCGTTATCAATATCCACCGCGCGAAGGCCGTCTGCCCGGCCGCCTACCATACGGTACTCCTTCACATCAAAAAGCTGGGAAAGATGACCGCAGTATTTTTTCTCGTTCTGAAAGCTCATTGTCCATTCTCCTTTGTGTTATTGTCAGCAGTTGCCCGCTTTGTGCCGTTGTTAAATGATCGCTTGCTTCATTATAGCATACCTTTTCAGCCATTACAAGTCATTTTCTCCGGTGAAATTATCCTTGCATAATTGTAATTTTTTCGATATAATCCTATTAAAACCACATTTAAAAAAATTTTTTTTTCGTCGATGCAATAAAATGGCTTTGCCCAGCATTGATAGTATGACAGGAGAAATCCAAATGCTTTTTTTCGGACGAACAGTTACCCCGATACAATCTACCACCCCTTCCCGACGGGAGGAGAAAAAGCAGATTGAGCAGCTGATTGCCGGTGTTGCTTCCGGAAGCCGCGAGGCAATGGAGCAGCTTTATCTGCGGGTTCACGGACCGGTATATGGATTCGTCCTGTCCATCACCAAAAATCCGCAGGATGCGGAGGATGTGGTTTCAGATCTATTTATCAGGCTTTATGATGTTGCATCGAACTACCAACCGGAAGGCAAACCAATGGCGTGGCTTTTTTCCATTGCAAGGAATCTTGCTCTGATGAAGCTCCGGTCAAGCAAGCGGAATACCCACCTGACTGCAGAGGAATGGGAAGCCTTCCCCTATGAGGGTGAGCGGGTTACCCCCGAGGAACGGTTGCTTTTGGCAGAGGCCATGACCGGACTTTCGGAGGAGGAGCGCCAGATTCTGATGCTCCACGCCGCGGCCGGGTTCAAGCACCGGGAGATCGCTTCTCTCCTGGAGCTCCCCCTTCCCACCGTTTTATCCAAGTACCATCGAGCCATCAAAAAGCTATCCCGAAAATTTGAGGAGGAGTGAGAATATGAAACGGAATGACCTTGAAAACAAATTGCGCTCAGCCGTCTCTCATGCCGCTCCCGATCAACTGGATCGCATCCTCCTTGCCTGCGGTAAGAAAGGCAGGGTCGTTGATATGACTTCATTGCAAACTACACAGAAAAAACAGAAAAAAACATTCCCCGTTGCTTTTGTCTCTGCCGCAGCCTCTGTTGCGATTGCTGTGGGCGTGATTTTCGGTGCGGTGTTTATGGTGCAGAATCAACAAGATACCTCTGTTGTTTATTTTGATGTGAATCCCAGCATCCGGTTGGAGGTCAACCGGGATCAGGATGTTACCTCCGCAACGGCGCTGAACGCCGAGGGAACCACCGTTTTGGGCCAGATGAAGCTGGAGGGTGTTGATTTGGATGTTGCGGTCAATGCAATCGTCGGCTCGATGCTGACAGAGGGCTTCCTCAGCGCAGAGAAAAATGCAATCCTCGTTTCGGTTGAGGATAAGGATACAAAAAAGGCAACCGATTTGGAGAATAAAATCTCCGGAAAGATCCGGGCGATCCTTTCGGAAGAAAAGCTGGATGGTTCGGTGCTTACCCAAAAGGTGGATAAAGAAGATCGGGTGGAGGAACTGGCCGATCAGTACCACATCTCGGAAGGGAAGGCCGCACTGATCCTCCATTCCATCGCGCAGGATAGTACCCTGACACCCGAGGTGCTGGCCGGCCTTTCGGTCCACGAGATCGCTATCCTTCTCAACTCCGACCGTCTTGTCAACGATTCTCTTCAGGCGGAGGGCAAGCCCAGCGAGTCCCGCTATATCGGGAAGGATGCCGCCAAAGCTGCCGCCTGCGCCCATGCCGGACTTGAGGGAACAGCAGTCTTTTTTGAAGAATGCGAGTTTGATTTTGACGATGGTAAAATGGTCTACGAGGTAGAGTTTTTCCACGCCGGAAAAGAATATGAATATGAAATCGACGCCTTGACCGGTGCGGTTGTGAAGGCGAAAACCGATCTGGAAGATCGACCGGCTTCGGGGCAACCGGAGCAGGAGGGGCCGGTCACCCGCCAGGCTGCTTTAGAACAGGCCTACGCCCACGCCGGAGTGAAGAGTGAGGATGTTACCCTCCTCCATTGTCGGCTGGAGAATGAGAAGGGCAAGGCGGAGGAATATTCCATCAAGTTTATCAGCGGCGGCTATCGGTACGAATATGAGATCAACGCCACCACCGGAGCTGTGGAGGATTTTGAACGGGAAAGACTCCACACAGCGTCTGCTCCCGCCTCGGGAAAGAATATCATCACCCGGGATGAGGCAGTAGCCAAGGCATTTGAAAAGGCCGGTGTTTCCGGGCAGGAGGTTAGAGAACTGGAGGTTGAGCTGGAGGATGACGATTCTGTTACCAAATATGAGATCAGCTTCCAGGTCGATTCCAACGAGTATGAAATCGAGGTAAAGGGGTCGGATGGCTCCATCCTCTCCTTTGAGAAGGAACTGGACGATTAACCGGAATATAAGAAAAAAGAATCGGCATCGCAGATTACCTGTGGTGCCGATTTTTATATTATCAATCTTTCTTGCGGCAAAAAACCCACCCAGAGGATAGCGTGATGCTCTTAACGGAGCATTCACGCTAAACGATGTTTGCCCTCACGGGCAAATGATGTTGCCTGCGGCAGTGATGTTCACTGCGTGAATGATGTTGTGCCTTCGGCACAGTGGGCAAACATCACATCATTGCG
>JAFTTH010000025.1 GCA_017466885.1 Oscillospiraceae bacterium
ATGTTTTTTTCGTACACGAAGCACCGAAGAAGATACGCACTGATCGAAGTCTCCGTTTCTCCCAACTAAAAAATTCACGTACTCATTTTCGTCAATAAGTTTTCGAATCTGCTCTTCCAGAAGGTTCTCTACCTTTATGATATTATCCACGTATCGGTGACCAAAAAACGCCACAGAATAAATCCTCATATCTTGCTCCTTATTAAAACGCCCACCGAACCGTTTGTGTCCGGTGGGCTATTCCAATGACTCAGCTATCTCATCATGCGTGTGTATAGCGGTCATTTAGAACTGTATTTGGTTTATTCAAAGACTATAAGCACAGTTTTTCTTGTGATAGATACTTATAGTATAGCACATTTAAGAAACAATATCAATAGTCTGTGGAATAATTGTTTCAATATTTATAGACTATTTATAGTGTAAAAAAGGATGGGCTAAAACTATGAGCGATATTGCAAAGGCTGTTGGACAGCGTATTAGAAACTACAGAACACAAAAGGGGCTGAGTCAGGAGAAGTTGGCTGAGCTTTCCGGTTGTCATCCAACCTACATTGGTCAACTTGAGCGTGGCGAAAAGAATGCAACACTTGAGAGCATCGAACGGATCACCGCTGCCCTTGGTATTACTCTTTCAAAGCTGTTTGAAAAGTTGGACGGTCATGAGAGTAACACAAAGGATATTCCGCTTGCCTGCTATGAGTTCCTTTCTGCTAAATCCAAGGAGGAGCAGGAACAGCTTTATAAGATTTTGCTTGAAATGGACAAGTATAAAACAAACTAATAACGCAAATGCCGGTGACCAAAATTTGGTCACCGGCATTTGATATATTCAATAGATTTTCGTTATGAAAAAATCCTCGTCAGGAACGAAAGCACCTTCCAACTTGTGGAAACCGTAAAGTTCTTTGCCGTTGGCTGTTCTTGAGTTATCAGTCGTTATATCCACGTTCCACCAAGTTCCGTCATAGTACACGCGGTTCCAAGTGTGCCGATCTACGTTATTCTTACGGGATATTCCGTCAACAGCGTAGCAAGGGATATTTTGACTTCGGCAAAATGCGGCGAACAGATGGGAAAAGTCAAAGCAAATACCTTGCTTGGTTTGCAGCGTCTTGCGAACATCAAAGTATTGTAAGAGTGGATAGCAGTCGTAGTCGTACTCAAAGTTAGATACGATCCAATCATAAAATGCTCGCACTTTTTCTTCGTCGGTTTCACAACCGGAACAAATTTCGTCAGCAAGTTCTTCTGTTTGGGTATCCCACAGGGTATCTCTGCCGTTGGAAAGATACGGCGCCTCCGGTTTGTAGACGAAATTATATGAGAACAACAGCAAAATAACAGTAAATGCCGATACCGCCAAAACAAAAATTTTCGTCAGCAGTTTATCCTTGCCGGAACTATTAGCGACAATACCAAAGTACATCATTTCGATAGCCGTTACCACAAACGTTAGTATCGGCAGTAGTCTACGGCAGGAAAGAGCGCTAACAATACTCATTACCATGACGAAAAATAGGACAATAAGCACGATTGCACGCATAGGTGTTGACCGTATTTTCAGGACGAAAAATAAAGTCGGCAATGCTGACAGTAAATAGAGTGTCACCAGCATAGGCGAAATCGCAAGAAAGTCTTTTAGGTACAAACCGAGCAGTAGGTTATATGTAAGTGCGATAGCAAAGAAAATGATTCTTGATCTTGTGTTAGTTTTAGATGCTTTTTTAGTCTTCATTTCAAAATCTCCTTTATGTATGAAATTCATTGAAACGAAGAAGTGGCAGTACAGAGCAACTAACTCTGTACTGCCACAAACAAAGGCTATTTAACATCCTTTAAGAAAACAACAAACCCGAACGTTTCACCGATTGGTAAAAGGTTCGGGTTTGAATGCTTTGGTGCGAGTGACGGGACTTGAACCCGTACGCCATACGACACACGCCCCTCAAACGTGCCTGTCTGCCAATTCCAGCACACTCGCAAATGCCATCCCTTTCGGACGCATCATAGATTATACCATCGAAAAGGATGTGTGTCAAGCACTTTTTTTGATTTCTTCTTTTTTATTTTTCGGCGCGGTAAATTCCGAATTCCGAAAGCTCGTCCAGAATCGTCTGGAGGTCGGCGTCATCCACCTGGACCGGACTGCAGGTCAGGGGATTTTCGGGGGTGACCACGTCCCAAAGGGTGCGGAGGGTGTCCCGGCAGGGGAGGGAGAGGGCCGCAAGCTCCTGCCGAAGAGGGGCGGGGTCGGTGACCCAAATGGTCAGAACCTTGCAGGGATCACAGGTCAGCTCCTCGTCCTTTTCGTGGCTGCCAAAGCCAAAGGAGAGGGAGGCATCGTTGATCAGCAGTGCCTCGTAGCGGCGGAAGAGACCGACCATCCCCTGGGAGGAAAGCCCGTCCAGATAGTAGGTGACCGGTTGGTCGTCCGCTCCGGGAAGCTCCATAAAAAGGTATCCCGGCTCGGAAATGCAGCCAATCAGCCGGCAGAGGAGAGGAGAAAGCTGGTCGGCACCGGCAGAAACCTCAAACCGCCAAAGTCCCTGGATCTCCTCTTGGGTGTATCCCTCCTCCACAGCAGAGGGATCGGGAAGGTCAACCCCGCCCGGAATCAGAAATTCAGCCATCCTGCTCCTCCTTTTCGGTTGCCATTACCCATTTGATCTCATCCTGGATCCGGGCAAGGCGGGTGTCCATCCGGGCAAGCTCCTCTGCACAGTCGGTCAGCTCCGCAGAAAGCTCTGCCGGAAGGGCCACTCCCGATTTATAATAGATCTTATGTTCAATACTGGCCCAAAGATCCATACTGACGCTCCGCAGTTGGATCTCCACCGTAACCGGGCTGACGTGGTCGGTCAGAAATACCGGGACCTCCACGATCAGATGCAGACTGCGGTAGCCGTTGGGCTTGGGATTCTGGATATAATCCTTAACGTTGAGAACGGTAATGTCCCGCTGGGCCTTGAGCTGCTCTGCAATGGTATAAACATCCCGGGCGAACGAGCAAACCACCCGGACTCCGCCTACGTCATGCAGGTGCTTGTATGCGTTGACGGCGTTAGGCTCTACCCCCATCCGCTCCAGCTTCGCGATGATCTGCTGGGGCTTTTTGATGCGGGTATAAATATGCTCAATAGGATTATAATCGTGGAGGAATTCGTATTCCTCGTTGATGATATTGAGCTTTGTTTTCACTTCTTCAATGCCGAATCGGCTGAGGAGGAGCAACCGCCCCCATTCCCCCATACCGTCCATAGGAATATTTTGCATTTTCATTCTGTTATGACAGGAACAATATCCTGCCTGCCTCGTTTCTTTTTGGATTTAGGGAAGAGTATTCTCTGCCCCGGTCAGTACCCATTGGTCTCCCTGACGGTTCATCGTCAATAACAACAGGGTGGAATGGTATTCCTTCTTATCCTGCAAGGGACGGAGGGCGGCCTCCTTTTCGTCGGGAGAAAGAGTATCCCATTCCCCAAGGGAAAGGTCCTTGACCTGGTTCGCGGTCAGGGAGAAAACACGGAGAGAGATCTTGCGGGTGTCCCCCTCCTCCAGAGCGTAAAGCGGGAGGGCGAAGGAGGAGTAGCCGCCGTCAATGACCCGCTTATCCAGGATGAACAGAGAGTGGGCGGTGCTATATTTGGGCAGATAAATTGCGGAGAGCTCCTGGGCGATCCGGTCCAGCTCCTGCCGGGTAAAGGGGTGGACGGCAGAGCCGTAAAGAGAGGTGGCTGCCCGGTTCAGCGCCTCTAAGGAGACGGCGCCGCCGGTGCTGTATCGGATGGAAACACCGGTTTTCTTCAGCGCTTTTGCTTCTTTTGCCGAGAGGACATCCTCTCCGTCCCAATACCCGAAACGGATCATCAGGTCGGTCAGCCGGTTATAAAGGGTGACGGGCTGAAGATTGGCCGGGTCGGAAAAGCTTTCGTGGCCGCCCATTGCTTCGGTGAGCCGCAGGATGGGATCGAGCTCCTCTTGAGAAAGACGGCTGCCGGTAAGGGTATAGGTCAGCAGGAAGGGGTAAGAGGAGCCATTCTGCTCTGCCAGAAAACGGAACGCATTTTTTCCCTCATTGAGGGGAACCTTCCCGGACCACTCGGTCAGATCTGGGGAATCATCCGAAGGGGCGTATTGTAAGGTAGCCGGAGAGGCAACCGAAATGAAAAGCTCATTTAGGAAAGAATACTCTCCGGGAGGGTCGGGAAGGGAAAGAAAGGCAAGTTTTTGAGCAGCCAGCTCAAAGTACCGGTATTCTCCCACCCGTTCGTAAAGAAAAAGGTGGATTCCCGGCAGCAAGGAGGCGGCGGAGCTCTCCTCCAAAGAGGCGGTTGCCAGGGAAATATCCTCCCGGGAAAACCGGTCTTTCTCCAGCCGGTCGGTCAGAGTGGAGAGCGCCTCAAAGGGTCGGTCCATACGGTAATATAGCTTGGCAATATCAATTGCGACCCCAAAGGGGATGGATTCCCGGGTAAGAATCCCCTGAAGAATCTCATCGGCAGAGGAATAAAGCTCCTCCTCCACCAGTTCCTCGGCCCGTTGCAGCTGCGCTGACACCGAACCGGTAACGGTAACATAAATCCCGGTTCCTGCCGCGGCAAGAAGAATCAGTACGGATGCAATGCCTACCGCGATCCGGCGTTTTCCGGAGAAGAAGGGGTTGATCCAGTCTGTTTTCATCGGTGCACCTCTTTTTGGTGGTAGGATGGGCATTGGCTATTTTCCCCGGCGGGCCCGCAGGGATGCGAAAAACTCCTGCATCAGCGCCAGGGCCTCCTCTGCACGGACACCGCCGGTCAAGGAGGGAGAGTGGTTAAAGGGCTGTTCAAAGAGATTGACAACCGAGCCGCAGGCGCCGAACCGCAGGTCGGGTGCGCCGAAAACGACCCGATCAATCCGGGCATTGATGATGGCTCCGGCGCACATAGCGCAGGGCTCCAGAGTAACATAAAGAGTGGATTGGGGCAGACGCCAGCCGCCCAGAGCTTTGCAGGCCTTATGGATGGCTTCCACCTCAGCATGGGCAAGGGCATTTTTGTTGGTTTCCCGGAGGTTATGTCCGTAAGAAACCACGCCGCCCTTCCGGACGATCACAGCCCCAACCGGTACCTCTCCGGTGGCTGCGGCCTTTCGGGCCTCGTCCAGGGCAAGCCCCATATAATACCGGTCGAAATCAAACGGATCCAAGTGGTTCACCTCCAGGTATCTGGTTCAAAGGGAAAAGGAATCCACCTCTTGACGGGAGGGCATAGAAGTTGCCGCACCTTCCCGTGTCACGGAAATGGCGGCCACCTTCGCGGCAAATGCCAGAGATGCTTCGGGGGGATTTCCCTCGGCCAAGGCGGTACAAAAGCCGCCGTTAAAGGCATCCCCCGCCCCGGTGGTATTTACGGCGTGAACAGGGCAGGCCGGGACGAGACAGCTTTGCCCGTCCTCTCCCAAAAAGAAGGCACCCTTCTTTCCCAAAGTGATGATTACATTCCGAACACCCATCTGCTGAAGCTGACGGGCGGCTTTTTTGGCATCCTCCTCGGAGGAGATGGAAATTCCGGTCAGGTCCGCTGCTTCTGTTTCGTTGGGGGTGATATAATCCAGGCCCTGCAATAGCTCGGGAGGAACCGGCTGGTAGGGTGCGGGGTTGAGAATGAAGGGGATCTTTGCTTTTTGCGCCAGCTCCTTGGCGCGGAGAATGGGAGGAAGCTCCGTTTCCAGTTGGCAAAGAACCAGAGCGGCGGAGGAAAATTCGTCCGCTGCGGCGGAAACATCCTCAGGGGAGATCTGATCGTTTGCCCCTTTGACCACAATGATCCGATTCTCACCGGAGTCGGTTTCCACCTCGATGACAGCACAGCCGGTGGCAACTCCTTCTTTTCGGGAAACGAACCGGTCGTCAATCCCTGCGGATTGCAGATGATTCAGGGCTACTTCGGCCAGAAAATCATCCCCCACAGCGGAAATGAAAATGACCTCCGACCCGGTTTTTGCGGCGGCGGTGGCCTGGTTGTTTCCTTTGCCGCCGGGACCCATCTGAAAGGCTTGACCCATTACTGTCTGTCCGGGGAGGGGGAAACGGGAGGTGTATCCTGTCATATCAACGTTAATACTGCCAAGAACAATGATTTTTGCCATTGAAATGCTCCTTTAAGTAGAATGTGTCCGTTTATTTGATTGCGCGAAATGCGCCAGCCATATAAAGGGAGCCAAAGATCAGCCCGGTTTGGCCGGGGGAAAGGGTGCGAAGGAGCGCATCCATCGCCTGGCGGTAGCTTTCACAGGGAATGACCTCCGGAGCGTACTCCCGGCAAAGGGCAGTGATCTGCTCCAAAGAGGCGGAGCGGGAATTTTCCGCAACCTCCACGCAGTAGACCCGGGGAAAGAGGGGAATGATCTGCTCCAGGACCTCTTTCATATCCTTATCGGCCAGCATTCCAACAATGCAGGCCTCCCGGTTTGGGCAGGAAAGGAGTGCCTTGCGCAAAACGGCGGCACCGGAGGGATTGTGTGCCCCGTCCAGCAGGAGGAGAGGGTCCTGGGAGAGAACCTCCAGCCGTGCGGGAAAGCGGGTGCGGGAAAGTCCGGCGGCCTCCGCCTGGGGAGAAATACTCCAGCCCGCCCGGGATGCGGCAAGCCGCACCGTTTCCAGTGCGGTAACGGCGTTATAAACCTGATGTTCCCCGCCGAGGAGGGTCTCATAGCGGTTGGCACCGTATACAAAGGAGGTTCCAAAGGGGGAGACCTCAAAAATTTCCAAAGCCTCCAGGTTGGGGAGGGTCAGGGAGATCCCTTCCTCCTCTGCCCGGCTGCGGATGACCGCTAAAGCCTCCGGCTCTTGAAGAGGATAGCTGACGGCAGCACTCCCTTTTTTGAGGATGCCGCATTTTTCGAAGGCAATGGCAGAGAGGGTGTCCCCCAAAACGGCGGTATGATCCAACCCAATCGATACAATCGTGGATGCCAGGGGCGGAGGGAGAATGTTGGTGGCATCAAACCGGCCGCCAAGCCCCACCTCCACGCAGACAACATCGCATTTCTCCCGGGCAAACCAAAGAAAGGCGGCGGCAGTTACTGCTTCAAACTCGGTGATTTCCAGCCCCTCTGCGGCGCGCCGCACCTCTGAGACGACCTCCTCCAGCGTTTCCATAGGGATCATCTCCCCATTGACGGTCATCCGTTCCCGGAATTCGATCACGTAAGGGGAAATATACCGCCCGGTTTTCAGCCCGGCGGCCCGGAAAATCTCATCACAATAGGAGGTGACCGATCCTTTTCCGTTCGTTCCCGCAATGTGGATGGCGGGGAAGCGGGTTTGAGGATCCCCTAGCCGGGAAAGAAGGACAGAGATCCGCTCCAGCCCGGGCTTGATCCCGAACCGGAGAAGGGAATGGATATAATCAATTGCCGTTTCGCGGCGGTTTTCAGATTGCATGCAAAGGACTCCTACCGTCAGCTCCGGTCAACTGAGAGCACACCCTTGATTTTGGAGAGCCGCTCCATAATGGACCGAAGCTGGGAAATATCGTTGACAGAAAGGTTGACCACGACCTCTGCCTGACCGTTTTTGGTCTCTCTTGCGTTAAAGCTGTGGATGGGAACGCGCAGTCCCGCCAACTGAAGGCTGACATCCGCCACCAGACCGGTGCGATCCAGTGCCAGAATGGTAATGGTGGATTTGAAGGAATCGGTGACCCGGGAGGCCCAATGCGCTCCCACCCAGCGTTCCCGCTCGGCAAGATTCCGGTTGGCGGGAGAGGCGTTGGGGCAGTCTGCCTTATGGATGGAAACACCGTACCCCCGGGTGATAAATCCAACGATCTCGTCGCCGGGAAGGGGATTACAGCAATGGGCAAACCGGACCAGACAGTTATCAATCCCTTCCACAATCACGCCGCTTTTATGCTTGATCTTATCATCCTGCATCAGATGGGAAAGATCCACCGGAGAAATATCCTCCGATTTCAGCTTCTTTTGGTAGTCATCCCGGATGCGGGGCATAATTTTGGAAAGGATGATTCCGCCGTAACCAATAGCGGCATAAAAATCCTCCACCGAGGACATTTTCTGCCGGTGAGCGGTCTCCTCCAAAAATTCGGCAAGCTTTTCTTCGGGAAGATGGATTCCGTTCCGGCGAAATTCCCGATCCAGCTCGGCTTTTCCCTGAACGATATTTTCTTCCCGGCGCTCCTTTTTGAACCAGTTCCGGATCTTGGTGCGGGCCTCCCCGGTGACGACAATATTCAGCCAGTCCCGGCTGGGACCCCGTCCCGCGGCGGAGGAGGTCAGGATCTCAACGATCTGCCCGGTTTTAACCTTGTAGTTGATGGGAACGATCCGTCCGTCCACCTTGGCCCCGGTCATCCGGTTGCCGACGGCGGTATGAATGGCGTAAGCAAAGTCGATGACGGTGGCGCCGATGGGGAGGCTGAAAACGTCCCCCTTGGGGGTAAAGACAAAGACCTCTTCGGGAGCAATATCCGACTTGATCAGACGGACGATCTCCTCAGCGTCCTCCGAATCCTTCTGCACCTCCAGCAGCTGACGTACCCAGGCAAGCTTTGTTTCCAGCTTATCCCGCCCCTGAATGCCGGCCTTGTATTTCCAGTGGGCCGCAACGCCGTATTCAGCGGTATGGTGCATATCCCAGGTGCGGATCTGCACCTCAAAGGGGATACCCTCCTTATCGATCACGGTGGTATGAAGAGACTGGTACATATTGGGCTTGGGGGTGGAAATATAATCCTTAAAGCGGTTGGGAATCGGGCGGAACATATCATGGATGATCCCTAAAATATTATAACATTCAATAACGGTATCCACGATGATCCGCACAG
This sequence comes from Oscillospiraceae bacterium, assembly GCA_017466885.1. GTDB lineage: Bacteria > Bacillota > Clostridia > Oscillospirales > Ruminococcaceae > RGIG4130. Next base: position 8,832 of record JAFTTH010000025.1, read on the forward strand.
CGAAGATATCATAGATCTCGGCGATATCCTTCCCCTGCATATACATCTTGCGATAGATCCCGTAGGTGCTTTTGACCCGCCCGGCGATATGGGGGGCTCGGCCGTCCGCCGAGAGACGGTCGGAGATCTTTTCCCGGATATTCTCCAGAAAAGCATCCCGCTCGTCTGCCCGCTGGACCAGAGCATCGTCAATCTCCTTGCAGCCGATGGGATCCAGATACCGGATGGAAATGTCCTCCAGCTCCTCCTTGACTCCCCGGATTCCCAGCCGGTGAGCGATGGGGGCAAAAACCTCCATGGTTTCCAGGGCGGTTTGACGTTGCTTGTCAGGGTGGCGGTAGGAAAGGGTGCGCATATTATGCAGCCGGTCGGCAAGCTTGATAATCATTACCCGGATATCCTCCGACATGGCCAGCAGCATCTTCCGGAGGTTTTCCGCCTGCTGCTCTTCCCGGGTGGAGAAGGGGATCTTACCCAGCTTGGTGACCCCTTCCACCAGCATAGCAACGTCCTCCGAAAAGGCGCGGCGCACCTCGTCCGAGGTAATGGGGGTATCCTCCACCACATCATGCAGCAGAGCGGCGGCAACGGTATCGGTATCCATTCCCAGATCTACCAGGATGGATGCCACCGAAAGGGGATGGGTAATATAAGGCTCCCCCGAATCCCGGAGCTGTCCCCGATGGGCCTCCTCCGCCATATGATGCGCCCGGGCAATAAAGTCAAGATCGTAAGATTTTCCGGTTGCGCGAAGCTGTTCCAACAGATCGTTGAGGGTGATCATAATAAATAACCTCAGTCATTTCAGAAGAGGATCACTCTTCTCTTTTTTTGATTTGGCGAATATCGTTTCCCACAAACCGCAACGCATCGCAGGCGCCGATGATCCGGGAGACGATCCGGTCACCGTAAAGCTCGGTCATCTGAGCGGCGGAGAGGTTGGTATTGAGCAGGAAGGGCTTGCCCGAAAGAATCCGGCTGTTGATAACGTTATAAAGGCAGGACTGGGTAAAGGAGGAGACAAACTCCGCCCCCAGATCGTCAATAATCAGCAGGTCGCAGGAAAGGGCAGGGGAGAGAGAGTCCTCCTGGGAGGAGGAAAAATGCTCCTCCGAAAGCCGGTGAAACCAGTCAGGCGCCGAAACGTAGCTGACCTGGTATCCCGAAGCTGAAACAGCCTTGGCGATTGCCAGAGAAAGATGGGTCTTGCCCAGTCCGGTTTCACCGTAAAGCAGGAGGGAGGGGCAGTCCATGGAAAATTCCTGGGCGTAAGCCAGACAGTACTGAAAAACCGATTCCATAACGTTCCGGACCGATTTGCCCGATTTATCCTTGGCATCGGGATAATAATCCAAACGGAAATCGGAAAAATCCATCAGCCGGAGTCCGGAGGAGCGGTTCAGCTCCTGGCAGGCAAGCTTGCCGTGAAGCTCCCGGGCACAGCCGCAAAACTCCGATCCAATCCGCCCCCGATCCTCACAAAGGGGGCAATGATAGGGAATCTCCAGATAATCTGCGGGAAGTCCGGCTGCGGAAAGCATTTCTGCCCGCATCCGGCGCAGCTCGGCCAGTTGATCCTCCAGACGGGCGGCGGAGGACTCCCGATCCCCCCGAAGGATGGCAACTGCCCCCCGGCAGACAAGCTCCGACTCCTGCCGGGCCAGCTCTGCCAGCTCGGGAACCTTTTTCTCCGCTTCGGCCCGGTTTTCCTCAAAACGGGTCAGAGCCTCCGTTCTCCGGCGGAAAAGCTCCTGGTCGGCCAGCTCATAAATCTTTGCAGGGTAACTCATTGGGCTCCTCCCTTCCGTTTGCGGAATACCGGTGTTTTCAGTGCAGATTCCTCAAAGGCATCCAGATCGTAGGATGGCTTGGCGGGATCTGCCTTTTGCGGTTTTTTATCATTTGACTCCACGTCGGATACCGTTTTATACCCTTCGGCATACCACGCAGAGAGGATCTTATCGATATAGGGGAAGGAGAGCTTGGCAGTATTGTCAATATTCCGCTCGTAGGCCAGCTCCACAAGGGGAAGCTCAAAGCCCCACTCGATCCCCCACCGGCGGAAATATTCCCGTTGCTTGGAGGTCAGCTTCTGCCCACCGATTCCCAGGGCGGAGGCAAACTGACCTTCAATCCCTTTGAGGGATTTTTGCTCCAGAATATAAGCCTCGGCTCGTTCGTGACTGTCGATCCCGGCGTCCACCCAGCGGTAGGCGGCGGTTTCAATGGCGCGGAGAGAGGTCTTGCCCTCCCCCTTCATATATTCCAGCAGCATCAGCAAAACATCCGCCGGCATTCCTGCCCAATCGTGGATGGAAACAATCACACTCATATCGCTGGGAGTCAACAGACGGCCATCCAGAATCTCCTGGGTTTTTTCAATCAGAAGCCCCAGCTCGGGGTCGGCCTCCACCTTCCGGGCAAGCTCTGTTCCGGTCAGGCGGGCGGGAGAGGGCGGACGGCGCACCGCCAAAGACTCCGGCTTGGGAACGACCTGCCCGGCAGAAGGCTCTGCTTCAGGGGCCGGAGAGAGCGGCTCGAATACCAGGGATGCAACCGGGGCAGACTCCTTTTGGGGCGGTGGGGTCAGCAGACCCTCGCTCTGCGTCAGAACGCCCCGCTCGATCCAGAAGGAAAGGGCATCGGCAACATCCGCCGGGGCGAGATGGAAGACCTCGGCCAGCTCTTCGGAGGAAACCTCCCGGCCGCTATGCCGCAAAAGATAAAGAAGGAGCTTCAGGGAGGCGGCCCCCGCCAGCTTCAAATGTTCATCCGCCACGCAGTTGGGGACAGCGAAGATTCCGTTCCAGCATCCAAGGTCGATTTTATATGCCATTGCAAGCCCCATCCTTTCTAAAAAATCCGTTTTTTCCGGAGGAGAACGCCTTCTCCCGCCAAAAGGGAATACATATTTCATTATAACATATTCAATATTGGCTTTTCAAGTCCCGGGCGGAGGGGGAAAGAAGTTTCTGCGCAGTAAAAAAAGGAGGTTCTCCAGCCATTTCCATCAAGAGAATCGCCGGGAAAGGTTGAAAAAAGGAAGAAGTTGCTGTATAATAGACGATGGATTACTTTGCAAAGGGGTAAAACGGATGCCGGAACTTTATTTTGATAACAGCGCAACCACTCCAGTGGATCCCCGGGTGGCGGATTGCCTGCGGGATTGTTGCGTATCCTGCTGGGGAAATCCCGCCTCTTTGCATAAAAAAGGGATCGAAGCGGAACGGATGATCCGGAAGGCAGCGGCGCAGATCGCGACGGTGCTGGGCTGCGACCCAGATGAGGTTCTTTTCACCTCCGGCGGAACGGAGAGCAATAATCTTGCCGTAATTGGCGGGAGTATGCCAAAGCTGCGCCGGACAAAAAAAGTAATCACCTCCCCTACCGAGCATCCTTCGGTGCTGGAGGCAGTTAAGGAACTGGAAAAGAGCGGGTTTGAAGCAGTCTTTTGCCCGGTGGATGAATTTGGCGTTCCGGATGAGGAGGGGCTTCTTTCTCTGGTAGATGAGCAAACTGCCATGGTCAGTCTGATGCTCTGCAATAACGAAACAGGCGGAGTAACGCCGATCGTTTCCCTGGCGGAACGAATCAAGGAAAAAAATCCCGAAACCCTCGTCCATTGTGATGGGGTGCAGGGCTTTTGCAAGGTATCGCTTCCGCCCTTGAGCCGAACAAAAATTGACCTTTTTTCCTTCAGCGGTCATAAGCTCTTTGCCCCCAAGGGGACAGGAGGGCTTTACGTTGCCAAGGGAACCCGTCTCCTCCCCCGGATGGTGGGAGGCGGTCAGCAACGGGGGCTTCGCTCCGGAACCGAGCCGGTGCCTTTGGCTGTTTGTCTGGGCGAGGCGGTTCGGCTGGCGGCGGAGGAGCGGGCGGAACGGCTGGACGCTGTTTCGGCCGTTTCGGGAAGGCTGCGGACACTGGTCAGCGAAATGGCCGGAATCACCGTCAATTCTCCTGCCGGGGGTGCACCTCATATCCTGAATCTTTCGGTGGAGGGCGTCAAGTCGGAGATTCTCCTCCATTTTCTGGAAAGTCAGGGTGCTTATGTTTCCTCCGGGTCGGCCTGTGCCGGCGGGAAGGAAAGCCATGTTCTGAAGGCGGCGGGACTGCCGCCCAAGCGGATCGGCTCCGCTTTGCGCATCAGCTTTTCCCATCTCAATACTCCCAAAGAGGCGGAGCAGCTGGCTTCCCTTCTGGCGGAGGGGATGAAAAAATACAAAGGCACACTCCGCTGACTGCGGGTTGCCCATCGAGGTAGAAAAATGAAAGAGATCATTCTGATCAAAAACGGAGAGATCGTTCTGAAGGGGCAGAACCGAACCACCTTTGAGGACGTTCTTGTCAAAATCATCCGGAGAAGACTGGCGGGGATCGGCAAGGTCCGGATCACCAAGGCCCAATCCACCATTTGCGTTGCCCCCGAAGAGGAAGGGTACGATATGGCAGAGGCCATCCATCGGCTGACCGGAATCTTCGGGATCCGGCAGTTTTCTCCCGCCGCCCTTTGCCAAAAGGAGCTGGAGGATATTATCCGGACCGCCCGGGAATATACCGCAGACTGTTTGCGGAATGCAAAGACCTTTAAGGTGGAGGCTCGCCGGAGTGATAAGAAATTCCCCCTGACCTCTCCCCAGATTGCCGCAGAGGTTGGCGGTGCGTTGCTGGAAACCTTCCCTCACCTGAAGGTGGATGTCAAAAACCCGGAGGTAACGGTCACCGTTGAGGTGCGGGATACCTCGGCCTTCGTCCATTCCCGGCGGATCCAGGGTGCCGGCGGAATGCCGGTAGGCACCAGCGGAAACGGAATGCTCCTGATCTCAGGCGGCATTGACAGCCCGGTAGCCGGATATATGATGGCCAAGCGGGGAATGCGGATCACCGCCGTTCATTTTGAAAGTCCCCCCTATACTTCGGAGCGTGCGAGGACAAAGGTTTTTTCTCTGTTAAAGAAAATTTCATTTTATTGTGGTACAATTGATACATACGTTGTCCCCTTCACCGAAATTCAGGAGAAGATCCGGGAGCGTTGCCCGGAGGAATATTTCACCATTATTATGCGTCGGCTGATGATGGAAATCTCCTCCCGGATCGCCCAACAAGCTGATTGCGGTGCGCTGATTACCGGGGAAAGCCTGGCGCAGGTGGCCAGTCAGACCATTTCAGCCATCGGCTGTACCGACTGCGCGGCAGACATTCCGGTCTTCCGCCCCCTGATCGGGATGGATAAGGAGGAGATCATTGCCATCGCCCGCCGGATTGACACCTTTGAGACCTCCATCCTTCCTTATGAGGATTGTTGCACCGTCTTTACCCCCCGTCATCCCAAAACCCGGCCGGTGCTGGAGATGGTGCTGAAGGCGGAGGCACCGCTGGAGGCCGCACCTCTGATTGAGGAAGCAATTGCCGGGACCCGTCGCGTTCATATTTCCTGGACAGACGAATTGCCCGACTTCGAATAACCCCTTCAACCGTCATTCGGGGCGGATCTGCCCCAATACTGAAAGGAGTATCTGCGGGAAACGCAGAGCAGAGCTATGGTTGCTGAACTGATTGCAGTAGGAACAGAGCTTTTGCTGGGAGATATTGTCAATACCGACTCCCAGTACCTTTCCAAGGAGCTGGCCTCCTTGGGAATCAATGTCCACTTCCAGTCCACGGTGGGAGATAATAAAGCCCGCCTGAAGGAAGCACTCAATACCGCATTTCGCCGGAGCAATATCATCATCACCACCGGTGGCCTTGGCCCCACAGAGGATGATATTACCAAGGAAACGGTCTGTGAGATTTTGGGGATTCCTCTGGAGCTTCATTATGAAACCCTGGACCGGATCAAGGAGTATTTCGAGAAAAACGGAAAGACTGCTACCGAAAATAACCTCAAGCAGGCAATGCTTCCCCGGGGTTGCACCATCTTCCCCAACCATTGCGGAACAGCTCCCGGTTGTGCCATTGAGGGGGAGACGGGCTGTGTGATTATGCTCCCCGGCCCTTACCGCGAGGTTGCATCTATGTTCATCGATTCGGTCTGTCCCTTCCTGGCAAGATATGCGGAGGGTCAGATCGTCTCCCGGAGCCTGCGGGTCTTTGGCATCGGGGAGAGCGAAGTGGAGTATAAACTGGGGGATATCTTTTATACCGATAATCCCACCATCGCCCTTTATGCCAAGGAAGGGGAGGTGCTGATCCGGGTCACCGCCAAGGCGGACAGTACCGCCGCCGCGGAGGCACTGATCCGTCCGGTGGTCAATAAGGTCCGGGCGGCCCTGGGCAATACGGTTTACGGTGAAAATGTGGATAGCCTTCAGCAGGTGGTGGTAGACCGTCTGCGGGAGAAAAATATGATGCTGGCAACAGCGGAATCCTGCACCGGCGGTCTGCTTTCCCAAAAGATTACCGCCATTCCCGGCTCCTCGGAGGTGTTTGAATACGGAATCTCGGCTTACGCCAACCGGGTCAAGCAGCAGATGCTGGGTGTTCCGGCGGAGTTGCTGGAGGAGTACGGTGCTGTCAGCGCGGAGGTTGCCGCGGCGATGGCCATTGGTGTGCAGAAGGCGGGCGGCGCTGATCTGGGTGTGGCCATTACCGGGATTGCGGGCCCTGCCAGCGATGGGGACGGTAAGCCCGTCGGGTTGGTCTTTGTCGGCATGGCGGACGGAGAAAAGGTCTGGGTTCGCCGGCTGAATCTGGGCCACGGAAACGGCGGCGAGCGGGATTATATCCGCAACCTCTCCACCCTCAATGCCCTGGATATGGTGCGGGGCTATCTGGATGGTTTTATCAGCGACTTTGAGCTTTTTAATATTGCGAGACTGCAACTGGACGACATTGAGCCTCCTGAGGCGGGCGCGGTTGCAGTTGCCCGTCCGGTGAAAAAGAAGGAAAAGGCCAAAAAAGAGCCGTCCTCCGAAAAAGCACCCTGGTATAAGCGGCTGGCAAAATACCTCTTCCCCTGGAAGGGAGATGATACCAGAGAGATCGTCCGGAAGTGCATCTTCCTGGTGGCGATTTTAGTGTTTGTCGGTTCAGCCGGGTATATCGTGGACTATCTGATGGACTCGGTCAATAATGCCAAGCTTGCCGAAAAGCTTTACAATGACTATACCGAGCCCCCCACCGAGGAAGCCCTTAACCAGTTGCCCGAAGGGTATCAGGAGAAGTTTGCAAACCTCTATCTCCAGAATCCGGACGTTATGGGCTGGGTATCTATTGCGGGAACCAACCTCAACTACCCGGTGGTGCAGGCGGCGGATAACGATTACTACCTCCGCCGTGACTTTCTTGGGGAAGCCAACTACCACGGCGTTCCCTTTATGGATTACCGCTGCAGCGTCAGCTCTCCCACCACCAACACCCTGATTTACGGACACAATATGCTCAAGGATAAGCAGATGTTCTGGGCCTTGAGCCAGTATCAAAGCCTGACGGCTGCCCGCCGTTCCTTCGACCAGAAAAAGGCGGTCACAAACCTTAAGGTGCCCTTCTATACCGAGCATCCGGTGATTGAGTTTGACTCGGTTTACGAAGATAAGGATTATGTTATTTTCGCTGTTTTCATTGCCGATGCTGACGAGAGAAGCGCCGATTATTTCCCCTATCATAACTTCGTTAACGCCAGCTCGGAGAGCGAGTTCAATTATTTCGTTGAAGAGTGCAAGGAGCGCTCCATGATCATCACCGGTGTGGACGTTCAGTACGGTGAGGAGCTTCTGACTCTCCAAACCTGCGTTTACCAGTTTGATGATGCCCGCCTTGTTGTGGTGGCCCGCCAAGTGCGGGAGGGTGAAGTAATTGATGTTTCCTCCGCCCGGGCAAACCCCTATCCGAAGTTCCCCCAGATCTGGTATGATACCTACCCCGATGCTTACGGTGACCGGTATTATCCCAACGGTCAGGGTGCGACCTCCTCGGCACCGTCCTCCGGTGAGGCCATCAGCGGTGTCCTCAGCTATGATAACAGCTATACCGGCAGCTACGTTCCCCCTGCCGGCTGGAACTCCAGCCTTGCAGGCTCCCGTTTGGATCACTCTCAGGGAACCACAACCTCGCAGGGGCCGGGAAACACCTCTTCTGCCGGAACCTCTTCGGAGGGAACCTCGGCCGAGCCCAGCGATCCCCCCACCAGCTCGGATACGCCCAGCGAAGCTCCGGAAAGCTCGGCAGGCGGCGAGAGCACCGAGCCTCCGGTAGAGTCCACCCCCTCTCAGGGAGATGAGCCCTCCAGTGAGGAACCGCCGGTTACCTCAGAGGAAACCCCCTCGGAGGAACCCTCTACCAGTACCGATCCGGTGGAATCTCAGCCGGAAATAGAATCCCAGCCGGAGGTGGAATCTCAGCCTGAGGTTGAGTCCCAGCCGGAAGAGGTGGAGAGTGTGGAGGAGCAGCCCGCTGCCTAATCCTCCCGTATGGGAGACAGTCAACCAAAGGAGGACGTTTTCATGAGCAAACTCGGCTCAGGCCGCCCTTTACGATCCTTGGGGGCGCTGGTGCTGACTATTGCAGTCATCATATGCGGAATGGGGAGCATCCTGGGGATGCAGACCTTTTCCGTTCAACCGGAGGAAGGAAGCTCCTCAGCCTTTTCATCCTACTTTGAGGCGCCGGATAACCTGCCCCAGCTGGATGGTATGGGGGAAGGCTTTTGGGAAGAATTTGTGGAGGATGAGGTGGAATATGACCCCCTCTCCTCTCAGGCAGGCTCTCAGCCGGATTGGGCGCCGCCTGCCGAATCTTCCGGAAGCACCTCGGAGGGAGGCGGATTGACCAGCTCGCTGGTGTCGGTCTCCTCCTCCACGACCCCCGGTGTTTCCAGCTCGGTAGCGGTCAGCAGCGGGACCACCTCCTCCAAGGTTTCCCCTTCTTCCCTTCCGGTGTCTTCTTCTCAAGCGGTTGCATCGTCTAAACCGGTTGCATCTTCCAAGCCGTCTTCTTCAAACCAGAACTCCTCCGTCTCATCTTCGCAGCCATCCTCATCGACCTCATCCTCTGCCGTATCGTCCCAGGCGCCGACGTCCTCTGCTGTGACATCCTCCAAGCCGCCCGTTTCGTCGGCAACGGTCTCTTCTCAAAGCACCAGTTCCGCCCCGAAATACGATCTTTCCAAGAAGATCACCTTTACCACCAAGGGGTACGGACACGGCGTTGGAATGAGCCAATGGGGTGCCCATTTCTATGCGAAGTATGATGACTGGACCTATGATAAGATTCTGACCCACTATTTCCCCGGAGCTACCCTGAAAAAGGTGGAAGATGTGGATACCACGATCACCGCCACCGTCCACTATAATACCGGCGGCTCCTCGGGAAAGAAGGAGTGGGATATCAAAGAGCTCCTGACCTGTGTTGTTTCCCTGGAGATGAATAGCTCTATGGAATATGAAGCCATCAAAGCGCAGGTTGTCGCTTACCACACTTACCTGCTTTATGCCGGCCAAACCGAATTTTCGGGGCGGAAGGAAACCTATTCTATCGTCAAAAAGGCGGTGGACGAGGTCTGGGATCAGCTCCTCCTTTATAAGGATAAGCCCATCGGTGCCTTCTTCCACGCTTCCAGCGCCGGGATGACCAACAATCCCCAGGATGTTTGGGGAGGGACCCTTTCCTGTGTTAAGTCGGTGGAGAGTAAGTATGATTACCTTGCCACCGGATATAGCGGAACCCGGACCCTGACCAGAGAGGCTTTTGCCAAAAAGCTGATTGCCCGATATGGTTCGGCCAACGTTAAGGACTATACCACCATCGATCCGGAAAAGTGGATCACCAATATCACCTATGCGGATTCGGGATATGTTAAAAGCATTACCGTCTTAGGGGTTACCATCAAGGGAAATGCTTTCCGAACCATTATGGGGTTGCGCAGTCACCATTTTTATATTGACGGCCTGGGTCAGATCCCCGGTCAAAAAACAACATCGGAGGAATCGTAACATGTATGGATTGGTTGCAGGTTTGAATCGTTTTATGCTGGAGATTTCCCCTTCCACCGGAGATGATCGCGGTGATATTTGGCCCATCGTGATCGCCGCTGTTGTGGCGGTAGGGCTGATCGTGGCGCTGATCTTTCTGCGGAAGAAAAAGTAAGGAAAACATATGAAGGGAGCGATGAAGGATGCCGTTGGGGAAGATCCTTGTTGTGGATGATGATATCAATATTTGTGAGCTGCTTCGGCTCTACCTGGAAAAGGAAGGGTTTCACGTTTTGATGGCCAATGATGGCGAACAGGCGTTGGCCAAATTTGGAAAAGAAAACCCCGACCTGATTCTGCTGGATATTATGCTGCCGGGACTGGATGGCTGGCAGGTATGCCGGGAGATCCGGAAAAAGTCCAACGTGCCTATCATTATGTTGACAGCCAAGGGCGAAACCTTTGATAAGGTGCTGGGGCTGGAGCTTGGGGCTGACGATTACGTGGTCAAGCCTTTTGATACCAAAGAGATCGTTGCCCGGGTAAAGGCAGTCCTTCGCCGCGCCGGAAACGCAGGGCAGGGGGCGGATGCCCAGGAGGTCACCTATGAAAAGCTCTCGGTCAATATGACCCGGTATGAGCTCCGGGTGGACGGTAAGCCCATTGATACCCCTCCCAAGGAGCTGGAGCTGCTGTTCCATCTGGCCAGCAACCCCAACCGGGTCTATACCCGGGATCAGCTGCTGGACGAGGTCTGGGGTTTTGAGTATTACGGCGACTCCCGCACGGTGGACGTTCATATTAAGCGGCTTCGGGAGAAGCTGGAGGGCGTTTCGGAGCAATGGTGCTTGAAAACCGTTTGGGGCGTTGGATATAAGTTTGAGGTAAAGGAATAAAAACGAGGCCACGGCAAATATTTTTACCGTGGCCTTTTGCATTGTTTTTGGCGGATGTCCCCTCTCTCTGCAGAATACCGAGCTTCTCAGCCAGCTGAAGGAATGGGTCCCCGAGGCTTTGGCTGATCCCTTCCGTAAGAATACTGCAGCGGACGAAAAATAAAACCGGCTTTCTCGAATCTGGAAAATAAAAAAGAAAAGAGAGAACATTGCGGGAAGCTCCGTTTTGTTCTCTCTCTTTATCTGTCAGAGGTTAGAAAAGGGCCGGCTGGCCGGTGGGATCACCGAAGGTATCCAATCCCCAGAACTTTGCAATGGTTTTTGCGATCTGAGCATTTTCGTATGTCTTGCCGTCAAAGCAGTCGGCACCCTTGCCGTATGCAAAAACAGGAACATCCGCTCCGGAGTGGTCGCCCGAGTTATAAGAATATCCGCCGGAATTGTTGGGAAGGAGCTTTCCGGTTTCGTGGTCAGCGGTGATGATAACCATTGTGTCGGGATGGTAGAATGCAAATTCCATAAACCGACCAATGGCCTGGTTGAAGCGGGTCACAGCCCGGAAAGTGTTGGTCTTGTCCCGATTGTGGCTGTGTTTATCAATATGTGCTTCCTCGTACATCAGGAAAAAGCCTTTCTCGTTGGCGGAAACCTGTTCCAGCGTTTCGGTAACGGCCTTTTCCACATTGTTCTCGATTCCTTCCGAATCGTAAACATTATACTCACACCGAATCACACAGCCCTTTTGCGCAAGCACTGCCTGGCCTGCCGCGATCCCGGTGCGGTTTTCCCGGGAGGTTGTGTGAGCCGAGAAGGAAGCGGGAGTTGCCCCGGTGGGAGTTTCAGTGGACATAACGGCGGTCGATTTGCCCTGCAGAAGCGCCATTTCCGTCAGAGAGGGAATGTCCACACCGGTTTTATCCTTCCCGACATAGCCATTTCGGGTCTTGTATCCGGTGGAGAGAGCGGTGCCGCCGGCGGCACTGTCCGTTACGGTGCCAAAGGCGTTATCCGTCCGGGAGAAGCCGGAATAGGGGAAGAGGTAGCCGTAGAAAAGGGATTCGCCGTCGCTGTATTCAACGTTCTTGGAATCCATTTCCTCAAACAGCTTGGTTTGGTTGGGTCCCATTCCGTCTCCGATGAGGAGAATGAAATTGTTCGGATCCTTCACAATGGGTTGACAGACGGTGGCGGTGGTGGGAACGGCCGTCTGGAAGACCTGACCGGGAATATACGTTTCGATGAAATAATGCGCCGCAGCGGCGATGACGAAATAATCCCCCTCCAGACCGATTTGGTTGCCGTGAGCGAGGAGGGCGAAATCGGTGCCCTGAGTATCCTCATCCAAAAGCTGGGAGACCTCACGCTCGGTCTGCCCCACAACGATCTCATATTTCGCGGTGACGCTGCTATCCTCCTGGATGGGGAGCTGGATGCCGGTTCGGTCCTTGATCTGTGCCTGAATATATTCTGCAGCGCGAAGACTGTAATCGAGATCTTCGTCGGAGTAAACAATGGCGTACTCGGTCAGGGCAGTTCCGTTCAGAAGCTGTCCGGCCATCATGCAGCTGGAAAAGCTGGTGCAAAGAATCAGAAGGAAAACCAGAAGAGATATCTTTTTCATATGACGCCTCCGTGAAATGATATTTTATGGAATTATACCATTGTATGATAAATGCGTCAAGAGATTTTACAAAGAAAAACAAGAATCCCTTAAGATGAACAAATGAAAAGCACTTTCATCCAATAAAAAAGTGCCTGCAAAGCAGACACTTTTGATGGATCAGATTTCCCAGCGGAGAATTGTTTTTCCGAAGGATTTGCGGATATCCGCTTCAAATGCGGCGGACATATCTGCGATGGTATGAATGGAGAACTGCTCTCCGACCAAATTTCCCAGGTAGCCGACCAGTTGGGGAGAGCGGGCAAAGAGGTCAACCGTTTCGGCAAAATCGGTCCGTCCGCTCCGGCTGGAGCCAAACAGACGCAACCCTTTTTCCAGAATCATCCGGGTATTGATGGGAACGGGGTTTTCCGAAACTCCCAGGATGGAGATAGTCCCCTCGGGACAGATATGGTCAATGATCTGGTCGATTGCCTTGGCAGAGCCACCCCCGCCAACACATTCGAAGGCGTGATCCAGCGTCAGCCCGGCGGGAATATGGGAAACGTGGAGGGTTTCCCGGGCGAAGGTGAAGGCGCTGAGCTTTTGGGGATCGATCCCGAAGATATAAAGGGAAAGCTGGGGATAAAGGGTATGCAGCAGAAGAGCGGTGATATAGGCCAGGTTGCCGTCCCCCCAAATGCCGATCCGCTCCCGGCGGGAGTGGGCAATCTGGGCAAACCGGCGGATGGCGTGAAAAGAAACGGAGATGATCTCGGTAAAGGCTGCAACCTCATCGGGGACAGAGTCCGGCAATGCCACCAAACGGTCGGAGGGATTGGAAACCAGCTCCTGCATCAGTCCGTCATACCCGCTGGAACGGAAGCGGCTGGAGCGGAGATAGTTTTCGGCAATCACCGGGTCTGTTTCGGTGGGGAGGTTGGGGATCATTACCACCCGTTGACCCCGTCGAAAGGTGCCGGTGGGGTCAAAGCAGACTCTGCCAATTCCCTCGTGAATCAGCGCCATGGGAAGCTTTTGGCTCAAAACCTCCGGGGAACGCAGTCCCTGGTAGTACCGCTGATCGGCATTGCAAATGGCAAGGTGGGTCGGGCGGACGAGGATTTCCTTCCCGGTGAGCTCCGGTTCGGAAAAGCAGATCTCAAACTGCCGGGGGGCCACCAAACGGTAAAGGGCATTCAGCAAGGAAAGGCCTCCTTTCAAAAGAGTTTGGGGTGGGGTTAGTGGGATTCGTCAGCCAGGAGTGCCTCGGCGACCTTCAGGTCGTAAGGGAAGGTGATCTTGATATTGGAAACCTCTCCCATCACCAGCCGGACCGGCTCTCCCTTGATGACCATAATCTTGCAGGCATCGGTAAGGATATCCTTTTCCTCCTCGGTCAGACTCTCATAAACCTCCCGCAGCCGAAGGGCGTGGAAGCTCTGAGGAGTCTGCCCCTGATACATATCGGGGCGGGCAGGAATGGTGGTAATAAACTGGTGATCGGTACTATGAACGATGGTATCCGAGGCGGGAATGACGGTATCGCAGGAGCCAAACTCTTTGGCGGCAGAGATATTATCCGAGATAATACGGCTGGTCAGGAAGGGGCGGACAGCATCGTGGGTGACAATGATGGTATCCTTATCCAGATCCCCCTGCTCCTCAATATAGGAAATGGCATTCATAATGGTCAGATTCCGGGTTGCACCGCCCTCCAGTACGGGAATATCGCATCCCGCAGGGAGATATTTCTGGATCAGGCCCTGGGTGTAGGCGATCCATTGGGCGGGACAGAGGACAATCACCCGGTCAATTCCCGGATGAACAACAAACTTCTCCAGCGTATGGATCATCAAAGGCTTTTGGCCCAGCAGAAGGAACTGCTTGGGCTTTTCGGCGGTGCCCATCCGACTGCCGATTCCGCCGGCAAGAATCACTCCGTATACCATAAATACTCTACTCCTTTTTTGCAAACATAGGGGTTAGCCCCGGAGATGCGGGGGGACCTGTTCCTCAAGGGGTGGGGGCTGATGCCAGTTACCGTAAACCCGGTCGAGGATCTCCTCGGCGTGGGCGGGAACCGGCATAGAAAGTCCCTCAAAGGGAACGTAACGGGGAGAACCGTAAAAGCTGCGGGGGACGGTCTGCATTTTATGACTGTGGTAGCTTGCAAGACAGGCTACCAGAGGAGTTTCCTCCTGCGCATACCGGCGGTAAGCCTTTTCCAGCGAACGGTGGATCTGCCGCTCCGGCACAAAGGGTGCCGCAAGGCGGATCAATCTGCGCTGCCAGGTATCGGCCTTCCGCACGCCCAGCTTCAAGGTCAGCAGCTTGCGGAGAATCCGGATCTTTTTGCTTTGACGCTCTGCGGCGGCTTCATCCCCGGGACGGTTATCCACCGGCATCAGATCAATGAAAGGTCCATTTTCCCGGGTCAGGTGGGCAATGGAGGGATCACGGAACTCCTCCCGGTCCCATTTCAGCCGCACCCGCAGAAAGGCGGACCAATAGGGGCGGAGCGTTTTGTGATGCTCGATCACATACCGGTCTCCCAGCCCGCCTGCCTGCAAGAGCGCGAAAAGACGGTCATATTCCGGGCGGAGGAGGAGAAGATCCATATCGTCATCCCAGGGGATAAAACCCTGGTGGCGCATTGCCCCCAAAAGGGAGCCCTCTCCCAAATAGTAGGTGATATTATTGGCCCGGCAGAGGGTGTCAATCTCCCGAAGCATTTCCACCTCAATGAGCTGGAGTTCCCGGATGGAGCCGGGAAGGACGGTATCGGTTGCTGTCATAAAGTGTCTCCTTTGAAGGTCAGCAGTCCCGGGCGGTGATATCCACCAGCTGGTGCTTGTTGACCCGTTTTTCAGGGGGTGGAGGAAGTCTGAAATTGCCGTAAGTGATGGAAAGCAGTGCCTCGGCATTCCGGGGCACCGAAATCATATGGCCGTGAAATTCTTCCCGTCTCCCGGGGGCATAGCACTCCTTCCCCACGATCTGACGGTGGGGCGGGTAAGAGCTTGCAAAGTTTACCATATACCGGCAACCCTTGCCGTTATATTTGGAGGATAGCTTGGCAATCCTCCGGTGAAGGGTTTTATTGCTGATGAATTTGGAGCGAAGTCGGGTCAGCTTTCTGGAAAGGGTTCCGGCAGACATATATCCGCAGCGATACAAAAGCATATCCCGGTATCTCCGGATTTTCCGGAAGCGGCGGGTCAGCTCTTTGCTGTGAGGGGCGGGGGTTTCATCCAGAGGAAAGATATCAATAAAAATGCCGTTCAGCTTGCCCAGAACCTTATCCCTTTTATTGACAAACCCATAATCCTCAGTGGAAATAATTTTTGCGAAGGGAAGATGGTAAGCGGGCATCGTTTTATGCCAACAGAGCCGGAGATGGTCCGGCAGTTCCCGGGCGGCGATCTCCATAAAACGGTCGAAATCCTTCCGGGGCATAGAAATATCCATATCATCGTCCCAGGGAATGAAATCGTGATGCCGGATGGCACCCAAAAGAGACCCCTCCGCAAGGAAATAGCTCAATTTGTGCCTTTTGCAAAGGGCATCCACCTCAAGGAGAATGGAAAGCTCCACCTCCTGAAGAACACCAAGCCGTTCCTCCGAAATGGGCGGATAGCTTTTCGGGGGTGACCAGCGATAGTCCCGCCCTTTAAGCAGATAGAGGAACGCATAGTAGAGTTTGAGGGTGAAAAGGCGATCCCGCATTTTGTGCCAGCAGAAGCGGCCGTGCTTTTTGACCTGCTCTTTTCCCTGCTGGAGGTAGGTGGGGTTATTGTGCCAATCGGGAAAATTCCGGTTCAGATAGCGATAAGCCGCAGAAGCGAAACGGAACCGATCCCAAAGGGAGGGGAAGCTTTTGGCGGTATTCAGCCGGGCATTGATATGATTGATGCAAAGATATTCCAGGTCGGTATAGTGATCCTCAAAAACGCCCTGAGATTTATAATGTCCGAGAAAGGAATCCATCGCCTTGAAAATATCATAAAGCCCGGCATTTGCCTGGGTGGTGATGGCACCGGGACGCATTATCCGGTAAAGGTAGAGCGGCTCATTGACGAACTCTATCTTGTTTGCGTGGAGCAGCACGTTATAAATGGTGGCAGAATCCTCAAAATGGATCCCCACCGGGAATCGGATTCCGGTTTGAGTAAAAAGGGAGCGCTTATAAAGCTTATTCCAGGCATAGGATTTGGCCGTCCGCAAAAGGGCGGAGGCCTCCCGGATATTGCTCCCAAACAGAGGAGATGCGGTTACGCAGGAACGTTTATAGACCTGATTGCCGCTGATTTCAGAGTAGTCGCAAACGACGCAGTCAGACTGGGTGTCAACCGCTTTGGCGTAAAGTTTTTCAAACATAGTAACGACGGTCAGATCGTCACTATCCACAAAGCCGATATATTCTCCGGTTGCCTGCTCGATCCCGAAATTCCGGGCATCGGAAAGACCGCCGTTGGGTTTGACAAAGGGGCGGACTTTCTCCGGATGCGCCGCGGCATAACGGTCGATGATGGCCTGACTTTGGTCCGGAGAACCATCGTTGACAAGAATAATTTCAATTTCCTCAAGAGTCTGATTTACCAAGGTGTCCAAACAAGGGGAGAGATATTCCTCCACATTATACACGGGGACGATCACAGATACCTTGGCTTGCGCCATTGCAACACCATTCCTTTCGCTTCCCGAAACAGATTAGGCGAGGATCTCGCGATAAAGATTCTCGAAATCTTTTTCTGTCAGCGGCAGGGGGAAGTTTTTCAGCCGCACCGGGTTGACCGAGTGAACCAAGAGCTCCATCGACTCCTCCGAGTCAAGGCGGGGATCCTCCAGCTCCAGAGAAGCGTAAAGGGCTTCAAAGGCGGAGAGGGCGGCACCGCCATCCGACATTCCAAAGAGGGAGGCAATATCGTCAAAGACCTTGCCAAGAGCTTCCGGACCGCCGGGGAGGGTGGTCTCTGCCTGACGCTCCCAAAGGAGCCGCCAGCAACCGGGCAGACAAAGGGCGACTGCCTGACCGTGAGGAACCTTATAAAGACTGGTGATTTTATAGCTCATTGCGTGAGCTGCGGTGGTTTGGGTAATGTTAATGGCCTTTCCGCCGAGGTTTGCGCCCAACGCGATGGGTGCCGCACTCTCCGGCTCGCCATCCAGGTATCCGCCCATATGGGAAAGGAGCAGCTTCAGTCCCTTCATAGCGTAGCCTCGGCTTTCGGCGTTGGCATTGACCGACCAAAGGGATTCAATGCACTGGCAGACGGCATCCATCAGAGTGGCCTTCTTTTGCCGGTCGGGGAGGGTCTGAAGCGCGGTGGGGGCAAGGAGGGCCAGATCGGGAAGGAGGGAATCTCCCGCCAACGACTGCTTCTCCCCCTGATAATAGATGACAGAGAACCGGGTGGATTCGCTTCCGGTGCCGGCGGTGGTGGGGATGGCGATATGCCGCAGATTGGGGTAGGCGGGGGTCATATCCAGGTAGGTTTTTCCCTCTGCGGGCGCTTCCATTCCGGCGAACATCCGGATGGCCTTGGCGGTATCAATGGCCGAGCCGCCGCCGATGGAAACGATTCCGTCACATCCGCTCTCCTTCAGCTTGGCAATACCCTTGCAGACATCCTCATAAACCGGGTTGGGGGAAAATTCATCAAAGAAGACGCCCTCCAGACCGGCCTTGCTCCAGAAAAGATAGGGGAAGGCCGAGTCAACCACATAAAAGGGCTTTTTGATCTCCCATTCATCCAAGAGGTCAAGGAGAAACTCTACCGGCTCCTCAGGGCAAACGACCCGCTGCTCCCGGTAGTCAAAGGGACGGATCGCCGCCCGGACGCGGTCATAATCCGCGGGGGTATCAATCTCGTCAATAAAATCGTTTTCGTAGCTATAAAGGGAGATCTCCAGCTCCCGGAAGATGGGGTTGGCGGCGTTTTCCGCGTAGACCTTATCGTTTCCGGCGGAAATCTCGGCTTCCACGGCATCCAGCCACCGACCCATCGCGGCAGAGGTCAGCTTATAAAGGGGCTGGAAGGCGAAGCAATCTTCGTCAAAGATCTTGACCGAGACCTCGGACAAAAATCCATCCTTGACCCGGACCTTAAAGTCCTTCTCCGGCTGGGGAAGGGTGGGGTTAAAGGTGGCAAGGCATCCCCGGGGATCGGCAAGGACAGCCTCCAAAAGCCCCCGGTTGAATACAAGGTCACCGTGCAGAAGGATTACGTCATCCCCCCGCACAGCCTCCCGGGCAAGATAGAGGGAATAGATATAGTTTGTTTGCTGGTAAATGGGGTTTTCTACGAAGGTGAAGCTGCACCCCGAGAAGATGGGTGCCGAAGCGGCCTCCATCAGCTGCTCCTTCATCGGCCCAACGGTAACGATAATATCCCGGACGCCGCACTCCATCAGCAGACGGAGCTGGCGGGTGAAGATGGTCTCACCGTTGTCCAAACGGACCATAGACTTATGATTATGCTCGGTCAGGGCGCCCATCCGGCTGCCCAGCCCCGAATTATAAATAACTGCTTTCACAGAAGAACACTCCTTTTGCTCAGCGAAGGGCGGCAAACCGCTCCATCATATCGGTCTTATTCTGAGAGGGGGAAACGGTAGGCCGACCCAGATCATCCCGGGAGCCCTGCCGGGTCAAAACGATCAGGGCACGCTTTCCGCCCCGGCGCAGCTCCTCCATTCCTGCGAGGATCTCTTCCCGGGAGCGGGCGGTGATTACCTTCTCAAAGCCGCAGGCGGTCAGAACCTCCTCCGGACGGATGGAGAAAGCCACCGTAGGCTGGCCGCCCACCGATTCGTGTGCGCCGTTATTGATAAGGATATACTTGAAGTTATCCGGCGCAGTCTGGCCGGTAACGGCGAAGGCGCCCATATGCATCAGGAAGGAGCCGTCTCCGTCAATGCAGAAGATATCCTGCTCCGAGCCGATGGCCATTCCCAGGGCGATGGAGGAGGTATGACCCATTCCACCAACGGTGAGAAAATCATTGGAGTGGCCCTGGCCCTTGGCTTCCCGCAGCTCAAAAAGCTCCCGGCTGGTTTTGCCGGTGGTGGAAACGATGAAATCCCGGTCGGTCAGAGGCTGGAGAATGGTATCCAGCGCCTCCTCGCGGCTTAAGGGAAGCTCCACCTTCTCCGCTTTGAAGGCGAAGGAGTCGAAGGTGTTCTTCCGGACGATCAGCGCAAAGGGCTGGGCCTCCTCGGCCATATAAGCGGCGGCACGGTCCAGCTGGGGAAGGAAGTCATCCTCCAGAATCTCGTATTTGATCTCCATTGCGTCCAGAAGGGCGGGAGTAACCCGACCCTGGGTCACGTGCTGCGGCTCATCCTTAACGCCCGGCTCGCCCCGCCAGCCGATAATCAGCAGCATCGGGATCTTATAAATGGCGCGGTCGGCCAAAGAAAGAAGGGGGTTGACGGTATTTCCCAGTCCCGAGTTCTGCATATACACAACACCGTAATGCCCGCTGGAAACGTGATAACCGCAGGCGATGCCGATGGCGTTACCTTCGTTGGCGGTGATGATATTCCGTTCTGTACCGGAACGGAGGGTAATGCAGGAGCAGAGGTTTTTCAGCAGAGAATCGGGAACACCGGCAAAAAGGTCCATCTTCCGGGCAATCAAGGCTTCATAGAAGGCTTCTGTTTGAATCATCGGTAAAAACATCCTTTCATCGAAACATAGCGCGACCGGACAGGTATATGCAAAAAATACTTGCAATCACAAGGTGACACCTGCCCGGTATGGCGAAAAATCTTATTTTACTGCTTGGGGATCAGCCGCAGGACTTCCTTGATGGAAAGGCAGCGATCGTCCACTTCTTTACTCCGGCTGCAGCGGAGAATGGTGTTGGCCGTCTCCAGCATAGCGGGGTAGGCGCTCCGGAGGAGATGGTTGGCATAGATGATGATATTGCCTCCGATCTCGGCCAGTTCTTCCTCGGTGAAGTGATTATAAGAGGTGGGAACAAAGATCACAGGAACATCCTTGGCGTAAGCCCGGAACTGCTTCATAAACTCGATGATCTCGGCACCGTCTTTTTCCTTAGAGTGGATCATAATGCCATCCGCGCCGCCCTCTTCCAGGTAGATCTTGGCGCGCATCATTGCATCGTCAATCCCCTTGCCGGCAATCAGGCTTTCCAGCCGGGCAAAGATCATAAAATCACGGGTGGTCTGGGCCTGCTTACCGCAACGGATCTTATGGGCAAAGGCGTGAGGATCATCCAAAACCTGCTCAACGGAAGTGCCAAAGAGGGAGTTTTGCTTCAGACCCGTTTTATCCTCAACAATGATTGCCGAAACACCCAGCCGCTCCAGAGTGCGGACATTATAGGCAAAGTGTTCCACTTTTCCGCCGGTATCTCCATCCAGGATGATCGGCTTGGTGGTGACTTCCATAATCTCGTTGATGGTATTGAGCCGGGAGGTCAGGTCCACCAGCTCAATATCCGGCTTGCCCTTGAAGGTGGAATCGCAAAGGCTGGAAACCCACATACAGTCGTATTCCCGAACCGTTCCGGAGGCTTCATCCTCCACCCGGGCGTGCTCGCAGATCAGGCCGGTCAGACCGTTGGAGGCCTCCATCACCCGAACCCAGGGCTTATACCGCAGCAGAGCGCGGAGCTTGCCCCGGCGCACTTCAGGGGTGGAAAGGATGGCTCGGCTCTTTTGATCCAACTCATCGCAGGAAACACCGTGAGTATAAGGAACCTCCACCAACTCGCCGCCGTAGGTTGCGAGGGTATCAATTACCTCCTGGCGGATCATGGACTGGATTCCGGTTTTCCAATCATCCCCGTGGAGGACGATATCCGGCTTAAGCTCCAGCAGATTTTTCTTATAGGAAAGCTCGTCCTGCAAAACGACGGAGGAAACGTCCTTCATCTGCTCGAAGATCATTTTTCTCGTTTCATAGGGGAGAATGGGCATTCTTTTGTAGGTAGCGATGGCCTCATCGGAAAGAAGACCGATGATTACGTTACCCAGCTTTGCGCCCTCACGGATGATATTGATATGTCCGTTATGGAGAATATCAGCGCTCATAGCGATGTAGACGGTTTTGCTCATTTTGCAGCGACCTCTCTTTTGTGTTTTAGGGGACTTCATTGTTCGTTTTTGTGAAAAAGACCCGGAGCGTTCAATTATGTATGCAATTACTATTATTATAGCAGATTATGGCAGATTATGCAAGTGATTCCCCGGAAAAAGGGAGTGGTTTGGGAAAAATAATAGGCTTTGAGGGCAAAATTACGCCGTCAAAGCCTATTGAATGATTATTTTGCAAAGATTTCCCAAATGCCGACCCCGATTGCTCCCAAACCGATGGCGGCAGTATAGATGGAAAAAACAAAGAGCTTGTTGGAGCGGATCAGCCAGGAGATCATTTTGATGGCTAAAAAGCCCACAATGCCGGAAACGATAAATCCAACGATCAAATGGGGAATCCCCACCACCGTCAGGTCGGCGGCCCCTACGTCCTTCAGCTCCAGAACGCACCCGCCCAGGATGGCGGGAATTCCCAACACAAAGGCGTACCGGACGGCCGTTTCCTTCTCCATTCCGCAGAGGAGTCCGCTTCCCATGGTCGAGCCCGACCGGGATACCCCCGGAAGAAGGGCGATTCCCTGGAAAATCCCGACGATTACAGCATCCTTGGGGGTAATATCCCCCGCCTTTTTATTTCCCTTCACACACCGGTCGGCGATAAAAAGAAGGGTTGCGGTAAAGAGGAAGCAGCATCCCTCCACGATGATATCCGAATCGGAGGAGATGGAGGTGAAGAAATCCTTGAAGAGAACGAAGGGCACCAACATCAGCAGAGAAAGGATCAGCATCAAAATCATCCGGCGCTCGTCATTCATCGCAGACCATTTGAAAAGACCCTTTTTGAAGCCGCCGGTGAAAAGATCCCGGACCATCCGGCCCATCTCCAGAATCAGAGCCTGAATGGTGCTCCAAAAAGCGATAAAAACTGCTACCAACGTTCCGGCGTGAAGAACGACCGAAAACAGCAGTGCTTCCTCTCCGGCTACACCGGTGAAATGCTGCACCAGGGAAAGATGTCCCGAGCTGGAGACGGGGAGAAATTCCGTCAGCCCCTGCACAATGGCTTGGAAGATGGCATTCCAGATTGACATATTAAGCCCTCCGTTATGTATGTGTTTATGTAGCCTCCGCAGGCGGAGGTCGGGGATTACTTTGTTTGGTCGATCATTTGATACAGGGCATCAATGGCGTCCGAAAGGCCGCCCAGCGTATCGATCAGTCCCTCCCGGACGGCAGCTTCTCCGTCCAGCACGGTACCCACATCGGTAATCAGCTCCCCCGTTTTCATCATCAGCTCCCGAAAACGCTGAGGGGAGATGGCTGAATTGGAGGTGACGAAATTGGTGATCCGGTCCTGCATTTTATCGAAATACGAAAGGGTCTGGGGCACCCCCAACACCGTGCCGTTCATCCGGACGGGGTGAATGGTCATAGTGGCGCTGGGGCAGATAAAGGAGCGCTTTGCCGAAACAGCCAAAGGCACACCGATGGAGTGGCCTCCTCCCAGCACCAGAGAAACCGTGGGGGTTTTCATTCCGCTGACCAGCTCCGCAATGGCAAGTCCTGCCTCCACATCTCCCCCCACGGTATTGAGGATCATCAGCAGACCCTTCACCTCGGGGTCCTCCTCAATGGCCACCAGAGCGGGGATCACGTGCTCATATTTGGTGGTTTTATTTTGCTCGGAAAGAACGTAATGTCCCTCGATCTGCCCGATCACAGTTAGGCAATGGATGGGGTGCTTTCCCTTGGTGGCGGTCACCGAGCCGAAATTGACGATCCCGGAGGAGTGGGGCTGCCCCGGGTCGCTCTCTCCCTCTTTGGGGTCAAGAGGGGAGATAACCTCCTCATTTTTTGGCTCTGCCCCGATGGCCCGCAGAAGATGCTGCCGGATTTGACGGTCATCCTTCACTGATTATAACACATCCTTTCCCTTTTGCAATAATATTCCCAAAAGAAGGCAGGATATGTATGTCAGGTCTAAAGGGTGACCGGCTCTTTTCTATCAGTTTTTTCGGGGATGGCCGGAGAAGACTGCTGATCCAGCCGGCGTTTCGCGGTGGAGAGCATCAGCTTAATCCGGTTTTCCTGGTTGATTCGGGTGGCGCCGGGATCATAATCAATGGCAACAATATTTGCCTCGGGGTGGTTATCCTTGATCCGGCGGATCATCCCCTTACCGGCAATATGGTTGGGCAGACATCCGAAGGGTTGCGCGCAGACGATATTGGTGGTGCCGGAATGGATCAGCTCCAGCATTTCGGCTGTGAGCAACCATCCCTCACCCATTTTATTTCCATATCCCATATAATCGGCCACGAGAGCTTTATTCTCCTCAAACCGGGCGATTTTCCGGAAGCGGGGATGCCGGGTGAGAATGTCGATCATATCATCCTGCGCTTTGATGATAATCTTTTTCAGGAAGCTTACGGCAATATACTTGATTTTCTTGCCGCCGTAAAGCTTAATATCCTCCAAGCGGTTATCCACCTTGAAGGTGCAGAAATCCATCAGCCCGGGGACGATGACCTCCGCCCCCTCCGAGGCAAGGAACTCCTCTAAATTATTATTCCCCAGGGGGGCAAACTTAATATAGATCTCCCCCACAACCCCTACCCGCACCCGCGGCTGGGGAAGGATGGGAATGGCTTCAAAGTCGGAGACGATCTCTTCGCAGTTATCCAGCACGTGACGGTAGCGGAGGTATTTGCCGCCCCGGTCAAATTCTCCGGAAAGACGGTCCAGCCATTTGGCAACGGTCCGGTCAGTCTCCCCCGATACCAGCTCGTAAGGGCGGACCTGATTGGCCAGATGGACAATCATATCACCGTACATCACCGAGTTGAGCATTTTCCGCACCAGGGGGATGCTCAGCCGGAAGCCGGAGTTTTTCTCCAGCCCCGAAACGTTCAGGGAAATGACGGGGACAAATTCCAGCCCCACCTTGACCAGAGCCTTTCGGAGCAGGTGAATATAGTTGGAGGCACGGCATCCGCCTCCGGTCTGGGTGATGAGAAGGGCGGTTTTATGCACATCGTACCGGCCGCTTTTCAAGGCGTGGATCAGTTGGCCGATGACCAGCAGAGCAGGATAGCAGGTATCGTTATGCACGTCCCGCAGTCCCTCGTTGACAATCTCCCGGTCGGTATCGGTCATCATCTCGATTTTATAGCCTTCAAAGGCAAAGGAACGGCGGATCAGCTCAAAATGAATGGGGAGCATATTGGGAAAAAGGATGGTGTAATCCTTTTTCATCTCCTTGGTAAATTCGATCCGGTCTGTGATCTTTCGGCTCATTCCGCCACCTCCTCACTTTTTTTGGCGGCCATAGCCGCAACAAGGCTCCGCAACCGGATCCGGACGGCACCCAGGTTGGAGATCTCGTCGATCTTCAGCTGAGTATAGAACTTTCCGCCCGGTTCAAGGATGGCCCGAACCTCATCGGTGGTGATGGCATCAATACCGCAGCCAAAGGAAACCAGCTGAACCAGCTGCATATCCGGCTGGGTGACAACGTAATCCGCGGCGTTATACAGCCGGGAATGGTAGGTCCATTGATTGAGAACCTTCCGGGATTTTTTGGGCATCCGGTCGGCTACGCAATCCTCAGTAATCACCACAAAGCCCAGGGAGGTCAGCAGCCGGTCGATCCCGTGGTTGATCTCGGGGTCAACGTGGTAGGGCCGGCCCGCCACCACGGCGATGGGCAACCCTTCCCTCCGGGCAAAGTCAATGGCTTTTTGGCCCTCTGCGCGGATTTGGGCGCGGAAATCATCATAAGCGGCGTAAGCGGCCTTGGCGGCCCGGGCAACCTCCTTAGCAGGGATCCCGAACTCCTTGCCGAAGAAGGAAGAAGCGTGCTTGACAAAATCCTTCGGGCGGTGCAGCCCGAAATAATTGCGATAGAAGGAAACCTCCTTCAGCCGGGAAACATTGGCATCCAGAAGCTCGGGGTAGTAGGCCACCACCGGGCAATTATAGTGGTTATCTCCCAACCCCTCGTCAAAGTTATAGGACATACAGGGATAAAAGATCCGGGTGATCCCCTGATCCAGCAGAGCCTCAATATGACCGTGCATCAGCTTGGCAGGATAACAGACGGTATCGCTGGGGATGGTATATTGTCCCTTGGTATAGAGCTTATGGTTGGATTCCCCCGAAAGAACCACCTCAAAGCCCAACTGGGTCAGCATTGTCTGCCAGAAGGGGAGGTTTTCGTACATATTCAGCCCCAAGGGAATGCCGATTTTACCCCGTCCGCCGTCCCGGGAGGGGTAGGAGGTCAGGGCCTTGTATTTATATTCCATCAGGTTGGGGAGTGCGCGGGCAGCTTTCTCTCCGGTGGGGCGCTCACACCGGTTGCCCGAGATGTATTTTCGGCCGTTTTTGAAGGTGTTTACCGTCAGGTTGCACCGGTTGGTGCAGAGCTTGCAGGTGGCGGCCTTGGCGGTGTGGGTAAACTCAGCAAGCTCCTCCGGGGAAATCAGGGCAGACTGGGAAAAGCCTTCCTTTTTGGCGCAAAGAGCGGCACCGAAGGCCCCCATCAGTCCCGCAATGGTGGGACGGCGCACCTCGATCCCCAGCTCCTGCTCAAAGGAGCGGAGAACGGCATCGTTAAAGAAGGTTCCGCCCTGAACAACCACGTGCTGCCCCAAATCAGCGGGGCTGGCCGCCCGGATGACCTTGTAAATGGCATTTTTGACCACGCTGATGGAGAGCCCGGCAGAGATATCCTCCACCTCCGCTCCCTCTTTTTGGGCCTGCTTGACCGAGGAGTTCATAAAAACGGTGCAACGGCTTCCCAGATCCACCGGATTTTTTGCAAAGATCCCCAGCCGGGCAAACTCAGCAATATCCTTTCCCAAAGCCTTGGCGAAGGTTTCCACAAAGGAGCCGCACCCCGAGGAACAGGCCTCGTTGAGCATAATTCCATCCACGGCGTGGTTGCGGATCTTAAAGCATTTCATATCCTGCCCGCCGATGTCAAGGATAAAGTCCACCTGCGGGTCAAAGAATTTTGCCGCCTCATAGTGGGCCACCGTTTCCACGATTCCCAAATCCACCGAAAAGGCATTTTTGATCAGATCCTCTCCGTATCCGGTCACGGCGCTTCCCCGGATCCGGATCCGGTCACCGCAGAGAGAGTAGATCTGTTCCAACTCCTTGCGAACAATATCCACAGGGTTGCCCTTGTTGGAACCGTAGTAGGAGTAAAGGAGGGTGTTTTCCTCCGAGAGAAGGGCAAGCTTGGTGGTGGTGCTTCCGGCATCAATGCCGAGATAGGCATCCCCCGACCAGGTGGAGATATCTCCCTGGGGAAGAGTGGCCCGATTATGCCGGGCAGAGAATGCGGCGTATTCCTCCTCTGAAGCAAAAAGCGGGGGGAGACGGTTGGTCAGCGTCTGCCCCGAAACGGAGGTTTCCAGCGCCGTCAGCAGGGAGTCAAACTCCACCGGGGTGCAGTCCTTGGCATATTCGGCGGCGCCGATGGCCACAAAATATTCTGCATTTTCAGGGAAAACGGCCATATCCTCCGAGAGACCGAGAGTTTTTTTGAACTGCAGGCGGAGTCCCTTCAAAAAGGTCAGAGGGCCGCCGAGAAAGACCACCTTGCCCTGAATACGGCGACCCTGGGCAAGCCCTGCAACAGTCTGATCCACCACCGCCTTAAAGATGCTGGCGGCAAGGTCCTCCTTCCGGGCGCCTTGATTGAGGAGGGGCTGAATATCCGACTTGGCAAACACACCGCACCGGCTGGCAATGGTATAAAGCTTTTCGCACCCCTCGCTGAGCCGATCCAGCTCATCCGCAGTCACATTCAGCAGGGTGGCCATCTGATCGATAAAGGCCCCGGTGCCGCCGGCACAGGAGCCGTTCATCCGCTCCTCCGAGCCACCGGTCAGAAAGAGGATTTTGGCATCCTCTCCCCCCAGCTCCACAACGGCATCTGCATCGGGAATGTATTTTTCAATGGCGATCCGGGTGGCAAAAACCTCCTGCACAAAGGGCAGGTCACAAGCCTTGGCCATTCCGTATCCGGCGGAGCCGGTGATGGCAAACCGCAGGGGCTCGCCGTTCAAAAAAGGCCGACAGTCAGTCAGCATTTCGGCAGTCTTTTCCCGCACCCGGGAAAAATGTCGCAGATACTGCTTATAGAGCAGTTGGCCGGCATCGGAGTACAGGACCACCTTAACGGTGGTCGAGCCAACGTCCACACCCAATATCATCAGGAAAAACCTCTTTTCAAAGGGCGGACAAGCGTTCACCCTTCTAATGTTGACAAATCAATTCACTATATTATACCACTTGAGGGCAAAAAGTCAATTTATAAACTGTGAACAATCCGGGCAACAAAAATCCCGACCTGTGCAAAACACAGTCGGGATTTTTCTTTACCTCTTATTTCTCACCGGTGATGATATACCGACGAAAGTGGCTATCCAGCAGGAAATCAAGGATCAGCTTACCGAGAAAAATTGCCGCGGCGGCAGAAAGGAGAATAGCGAGAATTTTCAGGAATGTTTTCATCAACCGGCACCACCTTTAATTTGATTTTTCTGCATCATCGGGAGGAAAACAGACTCCCTTCTGCAGGAATATTAAGGATGGTTTTATTATACCATATTCGGCAAAAAAAGGAAAGAGGAAAAAGGTTACAATTTGGTTACAGTTTTCTTGTGATTTTCCATAGCGGGAGAGGTCAGAAGAAGTTTTCGGGGGCGGGCTTTTCTGTTTCCCAAAGATGCTCCAGCGCCCGAATGATCTCGCTGACCTCGGCGCAAAATTCTGCCGAGTCTCCCTGCCGCAGAAAAGGGAGAAGCCGGGCGGAGGAAAAGGTGACCTCATCCATCTGCTCATGCCGGAGGATATAAATAAAAAGCTGTTCGGCATCCTCCCAATCCGCAAGGAAGTCCTCGGTCAGCCGGAGGGCATCCTCCATCCGGTCCTCTGCGGCGGCATCGTGGGCGGCCTGAAGGGTTTGAATCAGAGCATGGGAGTGGTGCCGGAGAGAAAGGGTTCCCCAGGTGCAGATCCCGATGATTCCGAGGAAAATAACGATGCAGGTGATCAGCCGCTTCATAAGCACCTCCTATTGTCCCTTGAGAATATAAGAAAGCTCCCCCGACCGGTTCATTGTCAGCAGGAAAATATCTCCGACGGCAAGCTCCCGCTTGCGCAGCTCCTCCTCCAGCCATTGTTTGTCCCGGCCGTAAAGCTGAAGGCCCTCCTTATGAATATGTCCGTCGCTGATGGCGGTGATCCGGACGGATTCGTCCTGGGCAGGGGAGAGGGAGAGCATATCAGCGGTAACGGTGCGGTGGGGGAATTTCTTATAAATGCTGAGTTTGCCGGTGGTCTCCACCACCGCAAAATCCACCTCGTTGATGTCAAAAACGTCCTTATCCCGCAGTTCCTCTGCCAGGTCGGACATATTAAACCGGAGCTGTTTCATCATCTTTTGGTCAAGAATACCGTCCTTAATCAGCACCTTGGGACTCCCGGTAATCCATTTCCGGAGGCCGATCCATTTCAGAAGGACCATGGAGGAAAAAACCTCCAGGCAAACCAGCGTCAGAATGGGAATGACCCCGGAGGAAAGGGGGGTGGTGGGGTTTTCAATGGGGAGGGCGGCAATATTGGAGATGAGGATGGTAATAACAAATTCGGATGGCTGAAGCTCCCCGATCTGGCGGCGCCCCATGATCCGAAGGGCCACCACGATCAGAAAATACAACAGCACCGTCCGGATAAAAACCACAGCCACAGCCTGTCACCTTCCTTATGGTAAGTTTCCTTTATTCCCGCAGGGCCTCTGCCGGAGGAAGGGAGGCGGCCTTCCGGGCCGGCAGGAGCGAAAAGATTCCGCCCACCGCCGCCGCAAAGAGAACACAACCCCCGGCAAGTCCCCAATCGGGTGGGATGGAGATCCCCAAAAGAAGGGTTCCGCCCCAGAATACGCCGATCCCCAGCGCCGCACCCAGGCCGCCTCCCAGCAGGGAAAGGAGGATGGCCTCCAGTAAAAATTCCCGAAGAATATCCCCCCGGCCAGCGCCGATGGCCTTTCGGATGCCGATCTCCCTCCGCCGCTCGGTGACAGAGGAGAACATCACCGTCATAATGCTCAGCCCCGCCACCAGCAGGGAAATGGAGGCGATGGTGGACAGCACCCCCGATACAATCCCGAAGATCCCGGTCAGCTGGTCCTTATACCGGGCCATATTCTCTGCCTTAAAAAGATCCTCCTCGCCGGCGGCCCGTTCCATTTCGGAGATGATCTGCTGGCCGGCGGTGTCGGCGTCAAGATCGGGAGTTACCATCACGGCGATGCTGTCAAGGTTTGTCCGCCCCGAGAGCCGTTGCATCGTTGTGTATGGGATATATACAAAGGTGGGGATATATCCGTCCAGCAGCCCCTGAAGGAGATTTCCTCCCGACTCCACCACCCCCGCAACAGTAAAGGTTTCAAAGCTGCTGCCCAGCATCAGGCTGATCTGCTTCCCCACAATATTGTCCCGCTTATAAATCAGCCGTGCGAAAGCTTCATCCACCAGGCATACCGAATCCCCGGCACGGATATCTCCCCGGGAGAAAAGGGAGCCGTGCAGAGGGGATAGGGAGATGATCTGATCCGATCCCGAATCGATTCCCCAAACCACGCAGGCTTCCATCCCGCCGGCGGAATTACACCAGGTATATTCCACCATAATGGGAATAGCACTTTCCACCGCGCTGCTTCTTCGTACCAGCTCCAAATGGTCGGTGTAGAGCTTTTTGGAGGTTTTGGAGGTGTCGGCAGAGATGGTCAGCCCCCCAACGCCCAGTCCTTCCAGCTCATTGAGCAGAAGCTGCTTCCCCAGATTGCCGATGGAGCCGATTACCACCACCGAACAGACTCCGATTCCAATCCCGGTGGCAGTCAGAAGGGTACGGAGCCGTTTCCCCGAAAGGGAGCGAAGTGCGTTCCGGAAAAGATTCATTCTTACCACTTACCTTCCTGCCGAATCCCAGTTTTTCGCCACCAGTCTGCCGGTGGCACCCTCCACCTGTCCGGGATTGCAGATAATAAGATCATTTTCTGTCAGTCCCGAGAGGACTTCCGCTCCGGTGGAGGTCTCTGCCCCGGTTTGGATCCTTTGCCGGACAGCCTTCCCCTGCCGGTACAGATAAACGTATTCCTTCCCCTCCCGGTCGGAGGAGATGGCTTCATAAGGAATAAAGAGGACGTCCTCCCGGTCCTCCACCCAGATCTCGGCGGAAAGAGTAAAGCCGGGCTTCATTTCCGGGCCGACTCCGTCCAGCAGAAGAAGAACGTCTACCACCGTTTCGGAGGCAAGGGCGGTGGACTCCTTTTTGGCAACTGCGCTGATTTTGGTTACGGTTGCCTCGTAGCTCCCCGAAAGTCCGCTGCCGCGGATCAGAGCGCGATCCCCGACTGAGATCCGCCCTACCTCCCTTTCGTTTACGGTGATCCTGGCCTGCAACCGGTCCGGATCGGAGATCACAAAGGCGGCCGTTTTGGGGTTGGAAAGGCTTCCGGCCTTCAGCCCTACCGCGGTGATGACGCCGTCCCGCTCCGCATAAACACAGGTGGGGAAGGAGGAAATATCCGGGAGGGAGGAAAGGTCGGGGAGCTTGCCGCCGGAAAGATATTGCGCCAGAAGATCCTCCAGCTCCGCCGGAATCCCGGAGGAAAGGCCGTCCTCCAGAAGCTGGCTGAAGATTTCCAGGGTGCGATCCCGGTCGATTACCGCAAGAAGCTGTCCCTCCTCCACAAAATCGCCCACCTCCACCAAAACCTCCGCCGGACAAACCGGGAGGGACAGATAGGTTTTTTTGCTCTCTGCCGCCTCCAGCTTGCCGTTTCCCTTCACAGTTTCGGAGTAGGAAAGGGAGGCGGGCAGGGTCAGGTATGCGGTGGTGAGGCCGGCTTCCAAAAGCCGCGGGAGGGAAACGCCGCCACCTATGGCAAAGATTGCAACCATCAGTATCATCCATCTGCGCTTCAAGGCCGATCCCTCCGTTTTTTGTTTCAATGCTTACCGAGCTATTTTGGCTGAAAGGAGGCAGAATATGTACCCGCCAAAGAGATTTTTTGCCCGGCCGCATAAACGAATCCTCTCCGCAAAAAATATTCAGCAGAATCAATGGAATAATGTCCAGAGAAAAGAGGAGAAACGGATGAATCTGATCTGCTGCAGTGCATCCTGCAAGTATCAGCGGGAGGGATATTGCGCCATGGAGCGGCCTTTGCCCCTCCAGACGACACAGCAACAGGGAGACTGTCTCTATTTTTGCCCCCGGGAGGAAAAAAATTCCGTTCCGGTGAATAAGGAGGAATCCAGCCGCCCACAATAGCTTTGCCGGCCACTACGCGGCACAGCCGCAACAGGAAAGGAACGACACCATGAAACGAATTGAGCTTGCGCTGATTTTCGGATTGCTTACCGCACTGCTCTTTGCCGATACCGCCGCCTTTGGAAAGGAATGCCAACAGATCAGCAGCGAGGTGCTCCGTCTGCATATTCCGGCCAACTCCGACTCGGAGGCGGATCAGGCGGTCAAGCTGGAGATCCGGGACGCCATCCTTGCCCGGACAGGGGAGCTTTTCTATGCCGCAGGGACAGCCGACCAGGCCGCGGCGATTGCGGAGAAGGAGCTTGCTGAGTTTGAACGGATCGCCAACGGTATTCTGCGGGAGAAAGGCTTTTCCTATACTGCCCGGGCAGAGGTCTGCCGGATGTTTTTTGCCACCCGTACATACGGGGAGCTGACCATGCCGGCGGGACAGTATCAGGCGGTGCGGATTACTTTGGGAGAGGGTGCAGGGCAAAACTGGTGGTGCGTGCTGTTTCCGCCCCTCTGCCTGCCTGCTGCCACCGAAACACCGGAGGATTCCTTTTCCCGGGAGGAGCAGGAGATTCTGGAGCGGGAGGTTCGGTATGAGCCGCGGTTCGCGGTGGTAGAATGGTTTGAACAGTTGATGGATCAGCTGGCAGGAATCTTCTCCTGAATAGCGAACACAAGAAACGAACAAAGCCAGCCGAAGGCGGAGGGGAGTCCTGCCTTGGCTGGCTTTGTTATTCTGTTTGAGGGCGGAACGGCGCGCCGTCCGGGATAACTGCATAAGAGGGGAGTCCGGAGGAAGCGGCTGCATCAAAGCGGAGCCCCTCCTCCGTTTCAAAAAAGATATACTGATGAATCCGGTCGGAGGCGGGGGGATGCGATCAGTATAGAAATCGCTCTAATAAAATAACTCTCTGACTGATCTTAAATCAATTCTTCCCGTATGTTTTCAACAATATGCGAATGAACGCCGCCATAT
The DNA here is from genome assembly GCA_017466885.1 of Oscillospiraceae bacterium. GTDB lineage: Bacteria > Bacillota > Clostridia > Oscillospirales > Ruminococcaceae > RGIG4130. Next base: position 41,628 of record JAFTTH010000025.1, read on the forward strand.
TCAATTGTAATCAAGAAACCATCTTTGGTACAGTGAGTTGATTCACGCGGCAAATCATTTCTTTCTGTATACATAAACAAATATTCTCCGTCAGGATCCATTTCTTCAACTTTTCCGATGGAATCACCTTTCTTCAGTTTTTGAAAATCCGATTTCATCCTTTTTGCACCGTAGAGAAGCCCGTACCCCTCCTTATTTCCATACTCATCGAAGTAAACCATTAAAACAGTATTTTCCCCACGATATGCAGCTCGAAAATAACCATCATTTTCTTCCCTCAGACACTCAACAGGAAACTGCTTGTCGAGTTCATCAAAAGATCCAGTAAACATTATAATTTCCTTCAACTGCAATTCATCATAGGTGCAGGATGTTAAAGTCAAAAAATTACAATCTGTTGGGGATAGTTTCCGTTTCATAGTTCCCACTTCTTTCATACAAGAACAATGCAAAAATAAAACCGCAACCGCAACGATTAAAAATATTTGTCTAACTCTCATAATGCACCTCAATTTCCTGCCGCATAGTAGACGGCACTCAATCATCCATTACCGCTTCATCAACTTCTTCAATTGCAAAAACAATTCCATTTGGGCCATACGTTCGTATTTGAATCCACCTTCCGTTTTGCATCGGATATTCAACAAGAGATCCATAGCTTGTCACTACCGCATACTTTGTTGGAGCAATGACAAACACATCCTTCATAGTGGATTGCCCTATTATGATAGAGTCGAAATCCTCCATGGTATAGTATTTTTTCGCTATGCACCCTGAAAATAAAGTTGGCAACAGCAAGAAAACGGTAACTACAATCAGAATACAGCTCGCGATTCTTTTCATTGTACGCCTCCTTTTTTGCGGAAGAAAGACAGGATCAATGCGGTGAGGGAAAGCAGAACGGTGGGGAATATCATCGCGTCGGAGCAGGGGAGGAACAATGCAAGGGCAGCAAGGAGCCATACAAAGAGAGCATACCCCAAGGCGGCGCAGACCAATCCGATCACCGAGCACATAGAGGGGCGGTGGAGGAATAGAAGAATCGTCCGGTAGAAAATGAAGAAAAGCAGGCCGATGGCCACGGCATAGCCGAGAAGCATCAGCGGGTTTTGGCTCAGGGAAACGGTCATAGGAGTCAGGGACGACAGCGAAGGAGGGACGGAATCAATTAGAGGGAAAACTGCACATGCTCCGCCCCAAAACAGGGCAGAGATCAGTCCTCCGACAATGGGGACGAACACCGTGCGGGAGAATTTTGGAAGGGGTAGCAATAGGAAAATACCCAGCGGCACCAAAAGCAAAAGGGCAGGGATCAATTCTCTGGCGGTATGGGCAAAGTCTTTCGGAAGAGGACCAAAAAGCACGCCAACCAAAACAATCAGAAAAACTGCAGAGCAAGCAATGCCGATCCCTGGCAAGATTCGGGTGAAAAATTTGCGTCGTTTCATTTTTGTTTCCTCCCTTCGCAGCGTAGACTATTGTAATAGTCTAATGCTATTTTAGCATATCCCGGAAAGGATGTCAAGGGAAATATGCGATGGAGAAGAATAGAAAAATGGAACAATTCCCACAAAAAGAGAAGGCTCGTATTTTGCAACGAGTCTTCTCTTTCTTTGTTTCGTCATATTCTATCTGTCGCAAACTGTCCGAAGGGCAAAATTACTTGCCGTTCCGTGGACAGAACGGGAGAATGCTTCCTACCGAAGCCGCAGAGCAAAGGGAACTTCGTCCGCGGTGATGGAGAGGGTCATACCCTCAACCGGCCACTGGGCAAGGGGGGTGCCCTCCTCCAGGAGCTGGCAGGAAGCATATTGCTTGCCGAGAGTGATTTTTCCTTCCTCAAAGGGGAGGACAGTCAGAGAATCCTCTCCCAGGAGAAGGATCACCGGAGCATCGCTTTGGCAGATCAGGGTATTCCCAGAGAAGAGGGAGCCCCGGAATTCTGCACGAAGAAGGGTATCTCCATCCTTGAGGAAGCAGCCGAAGCCACCCTGATGGCAGATCCGCAGGTCTCCGAAGGTCAGCTCGGCAGGACCTTCAGAGGAGAAGAGGGTCAGCAGACCGGCAGTGGTCTCCCGATAGAATACCCGACAGCCCTCCGGCAGGTTCAGTCCCCCGGTCAGCCCGGTGACGGCATCCTCCCCGGTGAGGACGGTGGCACCCATCCTGCGGCGGGATTCCAAAAATGCGGCAATCTCGGGGCGAATCTCCAGCTCGTTGGGGTAAAGAAGGGTTTGAGCGGATTCGGGGAGGGAATCCAGTTGGTCCTCCTGCCAGATCTGGTAAGGGATTCCCTTGCTCCAGAGGGCGCGGAGGGTATTGTTGATCCGCTCCATCCGCCGGGGGTAGCCGGCAGTAGGGGTGAAGGGATCGGTCTCAAAGGGAAGGATCAGGTAGAGGGCGCTTGCCTTGGGAGCGTAGCCCAACCCCTTGCCCAGCTGGGCGGCCCGCTTCATCAGAAAAGCGGAATAAGAAGGGCTATCCACGCAGTTCAGGCCGCTGCCGTAATCGAAGGAAGCAGTCCAGGGGCAGAGGGCAAGACAGCCCTTGGGCCAGCTTTTGGCATAGTTATACCGGCCGGCATAGAGGAAATATTCCGACTCCTCCATAGGAGTATCCAATGCAAACTGGAGGTAGGTAGGCCGGCCAGACAGCCGGTCGCAGAGCCAGGAAACACCCCACTCGTAGTTGACGGCGGCACTGTCTCCTGCGGCCATATAGTAGTGGTAGCGGAGATAAAGCTCATCCGCCCGGACGGTATCCTTATCCCAGGTTCCGCCGAATTCCTCCATATAGAAGGGCTTGCCCAGGCAGGCGGCGTTTTGGTAGTTCGCGGCCAGTCCCGACTGCTCTGCCTCGTGATAGCTATGGTCGGCGATCAGATTTCCGCCCGAGGTGCAGCGATAGTTTTCCGATCCGGTGTTCCAGCAGCTGATGCCGTCCACCACCGGCTGGGTCACCCCGGCCTCCTGAATGGCGGTGCGAAGTGCCTTGGCCCACTGACGGAACAGATCAATGCTCTGATAGGGCGGCTGGAGAGAACGGAAGGAGGGGTCCAGCCAATCCTCCCCGGTCTGATAGGGGAGGGGGTCCACCACCGAGAATTCGTTGGTAAGATCCCAGATGATATGGCTCATATGTCCGAATTTGCGGGCAAGGATGGTGCAAAATTCCTTTTGCTCCTCCATATTCTGCAGCCAAAGTCCCAGCAGGCAGTCATCCTTCATACTGGCGACCTCAAATTTTTTCCGGACACCGGGGAGATTGATCTCCATATAATGGGTCCAGGAGTTATAGATAACGAAAACAGCGGCGATTCCGGCGTTGGCAAGGACGGTCAGCATTGCCTCCATCCCCCGGAGGGATTCCTCGTCCAGAATGGGGTCACACCAGACCCGGCAGATCTTATTTCCCGCACGGCGGATGGCGTCAACCGTCCGGATCAGCTCGGGAATCCGCATTCCCCGGTAGCTCAGCTCAAAGAAATCGCTGGAGGGATAAAGGTGGGTGCCAATAAAGAAATCAGTCGCACCGTCAATGGCGATGGCAGTCTTTTCCATAGAAACGGTAGGATAATGCTGATCCTCCCGGCGGAGCAGGAGGGCGCTATCCACATAGTCGGGGGTATCGGCAATCTCCTCCCGGCCAAGGCCGTAACGGTACCGGTCGTGAAGGATCAGGGTCGCCCGCAGACGGACAACTCCCGAGATCCCTTCCGGATACCAATCCCAGTGAACGGGGGTAGCATCCTTGGGGTTGACAACGCCCTCGGAATTTCCGATCACCTCAAGAGAATTGCCTGCCTCGTCCAGCCGCTCAAACCGGACGGTAAAGGGGGAAAGCTCCTCCCGGAGATTTTCCACCCGGCACTCCAGCCGGATCCGTTCTCCCTGCCCGTAAAGGGGGAATTCTCCCCGGAAGGAAGAGATCCAGCACTTCTTGGAGGAATATTCCAAAGCGGCGGCGATCATTCGGCCCCAGTCGGTGCCGTTGAGGGCAGAAAGAGGCTCCTCCAGCGCGAAGATATACCAAAAGCTCCCCTTATAGTTTCCACCGGTGAGGGAGGAATCATAGTTTTTGAGCAGCATTCCGGGGTAGCCCAGAAGATCCCCGTGCTTGCCCCGGGAGGCGAGAAGGGGGATGACCTCGGCGCGGGGCTCTTCGTCAATCCCGTGCATCGCGTACCGGCTTTGAGGACGCACCTGCAAAAACATTCCTTCCGTTTCTCCGAAGGATAGCTCACAGGGTAACCCCGCAGCGGTGGGGAGAACCTCAGAATAACGGGTCAGCCGCCCGGGAATGCCATCCACCCAAAGAGGCTTGAGGGCATCGATTCCCTGGGTGCCGAGGAAGAAGAAAGCCTCTCCGGCACGGATCCGGGCAAGCAGCCCCCCGGGAATGGTAAATTCGGGAGCGGTGGGGCAGAAGGTTACCTCCTTCGGGAGGGAAAGGGCGGCCTTGGTTTTTTCACTGGTAAAAAGAATCATCGGATCACACGGTCCTTTTCTATTTATTGGCTTGGGGCTGAATTTTAAGGGTCACGATCTTGAAGGGATCGGCGTGGCAGGAGAGCCGGCCATCTTTCTCGGTCAGGGTGACGCCCTCTGTTACCGGACGGTTGAGGAAGTCCACCGAGGCGACCGATCCATGGCGTGGCCGGTGATCTGGAAGGTCTGCATCCACATCTTTTCCAGTTCTGCCTCGGGGTAGCTTTCTCCGGAGAGAGCGGCGATGACGCCCAAACCCTCCGTTTGCGTCAGAAGCTGTTCCAGCTCCCCTCTCTTCCGCCACATGGAGCGGTCTCCCTTGGCGGGAAGATTGAAGGTCAGCTCGGAATCGTCCAGTCCGCAGGCGACGGTTTCCAGGTCTTTCGTTTCCAGATCCTCGAAATATTCCCGGGCGGTGGAAAGGCCGATCTTGGTTTCCTCCCGCCGGTTCCATTCGTCAATAAACTCAAAGAGATGAACCTCCCGGTCGTACCAGTTGGTGTCGGGGAAGCTATCGTCACAGCCAAAGTGAATCATTTCGGTATCGGAGGGGCAAAGGCCCTCCACCCGGCGGGGAGTGATATCCTCTGCCAGGAACCGGTCTCTGGCCTCCTCCCATTGGGTGGAGAAATCCAGGTTGGTGTAAGAAGCGTCCAGCATTCCGCCGCCAAAGGCGCGGGAAACCAGGATCTTGGTGCCGTCCAACCCCTGCCAGTAGAAGGTGCGGGGGATTTCCCGCTGATCCAGGGTCACTTCAGGACGTTGGAAGCGGTACCAGCGACAGCCCATCAGCTTCAGAAGCTGGGGAATCTGCTGCTGACCCGAAGCAGTATCCAGATTATGGTAGTAGGGGATCTCCTCCACTCCGAAGGTCTCCTTAAAGAAGGTATCTCCGGCGATCAGGTTTCGGACGAAGGTTTCCTCCCCGACATAAGAGGGACGGGCAAGGCTATATCCGCCATTGGAGATTTCGATCCGGCCCTCCCGGACCAGCTCCTTGAACCGCTCGGCCCGCTCAGGGTAATGTTTGGCAAAAGGCTCCCAGCTATGGGCAACGTTATCGATCATCCAGTAGGCGGAAGGGTTTTTCTCCAGCCAGTCGATCACCCGGTCAAAGATTTCGCAGTAGCGGAGGATATGCCACTGTCTTTCGTGGACCCAGGCGTAATCATGATGAGAATGAGGGACGATATAAATACGACGGAGGGGTGCATTTTCCTTCATAAGAATCAATCCTTTCGGAGTGGATAACAAAGAGGTTGTTTTGGGGATATTATAGCGGTGTAAAGGAGGAATGACAAGCAAAAACAGAACAACAGAAGGGATAAAAATCGCAACAAACCAAAGCAAAAAAGACCAGTCTCACAACAAACAGCCCAATCATAGAAACAAATGGGTCAGTTCATATCAAATTGGGTCAGGGATCCGAAATGACGGATGCCGGTGGGAAGGGAGAAGCGGTACCGGATCGGATCTCCGTTGGAAAGCCATTGTTCGGGACAGGTAGTGTAGATCCAGTCCACCGGCTCCAGGCAATCCTGCCGGGAACGGTTTCGCTCAAAGGCGGCCCGCACCGCGGCCTTTCGGTCGGAGGAGGAAAGCTCGGCCGGGTCTACTGAGAGAAGGAGAGGGGTGTTGCTCCGGGCAAGCAGATCCATCCATTGGGCGGTGTATTCCCAAGGAACATATTCCTCCCGGTGGCCGACGCAGTCAGCATCCACCTCAAAGAAGGTTTCGTGCTGGCAGAGGCGGAAGGCCAGGGAGTTGATTCCGTACTTCCGGGTGCGGTCCCAAACGTAGCTGCTGGTATCGTCCCCGATCCGATTATATTCCATCAGTCCCGCCCCGAGATGTCCGATGCAGTTGCATCCAATCACGGCAGTATCTCCTGCGCCCTCCTTGACCGTCCGGTAAAAATCGGTAACGATTTCGGCGGTGGTGCGGCTCTTGTCATAGAAGGACCAGCCGGGGGCGGTGAACTGCCAATCCATCTGCAGACCCATTTTGCCGAAAAGCTCATAGGTGGAAAAATCGTGCTTTAAGATCTCAAAGCCCCAACCGCAAACCCGGGCAACATCCTCCCGGATGATCCGGCGGGATTCTGGGTGAGAGGGGTCGAGGACCCGTTCACTGCCGGGCCGTTGCAGAAGCATTTCGGGAGCCAGCCCCTCCTGAAAGGTCATCAGAAGCCGCATCCAGATGCCGGGGCGGCAGCCCTCCTTGCGGACGGCTTCAGCCAGAGTGTCCATATGGGGAAACCGCTCATTTCCTCGATAATGGGGGCCGCCGGGAGCGTTGCCGAAGGAGGGACAATGCTCGTTCCAGCCGTCGTCCAGCACCAGGGCGGGGCGGTTCTCGCAGGAGCCGGCAAGGTCGGAATAGAATTTACTGTCGTTGATTACGGACTCCCGGCAAATGTCACTGTAATGGTAACCGTATGTATAAAGCCAGGTGTTTGCACCGTAAAGATGGTAGGATGGGCGGAGTGGGTTGGGGGAAAGGAGCCCGCAGAACCGTTTGGCAAACCGGAAGGGGGACTCGTCCGGCGCGGCTGCCGCCGAAACAACGGTGCAGACCTCCAACGCCCGGTCTCCCAGCTCTACCGGATTCCCGCCACAGCGCACATCCAGCCAAAGAGTCAGCCCCGACTGATCGGCCTGCCAGAAGGAAATGGCCGCCGGACAGACCATCACGCCAAAGCCCTCGGTGACCTCCCCGTTGGTTGCAAGGCAGTACCACATCATCTGGCGGAAGGGGTCAAGGGTATGCCAACCGAGATCGCCGTATGCCCGCTCCAGGGCATCCGAAAAAAGCCGGCACTTTTCGGGCAGGGGACGTTCCCACCGTACCTTTATATAGGAAACGGGGCAATCGGACCGGAGGGTCAGAACAAGGCCGTGAGAATTTTCTGCACAGGTCAGCAGCGTTTTCTCCACACCAAAGCCCTCTGGGGTAGACTGCGCATCTGTCCAAAGACCATTTCGATGAAACTGTACCGCATCCGGGTAAGAAAGAAGGAAGGACATAATAAAAGCACCTCCGGTTGTTTTTTTGTAGGCTAAAAAGTTGTCACAACTTTTTAGATTTTTCTAAATTTGTTGCTATTGCTGCAAGGAGAAAAAGAAACAAATTTGCACCGGTTTCAGCTGCCAGAGGGAATTTAAAAGAGGAGACAATCTGTTCAAAATGCATTGTTTTGTTCCATAAAAGAAAAAATAACCGCCTTTTCAGGATAAAAAATTTCCCTCAAAGTTCTCCAAGAGTAATCATACAGCAGAAAAAGGAAAAAAACCATACCAGTTGCGAAAGTAGGATGATTTGTTGTGATAAATTGTATGGAAAAGACAAAAATCCGGTGATATAATCAAAATGGACAGAATCGGGAGGACCCACCGTTCCCGCAGAAGGAGTGTGGAAGTTGTGCATATCCATCGGAAAAAGATAGGGTGCTTGTTGGCGGCTGTTGCAATTGCGGCGACCTGCTTGACCGTCCCAGCCTTTGGGTCGGAGGAGGATGGAAAGCAGTCCGGAAGCGCCTCTCTCAGCTCCGTGCTACGGTATCGCGGTTACATTGCATCCTACGACGGCCTTTCCCGGGAGGATGAGAAGGTATCCCTGTCTTTGCAGGAAGCAACCCTCGCAGGCGAAGCGGTTTATCAGGAGGGGATTCTTTCCCTTGTCTCCGGCTCCTCCGCCCAGTGGACGGTTGACATTCCCAAAACCGGACTTTACGCCCTGACTCTCCAATTCCGGATGGTGGACAACGCCACCGCGCCGGCGGAGTGCTCCTTCACTGTGAATGGGCAGGTGCCCTTTTTTGAAGCCTCCCACCTGGTCCTTCGGCAAAGCTGGAAGGATGAAACGGAGGGCGGAGACTTCGCGCAGGATAGCCGCGGAAACGAGTTGAAGCCCTCCCGCGTGCTTTCGGGAGACTGGCAGGAGGAAACGGTCGGAAATGACTCCGGTTATACCAATGGCCCTGTTTTCTTCTATTTGGAGCAGGGAATGAACACCCTTTCCCTTGCGCAGATCAAGGGGAATATTGAGTTGAAGGAAATAATCCTGGGAGGATATTTGCCGCCCTTGACCCAGGAGGAATATATTCAGAAGCATCAGTCTCTGCCCAGCGAGCCGGAGACTCTGCGGATCGAGGCAGAAAAGGCCTGGCGGAAATCGGATCTTTCCATCTACCCGCTCAATGACCGCGCCTCTGCATCCACCACCCCGCAGGATCCTGCCACCATCCGGCTCAATACCATCGGCTCCACCAAATGGCAGAGCGCCGGTCAATGGATCAGCTGGAAGGTGAATGTCGAAAAGAGCGGCTGGTATCAGATCTCGCTCCGGTACCGTCAGGATATCCTTTCGGGGATGACGGTGACCCGTGCCCTTTATATTGATAACGAGCTTCCCTTTGCCGAGGCGGAAAATATCGTCTTTTTGTATGACGGAGGATGGCAGACCAAGGCTCTGGGAAATGAAGACGGCGCTTTCCGGCTCTACCTGGATGAGGGGGAACATACCATCTCCCTTGAGGTCACCCTGGGAGATTCGGCGGAGTACCTCGGTCAGATGGAAGAGGTGCTGATTTCGCTGAATGAAATGTACCGGGAAATTCTGATGATTACCGGTTCCTCTCCCGACCTTTACCGGGATTATAAATTTGACGAACAGATCCCCGAGGTAATCGAGGGGATGAAGACCTACGCAGACCGGCTTCGTCAGACGGTTCGGGGCCTGGAGGAGCTGGCCGGATCGGGCGGTGAGCAGACTGCGCTGCTGGAAAAGCTTGCCTTCCAGCTGGAAACGATGCACGAAAAGCCCTCCAAGATCGCCGCAACCCTTTCAAGCTTCAAATCCAATATCGGTGCCCTGGGCACCTGGCTGCAAAGCAACTCCAATCAGCCCCTTGAGCTGGACTGGCTGATGCTTCAGCCCTACGGGGAGGAGGTCCCCTCGGCGGGATCGGGCTTTTTCGGAGACGTTTTCTTCGGGATCGAATCCTTTATCCTTTCCTTTTTCCATGATTACAGTTTGATCGGGGATACGGCGGAGAAAGCTGTGACCATCAATGTCTGGACGGCCACCGGCCGGGATCAGGCGCAGGTCATCTCCCAGTTGATTAGCGATACCTTCATTTCCAACCACGATTTTGGAGTCAAGCTCTCGCTGGTCAGCGCCGGAACCCTTCTTCCCTCCACTCTGGCGGGGGTCGGGCCGGATGTTTCTCTTTCCAATGCTTCGGGTGACCCCATTAACTATGCTATCCGCGGAGCGGTGGAGCCGCTGAATGAGTATGATGATTTTGCTCAGATCAAGGAGCGGTTCCATTCCAGCGCTTTTCTGCCTTATACCTACCGGGGAAAGATCTATGCTCTCCCCGAGACCCAGTCCTTTTATATGATGTTCTGCCGGACGGATATTTTCCAGGAGCTGGGACTCCAGCCTCCCGAAACCTGGCAGGATTTCTACCGGATCATTCCCATCCTCCAGCGGAACGGAATGGAGGTTGGTTTCCCTCAAAGTCTGGCGGGAACGCTCCTGTTTATGGCCCAGGACGGAACACCTCTTTACCTCAATGAGGGGGAGACCACCAACCTGGATTCCAACGAGGGACTGACTGCCTTTGATCAGATGTGTGAGCTTTTCACCTCTTACGGTCTGCCCAAGGAATATGATTTTGCCAACCGTTTCCGGAGCGGTGAGATGCCCTGCGGCATCGCCGATTATACATTATATAATACCCTCGCGGTGTTTGCTCCCGAGATCAAGGGCCTTTGGAAGTTCTATTCCGTCCCCGGCACAAAGCAGGAGGATGGCAGTGTGGATCATACCAGCGTTGCCTCGGGAATGTCGGTGATCCTTATGGCCAATTCCCGGTATAAGGACGAGGCCTGGGAGTTTATGAAATGGTGGACCGATGCCCAGACCCAGAGCAGCTATGCTTATGAAATGGAAAGTATTCTCGGTCCCTCCGCAAAGGTCGCCCTGGCCAATATGGATTCCTTCCGGAATATGGTTTGGTCGGCAGAGGAATATGCGGCGATTATGTCCCAGTGGGAAAGTGTTGTGTCCATCCCTGAGGTACCGGGCGGATATTATACACAACGTTGTGTTGATTTCGCATTCAACAAAGTGTATAACGAGCGGACCAACCCCTCCGAGACCCTTTTAAGCTATATCAAAGAGATCAATTACGAGCTGACCCGGAAGCGCCGGGAGTTCGATATGTAACGGAAAGAGCAGGTGAAAAACCATGCCGCAACAGACCCTGCGCCGGAAAAAATCCGGCAAAGGCTTTTGGAAAAGTCTGATAGAGTATAGCTTTGTGGCTCCTTATATGTTGCTGTTTACCATTTTCACCGTTCTTCCGGTGTTGGCGGCCATCCTTCTGAGCTTTACATATTTCAATATGATGGAGCCCCCCACGGTGATCTGGTTCGAAAACTATATCAACCTCTTTCTCAACGATACCCTTTTCGTCCGGGCGTTGCAGAATACCGTGATCATTGCGGCCATCACCGGGCCGTTGGGGTACCTTGCATCCTTTGTGTTTGCCTGGATCCTCAATGAGCTTCCCCGGGGTGTGCGGACGGTGGGCACCCTCGTTTTCTATATGCCTACCCTCAGCGGTAATATGATGGCCATTTGGACGATGCTCTTCAGCGGAGACGATAACGGCTATATCAACGGTGTACTCCAGCGTTTGGGCTTAATCAGCACCCCCATCCAGTTCCTCAAGGATTCCGATTATATGCTTCCGGTGCTGGTGGTGATCGTCCTTTGGTCCAGCTTGGGAACGGGCTTCCTTTCCTTCGTTGCCGGTATCCAGGGTGTGGACCGCTCCCTGTATGAGGCGGCTTCGGTGGACGGTGTGACCAACCGGTGGCAGGAGCTTTGGTATATCACCCTGCCCTCTATGCGTCCCCAGTTGATGTTCGGTGCGGTTATGAGCATCACCTCCTCCCTGGGAGTCGGAACGGTGATTACCCAGGTGTTCGGATTCCCCTCCTATGATTATACCCTGCATACCCTGGCCTCCCATCTGGAGGATTACGGCGGAATGCGGTTTGAAATGGGCTATGCCTGCGCAATTGCCACGGTGCTGTTCCTCCTGATGGTGGGAACAAACCTGGTAATCAAAAAATGGCTTTCGCGGATTGGAGAGTAGTAGATGGCTGCTGTGCGTCGAGTCGGGAAACGGCATAAAAAGCTGAACCGTTCCGCTGCCGGAACCTTTTTCCTGATTGCAATCACCACCTTTTTCGGCATTTTTATGATTATGCCGATGGTTTACAGCGTCTCCACCGCCCTCAAGCCGTTGGATGAGCTGTGGACCTTCCCGCCCCAGTTTTTTGTCCAAAACCCAACCCTGAAAAACTTTTCGGACCTGATCCGTCTGATGTCCTCCTCCACCGTCCCCTTTGCCCGGTATATTTTCAATACCGTCTTTATCTCGGTGGTGGGAACGGCCGGAAACGTGCTGATCTCCTCCATGTGTGCTTACGGCATCTCCAAGCTGAAGGTGCGGGGGAGCAATGTAATGTTCCAGATGGTGGTGCTGGCCCTGATGTTCAACGGCACCGTTACCGCGATCCCTGGCTTTTTGGTGATCCGTGCCTTTGGATGGATCAATAGCTATGCGGCGGTGATCGTTCCGGCCTTTGCCGCTCCTTTGGGACTGTATCTGATGAAGCAGTTTATGGAGCAGATGGTGCCCGATACCCTTCTTGAGGCTGCCCGGATTGACGGTGCGTCCGAATATACCATCTTCTTCAAGATCGTTATGATGATCGTCAAGCCGGCCTGGCTGACCCTGATTATCTTTACCTTCCAAAGCCTGTGGAGCTTGAGCAGCAGCGTTTATATCTATGACGAGCAGCTCAAGACCTTCAGCTATGCGCTTTCCCAGATCCTTGCGGGCGGAATTGCCCGAGCCGGTGCCGGTGCGGCGGCCGCTGTGGTCACCCTGTTGGTGCCGATGATCGTTTTTATCATCTCCCAGAGCAATGTTGTGGAAACCATGGCAACCTCGGGAATGAAGGATTAAAAATCGGCAGAAAGGAGTTGCGGCGACTGTGAAAAAAGCGGTGGCGATCCTGGCTGCGCTGATCCTGGGAGCATTCCCGGTGCTTTCGGCGGCGGCCGCGGAGGTGCCTTACGATACTTATACATACGATAATGCCGGGCAGGTTCGCCTTTCTCCCCACGCCTGTCTGCCAGAGGAAACGGTCCGGCTGGAAAATACCGAGGCGGGCGGCCTGAAAAACCCGATGGATATCTTCGCCGCACCGGACGGCAGGGTCTATATTGCGGATACGGAGAATAACCGGATCGTTGTGCTGAAGGAGGATCTGTCCTTCGACGAGGTGATCCTTCAGATCCCTTACGGGGAAGAAACCCTGACCCTGAACCGCCCCGAAGGGGTGTTCGTCACCGAGGACGGCAGCCTTTTCATTGCTGATACGGCAAACGCCCGGGTGGTGGTTCTGAACCCCGACCGGACAGCCCGGAGCATCATCAACGCTCCCAAGGCAAATGTGATTCCGGAGGACTTCATCTTTAAGCCCGCGGCTGTGGCGGTGGATGAGCTGGACCGGATCTATATTGTCTCCCGGGATATGAACCTGGGAATTATGGCCATGTCGGAGGATGGCTCCTTTGACGGCTTCCTCGGCGCGCAGAAGGTCGTTCCTGACCTTTGGGAGCTCTTTTGGCGGAACTTTGCCACCGAAGAGATGATCGACCGAACCACCCAGTTTGTTCCTACCGAGTATAATAATCTTGCCCTGGATGAAAAGGGCTTTGTTTACGTTACCACCAACTCCATTGACCAGTGGATGCAATATTCCTCCCTTTTGAGCAAATCCTCCTCGGGAGATTATGCTCCCATCCGGAAGCTGAATGCCTCGGGAACGGATATTCTCCGCCGTGCGGCGACCTATCCTCCGGCGGGTGATCTTGTGATCTCGGATGCCGGTCCCTCTTCCATTATTGACGTTGCCTCAGGGCCAAACGGCATTTATACTCTTCTGGATACCCGGATGGGCCGGTTCTTTACCTATGATGAAAACGGCGCGCTTCTTTACGCATTTGGCGGAAGCGGCAACGATGCTTCTGCACCCAGTTTGCCTGTCTCTATCGTCTATCAGGGAACGACCCTTTTGGCGCTGGATAAAACCACCGGCGGGATTACCGCTTACCCCCTGACCCAATATGGTGAGGAGATTCAGCAGGCACTCAGCCTTTACCGCAACCGGAAATATAAGGAAGCGGCAGAGGCCTGGGCGGGACTGATTTCCCGGAATAATAACCTCGACCTTGGTTACCGGAACCTCGGCAATACCGCTTACCAGCAGGAGGATTACCTCTCTGCAATGGAATATTACCGGATCGCCCAGGATTCCCAGGGCTACTCCAACGCCTTCCGGGAAAGCCGGAAGGAATGGATGAACCAATGGTTTTTGATGATCCCGGTGGCTGCCATTGTGCTGGTGGTGCTTTTGAGCTTTGCGGCCAAGGGCATCCGGCTGTCGGTGGAAGGGGTGGAGAGCGGAAGGAAGAAAAATAACCTTCCCCGTCAGCTTCTTTACTCCTTCCGGACTCTGACCCATCCCCTGGCCAGCTTTGATGAAATCAAGCGGGATAAGCGTATCGGTGTGGGTGCGGCGACCTGCCTTCTGGCGGCAACGGTGCTTGCCATCCTCTGCGGCCAGCTCTTTACCGGCTTCCAGTTCCGGGCGGAGGAGCCTTACCTCGACCTGGTAACAGCTCTTGCCTCGGTCTGTGGCCCGATGTTGCTTTTCTGTGTGGCAAACTGGTGTCTTTCCACCCTGACGGACGGCAAAGGCCGGCTGAAGGAGATTTATATTACCGCCTGTGTCAGCCTCCTGCCCTTGGTGCTGACCCTCCCCATTGGAGCCATCCTCAGCAATATTCTGACTCTGGAGGAATCGGTCGTTTACTCCTTCCTGACGGTGATTGGTGCTGTTTGGTTTGCTTTCCAGCTTTTCTGCGGAATTCTGGTGATCCACGATTATTCCGTGCTGAAAAATGTAATTACCATTCTTTTGACCATACTTGGGATGGCGATCATTCTCTTCCTCGGCATTTTGTTTATCAACCTGATCTCTGAAATGATTGGATTTATCCGGAATCTGATTACGGAGATTTCTCTGCGGTTCGGATGATCCGAAATATTTGGAAAGGAGAGGCCGGAATGAAGAATCGGTTTCGATACCTGCGGGTCGCGGCACTGGGTGCGGCGCTTCTGATGGGAATTTCTGTCAGTCCGGTGATGACCGGTTGGGCGGAAACAAAAGAGGAAGAAAAGCCCTTGACTCCCCTGAAAGCGGCCGGAAGCTGGATCCGTCAGGCGGAAAACCAGGACCTTGCTCTTTGGATTTATGATGACGGTAAGCTGATGAACTTTGCCCTGGAAGATAAGGCAACCGGCCAGAAGCTTTACGCATCCCCCTTTGAAACGGCGGAAGAAGCCTCCGGACTTTCCGACCGGCTCAAGTCCCAGTTAAGCATCACCTTTAATGATACCACCTCTGCGGAGCAGACGATGAATAGCTTCAAGCATTCCGTCTCCAAAACGCAGCATACTGTTTATAAGATCGACCAGGGCTTGCGGATTGAGTACGTTTTGGGTGCACCGCAGGAGAGCCGTCTCCTGCCGGAGATCCTTCGCAAGGAGACCTACGAAGCGCTTATCTCCACCCTGGACGAAAAAGAGCAGAAACGGGTCAACCTTTATTATAAGCTCCAAAGCCTCAGCGAAATGAATGAGGAAGTCAAGGCGCAGTGGCTGGAAACCTATCCCGCCCTGGCGGAGCACGATCTGTATATCCTGGCTTCCAACGCCAACACCAAGGCCAAAAATGAGATGGAAGGCTATTGGCGGAAGACCGAGCTGACCCTGGAGAAGATGAAAGAGGAATATCAGATCCTGGACTATCTTGCCGAAGGGTCAAACGATCCCTCCTTCCTGATCCCTCTGGAGCTGGTGCTGGAGGAAAAAGGACTGGTTGCCCGGATCGATAACGAGGATATCGTTTTTGACAGCACCCATTTCCATCTGTTCAAAATCTCTTTGCTGGAATTTTTCGGAGCAGCCCCGGAGGGTGCGGAGGGCTTTCTCCTCCTGCCGGACGGCAGCGGCTCCATTGTATCCTTTACCCAGTCGGAGCCCCGTGCGGCACTGACCCAGACCGGTACCCTTTACGGCCGGGATCTCTCGGACGAAAATGACACCGGAACCGGCCTTTACTACCATTTCCCGGTCTTCGGACTGGTTAAAAACGGGGTCGGATATACCGCCATTCTTCGGGCAAATGAAGCAGGGGCGGAGATTTCGGCAGAGCTTGCCGGATCTACCCACAGCCTCCATACTGCGTTTTCTGTTTATAACTATGCGGCGCGGGCGCAGGCTCCCTCGGGTGACCCGGTGGATCCCATCTGGAACCTTTATGAGAAAAAGCCCTCGACCCAGCCTTACGAGGTCATTTACTCCTTCCTGACCGGGGAGGATGCTGATCCCTTCGGAATGGCCGACACATACCGGGAACACCTCAAGGCGCAGGGAATGACCCCGATGGAGGAGAAAAAAGGTGCCTCCTTCGTGGTGGAGATGATGGGTGCGATGGACAGCACCGGTCGCTTCCTCTTCATCCCGGTGACGGTGGAAACACCCCTTTCCACCTTTGAGGATGGCAAGAGTCTCCTGACCCGGTTCGAGGAGGCGGGGATCGAAAACCTGACCCTCCGGCTGACCGGCTGGTGCAACGGTGGGTATACCAACACCCCGATCCGCGGATTGTCCGTTGCAGGGACAATGGGCGGCACAGACGGCCTCCGCTCCCTTACAGAGCATTCCGCCTCTTTGGGATACCGCCTGACCCCCGACGCTGACTTTATCTTCTTTGACAAGCAAACGATTTTTGACGGCTGGCAGAGCCATCGGGATGCCCTCCGCACTGTGGAGGGGAAAACCATCCGTCTTGCGGGGGTCAACGCCGCCAGCTATGAGGAGGATGAGGATTTCCTCCGGTATACCGTTAATGCCCTGCGGGCGGAGGAAAACTCCGGAGTGTTCTTCGGAGAGATGAAAAAACTGGGGCTTTCGGGCGTTTCTCTTTCCTCCATCGGCAGCTACGTTTCCGCCAGTTACCCCAACGATGATCCCATTCATCCCTCCGAGTCTGCTGCAGCCTTTGCGCGGATTGCCGCAGGCTTTGAAGGGGACGTCCTTGCGGATGGAATCAACGCCTACCTCTACCCGGTGGTGGATGCCCTGACCAATGTTCCTGTGTCGGATAGCGGTCTGAATCAGTTCGGGGAGGCATTCCCCTTCCTGCAGACGGTTCTCCGGGGATATGTGGAGCTTTCGGCGGCACCGATGAATCTTTCGGATGATCCCGAAACCGCCTGGCTTTCTGCGGTGGAGTACGGAATTGCCCCCTCGGTACGGCTGGCCTTCCAAAATGTGGAAAAGCTCCGCTCCAGCACGGAGCTCTCCGCCTCTTACGCGGTCAATGCCGCCTACTGGATGGATCAGAGTATCGCGGTCTTTGCAAAGGCACAGACCGTTTTGGATCAGGTGGCAGAGGGTGAGATCGTCGGCCATAGCAGAGTGGGCAAAAAGCTCTACCGTACTGATTTCAGCAACGGAAAAACCATCCTGGTCAATTACGCAGACGATGCGGCCGACTGGAATGGCGTCACCGTTCCCGGTAAAGATTGCACCGTGATCCCAACACCCGCCGGGACAATGGAAGGAGGAGAGGCAGAATGATTGCACAAAAGAGCCATAAGGGCCTCTCCTACCGCAAAAAGAAGGAACTGAAGGGCTGGATCTTTGTTTCCCTCTTCCTTCTGGGATTCTTGGTTTACTATCTGCCGGTTCTGATTGATGCCGTCCGGTATAGCTTCAGCGATCTGGATGTGACCGGCAAGCAGCTTTTGGTAACTTTTGTGGGTGGGGAGCATTATCATTATGCATTTATGGTCCACCCCGACTTTCTCAAAACTCTCGTTACCTCTATCGGTCAGTTGGGAGGGGAAATCGGAGCCATTCTGATCTTCAGCCTCTTTTTGGCCACTGTCCTCAACCAGAAGATGCCGGGAAGAGCGTTCTTCCGGATGATATTTTTCATTCCGGTGGTTATGGCTACCGGTGTTGTGGAAAAATATGAGGTCAGCAATATTCTGATGGAACAGATGGAAAATACCGCCGAAATGGGGAGCACCGCCGCATCGGGAGCACTCTTTGATGCGGAGGCTTTTCTGGCAACTATGGGGATCATCGATCCCAATATTGTGGAGATGCTCAGCTCCCTTTCGGAGGGGATCTATGGCATCGTTCAGAAATCGGGTGTCCAGCTGATTATCTTCCTGGCGGGTCTGCAGTCCATCTCTCCCTCTATTTATGAGGTCGCAAAGATCGAAGGAGCCTCCGGCTGGGAGATCTTCTGGAAGATTACCTTCCCCATGCTGATGCCGATGATCTTTGTCAACACGATGTATACCATTATAGATTCCTTCACACGAAGCTCCAATGCGGTGGTGGAGCTGATTACCGAGATCGGCTTCCAGAACTCAAACCTCGAAGCGTCCACCGCAATGTCCCTGGTTTATTCGCTGGTGGTGCTGGCGGTGCTGGGGATCGTGGCAGGTGTCTTTACAATGATCAACCGAAGGCAGGGGGTGGAACGGTAAATGAACGGCAATCAAACAATCACCTCCGCCGGTGCGAAAAGGAAGCCTCTTTTATCGGGGCGGAAGGCGGAAATGCTCCGTTCCCCGACCTTCTGGGGCGGAATCGGCTGGAAGATTTTCCGGTTTGTCCTCCTTTTGGGCCTGACTTATATGATCCTCCTGCCCTTCTTTTCCAAGATCGCAAGTGCCTTTATGTCCCAGAGCGATCTGTATGACAGTATGGTCAAGTTCATCCCCCGGAACCCCACCCTTGAGAATATCCTCTTTGTATTTGACTATGTCAACTATCCGGAGGGTTTTCTCAATTCTCTGTGGTTTTCCACCGCTTGTGCGTTGCTGGGCGTCCTCTCTGCCTGCCTGACTGGGTACGGACTGGCGGCCTTCAAATTCCGGGGACGGGGCATCCTCTTTGCCCTCGTTGTACTGACGATGGTTATCCCGCCCCAAACCATTCAGATCTCCTCCTTTATCAAGTTCAAATACTTTGATATTCTGGGGATCATTCAACTCCTGACCGGCTCGCCCTTGGCGCTGAACAACTCTCCGTTGCCGATGATCCTCCTGGCTTTGACCGGGTTTGGCATTAAAAACGGCCTTTATATCTTTATTATGCGGCAGTTTTTCACCACCCTCCCGGCAGAGCTGAGCGAGGCAGCTGAGGTGGACGGTGCAAGCACCGCCCGGACCTTCTTCCAGATCATCCTTCCCACCGCCCGCCCCTTGGGAATGACCATTTTCCTGCTGGCCTTTTCCTGGCAGTGGCTGGATATCTACTATGCGGCGACCTTCTACCCCCAGTTTAATTTTCTGGCTACCTCTGTGGGAAAGATCGCAAACTCCATGACCGACTCCTTCGGCCAGCTTTACGATCACTCCGCCAAGCAGAGTATGATTATCAACACAAACCTGTTGCTGATTATCCTACCCTTGATGGTTCTCTATCTGGTGGCGCAGAAGCAGTTTATTCAGGGTGTAGAGCGAAGCGGAATCGTCGGTTAACCAAACGGTAAAAAAGCGATGGCGGTAGCTTTGAAGCGTTCCCTGAATGCCCGCTGAAACGATAAAAGGAAAGGTGTAAACGATGAAAAGAAAGCAGATTTTTAGTCTCGTACTTGCTCTTTTGATGGGTTGCTCCATTCTGATGCTGTCCGGTTGCAACGGCGGCGAAACGGAAACGACCTCCTCCGGTGCAGAGAGCGGAACAACCTCTTCCGGCTCCTCTGGAACGACCTTTGACCTTCCCACAGAATACAATTTCAACGGTGAGTCCATTCTCATTAAGGCGTTTGGCGGCTACGGCTTTGCCAAAGAGGGCGCCAGTGAGATCAGTGACGTTGAGATCGAGTGGAAGGCCGCGGTGGAAAAGGCTTACAACTGTAAGCTGGAAATGGAAACTTTGATTCCCAATGATACCCAGGTCTCCCTGGTAATCCGGATCCTGGGCGGTGAGAAGGTTGCGGACGTGATCTCCTGCCACCGTCTGGATGTTGAGAAGATGCGGATCTCGGGCAACCTTCTGGCTGACCTGAATACCCTGGAGGGCCTTGATGTTTCTGACGAGAGATGGAATGAGGGTCTGACCGAGGCAATGACCTATAACGGCAAGACCTACGGCATTTTCCCCGACCGTCCTGACATCCAGTCCGGCCTCTTCTTCAACAAGGACCTGATGGAGTCTCTGAATCTGGAGTCCCCCTATCAGTACGTTATGAACAAAGAGTGGACTTATGATAAGTTCATCGAGTACTGTGAGGCTGCTACCTCCGGCGATCGTTACGGTGTTGCTTTTGATAACGATGCTCTGCTGACGATGTTCCACAATAACGGAATGCAGCTGATCACCAAGCAGGAAGACGGTACCATGAAGTACACCGCCTACTCCCAGGAAAATATTGATACTATCTCTTACCTCAAAGAGAAGCTCGTTACCAATAAGCTTTCTCCCGAGGAGCTCCCCATTACCGATTACCACACTATGTTCAAAGAAGGCAAGCTCCTGTTCATGACCGGTCCGGATGCCTATATGGTAACCGAGAGTCAGTGGGGCTCCTGCGACTTTGAGGTCGGCTTCCTGCCGATGCCCATCGGCCCCAACGGAACCGATTACTCCTACCTCCTCCAGCAGTGGCCTCCCGTTCTCTGCGTCACCTCCACCAATGAGGATACCACCAAGGCTGTTGCGCTGCTCCGGGCGATCCTTGCCTGCGAGGATGTGACCGGCCCGATGCGTTGGGACGATATCGAGAACCGCTGGTTCGGCACCGATACCGAAGGCTTCGAGATCTATAAGATGCTCCAGCCCAAGGCTTATTATGACTGGGCGATCTATGACGTTGGTCTGCTGGACGTTATGTATCAGCCGGTTATGGTCTTTAAGCAGGCCGAAACTCCTATCGCCGCCACGATGGAAGGGGATAAGGACCGTTTGGCCGCAATGGTAGACGATATCTATAATAAAAATATGAAATAATCAACCGCGGTGCGCTCCCATCCCTCTTTTTTGAGGGGTGGGTTTGCCTGCAGAAAGAAGGATAGCGATGAAAAAGATGTTTTCCAAGTGGATTTCCGTTGGTATGGCGGCAATGGTTGCAGTCTGTGCCCTGATGATGCCCGCATCGGCAGCCGAGATATTCCCCCTCCAGGCTTATACAGAGGACCAGCCCATGGGAATCTTTGTAAAGAGCCCCTTTATTGACGTGGAAGTGGACGGAGAGTCCTTCCAGATCAAGGGAAATAACCCCCAGGCCAACGGTGAGCCGAATATTGTGTTTTATGTGACCAGAGCCCAGCTGGAGGCGACTCCCTACCTGATCCTTGATATTGCAAACAGCGGAGATCCCGAGGTTGGCCCCCTGTTTCATGTTCGCGGCCAGTGGGTCAACGATACCCTCAATACCCCCAAATTCTATCATTCTGCCCGGGCAAATGGAATGACCGGCTTGACCTGCATTGACCTTCTGACAACAATGAAGCTGGTTGGCGACGATCCCAGTGGTATGAATATTCATATTCATCATGTCAATCATCCCTATGATGATACCTCCAAGCAGCCTCTCGTGTTCAATAAGATCTACCTCACCTCTGAACCGATTGAGAATACCTGGGAGGAAAAAGAGGATACTCCTGTTGAGTCCACTCCTGTAGAATCCACCCCCGCAGAGTCCACTCCTGAGGTGTCTACCCCCGAGGAGTCTACCCCCGCGGAGTCTACCCCCGAGGAGTCTACCCCTGCAGAGTCTACCCCCACAGAGTCTACCCCTGCGACCGAGTCCAAGCCTGAGAATGAGTCCCAGGCCGCTTCGGATGCCGGCACCGGCTCTTCTGACCCTGCCGACCCCACCGGTTTGATCGTGACCCTGGTGATCGTGGCAGTTGTGGTTGCGGCTGGCGTAGTTGTGCTGGTGATCGTCCTGAAGAAGAAAAAGAACGCTGCGTAACATTTGTTTTTTGCCACCCCTTTCCTTTTGGGGTCAGGGGTGGCCATTTAGAATTGACGGGAGGTTTCGGAAATGGGAAACCGCATTACTTTGGATGATATTGCCCGAAAGGTAAATGTATCCAAGGCGGTCGTTTCCAGAGCGTTGCGGGATAAGTATGGCGTCAACCCCGAAACCCGCAGCCGGATTCTGATTGCCGCAGTAGAGCTCGGTTACGATTTTAAGAATATCGGCAGAAGTGCCGCTACAAAAACCCCCCACAAGGGAGATCGCATCTGCGTTGTCGTAAGCCGCACGGACTATATGAAGGACGATTTCTACGGGCGGATTATTTACGGAATCGAAAATGTCCTCCACGAAAACCAGGAGGAATTTTATCTGTCCATCCTGGAAAATGAGGCGGACCAGGAGGTTGCCGTCAATCTCCGGAAGATCCGGGCCAAGGGTGTGATTGTGGTCGGCCTTGTGAACTATCAAAATATTGCTGCGATTCTTTCCAGCGGTGTTCCGGTGGTGCTGGTGGATACCCTCTATACCGATATGCGGGTCGACCGGATTTCCGCCAATAACTTTATGGGCGGACTGGAAGCGGCGGAGCATCTGATTCAATGCGGCCACCGTCAGCTTGCCTTTGTGGGAGACATTCATTTCTCCACCAACTTCAATGACCGTTACCGGGGATTTTGCAAGGCTCTGGAGGATCACCGGGAGTTGGGAATCACAGACATCAGCGTTACCGGTGCGTATACGGATCCGATCCTTTTGATTGATCTGGAGGGCCTCTATCGCCTGATTGCGGGGACGGTGGAACCCGTCGGGATCGTTTGCGCCAACGATAATATTGCATTTGAAATCTACCGGATTGCAGAGGAAATGGGTCGGAGCATCCCTCAGGATATTTCGGTCATTGGCTTCTGCAATACCGAAAAATGCGGATGGGCCTCCCCGAAGCTTACCAGCGTGGAGATTCCCAAGCTGGAGCTTGGAAAGCAGGCGGTCTGGATGATGATGGACCGGATCGCCCGGAAGGATACCCCTGCCCAGCTTCGTCAGCTGGATACAACCCTGGAAAAACGGGATTCCGTTGCGGATATTCCGATCAAAGACCGGTAAAACGGTTTAGAAATGGAGCGAAAAGAATGTTAAAACGAATCCTGTCAGGAGTGGTTTTAATGGCTTGTATGCTGGGAATTTTGGCTGGCTGTAACGGTACTCCCGCCGGAAGCACCGAGAGCAGCGGCGATGAGAACGGAGAACCCACACCCAAGGAAAGCTTTGAAACGATCGCCTACTTTGCGTTCGGATGGGTCAAGGAGGAATCGCTGGAGTTTTATAAGGCCTGCGGATATAACACGCTCCTTTTCTGTGATACCTCCTGGTATTATAAGCCCACCTCCGAGGCATTCGCCAACTATCAGAACAACCTTCTCAAAACCATTGAGAAGGCGAAAGAAATGGGCTTTAAGACCTATGTGGAGATCCTCTCTACTCTGGAGCAGTGGAACGGTGCTGCCGATATGGGAAATCCTATGGGCCAGGCCTTTGACCCGGCCAATGCTGCCAAGACTGCCGAGCGGCTGGGATATATCCGTCAGGTGATCCAGAAGTTCCATGTGGCGGATGGCTTTACCTTCTATGGCGGAGACCCCGGCGGAGTGTTGGGAATTACCGCCCAGGGTGGCCTCCAGTATTATATTGATATGGCCAAGGAAGTCAAGAAAATGGTCAATGAGATCGCTCCTGAGGCGGAGTTCAACCTCAACCTTTGGGCGGTATCCCAGTTTGAGCAGGCCACCGTTGACCCCTATAAGGTTGATTTTTGGCTGGCGGAGGATGTCAACGGCAGAAAGATCATTGACACCGAAGGCCTCCTCGGTCCCGACGTGGGAATTGAGATCCCGGGGCATGACTATTACCGTACCCTGGCCTTCAATCTCTATAATGCCTCCGGCAAAAAGCCCGAGATCAAGTTCCCCATTGCAGAGGATGTTCAGAATATCAAGGATACCGGGTGCACCCGCTACTGGGCTTACCCCCACGGCCTTGTTCCTGATATCAGCGATGATATCCGTTTCAATACCAACCGGATTGCTTATTATCTGAAAAATATGAGCCAGATCGGAATGAACGGCGTGATTATGGGAAATGCCTCCTATATCAGCCACAATGCTGATCTGTTTGCCTTTGCTCAGATCGCCCAGGATCCGACTATGACCGCCGAGGAAGCGATGCTGAAGTACGCCTCCCTCCTGACAGATGACGAGGATTCTGCAAAGTATCTCTGCGAGGCGATGAAGTTTCTCAACAACCACGATGTTACCATGCAAAACCTCCCCGAGGAATACGCTTTGCCTTTGATGGAAACAGAAGCTACCGACATCTGGAAGGCGCTGGAGCTGTTCCGGAAGGCCCGGCCCAATATGGATCCGGACTTCCCCTTTGAGGAGTCCCCCAGCATTTATATGGCCAAGATTCAGGCGCGGCTGTATGCCATCCGCACCACTGTCCGTCCCGAGGACGCTGTGGATCAGGCGGACTATCTCTGCACCTTCGAGGAGAGCGTGGCAGGGCGGTATACCGCGGTGGCCGACCCTGCTGTTACCGGCAATGCCGGAATGATGCTTCTCCCCAAAAACGGCCAGTACAATCTGATTGACGGTAAGCTTTCCGGGCTGGATGTTTCGGCTTACGCTTCCTACGGTTACGTTCATCTGGATGTTTACTCCGAGACAGACCAAAAACTGCGGGGTTATATGATGCTCAGCAGTGACGATCTTCCCATTGGGGTGGATGAGTACTGGCAGTATGATTTCGGCGGCGCCGTTGATCTGAAAAAAGGCTGGAATCATCTCAGCTTCCGGGTGGCATTCGGAGCACAGTCGAAAAACCCGGTTAACTGGAAGTCTCTGACCCAGTACCGGATTCTCTTCTTCAATGATACATCCGAGGTCGTCCCCATCTGGCTGGATAACTTCTATATTGCCAACTATGAGGAGAATGTTCTCCCCGGCGATCTCAAATAAAAGCAAAAAACAGGGAATGCGGTTGCTTGACGGAATGGTCAGGTAGCATTCCCTGTGTCTTTTGAAAGCTCATTTTGCGTCAAAATTTCTCCTTCCGGAATTGGAGAAAGGAGTCACCTATGAAACGTTTTGTTGCTGCCCTTTTGGGGGCGATCCTTTTGGGATGCGGTGTGACAGGGTGCACCGGTGCTGCCGGAGAACCCTTTGAAACGGTGGGATATTTTATCTTCCGGCCGATGGACGAGACATCCCTGGATTTTTACGTTGCCTCCGGATACAATATGGTGGAATATTGCGATGTTTCCTGGTATTACCGGGCAGATTCTATGGCGTTGGAATCCTACCAGCAGGGAATGCGGGAAAATATTATTCTTGCCAAGGAAAAAGGCCTGAAGACCTACGTTGCTATCCTCTCCAATCTGACCCAATGGGAGGGGGAGAGTGAAAGCGGCAATCCTATGGGCCTTGCCTTTGACCCAGCCAATGAAGCCGAAATGGCAAAGCGGATGGGGCATATCCGCCAGGCGGTGGAAGCCTTCCGGGATGCCGATGGCTTTACCTTCTATGCCGGTGATCCGGGCGGTGTGCTGGGAATCAGCGGCGAGGGCGGCCTGCATTACTATATTGAAATGGCGCGGGAGGTCAAAGCTATTGTCAATGAAGTTGCCCCTGATACAACCTTTAACCTCAATCTTTGGGCGGTGTCTCAGTTCGTCCGGGATGTCTGCAACCCGGCAAAAGCGGAGTTTTGGGTAGCAGAGGGGACAAATGCCCGGGCAATCATCGCTGAGGAGGACCTTCTCGGCCCTGACGTGGGAATTGAGCTTCCCGGTCACGATTACTACCGGATGCTGGCTCTCCAACTATATACCGAAACGGGAATCAAACCGGAAAAGAAATTCCCCATGGCGGAGGATGTGGAAAACATCCGGAATACCGGCTGTACCCGGTACTGGGCCTATCCTCACGGGATCATCCCCGATATTACTGATAGCCTTCAGATCAATACCCAGCGGATCAAATATTACCTGGATGAGATGCGAAAGATCGGGATGAACGGTGCGATCATCGGAAATGTTTCTTACTCCAGTCAAAATGCAGATCTTTATACCTTTGCGCGGCTGGCACAGGATCCCTCCCTTACGGTGGAGGACGTCCTTTACGAGTTTGCGCAGATCCTGACCGAGGATGATACCTCCGCCCGGACCCTCTGCGAGATCTTCAAGTATCTGGATAACTACCAGGCGGAGGATAACCGACGGGTAGGGAAGGAGTACCGTCTGCCTTTGCTGGATACCCGGATCACCGGCGTCAACCACGCACTGGAGGAGTTCCAGGCAATCCGTCCGGCGGAGAATCCCGATTTTCCCTTGGCGGATCAGCCGATTATTTATCTGGAAAAGGTGCGGAACCGTTTGTATGAGATTAAGCGGGAGCTGCGGGAGTAGTCTGTGGCTTCCGGAAAAGAAAAAGCACCGGATGTGGTGATCACATCCGGTGCTTTTATGTTGGTCCCCAAAAACTTATTCAGCAGGATTGGGAGCAGAAACGGGGCAGACGTCTGCGCAGGCGCCGCACTCGATGCAGGCCTCAGCGTCGATGTCGTACTTGCCGTCTCCGGCTGCGATTGCGTTAACGGGGCACTCAGCCTCGCAAGCGCCGCAAGCGATGCACTCGTCGTTGATGATATATGCCATTGGTGATTACACCTCCTTTGGTACTGCAGTCAAACAAGTGCCCGAAGGGCACTGTTCCATCCCATATCATATCACGTTTTTACAAGAAATGCAAGGGGATATTTATATTTCACTCAGAAAGGTTTTCTGCGGCTGAGCTGCTTCATTCTCCGGCGTTTTTTATTCATAATGATATTATAAATGATGTAAACGACAATGAGAAGCCCGAGAATCCCGGAGGTGACAAGGAAGGAGGCAGAGGTTACGATCTCCTTGGCCACCTCAAGATAATAAAGAACATTATTCCGCTCCACCGATTCGGCGGCAACAAGATTGACCCGGCCCACCTCCTGGCCCTGCAGCTGGAAGGTCATATACCCAAGAACCTCTCCTTTTTTGACCGGGGCATCAATGGTTTCTTCCGTCAAGGTGACCACCCGCTGAACATTGGAGGGCTCCACATCATCGGGGAGGAGAAGGGTAAAGTCGGAGTTGGGGACCAGCCGGACAATGTCCTTTCCGGAGGCATGACTGACATTGACCTGCGCCACCGTTTCGCCCGATTCAATGATCTGCCGGACGTCCAGACTGGAAAAAGCCCAGTTATAAAGCTTGATGGTCTCCTGCATATCGTACCGGGTGGGGTAGTTGACGCCGTTTTCATCCTTGTATGGGCCGCCCAGCAGGGCGATCATATAGGAGTAGCCGCCCTTGGTTGCCATAGAAACAAGGCAGCGACCTGCCTGGGGAAGCGTTCCGGTTTTCACACCGCAGGCGTATTCGTAATAATAGCCGCCGGTGGGGCTGAGAAGCTTATTGGAATTGCTGATCCAGCCTTCGCCCCGTTTGTTGGTGGCGGGGAGGAGGTAGCTTTGGGTGGAGACGATCTCCCGGAGAACGGGGTAGGTATCCATCGCGTACTTTGCGATGATGACCATATCCCGGGCGGTGGTATATTGATTTTCATCGTAAAGCCCGTGAGGGTTGACGAAATGTGTATCGGTGCAACCGAGATCCTCCGCTTTCTGATTCATCAGCCGGATAAAGGCAGGGCGATCACCGTCAGTAATATGGTCAGCCACGCTGGCGGCGGCTTCATTGGCGGAGGGAAGCATCATACAGTAAAGAAGGGATCGCATGGTCATAATCTCACCGTTGGAGATCCAGGCGTGGGAAAGTCCGGTCCAGCCCTGAAATTCCGCCGAATAGATATCCTTACAGGTGACCTTTTCCTCATCCAGGTCGGGGGTCAGCTCCAGGGCAATGATGGCGGTCATAATTTTGGTCAGGGAGGCGGGGGAGCGGCGGACGGTGCTGTTTTTTTCAAAGACGACCATTCCGGTATCCATATTGATCATACAGATCGCTTCCGAATCCAGCGCAAAGGAGGGAGTGTAAAAAGCGCTGGCGCTCAGCCCGGTGCAAAAAAGAGAGAAAATAAGCAGGAAAGATATGATAAAGGTTTTCTTTTTCATATGGACATTCCTCCAATTTTGGTGTATGATATATAGTAGGCTCATTGTGAGAAAAATACCCGATGATTCTTTTAGTATACCATACCCGGAACGAATTAAAAAGAGGAAAATCTGAAAAAAAGGATATTTTTTCATCTTTTTGGGAAAATTCTTTCCCATAGAAGCCGCCAAACCATCTCCTCTCTCAGAAGGGACTGATTTTTTGATTTACATTACTGGTGATCTGCACGGTGATCCCGCCCGGCTCAGCGCCCCGGGGATCCGGCTCCGAAAGCAGGATTCTCTGATCGTTTGCGGGGATTTCGGCTTTATTTGGGATGGCTCTCCCAAAGAGGAGCGGATCTTAAAAAAGCTTTGCAGGAAAAAGTATCAGCTTCTTTTTGTGGACGGTGTCCACGAGAACTTCTCTTTGCTGGACAAATATCCGGTGGAGGAATATTGCGGCGGCCGGGCAAGGCATATCGGCGGGAACGTCTGGCAGCTGCTCCGGGGTGAGATCTACCGGATCGAGGAGCAGACGGTATTTGCCTTTGGGGGCGGCGAAAGCGCGGATGACGATTTCCGACCCCAGGATGAAGAGGTCTGGAAAAAGGAGCTCCCCTCCGAGACGGAAATGAAAAACGGCCTTGCAAACCTGGAGGCGGCGGGGAACCGGGTGGATCTGATCGTCAGCCACGAGGCGCCCTCCTCCCTCAAGGGGTTTATCAATATGGATGATAACTACCGCAACTGGCTCCACGCCTATCTGGAGCAGATCAATAAAAGCTGCACCTTCCGGAAATGGTATTTCGGCCGGTATCATATGGATAAGGTCCTGACCCACGCCCATACCGCCGTTTACCGAAGGATCCTTCCTGCCGGCGAGCGGACAGAAAAATGACTATCAAGCAAAGGAGCGATTCTGTGAAAACCTTCCTTTCGGGACTCAACCCCAAGCGGAATTTGTACCTTCGGGTCTTTTTGCTGGGCTTGATCACAACGGCGGCGTTTTTCCTCCCCTTCGTTATTTATAATAAAGGGATCTTCCTCTTTTACGGTGACTATAACGTCCAGCAGATCCCCTTCTATCAGAACTGCCATCAGCTGGTCCGGGACGGGATCTTCGGCTGGCACTTCGGAACTGACCTGGGGGTCAACTTTGTCGGGTCTTATTCCTTCTACCTTTTGGGGAGTCCCTTTTTCTGGCTGACCATTCCCTTCCCCAATGCGTGGGTGCCTTATTTGATGGCGCCCCTCTTCTGCTTGAAGTTTGCCACCGCGGCAACCACCGGCTTTGCACTGATTAAGCGGTTTGTCAAAAACCCTGAGTACGCGGTGATCGGCGGTCTGCTTTATTCCTTCTCGGGCTTTGCGGTCTATAATATCTTCTTTAACCATTTCAATGATGTGATTGCCCTTTTTCCCCTTCTTTTGATTGCCCTGGAGGAGACGGTGGCCAATCAGAAATGCCGCGGCATCTTTGCTTTGACTGTTTGCTTGATGGTCACAGTCAACTATTTCTTTTTCGTTGGGCAGGTAATGTTTACCATTATCTATTTCTTCCTGCGGTTGCCCTGTCTCGATTTTCAGCTGAATCTGAAAAAGTTCGGGATTCTCTTTTTTGAAGCAGTGCTGGGCTTGATGCTGGGAATGCTCCTGCTGTTGCCTTCTATTGAGGCGATTGCAGATAACCCCCGGCTGGAGTATGCCTATACCGGCTGGAATATGCTCTTTTATACCCAGAATCAGCGGATTCCCGCCATTATTGAGTGCTTCTTCTTCCCGCCCGACCTTCCCGCCCGCCCCAACTTCCTCCCCAACGGTGAGGCAAAATGGGCCTCTTTGGGCGGCTGGCTTCCGATGGTGGGAATGTGCGGCGTGCTGGCCTTTATGCAGTCCAAAAAGGGCCATTGGATCCGTCGGATCATTGCCATCAGCGCGGTGATGGCCTGTGTTCCTATCCTCAACAGTGTCTTTTTCCTCTTCAATAGCTCCTATTATGCCCGGTGGTTTTATATGCCGGTGCTGATGATGTCCATCGCCACGGTGATTATGCTGGAGGAGGCGGTGGCCTCGGAGGAGGGCCGGAAACGGTTTATGTCCGGCCTGCGGTGGTCGCTGTTTATCACCCTTGCCTTTGCCATCCCCATCGGCCTGATCGAAGGGGACCGGTATGATGAAACCCTCCCCCTCTTTGACTGGAATATTACCAATACCCGCTTCTGGAGCCGGGGATTGGCCCCCTTCCCCGAGCGGTTCTGGGCCTATGTTCTGATTGCGGTCATCAGCATCGTGCTGACAGCCCTTTTGATCCGCTTCCTCCGGAACCACAAGCGGTTCACAGCCATTTTCACCACCTGTGTGCTGACCATTACCGTGATCTATTCTGCCCTCTATATCGGCACCGGCAAGCAGCATTCCTACCGGGATGAGGATATTCTCAGCTATGCCATCGGGGGAAGCGAGAATCTTGACCTGCCGGAGGATGAGAATTTCTACCGGATCGACCTGTATGACCCCATGGATAATATGGCGATGTTCTGGAAGATTCCGACCATTCAGGCCTTCCACAGTATCGTCCCCGCCGGAGTGATGGAGTTTTATAATTCTGTTGGGGTGGAACGGACGGTTGGCTCCCGTCCCGACCCGGAGCTTTTGGCTCTGCGGTATCTTTTGAGCTGTAAATATTATTTTATCTTTGAAAATTCCAATAACGAAAATGCACCCATTTTAGAGGGCTTTTCCTTCTTTGATACCCAGAATAACCACCGCATTTACCAAAACGATCACTTCATTCCGGTGGGCTTCACCTATGACACTTACGTGACGGAGGGCCAGTTTGAAGCCGTCAGCGAGGATAACCGGAGCCGGCTGCTGTTGAAGGGCATTTTGCTGACAGAGGAGCAGATCGCGGAATACGGCCGGCTGATGGAGCCCCATTCGGATGACATTTGGGTGGACTACTCCGATGCCGCTACCGTGGAGGATGCCGATGCCCGCAGAGAAGAGGCTTCCTCCTCTTATGTGGCCGGAAAGAATTCCTTTTCCAGCGTCATTACTCTGGAAAAGGAAAACCTGATCTTCTATTCCATCCCCTATGACGAGGGTTGGAGTGCCACGGTAAACGGCGAGCCGGTCCGGATTGAGAAGGTCAATAAGGGCTTTATGGCAGTCAAGGGAGAAGCGGGAGAGAATACCGTCGTCTTTACCTATACCACTCCGGGGCTTGCCACCGGTGCGCTGGTCTCTTTGGTCAGCCTGATCGTCCTGATCGGATATATGGTCATCTGCTGGATTTGGAACAGAAAGCACCCCCAGCCCGTGCTGATTCTGGAGAGGGTGGAGGAGGATGCCGAGCAAACGGCACTTCCCAACTACTTTGACCGGGATGAGGAGGATTTCGGGGAGGAAATCCCCCAAAAAGAGCCGGAAGATCCGATTTCGTAACCGAATTGTAACTTTTTCGGCGAAATTGTAACCGAATTGTCATCGACTTTTCGGTTTGAATGGGGTATAATGTAAGCAGGACGGTCATAGGAGCCGTCCCCTGCATTCCGCCCGGCGGAAAGAATCTGCGGTCATTCCGCGGAAGAAACGAGGTAGATACAATGAAAAAGAAATCAGCAGTTTGTGCGGCAGTTGCAGCAGCGCTTCTTTTCTCGGTGCTGATGGTAAGTTGTGATCAGGAAACGGGAGGCCAGCTGACCGATTTCAGCAGCAAGTCCGAATCGGGAACAGTAAGCTCCAAGCCCAAGCCCCGCCCCTTTGAATCCTCCGTTGCTCCGGAGGGAGATAACGGCTCCTCCGGCTCGGCGCAGACCTCCTCCAAGGGAACTGTTTCGGTGGATCTGACCGGCGCACCCGAAGAGGTTGCAAAGCTTGTGGAGCAGCTCAATGAGCTTCGTGCAGAGAAGGGCCTTGTGCCTCTTACCTATGATGCGGGTCTGACCAAGGCGGCGGACTATTACTGCAAGGAATTTGCAGGAGCCCTGACCTCCTCGGAGGATGCCTCCAATTACATCAGCAAGCGCCCCAATGGCAGCACCATTCGCTCCGTTTTGGCGGATAGCGGCTATGAAAAGCCCTCCACCTCCTGCACCCATTGGCTGGGATACTCCTTCAGCAGCGCGTTCTCTGCCAAAAAGTGGATCAATAACTTTGCCGATTCAGAGGGCTCCAATGCCTATACCGAGCGGTATACCAAGATTGGCGCCTCTATCTCCTCTGCGGAGACCTCCTTCGGCTCGACTGTTTATATGATTATGCTCTTCTACGCCGCCTAACTCTCCCTTCGTACGGAGCGTCTTGCCGGTCTGAAGAAAAAAACAAAGCCATTTACACCTTTGAACACGGGTGCAAATGGCTTTTTTGTTTTACTCTTTAATCTTCCTCCAATAGCTTGGCGGGGGAGATATTTAATACCTGCGCGATCTTGAATAAGGTTTCCAAAGAAACGCCCCGCACCGTACCGGGACCTTCTACTTGGCCCACGAAGTTTACACTTTTATCAATCAGTTCCGCAAAAACCTCTTGTGTGTAACCGGCCTTTTTGCGATAATAAGCAATCTTCAAACCTAAAGTAATATATTTATCGGAAAACTCTGTTTTCATCACTTTGCCTCCTTTGTGTAGATAGTCTACAAGGAAACAAGGCAAATTATAACTTTCTACAAGTAAATGATTATTTACTATAAGTCAATAATAATGTATAATAGGTGAAAGATTATTTACTTGGAGTGAATTGAAATGCAGGAAACAACCTGTTGCGTCTTCGGACACCGGGAGATCGACGAAACAGCGGAGCTTCGGGCGCAGGTCACCCGGGCGATGGAACGATTGATTACCGAGGAAAAGGTGGATACCTTCCTTTTCGGCAGCAAAAGCCGTTTTAACGATCTCTGTCTTGCACTGGTCACCCAGCTCAAAGAACAGTATCCCCATATCAAACGTGTTTATCTGCGGGCGGAATTTCCCCACATAGACCAGGATTATATGGCCTATCTGCTGCAGTCTTACGAGGATACCGAATACCCCGAAGGTCTCCTTGGCGCGGGAAAAGCCGTTTATGTGGAGCGCAACTATGAAATGATCCGACGCAGCCGCTTCTGCATTGTTTATTATAAAGAAGAATACTCCCCCTCCACCCGGAAAAGCGGTACCAAAACCGCTCTGGATTATGCCCGGAAAAAGGAGAGGGAAATCATTTCTTTCCCTTGAAAAAAGAAGGAAAAAACCGTATAATAAAAGAAAAAACACAGGATGGATGAAGAATGCGAAGGATAAAAGGATGGTTGATATTTTTGACGATGGTCATTTCCTTTCTTGGCTTGACCGGCTGTGGGGACAAGCCGGAGGTCACCGCCTCCTATGAGCAGATCTCCCCTGCAGAGGCCAAGGAGATTATGGATACCCAAAAGGACTATATTCTCATTGATGCCCGCACCCAATCCGAATTTGCCGAGGGGCATATCAAAGGGGCGATCCTTATCCCCGAATATGAAATTGCCAGCCGTGCCAAACAGGAGCTGCCCGATCAATCCGCCCTGATTCTGGTCTATTGCCGGAGCGGCAGACGGAGCAAGATTGCTTCGGAGGAGCTGGCAAGGCTTGGGTATACCAATGTGAAGGAGTTTGGCGGAATCATTGACTGGCCCTATGAGGTGGAAAAGTAAAGCCCTCTTTGCTCCGGAAAAAGGCAAGAATGGAAAATAGCCAAAAAAATACTGGGAAATTAGGCAATTTTCTGCCCTTTGTGCTCTTGCGGAATATCATAGAATATGGTATATTTGTATACGCTGAAAAGACAACTGTCTTTTGGGGGTGAACGAATGGCGCCGAAAAGCAGCTTGATTCTGGTGGAAGAATCGGTTTTACCGAAAACGGCGGCAAAGGTTCTGTATGCAAAGCAACTGCTTGCGCGGGGGGAAGCAAAGACCGTTTCCCAGGCCATCAATATGGCGGGGATCTCCCGGGGAGCCTTTTATAAGTACAAGGATAGCGTTTTTGCCTACCGGGATGATTCGGACGGTCGGTTGATTACCCTTTCGGTGGTGCTGGCAGACCTGCCGGGCGTTCTTTCGGGAATCCTGAGTATGGTCAGCGAACTGGGCGGAAACGTGGTTACCGTCAATCAGAATATCCCGGTGGATTCGGTGGCGCATATGTCGCTGTCAGTCCGATTGCCCAGAGAGCTTTCCACCGTTTCCCTTTTGGAGCAGGTGGAGAAAAGCGAAGGGGTGGTCAGCCTGAAGCTGATCTCGGAGGAATAACCAAACAGATAGAAAGGTCGGTTTTGATATGGCATACAATGGATGTTACGGCGTAGCCGTTATGGGTCACGGTGTGGTAGGCTCGGGCGTTTGCGAGATTCTCTACCACAAAAAAGATCTTCTGACCCAAAAGAGCGGAAAAACGCCGGTGCTGAAGCGGATTTTGGATCTCCGAAAGTTCCCGGAGGCCCCTTATGCATCCCTTTTTACCGATGATTTTTCCCTCATTGAGCAGGATCCCGAAATCGCGGTGGTAGCCGAGGCTATGGGCGGCTTAAAGCCTGCCTATGAGTATGTGAAGCGGTGTCTGCTGGCAGGAAAGAGTGTTGTGACCTCCAATAAAGAGCTGGTCGCCGCCAAGGGCGCGGAGCTTCTGGAGATCGCGGCGGAGAAGGGTGTCAGCTTTTTGTTTGAGGCAAGTGTCGGCGGCGGAATCCCGGTGATCCACCCCGTCTGCCGTTGTATGGCGGCCAATCAGATTACCGAGATCGCCGGCATTCTCAACGGCACCACCAACTTCATCCTCTCCAAAATGATCTACGAGCATACCTCCTTTGAGCAGGCCCTTGCAACGGCCCAGGAGCTGGGCTACGCCGAGCGGGATCCCGCCGCGGATGTGGACGGTCACGATGCCTGCCGTAAGATCTGCATTCTTGCCTCCCTGATGCTGGGCAAAGAGGTTTCCCCCACCGAGGTAGAGCCCCAGGGCATCCGGGATATTTCCCTGGCAGATGTCAGCTATGCCGGAGCTTACGGCTCGGTTATCAAGCTGATCGGCCGGGCAAAGCTTTTGGAAAACGGGAAAGCCGCAGTAACGGTTTCCCCCGCGCTGGTTCCCAAATCGGGCCGCCTTGCCGGGATTGACGGCGTCTTTAACGGCGTGGTTGTCCGGGGAGATGAGGTGGGCGAGCTGCTCTTCTTTGGCAGAGGCGCCGGAAAAGAGGCAACTGCTTCTGCAGTGGTTTCAGATATTGTGGAGGCCGCCGGCCAGGACGGAAATCCCTACCTTTTCTGGAAGGGCGGTTGTGGCAATGTGGACACCACAGGAGCCGACCAAATGGCCTACTACTTCCGGACGGAACGGTCGGAGCTTCTCCCCGGTCTGGCGCAGGAGCTGTTCGGTGAGGTCTGCTTCCTTTCGGGGGAGGATACTCCCCAGGATCAGATGGCCTTTGTTACCGGTGTGATGGAGGAGAAAAAGCTGTTGGCAGGTGCTGATACGCTGGCCAAAAAGCTGCCGGTTTATGCGGCGCTGCGTGTGCTGGATTATTGAGACTGAGAAGTCTTTGAAATACGAAAAAGGAATGTGAATGCTGATGAAACTGATCGTCAAAAAATTCGGCGGCAGTTCGGTGGCAAATGCCGAGCGGGTCGCCAATGTTGCCCGGATCATTACCGATTCCTATAAG
Organism: Oscillospiraceae bacterium; assembly: GCA_017466885.1. Taxonomy (GTDB): domain Bacteria; phylum Bacillota; class Clostridia; order Oscillospirales; family Ruminococcaceae; genus RGIG4130. The sequence continues at coordinate 77,105 of JAFTTH010000025.1, forward strand.
GCGGGGAATAACGTCGTCGTTGTTGTTTCCGCCCAGGGAGATACCACCGATGATCTGATCGCCAAAGCGAAAGAAATCAACCCTCATGCCTCCAAGCGGGAGATGGATGTGCTCCTTTCTTCCGGAGAGCAGATCTCTATGTCCTTGCTGGCAATGGCCATTGAAAAGATGGGCTATCCGGTGGTTTCTCTCACCGGCTGGCAGGCGGGCTTTGTGACTGACTCGGCCCACGGAATTGCCCGGATCCGCCGGGTGGAAACGGAACGGATCGCCGCAGAGCTTGCCCGGAAAAATATTGTGATTGTGGCCGGCTTCCAGGGAATCAACCGGTACGATGATATTACCACCCTGGGACGGGGCGGCTCGGATACCAGCGCGGTGGCCATCGCCGCCAGCCTGAAGGCGGACCTCTGCCAGATCTATACTGACGTGGACGGTGTTTATACTGCCGATCCCCGCCTGGTTAAGAACGCAGTCAAGCTGGATGAGATCACCTTTGATGAAATGCTGGAGCTGGCGTCCCTGGGCGCGCAGGTGCTCAATAACCGCTCTGTGGAAATGGCAAAGAAATATAATGTGGAGATGGAAGTCCTCTCCAGTATGGAAGATAAACCCGGAACCATCGTCAAGGAGGTTGTTAAAATGGAAAAAATGCTGGTGCGCGGCGCGGCCCGCGATAATAACGTTGCTCGGATCTCTCTGGTTGCTCTGCCGGATCGTCCCGGAATTGCTTTCCGGATCTTCTCCCTTTTGGCGTCCAAGAAGATCAATGTGGATATCATTCTGCAGTCCATCGGCCGGGATGGCACCAAGGATATCAGCTTCACCGTTGCTGAGGATAATGGGGAAGAGGCAGTTGCCGTTCTCCGGGAGCATCTGGAGTCTCTGGGCGGCAAGGATGTTCTTTGCGATACCAATATCTCCAAGATCTCTGTGGTGGGCTCGGGAATGCAGTCCAACCCCGGTGTTGCGGCCAAGATGTTTGAGGCCCTTTCGGATGCAAATATCAATATCCAGATGATCTCCACCAGCGAGATCAAGATCTCTGTTCTGATCGATAAGGCTGATTCGGAGCGCGCACTGAACGTGGTGCACGATGCGTTTATCCCCACTGCCAAATAAGAGAAGGAGCGGTCTGAAATGACAGTATCCGAGCTTGCAGCAACCTGTAATTTTACTTTTGCCGCTGGGCAGGAGGAGGCCGACCGCGCCGTTTCGGGCGGATATTGCGGTGATCTTTTGAGCCTGGTGATGGGCAGAGCCGGAAGCGGCAACGCCTGGCTGACGGTGATGGGCAATGTTAACGCGGTGGCGGTGGCGGTTTTGGCGGACGTAGGATGCATGATCCTCTGTGAGGGTGTCTGCCCCGACGCTGAGGCCCTTACCCGGGCAAAACAGCAGGGCGTCTGTCTCCTGCGGACAGACCTGCCGGCCTTTGAGGCCGCTGTGGCAGTCGCCGCGGCGATGAAAAAGGAATAATTTTCTTTGGAACGGTCGGGTTTTTGCCCGGCCGTTTTTTCATTTGGAAGGAAAAGAGCATCTTTCCAATAAAAGACTGGAAAACTGCGTAAAATTAAGAAAAAAACAGTTGAGAAATTTTGTAAATGGGGTTATAATATATGAGATAGATTGCAAAAAGGAGTAATTGAGAATGTTCAATAAAGATATCGGCATCGATCTCGGTACCGCCAATACACTTGTTTTTATGAAGGGCAAGGGAATTGTTCTTCGGGAGCCCTCTGTTGTTGCTGTTGAAAAGAGAACGGATACTGTCCGTTTCGTGGGAACGGAGGCCAAGGAGGTCATCGGCCGTACCCCCGGGTCAATCGTTGCGGTTCGCCCCCTGAAGGACGGCGTTATCGCTGACTTTGATATTACCGCAAGTATGCTGCAGATCCTGATTAAGAAGGCCTGCAACCCCAACCTTTTTACCCGTCTGCGGGTGGTGGTCTGCATTCCTTCGGGCGTTACTGCCGTGGAGCGGATGGCGGTTAAGGATGCGGCGGAAAAAGCCGGCGCAAAGAGCGTTTGGATCATTGAGGAGCCTATGGCGGCGGCTATTGGTGCGGGACTGCCCGTTACCGAGGCGACCGGCAGTATGGTCGTTGATATCGGCGGCGGCACCAGTGAGGTCGCAGTGATCTCGTTGGACGGCATTGTTGCCAAGCGGTCTGTCCGTGTGGGCGGCGATGAGTTTGATGCTTCCATCATCTCTTATGTGAAGAAAAAGTATAACCTTCTGATCGGCGACCGTACCGCTGAGGAGGTCAAGATCACCATCGGTTCGGCCTATCCCCTGGATGAGGAGCTGGAGATGAATATTAAAGGCCGCAACCTGGTGGACGGTCTGCCCAAGAATATTGTAATCACCTCTCAGGAGGTTCGGGAAGCTCTGCAGGATCCCCTCGCTTCCATCCTGGATGCCATTCGTACCACCTTGGAGAAAACTCCTCCCGAGCTTTCTGCCGATATTATTGACCACGGTATTACCCTTACCGGCGGCGGCGCTCTCCTGAAGGGACTTGACCGGCTGATTGCCAATGAGACCGGTATGCCTGTGTTTATTGCGGAAAATCCCCTGGATTGCGTTGCAAAGGGCTCCGGAATGGTTCTTGAGGCAATGGCCAAGCTGGGAAATGTCCTTTCGGACGATGCCAGAAGCTACTGATCGACCCATATCAAAACCTCGAAAACAGGAAAGGACCCGTTCCGGCCTGCCCCGCTTTTGAGGTTTTGTTTTTCATTCCATTTTCCCGGAGGTGACAAGGGTGAAGGAGTTCTTTAAAAGCATAAAATTCAAGATCCTCTGCGGAATCGCCCTTGTGCTGATTGGTGCGATGCTCTATACCGGCGTCAATGAGGGCGTTGCGGGGATCTGGCAGAATATTATTTCTTATGTGGTAACGCCGGTCCAGTCGGCTTCCACCGCGGTGGCCAATAGCTTTACCGGGTTCTTTTCCACCTTTTTCCGGGCCGGCGAGCTGGAAGCGGAAAACGAGGAATACCAGGAGGAGCTGCGCAAGCTCCGGGAGCAGCTGGTGGAGTATGATGAGCTCAAGCAGGAAAATGAGCGGCTCAAGGAGATGCTGGGAATTTCGGAGGAGTATCCCAATCTGAAGATGGTAGATGCCTCGGTAATCCAGATAGCGGACGCAACCCAGTATCATACCTTTACCATCAATAAAGGGGCAGACCAGGGAATCAACCTGCGGGACCCTGTGGTGACCAAGGACGGTTTGGTGGGAGTTGTCTGCGAGGTTTACGCCAACCGTGCCCGGGTTCGTACCCTTCTGGATGTGGGGACCGATGTTGGCTGCTATATCAGCAGCACCCGGGATGTCGGAATCTCCGCCGGAACGATTCCCCTTGCTATGGAGGGCCTTTACCGGATGTCCTATCTGGAGCGGTCCACCACCGCGGCAATCGGGGATATGGTGCTTTCCTCGGGAGAAAGCGGCATCTACCCCGGCGGACTGATTATGGGAACCATTCGGGAGATTCGCTCGGAGGAGAGCGGCGCTTCGGCTTACGCCATTGTGGAGCCGGTGGTGGAATACCGCCAGCTGAAGAATGTTTTTGTGGTAACCTCCTTTGATGGGCAGGGCAGCGTGACGCCGGACGGCGAATCCGCCCAGGAATCTCCCTCTGTGGGGGGAGGGACGGTGGAAAAATGAAGCTGACACCGGGACGAAAATATGCCCTTCGCTGGGTCGGATACAGCCTCCTCTTTCTGGTAGCGTTTCTGTTTCAGACCATTCCCAATTTCCTTGTTTTTTGGGATGTAAGACCCCTGTGGCTGATTGCATCGGCAGTAGTGGTTTCTATGCTGGAAAAGGAAATCCCTGCCGCCGTTGCCGGGCTGATCTGCGGCATTTTGATGGATATGGCGGACGGTCGGCTTTTTGGCTTCTTCTCGCTGATGATGATGGTCCTCTGCTGTGTGCTGGGGTTTTTGGCCCTCTATTTTATTCGCACCAATCTGTATAGTGTGCTGGTTGCGGTGCTGTCAATGTGTGTAGCGGTCTGCCTGCTGGATTTTTTCTTCTTCCATCTGATCTGGGGGGTGGAGGAATCCTGGCGGTTGCTGGTATTTCGACTGCTTCCCTCCTGTGCATACACAGCGTTGATCGCAGCGGGACCCTATTATCTGTTCCGGCTGCTTTGGCTGAAAACGGCTGTGGAGGAGGGCCCTGAATTTTACTGAAAGGCTTTGTTTCCGGCCTCGGCCCGATGGGGACGGGGCCGGTTATTCATATGAAAATATTTTGTCACATAAGGTGACGAAGGGGTGCTGAATATGAAAAGAGAGCTCATTGAACAATGGATTGCAGATCACGAGGAGGAGTTCCTGGCAGATTTGGGGAAGCTGATCGGGATTCGTTCCGTTTCCCAGCCCGGAACGGCCGGTGCGCATCCCTTTGGAGATCCCTGCGCGGAGGTGCTGGACGTTGCCCTTGCTATGGCGGAGGGGTACGGGCTGAAAACCGCCAATCAGGATTATTATTACGGTGAGGTGACCTACGGCGAGGGGAAGGAGTCCCTTGGCTTTGCCGTCCATTTGGACGTTGTGCCCGAAGGGGAGGGCTGGGATCATCCGCCCTATTCCCTGACCCGGGAGGGGGAACTGCTCTTCGGCAGAGGGGTGGAGGACGATAAAGGCCCTGCTCTCCTGGCGATGTATGCGTTGCGCTGTCTGAAGGAGCTGGGGTATCTGCCCCACCATCGGATGCGGGTGTTTTTGGGTTGCAGCGAGGAAACGGGCGGAATGTCCGATATCGTCCATCTGAAAGAGGTAGGGGAGGAATTTCGGTTCGTGCTGGTTCCGGATGCGGAGTTCCCCCTCTGCAACGGTGAAAAAGGGATTCTGGAAGCCTGGCTTTCCATTCCCTGCGGCCGGTTGCAGCTTTCTTCCGGGACGGTCAGCAATGTTCTTCCCGACCGGGCGGAGCTTTTCCTGCCCGGCATAGCCGACGATGATTTTCCCGAGGCGGAGGGAATCACCCTTTCCAAAGGGGACACCGGTCTGGCAGTAACCGCCACCGGAATCACGGCTCATGCCAGCCGTCCTGCGGACGGCATTGACGCGCTCCTTCGCCTGGCAAATTACGCAGGGCAACTTTCTCTCCCTGAAGAGGAGAAAAAAGCGATGGCCTTCCTGAAGCAGCTGATTGAGGGGCACGATGGCTCCGGGATCGGCATTGCCTGTGAGGATGAACCCTCGGGAGCGCTGACCCTCATTAGCGGCATTGTGAAAACAGAGGAGGGTCGGATGCTGGTCAATGTCAATATCCGCTACCCCTCCACCGCGGACGGAGACGGTGTTGCGGACGGTTTGCGGACCGGTGTTGCGGCGGCCGGCGGGCAGGTGGATTCGCTGGATAATTCTCCCGGATATTATATTCCGGCAGAGGACCCGGCCATTGCCGCGGTAATGGAGGTTTATACCGAGGAAACGGGAAGCCCCGCCGGCACCTACCGGATGGGTGGAGGCACCTACGCAAGAATGCTGAAAAACGCCGCTGCTTTCGGGCCTTGCTTCCCCGATGAGGATAAGGGACTGCCTCTGGGAAAGGGTGGCTGTCATCAGCCGGATGAGGCGATCCCCCTCTCCTGGATGCAGAAGGCGCTGATGATCTATATTCGCGCTCTTTGCCGTTTGGATGCGTGTTTGTCTGACTGATTGAGAGAAAGGAAGAAGCATTATGGCATATCAGCAGGGGAGCTTCCCCATTGTGGAAAAGAAACAGTTAACGGAGGATGTCTTCTCCTTTTTGGTTCGTTGCCCGGAGGTTGCGGCGCAAAGCGAAGCAGGGCAGTTTGTGCATATCAGGGTGGAGGGATTCTCTCTCCGCCGTCCGATTTCCATCTGTGAGGTGGATCGGGATGCCGGCACCCTCCGGCTGGTAATGCAGGTGCGCGGCAAGGGGACGGATGCTCTCGCGGCGCAGAAGGAAGGGGATTTTCTAGATATGCTGGCTCCCCTTGGCCACGGATTCCGGATTCCTGAAGAGGGACGGATCCTTGTGGTGGGGGGCGGAATCGGCGTGCCCCCGCTGTTGCAGGCGGCAAAGGAGAGCCGGGGCGCAGATGCGGTGCTGGGCTTTCGTTCTGCCGGACAGGTGATTTTGGCGGAGGATTATGCCGCTGTTTGCGGAGATGTTCAGATCGCCACCGATGACGGTTCTCTCGGTCGGAAGGGGACGGTGGTTCCCATTGTGGCGGAGAAGCTGGCCGCGGAACGGTATGCGGCGGTGTTGGCCTGCGGCCCTACCCGGATGCTGGAGGCTGTGGCAACGGCGGCCAGAGAGGCCGGTGTGCCCTGTCAGGTGTCTATGGAGGAGCGGATGGGCTGCGGCATTGGTGCCTGCCTTGTTTGCGCCTGCAAGACCCGCAAAGCGGACGGGTCGGAGGACTTCAGCCACGTTTGCAAGGATGGCCCTGTTTTTGATGCAGAGCGTGTATTTTTTAAGGAAGAGGGGAGAAACTGAAGATGGCAGATCTTTCTGTGAAAATTGCAGGGGTAACGATGAAAAACCCCATGATTGCCGCCTCCGGAACGGTCGGCTTTGGCCAGGAGTACGGTGCGCTTTTCCCCATTTCGACCTTGGGTGGGATCTCCACAAAAGGGACAACTCTCCACCGCCGGCCGGGGAATCCCCCTCCCAGAATCGCAGAGACACCGGCCGGACTCCTCAATAGCGTTGGATTGCAAAATCCCGGCGCGGATGCTTTTCTGGCCGAGGAACTGCCCCGGTTAAAGCAAGAAGATCTTGTCGTTATCGCAAACCTTGCCGGGAGCACCCTGGAGGAATATGTTGCGGTGGTGGAAAAGGTATCTGACTCGGATGTGGATATGATCGAGCTGAACATTTCCTGCCCCAACGTCAAGGCGGGAGGTGCGGCCTTTGGTGTGAGTGCGGCCTGCGCCGCCGAAGTGACGGCAGCTGTCCGGAAGGTCTGCAAAAAGCCGCTGATTATCAAGCTCTCCCCCAATGTTTCGGATATTGCGGAGATTGCCCGGGCGGTAGAAGCCGCCGGCGCGGATGCAATTTCCTTAATCAATACCCTGCTGGGAATGCGGATTGATATTCGCACCCGGCGGCCAATCCTGCGGAATAACGTGGGAGGACTTTCCGGCCCGGCGGTATTTCCGGTGGCGGTGCGGATGGTCTGGCAGGCCTCCCGGGCAGTCAAGATCCCGGTCATTGGGATGGGCGGAATCTCCTCTGCCGAGGATGCGGTGGAGATGATGCTGGCGGGTGCTTCGGCATTCCAGATTGGATCGGCGTTGTTTGCGGATCCGACCTGCCCTGTCAAAATTCTGGAGGATCTGAACCGATACCTGGATGAACAGGGAATCGCATCGGTGACCGAACTGACAGGGATGGTAAATCCATACTGATTGTATTATTTATATAATATAATACAATAAATAGGAATCATAAGGGGATGACCTGCGTGAAACGAGCCCACCCGATTGCAATGATCGAGTCAATGGGACGGCTACTGTTTCTGCTGGTGATCCCCTTTTTTCGCGGACTTTTGACGGTGGGAACGTCGGAAGGGCTGGCTATATGGCTGAAGGGAGTTTGGATCGATTTCCTGGTTCTTGTGGGGATTCTGTTCCTTGGGTATGTTCGATGGCTGTTTCGGCGGCATCAAATCTCGGAGGGCGGCATTTGGCTGGATCGGGGACTCTTTTTTCGAAGGGTTGTCCGTATTCCGAAGGAAGCAATTCTGTCCTTGCGGATGGAAGAGAGCTGGTATCTCCGGCCTTTTAGGGCGGTGCGGGTAAGGCTGGAGCCGGAACATGGCAGAAGCCGGTTCGACCTCCGGATGATAGTCAGCCGCAAGGAGGGGGAGGCGTTAGCCGCCCTTTTTTCGAGGGGGAAGGGATCGGCAGATTGGAGCTACCGTCCCCGGTGGTTTCAGGTGGGCGGGCTTTCTCTTTTTTTCTCAAACACCCTGGCCGGCGTGATATTTTTCTCCACGGTGCTGAAACGGGTGGGGGAGATTTTGGGGGAGGAGCTTCGCTGGGTCATTTTATCCACGGTGGAGGAGGCGGCAAAGGTCCTCTTCTTCATTCCCCGAACCACGGCAATTCTATCCTTGATTCTCCTTTTGGGATGGCTGGCGGCATTTGGACGAAACCTGCTGCGCTACCGTGGATTTCGGGCAGAGCGGAGAGGGGATGTTTTGAAGGTAGAGGGCGGATTGGTGACCCGACAGACCCTTTTTTGCAGACGGGACCGGATCATTTACGCTGATCTGCGACAAAGCGTGCTAACCTGGCTTCTTGGCGTCTACACCGTGGGCATTCGGACGGCGGGAAGGGAATTCGGAGGAGAAAAGGGGAAGCAGTTGGTACTGATCCCGGCGGGAAAGGGAGAAGCAGGCAAGAGGGAGCTGGAGGGGTTGCTCCCGGGATTTCACCAACAGAAAAATCAACTGACCGGCGGACAGGGGACGCTTTTTCGCTTTTGCGCGCCGGTGTTGGGGGTGGTTGCACTCATCCCTGTGGTGGGGGTTTGGGTCTATCGGACGTTCCCCCATTGGGGTGAGCTGATCGGTTTTCTCACGGTTGCAGGTTTGATGCCCGCCCTGTGGATGATAGCGGTGCGGGTGGCAGACCGGTACCGGGGAGGAATCGGTGTGAAGAAAAACTGTGTGACCTTGCGGTATGCACGGGGGTTTACTCTGCATACGGTGGTGATCCCTGCCGACCGGATCGGGAGGGCGGTGATCCGTACCTCGTTGTTTCAACGGAGGAGGGGGCTTTGCGACCTGCAAATCTCCACAGTGGGAATGCAGGATCGGGTTCACCCGGTGCGGAATGTGCAGGAAGGGGTGGCCAGGGAGCTTTTGGGGTTGGTGGAGCTATCCCCTTCCGAGTGAGAAATAAGGGAAGGGGAAGGCTTGCAGGCGCAGCCCGCCTGCCGGCTTTGCCGGCAGGCCGCCGGATTTCATCCGGCGCTCCGCGCGTTGCGCGGAGGGGCTGCGCCCTCCTCCGTTTCCCGACCACCTTAAAAGAAGTCCCGCTGTCTCTTGCCACTCCCAGCAAAGCACCACCCACCAGGATAAGCCCGTAAAGAATGCTTCGTAGCTGTGCCATAGGTGCAAGAAGAGCGGAGGCAAGCTCCAAACCTACCGCTGCAACTCCGGCGGAGAGAATCCCACTCCTTCCCAGTACTGTAGCCGCGGCAAGGTCAACAGAGCGGGCAAAGGTGAAATCGCTGGGACTCAAAAAACCGCCCGACCCGGCGAGAATTGCCCCTGAAGCACCGGCAATTCCGGCAGAAAGGGCAAAGGAAAGAAGCTTTGTCCTCCCGGAGGAGATGCCGATGGAGTCTGCAGCCAGGGGGTCATCTGCGGCAGCACGGGCAAGAAGACCGGACTGCGAATTCCGGTAGCAGGTTGCGGTAAGGAGGATTGCCCCCAAACCAAGCAACGCAAAAAGGGGAGAGGAATATTTCGGGATGCTGAAATATCCGCCTGATCCGCCCAAAAAGGCGGCGTTATCCAAACCTACCCGAAGGGTTTCCCCCAAACCCATGGTGGCAACGGAAAAATAATCCCCCCGCAGGCGAAGAAGGGGCAGTCCGGAAATCAGCCCCACCAAAAAGGCAATTCCGATCCCGCCGGCAATCCCCAGAAGGCACCCTGCTCCACCAAGGGGAACGAGCTGCTTTGTGAAAAATGCCGCAGCATACCCGCCAATCCCAACGAAGGCTCCCTGCCCAAGGCTGAATTCCCCCGTCGTTTCCCGGCAGAGCTGGAGGGAAATTGCCCCCATCGCCGCCACGCATCCCCGTTGATAAAGAAGGCCAAGGTAGGGTTGATCGCCCACCAGCGGGATCAGAGCAGCCAGTCCGCCCAGAAAAAGAAGTCCCCTCCATCGCTGTTTCAGCATAAGAAATCCCCGCTATTCCAAAAAGGTAAATTCCGAAAACTCCGCCTTCAGATGAATTCGCGGCACCTCCAGGGCAATCACAGCACCGCTTTTGTCGTTTACCGTCAGGTAGAATTCTCCCAGCTCTGTCTCCCCGGTGAGAAGAAGATCCCCCGAAAGGGCGGTGATGTTCCAGGCGGAGGTATTTGCCAAAAGGTCCAGTGCCGAGGAGATGGAGGATGCCACTGACTGGGCCGGAAGGGCGTCCTCCCCGAATTGGTAGGAGAGCCCGTGATAGGATAGGGTCACGTCCTCCCCCGAGAAGGAAAAGTCCATCCCATTGAGCAGCTGGGGGGAGGTGAAGGTGATCTGACAAAGTCCCGGTCCCCTCCGCCGAATATCTGCAGTCATTTTCATCTCACCAAAGGTGATGTCTGCGGCGCAGAAAAAGCCTTTGGTCATATCGGCGTGAAGGGTGGGGGGAGCTTCCGTCTCCTGTTGGCACCCCGGGACGAGGACTACCCCGAAAATGAGGACAAGCAAAAGGACGAAGCACCCCACCGCGGGAATGCTCCGTCCTTTAATTTGTGTAAAAATATGGTTCATAAAAATCTGTCCTTTCGCAAAGCTGTGACCCCGCCCGGAAAAGGACAGGGGAGCAACAGCGCAAAGGATCAGCCCAGAATACGGCAGAATGCCTCTGGGAGGGCGGCCAGAAGATCGGTGGGAAGGAAGGCATATTCGCTGAACCGCTCCCGGCAGATATCTCCGGCCAGTCCGTGAAGGTATACCCCTGCAGATGCGGCCAGGGCAGGGTCAATTCCCTGCGCTACCAGCCCTGCGATCATCCCGGCCAAAACGTCACCGCTTCCGCCCTTGGCCATTCCGGGGTTGCCAGTGGAGTTGATCCGGCAGATTCCATCAGGGGAGGCGATTACGGTGTTGGCGCCCTTCAAGACCAAAATTACCCCGTGTTTTTGTGCAAAATCGGAAGCGACATTAATGCGGTCCGCGGCAATCTGTTGGGGCGTCAGTCCGGTCAGGCGGCTCATTTCACCCAGGTGAGGGGTCAGAATCAGGGGCGCGCTGCGCTCTGATATAATATCTATATGCTCTGCGAGGATATTTATTCCGTCGGCATCCACAACCAGGGGACAATCCGCATCCGTAACCAACCGACGGACGATTTCCCGGGTCGAATCGGTGACCGACAGTCCGCATCCCAGCAAGCAGACGCTGGCGCGACGCAATCCCTCCCGCAATGCGGGCACAGCCCCAACGGAAATGGCTCCGTTTTGAGCGGGAAGAGGGAGGAGGGTGGCCTCGGGGAGGTGGCCGGCAATCACGTCCGTCACGCCGGGAACGGAAGCTGCACAAACCAGGCCTGCTCCGGTGCGCAATGCTCCGGTTGCCGCAAGAACGGCTGCCCCGGTCATCCGGTCGGAACCGCAGACAGACAGCACCCGGCCAAAGTCGCCCTTATGGGCGGTTTTCCGCCGCCGGGGAAGAAAGCTCCGGCAAAGCTCCGGGTCCAGGAAAAACCGGGAGCAGTCAATTCCTTCGTACGCCTGCGGAGGAATGCCGATATCCACTGCGATCACCTCGCCGCAGTAGTCTGCCGCGGGAGGAATGCTTTGCCCTACCTTGCAGGCACCCAGGGAAACGGTGCAGTCCGCCCGGAGGCATCCGCCGCCGATGGCACCCGTATCACCGTTGGCGCCGGAGGGAATATCTACCGCGTAAACCATGGCTCCGGATTGCTCCACCTGGGCAAAAAGCCCCAGCAGGTCGGGAGAACAGCTCCCCGAAAAGCCGGTGCCGTAAAGGGCATCCACCACTATATCGGCGTGCTCCAGTTCTATCGAAATCCGGGAACGCTCCATCTTCAGCTCGCAGATCTCCACCTCCATCCGGCGGAGGGTGGTCAGCATTTCGGTGGCCTCCCGGGTGACGGGCAGACCGTCCCAAAGGAGAACGAATACCTGTGCGCCGCTTTCATAGAGCTTTCGGGCGATCACAAAGCCGTCCCCGCCGTTATTTCCTTTGCCGCAAAGGACCACGCACCGCGCCCCCGAAAGAGTCTCCCGCTTCCGGATCACCCGGGCGACTGCCGCACCGGCGTTTTCCATCAGGCGGTGGGCGTCGATCCCCAGACCAAAGGCATTGGCTTCCGCCTGCTTCATTTGCGCAACCGTCAAGGAATACATTTCGTCATCTCCTTATACAAAAAGTATATTATTCGACATAAAATACAAAACATCAGGCCGCTTGCTCTTTCGCGGCTGCGTCATTCTCCGCTTTTCCAATCATACAGATCGATCCGAGGATCAAAAGCATCCCGATGACTGAAAACAGATCCAAAGACTCTCCCAGCAGGATCACACTGAATAGGGTCGCAGACATCGGCTCCATCACGCTGAGGGCGGATGCTGTTCCGGCGGAAAGATCCCGCATAGCCAAGGTGTAAAGAAAATAAGGGATAACAAAGGTGCAGATTCCCAGCCCCAAAAGCAGGGGGAAGGTCTCTGCAGGTGCGGCGCAAGCGTGGGAAAGGAGCTTTGCCGGCTCCAGCGCAAAGAGAGAAATTGCCGACATAAACAGAAAACCGTACAGGGTGGTGGTGATAGGAGTGATCTTTTTTTGCATTGCAATTTTGGTCAGAATATTATAGATGGCATAGCTTACGCCGCCGAGTACGCCTAGAAGCATTCCAAGGGGGTCGAATTTCAGTCCGCCGATCACTCCGGCCACCAGACAGCAGCCCACCAGCATACATCCAACGGACACAGTTTTCAGAAGGGTGAGCTTTTCCTTCAAAAAGAGCACCGAATATACCATCACATAGATGGGTGCCGCATAGAGGAGCATAATCGATGTGGAAACGGAGGTCATCTGCATAGAAAGATAGTGAAAGGCTGATGTAAAATACAGGGATGCCCCGATTCCGGCAAATAAAAGCAGATGAAGCGGTTTAATACGGAATGCCGTTCGCTCCCTGAAAAATGCATACAGAAGAATGCAGAAAAAGGAAACAAGGGCACGGACGCTGGTCATTTGCAACGGGGTGAAGCCGTAGGGGGCAAGGTAGTGGACGAAAACCCCCGATGTCCCCCAAAGGATCCCTGCCAGGATAATATAGAGAATTGCTTTTTGTTTCATTGTGTAAAATCCTTTTCCAAGAAATCAGTAAGCCGGTGCAGTTACTTTACTTCAAAAGCGGCAAAGCCAAAGGCCGGAATATCCGAAAGGGTGACCCGATTTCCATCTACACGACCGTCACAGTTGATGCAGGTGATGGAAGAATACTCCCGCGCCAGGGCGATGGTGGGGGAAAGGGCAGGGTCGGCAAAGAAATTCCAAAGTCCCACAGCCATTTTACCTTCCCCTTCCTTGCACTGCATATACAGGGCGGGGTTACCGTAAGCGTATGCAGGCAGGAGAGTCACTGAAAAAACCGTAACGGAAGTCATCATCAAACTGGATGATGTCCACACCGCACCGGGCAATGTCTTTGATATATTCGGTGGCAAATAAAACGAAGTTTTCGTCCGTAGGACACATAAATTCTTTGATTTCCGTCCCCTTAATGGAGCGCATATTCCGGAAGGAGCGGTTTCCCTTGACCCAAAAAGTCCAGATCCAGGCCCCGACCTCAAATCCGTTTTCGTGGAAAAAACGGCAGTTATCAGCAAGGTCGTCCAAAGCGGCAGTCTGCTTGCTTTTATCCAGCTCGTAGGTGTCCAGCGCCAGAAACACACGCTCGGCATCAAACCGTTTGATTTCCTTCAGCAGCATTTCCCGATCGCTTCTTTTGACATTTGCATTCATTACAGGAACTGAAATCTTATACATAATGGGCCTCCCGGAGTATCTTGAAGCTTTGCTCGTTCACTCGCAAAGTGAGCTCAGTTGTCAAGCCGACGTGTAAGACATACGACCGACTCAACATAGGTCAAGACGAAAAAAGGTGTATTTATGCTCAAAACGGGGGGGTTGTGCAAAAAGTCCTCAAATCACGACAAATCACAAGTAGTAAACCCACTATCCGTAATCGATTGTTGTAAAGTTCTGAATCGCTTTTCCCTTCTACCGGTCAAGAATCGCTTTCCTTTTTTGAAAACAAAAAGGCTTCTGAACATAATCTTAATCGAAACGCTTGGTGAATAGAATTTGAAATACCATTTTGTAATATCTTGTTCGGCTACGCAAGATGCAGTCGGGCCATTCATTGCGCAATCCTCATAACGAACGAAATGATTTCTACCAAAAATGTCACAATAAGTAACACCTTCGTTTGTGATGCGAACAATGCTTGTATCTTCAAATTCAGCGAACCCTTTTTGCTGTTGTTGAACAAACGCCAAGGCATAGAAATAAATATCCTGGTCTTCCCACTCGTCCGCTTCTCTTTTTCCATTTAGATATGTACAGTATCCCCATCGGCTCGGCTCAATCTCAAGAGTATCGGACGTGCAATGAATGATGATTTTATTATTTTCAAAATCACAATTTATAATTGCATTGCTTAAATCATCGTATAATTCTTCGATGCTTTTGTAGTTTCGATGATGTGCTTTATACAGCTTTTCGTTTTCATTCATTGCCTTACTCCTTTCGATATGTTATACCGTATTGCTGCAAAATGAACTTGCAAAAGTGGAGTTGCGCGTACCGTTCGCAATGAAGCTTTGCTCGCTCCCTCGCAAAGCGAGCTCAGTTGTCGAGCCGACGTGTGAGACATACGACCGTCTCAACATGGGTCAAGAGTACAAAAGGTATATTTTTGAGCCAAAAACGGGGGTTGTAAAAGGAAAAGGTCTCACTTTTTCAAAAGAATCCCTCGCCCCAATCATCCCAGTTTGGATTTTTTGTTTCCACAAGCCAATTCTTTTTGGAGCGAACCCAACGCTTTAATTGCTTTTCCCTTGCGATTGCATCATTCACTTCGGAATATTCTTCAAAATAGACAAGCTTGTGAACGTGATATTTTTTTGTAAACCCTTCGATTTGCTCATTTTTGTGTTCGTATAATCGTCTTCGCAAATCGTTGGTCACACCGATATACATTACTGTATCGGTTTTGTTAGTGAGGATGTAAACGTAGTACATAAAGCTCCTTTTCGCCCGAGATCCTGCTCGGTTACACCTCGCACTGCTTCGCAGTTCGACTCGCTTCGCTCGCTCAGGATGACACGGGTGATACTATGTTTATATGTCATCCTGAGCGGAGGGCGTAGCCCGCAGTCGAACCCGTAGGGCGATGCGAAGCATCGGGATCTAATATACCAAAAACGGGGGTTGTAACGACAAAAGGTATATTTTTCGTTGTAAATGTTCGTTTTTTCATAAAATCCGTATTAAAAGTAAAATGTAAAGCCAGTGCCGCCTTTTGTTATTATCCAAAGGAAGAGAACAAGAAGTGCCACAGTGATTGATACAGCTTTTACAACGATGTCGGTTGTCCTTCTTTTTTTGGCGATAGCGGCTCTTGCTTTTTCTTCGGTTTCCGCAAATTCTTCATCGGTCAGAATATGCTTGCCAAGCATATTTTGCATTCTCTCTATTACATACTGTTCGTCCGGGTTAATAATTCTATTGCAAGTCCAACATTTAAAATCGTACTCGGTTAACTCGATATCGCCAATAACTCGTTTTGTGCCAAAACTTGAATGCTCCCTGTAATCGGGATCACCTCGCTTGATCGTGCGAGTGTGAGCATTTCTTGCAAGTCTATCACCGCATTTATGGCAATAAAATTTTCGAGTTACCATAGCCAAATCGAATTCTGATGTTCTGTTTTTCATTATCATTATCCTTGTCAAAAACTTTTGCCATTTTATGGTCAAAATCGCTTATTTTCGCGTCAGACAAACGACACTCTCAACATGCTCCGTATGGGGGAACATATCCACCGGCTGGATCCGATTAACCCGGTAGCCCTTGAGGAGAAGATGCTTTAGGTCCCGGGCGAGGGTCTCGGGGTTGCAGGAAACGTAAACGATCCGCTTGGGGGCGAGGGTGGCCAGGGAGTCCAAAAACCGCCGGTCGCTGCCGGCACGGGGCGGATCCATAATCACAACGTCCGCCTGCTCTCCTGCGGCAGCCATTTCGGTCATAAATTCTCCGGCATCCCCGGGGAAGAACTCCGCATTTTCAATCCCATTGCGCCGGGCGTTCCACTTGGCATCCCGGACGGCGTCAGGGTTCAGCTCCACCCCAATGACCCGCTTGGCCTTCCGGGCGGCCAGCAGACCGATGGTCCCGGTGCCGCAGTAGGCATCAATCACTGTTTCGGCGCCGGTCAGCGCCATAAACTCAAGGGCCTTTCCGTAAAGGACGGTGGTCATTTGGGGATTGACCTGGTAAAAGGATTTGGGGGAGATCCGGAAGGTGCAGTCGAGGATGCTATCCTCAATATACCCCTGCCCGTACCGGACGATATTCTTCTCTCCCAAAACAAGGCTGGTAAATTTTCCGTTGATGTTCTGCACGATGGTTGTGATCTCAGGATGCCGTCCCACCAGGGCGTTGATAAAGGAGCGACAGGAGGGGAACGGCTCCGACCCAGTGACCAGTACCACCATAATCTGCCCGGTATAATATCCCTTTCGCACCAGAACATGGCGAAGGAAGCCGGTCATACTCACATCGTCAAAGGGTTTGATCTTGAAGGACTTGGCAAGCTTCCGGATGGTGACGATAATGGCATCGGCGGCCTCATCCTCGATCATGCAGGAATCAATGGGAACGATCTTATGAGTGGAGGACTGGTAGACCCCCGAAACGATCTGTCCCCGGTCCCGGCCGAACGCTGCCTGCACCTTGCAACGGTAATGGAGGGGGACATCCATCCCCAGGATCTGATTGACTCGACCGAATTTTCCCAGCAGACGGATCACCTTGACCTGCTTATGGTGCAGCTGCTCCTCGTAGGTCATATTCTGCAGTTGACAGCCGCCGCATTTTTTGTAGACCGGACAACCGTTGCCCGGCGCAGTTTTCATAGCCATAAAATCGTTCCTTTTGGTAAGATTTTGCCTTGCTTCATGTCCGTTGCGATGAACATAAAATGAAATTGGATGCAGTTATTCCTCAAAAGCGAGCTTGATTCCCATATCGCCAAGGCAGGAACAGTAGTCCCGGATTCGTTGGGGGAGATAGTCCCCCACCCGGTGCCCGTCAAAGCCGACGCTCAACCGCACTCCCGATTCCCGGACGATGGCCTGCTGTTCCCTGTCAGAGAAAAATGCAAGCATATAGGGATGCTCCCGGTACTGGTGGATGCTGTCATAGGAAACATTCATTTCCCAGAAGATATTCTGATCGGCCATACGCTTCAAATAGCGGTAGGGATCCTCCCCGAGGGAACGGATAAACGCAAACAGATCGGTGTGGGCAACGCCGACATTTTGACAGTTGGTCTTTTCGGCAAAGGCAAACAGGTCGCCCTGGGTGATGGAATTTGGATGATCCAGATTCTCAATCAGACAATAATCAAAGCCGGAAAAATCCGCATCCGCAGGAGGGATGACCTTTGGCGTGTCCAGGTGGGTGGCAATTTCAATTCCCCGCAGAAGGGTGATTTGGTCGGCATATTTTTCTTTCAGGAGCGTTAGGTGATCGAGATATTTCTGCAGGGTTTGGTTGGAGTAACTCAGGGGAACGGTTTCGGCGGGAGCGCAAAATGCCGCGCCGTTTCCGAAACCGACACCGTAGTTATGGTCGCAGATACCGAGAAGTTCAATTCCGCCCTCAATGGCCGCCTCAATCACGGCTTCGGGGCGGTCCTTTCCGCAGAAGGAATAGTAGGTGTGGGAATGAAGATCTTGTATCATAGTGTCTCCTTGTTTTTAATAAAAAGTGGTGGTGTTTTTCGTGTGCCTTGGGGCAATAGCATAGGCGAAAAGCGCATATTGCGTTATTGTAACGACCCTTCCGGCAAAAAATATGCTGCTCAGGAAGAGTGGTTAATCATATCGGTATTCCAAGCCGTCTGTTGAAACGATAAAGTCAATCAGCTTGTTCCTTAGAAGCAGAAAATGTATTTCGTACCGATTGTCGACCGGATATATTTCTGTGTATAAACACCACGCTCCGTGAAGGGGGGAATCCTGCGTTAGAACAATACTGTTCTTCATTCGAATTTCGCTGATATTTGTAAAGCTTCCGCTGTTATCAAGAGTCAGAACAATGTCTTTTCCCTTTTTTCGGCAGGATAGCAAAATACAGTCATGCAGCTGCAATTCCTCGGCAAAATCGGGGATGCCAGACTTGAACTGTTTTTCATATTGTTTTTGGTATCCAGTCATCGCTGATTCACACATTTTTCCGTTTTGCTTGCAGAATTGAGTGATCTCTTGCTTTATTTCGCGAGATGCAAAATCCAAAGCTAAAACCCTGATGTCTGCAACCTTTTGGAGGATCGATTCAGGAAGATTTTCTCTCAAGCGTTTTATGTGATCGAGGAAGGATTGATGAAAGTTCTTTTTCTCCAACGCAGCATCGAATGCGGGTATGTTTTGGAAATTTATCCGTGCTTGCTCGCGTCGTTCAAAATAATCTTTCTCCATCTCTTCAAAAATCGATTTTTCAATGGGAGTACCGTCGAAATACTCAGCGTGAAATTCTTCCGGGAAGATATCTTCAAAAGGAACCTCAGAAACCGCTTTTCGAACATCCAACCATTCCTTTTCCTTGCGTTTATACAGTTGTTTGAAATAGTCTTCGGAAAATGATTCTGCTTTTTTTGAAACTTTCAGAAAAAGATGAAAAGATGTTTTTTGTGCCGTTTCATACCATTCTTTTGTCATGTACTTCATTCTTTTGCTCCTTTTCTACATCTGGGCGATGGCTAAAATCTGGAACGAGATAGTAAAGCAACCGTCTCCACATGCGCCGTCCGGGGGAAGAGGTCCACCGGGACGGCATCGGTGATCTCGTATCCGCCCTCTACAAGGTAGGCGCAATCCCGGGCGAGGGTGGCGCTATTGCAGCTGATCATAACGATCCGACGGGGTGCGGCCGCAAGAAGAAGGTCGGTGACCTCTTTGCCGCAGCCCTTCCGGGGCGGGTCGGTGATGATGACGGAGGGACGGATCCCCCGGTCGGCAAGCTGGCGAAGGCCCTCGTATGCATCACAGCAGAGGAACTCGGCGTTTTCAATCCCGTTGCGGAGGGCGTTCCGCCGGGCATTTTCCACCGCCGGGGCAACGATCTCAATTCCGTAAAGGGCCTGGACCAAATGGCTCATAGAAAGCCCGATCACACCGCTCCCGCAGTAAAGATCCAGCAAAATATCCTCCCGGGTCAGCCCGGCCATTTGGGCGGCAGTACGGTAGAGCCCCTCCGCCGCAGGGCGGTTGACCTGATAAAAGGAGAGGGGAGAAAGCTCGGCGGTGATTCCGCAGATGGTATCAGTAATGGTGGCACTCCCCCAAAGGGTGCGGCAGGAATCGGAAAGGATCACGTTGGTTTTCTTTGTGTTTTTGCAGAGAACAATAGAGGAAATTTCAGAGAAACGCTCCCGCAGAAGGGCGCAAAGCTCCTCTTCAAAGGGGAGGCCGGAGGCGTTGCAAACGAGGCAGACCATAATACCGCCATCCCCCCGGCGAAGATAAATATGGCGGAGGATCCCGGTATGGGTGGCTTCGTTGTAGGCGGTCAGCCGGTGACGGTTGCAGAGGGTAAGCACCTCCCGCAGAATATGGGAAAAGATCTCCGGCTGAAGCAGACAATCCTCTGCCGGAATGACCCGATGGCTACGGCGGGAATAAAAGCCGGCAAAAAGTCCGCCCGGCTCCCCTGCCACCGGGTACTGCGCCTTATTGCGGTAGCGGCACTCCTCCGGAGAGGGAATAATGGGGCGAAGCTCGGGAGTCAGTCCCCCCAGCTTTCGCAGGTTTTCCCGCACCAGGGTTTCCTTGGCTTCCAGCTCTGCAGAATAAGTCATATGACGGTAAACACAGCCGCCGCACCCGGGGAAAACAGGGCAGTCATTTTCGATACGGCTGGGGGAGGGAGAAAGCAGCTCGACCATTTTCCCGAAGGCATAGGAGGAATGCACCTTTTCGATCCGCGCGAGGATCCGGTCGCCCACCCCACAGGTGGGGACGAACACCGCCATTCCTTCTGCCCGGCCAACCCCCATTCCCTCGCTGGTCAGCCCGGTGATCTCCAATTCTACCTTGTCATTCTTCTTCATAAAATATGATGGTCCTTTTTTGAAAGAATCTCCCGGAAAAAGGGCCCGGGATACACCGTTAAGTATACCACGGTTTGGCGCGGATGGCAAGAGAGGAAGGGGACTTGGGAAAGTGGGGAAGATCACATTTTACGTTGTGCCGGCGGTGATGGGCGGGATCCTTTTGTGGTCTATGATCCGGCGGAGAAAGACCTTTGAAATATTCTGCGAGGGAGCGAAGGAGGGGCTGGGAACGGCCGCCCGGATTCTGCCACCCCTGATTGCCGTGATGACTGCCATTGGGATGTTCCGGGCCTGTGGGGCGCTGGAGCTTTTTTGTCAGCTTCTCCGTCCGGCGATGGAGGGGCTGGGAATCCCGGCGGAGGTGTTGCCTTTGGCGTTACTTCGCCCCATTTCGGGGAGCGGGTCCCTGGCAGTGCTGGAGGACATCCTCCGGCAATATGGTGCCGACAGCCTGATCGGGCGGGTGGCAAGTGTGTTGCAGGGCTCCACCGAAACGACCTTTTATACCATCGCCGTATATTTTGGGGCAACCTCCGTGACCCGTACCCGCCATACTCTTCCTTCCGCCCTCCTGGGAGATATTCTCAGCATCTTTATCAGCGCCTGGGCGGTGCGGCTCTTTTTGGGCGGATGAGCCTTCCTTTCTTGACAAGCCCGACCGCACCGTTTTATAATAAGGGAAGAAGAAAGGAGGGGTGCATATGGCAACCCTTTTGGAATATAAATGCCCCTGCTGCGACGGTGCGATCAGCTTTGACAGCTCTCTGCAGAAGATGAAATGCCCCTACTGCGGAACGGAATTTGATATGGAGACCCTCCGGGCCTACGATGAGGAACGTGTCTCCGACCAGCCGGACGAGATGTCCTGGCAGACCGGCGGAGGAAGTGAGTGGATCCCCGGGGAAGAGGAGGGAATGCGGGTATACGTTTGCAATTCCTGCGGCGGAGAGATCGTTGCAGATGAGCATACCGCGGCAACAAGCTGTCCCTACTGCTCCAATCCGGTGGTGATGCAGGGCAACCTTTCGGGGATGCTCCGCCCCGATTACGTGATCCCCTTCAAGCTGGACAAAAAAGCGGCCAAAGCCGGACTGGAAAACCACCTGAAAGGGAAGAAACTGCTCCCTAAGATCTTTAAGGATCAAAACCATATCGATCAGATCCGGGGAATCTATGTTCCTTTTTGGCTTTTTGATGCGGATGTGGATGCGAATATCCGTTACAAGGCGACCCGGGTCAGAACCTGGTCGGACTCCAATTATGATTATACAGAAACGAGCTTTTTCTCGGTGCATCGGGCGGGAACCATCGGCTTTGAGCGGGTTCCGGTGGATGGCTCCTCCAAAATGGCGGATGATCTGATGGAATCCATTGAGCCTTACGATTTTTCCGAGGCGGTGGATTTTCAGACCGCCTATCTTGCCGGATATCTGGCGGATAAGTATGATGTTTCCTCCGAGGAAAGCGTTCAGCGGGCCAATGAGCGGGTTCGCCGGAGCACTGAGGAGTCCTTTGCGCAGACGGTGCTTGGTTATACCTCAGTTGTCCCCGAACATACCGGGATCCGCCTTTCCAACGGTACCGCCCGGTATGCCCTCTATCCCGTCTGGATCCTCAACACTACCTATGAGGGCAAGCAGTATGTTTTTGCTATGAATGGCCAGACCGGGAAGTTTGTCGGGGATCTCCCGGTGGACCGGAAGGCCTTCTGGAAGTGGTTGGTTGGACTGACTGCCATTTGTGCCGCCGCGGCCTACGCGGGAGCCTGGCTCCTTTGGCTGCTGGGCTTTTTGGGCTAAGGAGGTGGAAGCTGTGAAGAAGAAAATAGTTGCATTGGCCCTTGGACTGATCTTTGTTATGGTGGCGATCCTTCCGGTTTCTGCCGTTACCATTCCGGAGGAGCGGCTGCTGATCCGGCTGGTGGATGATGGAAACCTTCTTTCGGATTGGGAGGAGGAAATTCTGCTGGAGAAGCTGGATGAAATCAGCGTCCGGCAGGAATGTGACGTTGTGATTGTGACGGTGAAAAGCCTGGAGGGAATGTCTGCCCGGGATTTTGCCGATGATTTCTATGATACCTTCGGTTACGGTCTTGATTTTTCCTCCGCCCGGGACGGAATCCTGCTCCTTTACTGCCCCAATGAGGATGCAAGATATATTTCCACCCACGGCTTTGGCATTACCGCCATCACCGATGCCGGCCTGCAGTATATCGGCAGTCAGGTGCGCCCCCTGCTGGATGATGGAGATGTTATGGCAGGATTTGAGACCTATGCCGAGCTTTGTGACTCCTTTATTACTCAGGCAAAAAACGGTACCCCGGTGGATGTGGATAACCTCCCCCGGGAGCCCTTGGGGATTGAATGGGTCCTGATTGCTCTGGTGGTGGGGCTGGTGATCGCCCTGATTGTGACCGGGATCTGGAGAGGTCAGCTGAAGTCGGTGCGCAGTCAGGCGGCCGCGGCCAGTTACCTGAAGGAGGGCAGTATGAAGCTGACCCGCTCCACCGATCTTTTCCTCTACCGGACTGTGAACCGCAGAGCCCGCCCCAAATCCAATTCCGGATCGGGTGGAAGCAGTACCCACCGCTCCTCCTCCGGTTCGACCCACGGAGGCGGAAGCTTCTAAAAAAAGAAAGTCCGGACCGCTCCGAGTAAGGAGCGGTCCGGACTGTTTTTTACGCAATATCCAGAATGCGGATGAATGCCTGAGCAAGATCTTTGGCGGCCGGCTCATAGAGATGAACCTGGTCGGGGGTGTAAGTGGTGGCAGAATAGTCGGGTTTTGCAACTGCATCGTCAAATACGGCCTGCGCGTCCAGAAGCTCGGTGTTTTCGTATTCTTGGGCAATCTCCCGGAGAATATCCTGGTAGGCCTTCAGCTCATTGCGCCGCGGAGTGCCGGGTTGTTCAATGTAGAAAGGAGTGGCCAGCACTACCCGGTAGTATTCGTAAGCATAGTCGTGCATCATCCGGCTGATCCGGCGCTCAAAATCCTCGGGGGTGCAGTTGGGTGCTCCGTGGGCGCCGTTATAGTGATCGTTTACGCCGATCAGCACCACCAAAATATCGGGGGAGTGGGCGGCCACGTCGGTGCGGAAGCGGGCCATCAGCTGCTCGCTGGTGTTGCCGCTGGTGCCGGCATTGAGAATGATAGGAGCATTCTCTCCCATTGTTTCTTTGTAATAGTCGTCCACCATCTTCACGTATCCGGTGCCGAGGTTCATCCCCGGGGCAATCTGCTCCTGATCCCGTCCGGCATCGGTAATGGAGTCGCCGGCAAAAACGATGGTCAAAGGGCCCTCCGGCTTTTTCGGCTCCTCCGGTGCAGGAGTGCAGGCGGTGCAAAGGAGGAAGAAAAGGGAAAGCCCCAGAGCAATGGATTTTTTCATAATGAACACACCTTTCCGGTTGAAAAAAGGGAGGCTGCCGAAACAGCCCCCCCGTCTCATTTTGTTATGGAAATGATTATTTGTTAAGGAGCGAGTCAACCTGAGCGGCAACAGCGTCCAGAGCAGCTTGCGGGGTCTTGGCGCCGGTAAACGCCTGGTTGATGGCATCATAGATGGCATCGTCCATGGAGATCCAGTTGTCAACACCCGGGGTTGCCTTAGCGTACTTGGCCTGCTCCAGAACGACCTTCCAGTCAGAGGTCTTGAAGTAGGAATCCTCCTGAGCCTCGATCAGAGAGGGGATGAAGTAGTAGGGCTTGCAGTAGGTGATCTGGTAGTCAACGCCGGTGCAGAGGAACTCAACGAAGTCGTAAGCCAGCTCGGGATTCTCACTGGTGGAAACAACGCTGTAGCAGTACAGACCCATACCGGTCCAGGGATCAACACCCTCCTTGAGGACGGGCATCATAGCAATCTCAAAGTTTGCAGTGTTGGAAGCAACGCCAACGTTGAAGAAGCCGGTGGTGGTATCCTCGATCATAGCGATCTTGGCGCCGGTGTAGAACTCGGAGCCGGCATAAGTAGCGGGAGCAAGTCCATTGTGGATCATATCGGTCAGCCGCTGCAGAGCGTCAACACCGGCCTGCTCGTTGATGATGCACTTGGTCTGATCCTCGTTGAAGATATCGCCGCCCATTCTCCAGAGCCACCAGTAGTACTGGAAGGTACCCCAGGCTTTGTAAAGGGTCTCGCCGCAACCGTAAGGAGCGGTGTAAGCATAGTAGCCGTCGCCAGTGAAATGGGCCTTGATCTTGTTGGCGGCAGTGATCATTTCTTCGTAAGTGGTGGGGACGGTTGCGCCGGCAGCGTCAAACATATCCCGGTTGATAACGAAGTTGATGATATTGGAGTCAAAGGGGAGAGAGTAGATCTTATCGGGAACAGCATTTGCAACGTTCCAGCAGGCGTCAGTAAAGAGATCCCGTACCTCGTCCGCGCCGAACTCAGTCAGATCCAGAACCTGGCCCTTTTCGCCGTAGGTCGCAACGTAGTCAGAGGGTCCCCAGATGATATCGGGAGCGGTTTCTGCCTGGATTGCCATATCCAGAGAGGTGGAGCCCTGGGTCTCGATTACAATACGGACATCGGGGTTCTCATCTTCGTAGTCAGCGATGGCACCGAAGAGAACGTCGTCAGTTTCCTGCGCCCAAATGACCAGCTTGGTCTTGCCGTCGTCAGAGGAGCCCTCGCCGCAGCTGGCGCAAAGGGATACGACCATAACGACCGCGGCAAGAAGAGCGGAGAGGCGGAGACATCTTGATTTCAACATAGTGTGTGACCAATCCTTTCTCATTGCGCCCGGATTTGATCGGGCGCTTAATGCAGGCCACCGGAGGTTCCGGCGGCTGATAGACAAAACTACAATCTAATTATCATTTCAATTCCCAAAATAGTCAAGAGAAATTCGTGCAACAAAGCCGGCGAGTTGCGCAACTGCTTCTCTCTTATGAAAAAACTTCAGTTTTTTTCCGGGCGGGAGGGTGGCTTTTTGAAGAAGATGGGAGAATAAATCATTCTATGAAGATTTTGTTGCATAGATTTGGAATTCTGATGCGCGAAAAACAGTAGAGATTTTCTGTTTTTAATGGTAAAATGAAGAAAAAACAAGGAGGTCATTGATTTATGAAAACCAGTTTTTTCAAAAAAAGCGTCAGCATTCTTCTGGGTCTGATGATGCTTCTGGCCATGATTCCGGTTGCATCTGCGGCAGAGGAGAGCAGAACTTATTTCCTTCCGACGATCACTTCGAGCTATACGGATGGCGGTTGGTACGCCAGCGGTATTGATTCGATTACCAAGGGTTCCACCGGAGACCATTCTTTGTCCCTGACCGGTAGCTTCCGGATCCTTTGGGCCTTTACCAATGCGGTTGTGGAAGAGAAGCCCTTCCTTTATTATAAAACGGACGGTAAGGCTACCAAAATTACCGTTTCCCGCTTCTGGGATACCGAGCCTGAGGTTGAGATTCCGGCAGAAGCGGGTGTTCACTGCATTAACCTGCTGGAGCTGCTGGAAGAGCAGGAAACCATCGGATATACCTACATTGTTCCCTACGTGGGAATTTTTGCGGACGAGGAAAACGGCACTGAGGCAGTGGTTGATACCATTGAGTTTGAGTACATGTACCTTTCCAATGTGGATGAGGAAGGAAATATCTACGAAAAACCCAGACAGCCTCTCGCCCCCACCGCTCATAAGGATATGGAGGAGCGGTATCAGCTGAAGGCTTATGAGACCGATAATGTGGATGCCAATGGCCACGGCTGGCTGATGAGTGTAGACCTGGAGACCGGAGTTCCTACCATTAAGTCCACCATCACCGGAGAGAACAGCTTTACCCTGGAACGGGCAGAGGGCTCCGACGCTGAGGCAATCAATATTGCGTGGGTCGTGCCCTATGAGGTGGTTGAGCAGTACCCCTATCTTGCGATTGATATCGGAAATGAAGGCCGTCAGGATCAGGGTCCCCGTGTCACGATCTATCCCTACTGGGAGGGTGTGGTCGGTAGCGCCGGAAGCTTTGACATTATTCCTACCAGTGTGGGTGCTACCTCCATTAACGGCACCACCCGCTTCCCTTTGAAGTATGTTGTGGATAATGTCAAAGAGGAGCTCCACGGTGAGAGAGGCATTGCCATTATCCTCTCTATGGGAATCCTCGATCGGACAGACGGAACCACTCTGGATCCCCTGATCGTTAACAATGCCTACCTTTATAATGTCAAGGAGGGTTGGGAGGACTATAAGCCTTCCGGCGATTCCGGAAACGGTGGAAACAACGATAGCGGTAACAACGATAACACCGGTAACAACGATAATACCGGCAATAACGATAATACCGGCAATAACGATAACACCGGAAACAACAACACCGGAAACGACAACAACACAGGCAATACCGGAAACAACGGCAATACCGGCAATCATAACGATGGCGCAAATGCCGGATCGGATCCCGCCGGCGTGAATCCCTGGCTGATCGTCGGGATCGTTGCAGGCGTGCTGGTGGTGGCCGGCGGCGTAGTTGCGGCTGTGATCATCATCAAGAAGAAAAAGAAGTAAGTTGTTTTAAGACTGACCGAGTTACCCCGGAAGAACTTCCGGGGTAACTTTCTTGTTGCGCAAATTGCGCAATTTGATGCGCGATAAGGTATGGAAAAAGATTTTTAAGGATGATAAAATAGAAGGGAACCGTAAAGGAGGTTTTATAAGAATGAAAAACAGATTTTTCAAAAAAGGAATCTGCGTTCTTCTCGGTATCATGATGCTTTTGGCGGCACTCCCCATGGCGACATCTGCGGCGGAAGAACAAAGACACTATTTGAAGCCGACAGCGAATACGGCTGGTGATGGATTGGATGGCGGATATTATGTCCACGGACTCGATTCCATTTCCAAAGGTGAGGGCGAAAACTCCATTAAGATGACCGGTTCCTCCCGGTGCCTGTGGGCAGTTTCCAACTCAATTCTGGAAAGCATGCCTTACCTGTACTATAAATCGGACGGAAATCTGACCCGGATGACCGCTACCTGGTACTGCAACGTGGAGCCGGAAATCGATATGCCCTACGAGGAAGGCGAGCATTGCATCAACCTGATGGAGCTGGTTGCCGAGCAGGATACCATCGGCTGGGTATACATCATCCCCTACGTTTGGACGGAGGGCGTTACCGCAACCAGTGAGATGGAGTATATGTACCTCTCCAACGTGGACGAGGAAGGAAACGTTTACGAAAAGCCTGTTCAGCCTCTGGCTCCCGCCACCAGCCCCTCTATGGAGGAGCGCTGGCAGTTGAAGGCCAACACCCAGGACGATGTGGATGATGAAGGCTACGGCTGGCTGATGGATGTGAACAACATCAAGATCACCCTGGACGGTGACGATACTGACGGTAAGGATGGCTTTACTATGGAGCGCGCCGAGGGCTCGAGCGCTGCTGCCTATAATATTGCCTGGGTTGTTCCCTACGAGGTGGTTGAGCAGTATCCCTATCTTGCCATTGAGATCGGAAACGAAGGCCGTCTGGACCAGGGTCCCCGGGTCAGCATTTACGCTTACTGGGAGCACGTGGTAGGAAGCGGTGCTTACTTTGATGTTATTCCTGCGGAGATCGGTGCGACCTCTCTGAACGGCACTACCCGCTTCCCCCTGAAGTATGCGGTAGATAACGTGAAGGAAGAGCTTCACGGTGAGGACGGTATTGCCATCATCCTTGCGGTTGCAATCAACGAGCGTTCTGACGGAACCACCCTGGATCCCCTGCTGGTGGAGAATGCCTACCTTTACAATGTAAAGGAAGGCTGGGAGAATTACTCCCCCGAGGATGGCGCAACAGGCGACGATTCTGCTCCTCAGGGTGGCAACAGCAATGAGGGCGGCGCCGGCGATCTTTGGATCATCATCGGAATCCTTGGCGGTGCTGTGGTGATTGCCGCGATTCTGGTGGTCATTCTGATCGTTGCTTCCAAGAAGAAAAAGAACTAATTAATGTTTAAGCAAGACACCGTCCAGGTTGTTTGGACGGTGTCTTCTTTATTTGAAGCGAAGAAGCGCGGTTTTTGAGAAGACATAAAACACCACTCCTCCTGCTGGGAGAGGTGGAACAACAAGGCAAAAACAATCACCGGCACAGAGATGCAAAAACTTCAACCACCGCAAACGGCGATTTTCTCAATTTGGGTCTCTCCTTCTGCATCGTGCTGCTTTCGGGGGAGAATAGCTATGCATTTTTAGGGGAGAATGGAATGCGGCGGATTACGCAACAAGTTTGCAGAAATTGCGTAAAATAAAAAAGTTACCGGCAGAAAGAAGGACTTTTGTGGACAAATGCAGAGCAGACCGGGCCGGATTTTGTCGGCAAAATCCGCATTTCGGAGACAAACAGATTTTGTTGCGCAGGTTCCGGGTTTTGATGCGCAACAAGTTATGGAAATCTTTCCGTTTGGATGGTACAATTAAACTGCTGAATAATGTAAACAGTGGTTTTGTATTTTCAGTATGGAATCTGTCTGACAGAAAGGCCTTTCGTTGTCAGAAAGAGAAAATATGGGCGCTTTTTTTGCAGGGAGCGTTCAAAGGATGGTTGTACGGATGAAACAGAAGAGAGTGACGATCAGAGATATTGCCGACCGGCTGGGGTGCTCCCCCTCTACTGTATCTCGTGCGCTCAATGATAAACCGAGCATCAGCGAGGTTGTTCGCGTGGAAATCCGCATTCTTGCGTTGGAGATCAACCGAAAAGAATATGCCGATGCCAATCCTATTATCCGACTTTATAAAAACCGTTGCTCGGCACTACGTATGGAACGTAAACGGGGCAAGCACGACGACATTCTCACAAACGCCGCCCTTGCCGTTGCCAAAGAACGTATGCAACGAGCAAAAGCCGATCCCGACTATGCCAATGGGCAATATGAAGCGGATATGCTTCGGGAAGAACTCTACGCCGAAGCCGACAGACGATTAAACGGCAAATAACACAGATTGGAGGTGAGTGCCGTGAAAGAAAAATATATAGACGATAAGGAGCTGTATATGTACCGTATCCAACCGGCACCGCCGAAGTGGGATTTGCAGGAATATATCGTGACCTATCTCAAAGAGAAAGACGAGCGTTACCTTGCTTGGTTTCTTCATTATTATGAAAAAACGCTCAACAAGAATGTGCAAAGCTATATGCGGCAGTTCTTTATGCAGGAGCATTTTGCCGATCTGAAGCAAGCGTATATAGCAGGACTGCTCAAAGCACTTACCAAGTACACGCCTAACGGCGGCGCATCCTTTATTTCGTTCAAAGAGTATTATGCAGAGCGTGAAATCTTTGGCTATATCCGTTCTATGCGGACAGGCTTTACGGTACAAAGCCTTGCGGAATATGCAAAACTCCGCAAAGCGATGGCGGTATGGGACAAATATGACCGCAGTTATGCCGATGCTACACTTGAAGCAGTTGCCGCAGAATTAGGCGAAACCACCGATGACACGAAAGAAATTCTGCTCGGCGGCTTGCTCAACGAAAATCGTGTAGACCTTTATCAGCAGTATGCGGAGGATGACGAAGCGGAAAGCACCGAAGAAGCACATCCCGATACCACTTCTGACACATACTCTCTGTATATGAAAGGTGAACTGTACGCCCGTCTGTGGGATGCCTATGACAAGCTCGAATACACGGAGCGAATGATGCTCGCCCAGCGGATCGGCTTCTGTTTTGATTGTCACAGTACCTTCTATATGGATTACGATGATCTCGACGAGTACGGTGAGCCAAAGAAGAAACCCATCAAGCCGATGATGTATACCGATATAGCCACTGACCACGAATACAGTTCCGCCAACACCGCACACAAAAAATGCGAAAAGGCGCTTGCAAAATTAAAAGAAGCCATAAAAGACTTGATATAACGAAAAAAGCCCCGTTATGAATGCAGAAATTACTGTGCTCCCAACGGGACCGATTTTAAGTTATAGTTCTTCTCTTTTGTTAATTACAGTCAAAGTAACAATTGAACTGCCGCTATTAAGAAGATGCATAAGAAGAACGATAGGAAATTCAAATGAGTTTGAAAAAATATAAAGTTCAAATATATGTCCGAAAAAATCACAAAAAATTTATTTACCCCTTGACAAGGTAGGCAAATAGGAATATAATGTAATAAACTTAATAATCAAACCGTTGAAGCGGAGATAACGGCAATAATGCCTTTACAGAGAGCCTGTGGTGCTGAGAGTCAGGTAAGAAACAAGTTGTCAAATGGACCGCTGAGGGCGCAGTCAAATGGATTTTTCCAAAGTATTCTGCGACGCTGTAGGCAAGCGTACAAATGCCGGGGATATGTTGGTATCCTGCTAAGTGCATAGGGTCATTCCTATGAATCAAGGTGGCACCGCGGATAGTGTTTATATTATTCGTCCTTGACAGATGGTATATTTCTGTCAAGGGCGTTTTTGTTTTATAACTCCTTTGACTGAAGTATAAAGTTAAAGGAGTTTTCCTTTTTAGGAGGTAAATACAATGTTGCTTACAAAACGCTGGCGCCCTGTGGGACGCCGAATCATCAATTTGCACGCTGAGAAATATCACATACTAAAACTAACTTAATCCTATACGGAGGTAATTAAAATGAAAACCGAAAAAATTCCTTATAAAATCTATCTTAACGAAAGCGAGATGCCGAAGGCTTGGTATAATCTGCGTGCCGATATGAAGAAGAAACCGGCACCGCTCCTTAACCCTGCAACGCTTCAGCCGATGAAGGCGGAAGAGCTTGAAGGTGTATTCTGTAAAGAACTCATTGCACAAGAGCTTGATAACGATACTCCCTATTTTGAAATTCCCGAAGAAATCCGTAATTTCTATAAAATGTACCGTCCCGCACCGCTTGTTCGTGCCTACTGTCTTGAAGAAAAACTCCAAACTCCCGCAAAGATTTATTACAAATTTGAGGGCAACAACACCAGCGGCTCTCATAAACTGAATTCCGCTATTGCTCAGGCATACTACGCCAAGAAGCAGGGGCTTAAAGGCGTAACCACCGAAACCGGAGCCGGTCAATGGGGCACAGCTCTTTCTATGGCTTGTTCGTATTTTGATCTTGACTGCAAGGTGTATATGGTTAAATGTTCGTATGAACAGAAGCCGTTCCGCCGTGAAGTTATGCGTACCTACGGCGCATCGGTAACTCCTTCGCCGTCAATGGAAACCGAAGTCGGCAAAAAGATCCTTGCTGAACATCCCGGCACCACCGGAAGTCTTGGTTGCGCTATTTCCGAAGCGGTAGAAAAGGCTGTTACAAGCGACGGATATCGTTATGTGCTTGGAAGCGTACTCAATCAAGTGCTGCTTCATCAGTCGGTTATCGGCCTCGAAACCAAAGCGGCGCTGGATAAATACGGCATCAAACCCGATATGATTATCGGCTGCGCAGGCGGTGGCTCTAACCTTGGCGGGCTTATCGCACCTTTCATGGGCGAAAAACTGCGTGGAGAAGCAGACTATCGTATTATCGCTGTTGAACCTGCATCTTGTCCGAGCTTTACCCGTGGTATATATGCTTACGACTTCTGCGATACCGGAAAGGTTTGCCCGATGGCGAAAATGTACACGCTCGGCTGTGATTTTATCCCCTCAGCCAACCACGCAGGCGGTTTACGCTATCATGGAATGAGCTCGACCCTTTCCGAACTTTACGATCAAGGACTTATGGAGGCAGTAAGCGTAAAACAGACCGATGTATTTGAAGCGGCAGAATACTTTGCAAGAGTCGAAGGCATCCTGCCTGCTCCTGAAAGCTCTCACGCTATTCGTGTGGCAATTGATGAAGCCCTTAAATGCAAAGAAACCGGCGAGGAAAAGACTATCGTGTTTGGTCTTACCGGTACCGGCTACTTTGATATGGTGGCTTATGAGAAATTCCACGACGGCGAAATGAGCGACTATATTCCCACCGATGAGGAACTCGAAAATTATCGTGCAAAGCTCCCCAAAATAGATTAAATACCACCCCATACAATGCCGTTCCGCTAACGCAGAGCGGCATTTATTTATTAAAAAACGGAAAATTTTTCTTTTACCTCTTGACAAGGTAGGTAAATGGTGTTATACTTATACCAACCTAAACGGTAGGTAATTCGTAAAGAAAGGAGATCATATTATGAAAAAGTTAGGTTTCACCACTATTATGATGGGGATGTGCATGTGGACTCAGCTCATGTGCATGACTTTTTGTGCTTTAATTTCCGATATGTTCTCCATCTCAGAGGTAAACACTCAGGCCGCATAATCAGGTGTGCCATATATTTGTTTATGATCGGGAGACTTTATCGGAGTCTTCCGATTTATATTTTACAAGGCAGGTAATCCCCTATGGAAAACTATTTTGAAAAGCTCGTAAGAGCCAATTTCCGTTTCGGTCGAATGTGTCGATGTATATAACTATCTAAAAAATAATACATCAAATATTCGGTTATGAAAGGAAATAAGAATTATGTCAGAACTTAAATTTGAAACTTTACAGCTCCACGTAGGTCAGGAAAATCCCGATCCTGCTACCGATGCCCGTGCGGTACCGATTTACGCAACCACATCTTACGTATTTAAAAACTCCGCTCACGCAGCCGCACGTTTCGGTCTTTCCGATGCCGGTAATATCTACGGCAGGCTTACAAACTCCACGCAGGACGTTTTAGAGAAACGTGTTGCAGCTCTTGAAGGCGGCGTAGCGGCTTTGGCCCTTGCTTCCGGTGCTGCAGCGATTACATACACCCTTGAAGCACTCGGACAGAACGGCGGTCATTTTGTTGCTCAAAAAACTATTTATGGTGGCAGCTATAATCTGCTGGCGCACACTCTCCCGAATTTCGGCATCACCGCTGCCTTCGTAAATATTCACGATTTAGCAGAGGTTGAAGCCGCCATTCAGGATAATACAAGAGCAATCTATATCGAAACCCTTGGCAACCCAAACAGCGATATTCCCAATATCGACGCATTAGCAGAACTTGCACATAGGCACGGCTTGCCGCTTGTAGTAGATAATACATTCGGAACTCCTTATCTCATCCGTCCCATTGAGCACGGTGCAGACGTTGTGGTACATTCCGCTACTAAATTCCTCGGCGGTCACGGTACTACCCTTGGCGGTATCATCGTAGATTCCGGTAAATTCGATTGGGCGGCAAGCGGCAAGTATCCTGCCATTGCCGATCCCAACCCCAGCTATCACGGCGTATCCTTTGTCAAGGCTGTTGGTCCTGCGGCATTTGTAACCTACATTCGTGCTATTCTGCTTCGTGATACAGGCGCTACGATCTCTCCTTTTGCGGCGTTCCTGCTTTTACAGGGCGTTGAAACCCTGTCGCTTCGCTTGGAGCGTCACGCAGAGAACACTAAAAAGGTGGTTGAATTCTTAAAGAGTCATCCGCAGGTTGAAAAGGTCAATCATCCGTCCTTGCCCGACCATCCCGACCATGAGCTATATCAGAGATATTTCCCGAACGGCGGCGGTTCGATTTTTACATTTGAGATCAAGGGCGGTCAGGCGGAGGCGCATAAGTTTATCGACAACCTTAAAATCTTCTCGTTGCTTGCGAATGTTGCCGATGCCAAGAGCCTTGTCATTCATCCGGCGACCACCACGCATAGCCAGCTCAGCGAAGATGAACTTGCCGATCAGAGCATTAAGCCCAACACTATTCGTCTTTCCATTGGAATCGAGCATATTGATGATATTATCGCCGACCTTAAGGGCGGTTTTGATGCAGTAAAGGAGTAATTATTATGTCAAAAGTATATACATCTGCCACAGAGCTTATCGGCAAAACCCCACTTCTTGAGCTCACACATATTGAAAAAAGCTTGGTTCTTAAAGCGAAGATCGTCGCAAAGCTCGAATATCTCAATCCCGCAGGTTCTGTTAAAGACCGTATTGCCAAAGCAATCATTGACGATGCCGAAGCAAGCGGTAAACTAAAACCCGATTCGGTTATTATTGAGCCAACAAGCGGCAACACAGGAATCGGTCTTGCATCGGTAGCAGCGGCACGGGGCTACCGCATTATACTGACAATGCCCGAAACGATGTCGGTAGAACGCCGTCAACTGATGAAAGCATACGGTGCCGAGCTTGTACTGACCGAAGGTGCTAAAGGTATGAAGGGCGCCATTGCAAAGGCGG
>JAFTTH010000026.1 GCA_017466885.1 Oscillospiraceae bacterium
CCCGTTCGGAAGGTTTCCCCCGTACATTTCTTTGCTTCCTTTCTTTCTGGGGAAAGAAAGGAAGTGCCTAAGCGGCATGAGCGGAACACCTGAAAGGAGCGCTAACCTGTCTCCTTTGCATATCTGTATGACTTTAGGAGTATCTCTTTGTCTATTTGTTTTCCTAAGCTTATATTCGGTCAAAAAATTTCGCTCACCGCAAACAGGGTTTTCCTCCCCTGCGATTTTAGCGATTTTTTCATAACCGTCGTAAAAAAACCGTTTTCCTCCGTCCTATTATGCAGGGATCTTTTCCCCAACGAGCTATGATGCGGTGGCGGTGTGGACGGATGGAGGAAACGCTCGGAGGAAACGGTCCCGGAAGGAGCATCCTTAAGCGCAGGGAGAATGGGTCCGGACAAGCATTCCACTTTGCGAAAAGCAATCTCCGGAGTGCCGCGGGCGTTCTGTTGCGCAGTTTGACGAACCGACCCGGACATTCCCCTTCCCAAATTGGTCGAAAAAGAGAAGCTGGAAAAATTTTTCGCTTTTCTTCGTAAAACCGGGCAGAAGCGCCAGTCTTAATAGACAAACAGCCCTCCCAGAATTTCCGGGTGGGTCGGATTGCAAAAAAAAGGGGCCGGCGCGGCTCCTACCAACAGGAGGTAGAAATGGAACAAATCAAGAAAAAAGCGGAGTGGTTTGGCAGCGAGGAGGGGGTCGGATTTTTCCTCTCCTGCGAGACTCCGGAGGAAAAAATCCGGTTTCTTGCCAGCTATATCTATGCCCTCCGTCAGGACAAAAAACCCGAGAGCGATTCGGGGAACATCTTCAAGCTGGCGATCCTGCTGGGAGACGGCGTTCTTTCCTCCGGCCTGCCCTATGCGGAGCTTCCCCAGTTTTTGGATCCCGAAGAAAATCCCTTCCTGGCGCTCTGCAGAGAGCTCCCCAAAATCAACAACAACGCTCACCTTTATCTCGCCACTCTGGCGGTGCTTCACCAAAAGGCGGACGCCTTTGACAGCAACGAATGGATCTATCAGTTGGAGGACAAGCAATTCCCGGCGGATGATGTAATGGAGGAGCGGGGATTTTTGATCGGCCTCTCCCGGGAGAATCCCGAACATTATCAGACCAACCCCGAGCTGGCCTTCCTCCAGCTTCAGATTATCTGGCTTTTCGGAACATCCTATAAATCAATGGGGGGAAAACAATGACCAAACAGCAAACCATCGATCAGCTTCAAACCGTTTACCGTTGGTGGTGCGATCTTGACTCTGACAGCTGCTATCTGAAATATGAAAGCCATCCCGAGCGCCAGCAACGGATGAATGACTTATGGAATGGGATTGCAACGTGGATGACTGTCCCCTCCCTCTATTCCCATCTGCCCCACTTCGCAGATCCGGAGTTCCGGCAAAAGGAGCTGGCCGAAAAGAATACGGCAATGAAAAAACAGAAAACTCTCTTTTTCTCCGTTCTAATTGCTTCGATTCTTTGCGCGGTCGTATATCTGGCATTACAAAATATTTTACATCCTATCATCAGCAATATCCAGGCGCTTTACTTCCTCCTCGGTGCCGTTCAGGCACTTGAGGGACTGATCATGGCGGTAGCAGCTGTCGGGTTTCTTGCATCCATCTTTCTGGGATTGAAATACTCCACCAGGAAGGAAGAGCTGAAAAAAGAGCAGAAAAGGGTGGCAGACGCCCAAGCCGCCCAAGCCGCAAGGATGAAGCGGTTCCGTCAGGCCCTTTCCAAATACGAAACGGAAAAGGAATCGGGGATTGCCAATGCCAAAGCGTTTGGCCAGCAGTACCGAACCTATCTGGAAAACCGCCGGGAGCTTGAAGCAGAGCTGCAGCAAAAATGGGATGATACCACCAGCCGGATCGAGCAGCTGGAGGAGCAGCTCCGGGAACAGAAAACGATCCCCTGCGATTATATCTACTTAATTCCCGAGATCATCCAAATTTGGGAAGGACATCGGGCAGATAGCTATAAGGAGGCTCTAAACCTCGCCATCGAAGAGGACCGGAAACGGGAGGAAGAGGCCGCCCGGCAGCGGGAAGCCGCCCGGCAGGAGGAGCTTTTGCTTCAGCAGGCGAGGGAAACCGCCCGCCACAACAAACAGATGGAACGGGAGGCCGCTCAGCAGACCGCCCTGGCCCAAAAGCAGATCGCCGTGGCGGAGGAGCAGCTCCGCGCCACCGAGGAAGCTCGCAAGGAGCGGCAGGGCGTCCCCGGCGTCGGTTATCGGGACCAGTATGGCAACTACTATAATTATAAAGGCGTACCCATCCCCCCGCCCAAAAAGTAATCGGATCCCCAAATTTTAAAATATATTTCAGGAGGAAAAAACAATGGGATTTATGGACAAACTCAAGGAAGTCGGAAAAACAGCAGCGAAAGGCGCCTTAACTATGGCCGCCAAGTCTTACGGAACAGTCATCGGAGATCCGTACGGCCTTTGTAAGATCAGTATGAGCGGCACCAGTAAAATCGTGATCGTCAAGGTAACAGAAATCGTCAAGGAATTAACCATTGCAAACGATATTCAGACCTTTTACCTTGTGAGCGAGAACGCAATAAAGATGGAGCACACCATTGCCCTGGTCACCCGGGAAGGCGAGAAGATCCTCGTCCTGCTGAACGTGGATAAGAATCAGGGTTCGGGGCTGAGCACAGCGGAAGCGCGCCTTGCCGCGCACTATGAAGTCGCTGCCTTCCTGGTAGAGGCGCTGGCAAAGAACGTGCCTGAAATGTCTGATGAAACAAAGCTTTGGGTCAACAAGATCATGACCCTTGCCGGAAAAAGCACCCTCTTCTGATTTGACAAAAAAGAGAAAAACCGCCGTTTTTCAACGGCGGTTTTTGCTTTTATAAATAGGGGGATAGGACTCAGGAATCCTTTTTCAGTCCCACAATATCATCCACCGGCATAGAGAGCACCACGCCCTGCGCCTCACTCTGGACGCCGCACCGCTCGCCGATGGCCTTCATAATCGCCAGCTTATGCTCCTTATCTGCGATAATCATAACGATCTCCCGCTCCTCCTGAACGGTAATGCCCCAAAGGTGGTGAGACTCCTCCGTTCCCACCCGGCGGCTGTGAAAGACTGTTCCGCCGGTGGCGCCGGCTGTTCGCGCAGCGGCCATCACATCATCACTGAAGCCCTGATTGACCAGAACGATTACCATTGTATATTTATCTTCCATCTGTTCCACCTCTGCCGTTTCTTTGTTTTGTGTATCCATTTCCTGCATCATCCGGAGGATTCCGGCGCTTCCGCCCGAGATCGGCACCGTCCAGGCGATTCCGGTATTGGGAGTGCCCAGGTAAAGCTCATCCCGTAGCTTATGGAGCATCTTATGAGCCGTGGGGGCGGTGGAAAGGGTCAGGAAAACGGTTTTATCCACCTGGCCGAGCCCCAAAAGATCCAGGCTTTCCTTGGTGGCAGTTCCTTTGGCCATCACATGGTACTGGGTGGGGATATGCTGGGCGGAAAGGAGCGCTTCCGCTTTTTCCCCCAGCCGCTGGGAAACAATTGCAATCAACACGCGGTAGGATAACTTTTTTTGTTCCGCAGGCATTTTTAATCCTCCTCAAATTCGACGATCTCATCCGCATCGGACGGGATAAGGACCGGCGCGACCTCCACCGGCTCTTCTCTGCTCATCTTGATCCGGTAAACAAGGCCCATAATCTGCACAGCGATCAACGGGGTCAGGGCAACCAGAGCAACCACCCCAAAGGCATCCGCCATAATATTTCCGCCCACCGCCTCACAGGCACCGAGGCTCAGCGGAAGCAGAAAGGTGGTGGTCATCGGGCCGCTGGCAACGCCGCCCGAGTCAAAGGCAATACCCACAAAGATCTTGGGGACAAACAGGGAAAGAACCAGAGCGATCAGGTAACCCGGGATCACAATCCACTGAATGGGAATCCCGGCCAGGACCTTCAGCATTGCCAGCCCAACGCTGACCGCAACGCCGATGGAAAGGCAACGGTTCATCGTCTTGACAGAGATAGAGCCGTTGGTCACACCCTCCACCTGGTGGTTGAGGACCTGGATGGCCGGCTCCGCCTTAACAATAAAGTAACCGATCAACGCCCCTAAGGGGATCAGGATCCACCGATAGGGCAACGAGGCAAGCTCCTCTCCCAGGAAGGCGCCCACCGGTGCAAACCCGATATTCACTCCGCAAAGGAAAAGCACCAGCCCCAGATAGGTATAAACCAAGCCGACGATAATACGCTTCAGCTGCTGCTTCTGATACCGGCGGGTGGCAATCTGAAAGATGGCGAACACCGCAAAGATGGGCAGGAGGGAAATGGCCACCTCCTCAATATAGGTCGGCAAGCCGACCAGGAACTGCATCACAACATCCCGGGTGGTGCCCACACCGGTAAAGTCAGCCATTGGGTAGGCCGTTTCGGTGGGGTGGTAGAAAAGGCCCAGCACCAACACCGCCAGAATCGGCCCAATGCTGGAAAGGGCAACCAGACCGAAGCTATCGCTGGCGGCATTTTTATCGCTTCGGACCGAGGCAAGGCCCACGCCCATCGCCATAATAAAGGGGACGGTCATCGGCCCGGTGGTCACACCGCCCGAGTCAAAGGCCACCGCCAAAAAATCCTTGGGAATAAAAAAGGAAAGAATCAGCAGAGCAACATAAAGGACGATCAGTAGAATGGAAAGGTTGATCTGAAACAGGATCCGGACGATGGCCAGCGCCAGAAAGATCCCCACCCCCACCGCAACGGTGATAATAAGGGTAAAGTTGGGGACTGCGGGAACCTGCTCGGCCAGCACCTGCAGATCCGGCTCGGAGATGGTGATGATAATTCCCATTACCAGTCCGATCAGCACCACAAAGACCAGCCGCTTCATTTTTGAGATCTGGACACCGACACCTTCACCGATGGGAGTCATGGACATTTCCGCACCCAACTGGAACAGCCCCATCCCAACGATCAGCATCGCTGCGCCGGTCAAAAACATTGCCACGATTCCTAAGCTCATAGGCACCAGAAAAACACTAATGAGAAAAACGATTCCGGTAATGGGCAGAACGGCAGCGAGAGATTCCAGAATCTTCTCCTTCAGCTTTGAGTTAATGGTCATCACCACCCTTTCCGGTTATATTTTCCTTTCATTATACCATAGACGGCGGAGGGGACGCAACCTTTTTCTCTCCCCATTCCCCTTCGACATTCTTCGACATTTTTCAGCAAAAGCCGTTGCCCGCTTTTCCATTTTATGGTAAACTAAAGAGCAGAAACGTTTCTCCATATTTTCCAAAAGGGAGGGAGTCCAATGACCCGGGAATATACCGGCCAAAACGTTTACGATGCGTTGCAGGACCGGCTTCGGTTTATCTTTGAGGAATTTGACAATATCCTCCTCTCCTTTTCCGGCGGTAAGGATAGCGGCCTCCTTTTGAATCTGACTCTGGATTTTCAGAAAAAATATTACCCCCATAAGCGGATCGGTGTATTTCACCAGGACTTTGAAGCGCAATATTCGGTAACCACCGAATATGTGGAGCGCACCTTTGCCCGGATCAGGGATGAGGTGGAGCCCTACTGGGTCTGCCTCCCTATGGCCACCCGGACAGCCCTGAGCAGCTACCAGATGTTCTGGTACCCCTGGGACGATCAGAAGCAGGAGCTCTGGGTGCGCCCAATGCCCAGGCATCCTTACGTGATCAATCTGCAAAATAATCCCATAACCACCTATCGCTACCGGATGCACCAGGAGGACCTGGCAAAGCAGTTCAGCCGGTGGTACCGGCTCAGCCACGGCGGAAAGAAAACGGTCTGTCTCTTGGGAATCCGGGCGGAGGAATCCCTCCAGCGGTATAGCGGCTTCATCAACAAAAAATACGGCTACGGGGGCAACTGCTGGATCACCCGGCAGTTTAAGGATGTTTACGCCGCCTCTCCCCTTTATGATTGGTCCACCTCCGATGTTTGGCACGCCAATGCCCTCTTTGGGTACGATTACAACCGGCTTTACGATCTTTACTATATGGCCGGACTTTCCCCCGACCAGATGCGGGTTGCCTCCCCTTTCAATGATTACGCCAAGGAAAGCCTCTGCCTCTACCGGGTACTGGACCCCCAGATCTGGTGCAGGCTGGTGGGACGGGTGCAGGGTGCAAACTTCGGCGCCATTTACGGCCGCACCAAGGCGATGGGCTACCGGAATCTAACCCTCCCCGAGGGGCATACCTGGGAATCCTATACCAAATTTCTGCTGGATACCCTCCCCCCTACCCTCCGGAAAAATTACGTGAGGAAGTTCCAGACCTCCATTGAATTCTGGCATAAAATCGGGGGCGGGCTGGAGGAGGAGACCATCCGTGAGCTTCTGGACCACGGGTATAATATCCGGCGGAACGGTATTTCCAACTATACGGTGATGAAGCTGTCCCGAGTCATTTTTATGGGCTCCATCCCCGACCATACCGACGATATTAAATCCACCAAGGATATTCCCAGCTGGAAGCGAATGTGTTTTTGTATTCTGAAAAACGATCATATCTGCCGCTTTATGGGCTTCGGTCTGACCCGAGAGCAACAGAGAAAGGTGAATCTGCTCAAACAAAAATACCGAAAGGTAGGTCCCGACAATGAGTGAGACGTTTCACAGCCCGGTTTACGGCGTCCGTGCCGTTCCCTTTGAAAAGGTCATCCCCAACACCTATAACCCCAATGCCGTTGCGCCCCCCGAGCTGAAGCTTCTTTACCAGAGCATCAAGGAGGATGGGTATACCATGCCTATCGTCTGCTATTACGACCGGGAAAACGACCGGTACGTGATCGTGGACGGCTTTCACCGCTACCGGATTATGCGGGATTATCCCGATATTTACCGGCGGGAACAGGGGCTTCTCCCCGTTTCGGTGATTGATAAGCCTCTGGACCACCGGATGGCCAGCACCATCCGGCATAACCGCGCCCGAGGCTCCCATAGCGTGGATCTTATGAGCAATATCGTCCGGGAGCTTCACGAGCTGGGCCGGTCGGATAGCTGGATCTCCAAGCATCTGGGGATGGATAAGGACGAGATCCTCCGGCTCAAGCAGATTACCGGTCTTGCCGCCCTTTTTGCCGACGTGGAGTTCGGCACCGCCTGGCAACCTGCCGGGGAAATTGACCAACCGGAGGAGCTTCCCGACTGGCTGGAGGATGAGGAAGAGGAGAAGCTTTTCCTTTGATGGACTTTCCCGGTAAAAAAGGGTTGACATCTTCCTGCGCGGGTGCTAAAATGAAACTAAACCGATGAGAAAGTGTAAGTAGTTTTGCCATTCCTCCGGCAAAGAGAGCTGCGGGCGGTGGGATCGCGGCGCGGAGCGGCAGAATGAATGGGCTTTTGAGGGCGAGCCGAATCCAAAGTAGGCGAGACGGACTGTGAATTCCTCCGTTAACGGGAACTGTGTATGAAGTACACGGAAAAGTGGGCGCATTTGCGTCAAGCAGGGTGGCACCGCAGAAGCTGTATATTCCGCTTCTGTCCCGGCAAATTATGCGGGACGGGAGCGTTTTTCTTTTCCCCGCCGCGCATCATCTCATCTCGGGAAAAAGCCGAAGAAAGGAAGCTGACCGTTATGGCAAAAACATCTGAAAAAATCCCTTACAAAATCTATCTGAACGAATCGGAGATGCCCAAGGCCTGGTATAACCTCCGGGCGGATATGAAACATAAGCCCGCTCCCCTCCTCAACCCCGAAACGATGCAGCCCATCACTTTGGATGAGCTTTCTGCCGTTTTCTGCAGAGAGCTGGCGGCCCAGGAGCTGGATGACACCACCCCTTACATTGAGATCCCCTCCGAGGTGCTGGATTTTTATAAAATGTACCGTCCCGCGCCTCTGGTCCGGGCATACTGTCTGGAGGAAAAGCTCCAGACCCCCGCAAAGATCTATTATAAGTTTGAGGGAAACAATACCAGCGGCAGTCATAAGCTCAACTCCGCCATCGCCCAGGCGTATTACGCCAAGAAGCAGGGGCTGAAGGGCGTGACCACCGAAACGGGCGCCGGCCAGTGGGGCACTGCCCTTTCCATGGCCTGCGCATATTTGGGTCTGGATTGCCACGTTTATATGGTCAAATGCTCTTACGAGCAGAAGCCCTTCCGCCGGGAAGTGATGCGGACCTACGGGGCGGACGTTACCCCCTCCCCTTCCGAGACCACCGCGGTTGGCAGAAAGATCCTGGCGGAGCATCCCGGCACCAGCGGAAGCCTTGGATGTGCCATTTCGGAGGCTGTGGAGGCGGCTACTTCTCAGGAGGGTTACCGTTACGTTCTGGGCTCTGTTCTATCCCAGGTTATGCTCCATCAGTCGGTGATCGGCCTGGAAACCAAGATCGCCATGGATAAATACGGCATCAAGCCGGATGTTATTATCGGCTGTGCCGGTGGCGGCTCCAACCTGGGCGGCCTGATCGCTCCCTTTATGGGCGAAAAGCTCCGGGGCGAGGCAGACTACCACTTTATTGCTGTTGAGCCGGCATCCTGCCCCAGTCTGACCCGGGGCCGGTTTGCCTACGACTACTGCGATACCGGCAAGGTCTGCCCCCTCTCCAAGATGTATACCCTGGGAAGCGGCTTCATCCCCGCCGCCAACCATTCGGGCGGTCTGCGGTACCACGGAATGAGCTCCATCCTCTCCCATCTTTATGACGAGGGCCTGATGGAAGCCCGCTCGGTGGAGCAGACCCGTGTATTCCAGGCGGCACAGGGGTTTGCCCGGGTTGAGGGAATCCTCCCCGCTCCCGAAAGCAGCCACGCCATCCGGGTCGCCATTGACGAGGCACTCAAATGCAAGGAGACCGGCGAAGAAAAGACCATCCTCTTCGGCCTGACCGGCACCGGTTACTTTGACATGGTGGCCTACGGCAAATTCAACGACGGTCTGATGACCGACTACATTCCCTCTGACGAGGAGCTGGCCACCGGCTTTGCCGGGCTGGACGAGATCCCGGTCAATAAATAAAGAACCATCCCGCCTCCGGCCGACAAGGTCAGGGGCGGGATTTTTTGGAATACCCGCCGCCTTTTGCCGGGGACGACTGCACGGCAACAACGGCAAAACATCACCGCAGGGGCGGGACACAAAACGAAGGAAAGCCCCGTTTGCGGTGCCCAGAATTTTCTAACCTCGCATAAGCTCGGGGAATTTTTTGACTATGGCACACGCTTTTATCTTGTCGCGTTCTCTTTGATTTAATAGTTCTGCTCCTTTCTTTCTGCAAAGAAAGGAGCGCAAAGAAGGCACAAGGGGCGGGGAAGTTCCGATTCTCCCCCGCCCCTTGACCCCACCCTCTTAAAACGGCCGAGGGATTTCCTCCCTCGGACTCCCTCCGGGGAGTCTGGAGAAGATGTGCCATAAGGTTAGCGGATTGCTCTATCTCCTGCGCGGCGAAAGATTGTGCTTTCCATCGTGTGTGTCCATTAGGTTGCATTGACAACCGCAAGGCAAAAAGATGCCTTTAGGGTCTTACACGGTTCTGCGAGGACGAAGCTGATATTGACTG
The DNA here is from genome assembly GCA_017466885.1 of Oscillospiraceae bacterium. GTDB lineage: Bacteria > Bacillota > Clostridia > Oscillospirales > Ruminococcaceae > RGIG4130. Next base: position 9,527 of record JAFTTH010000026.1, read on the forward strand.
ACCATGTGTGAAGTAGTCGTCCCGTGAGGATGTGAATATTACCTGCATTCAGGTGCTTGGGGATCACGTCGGGGGGATTCTTAAGGGGCGGAGCCCCTTATGTGTGTGAAAGGGGTTTGGGGGAGCGGCGTAACGCTCCCCCGGAACTTCTTTGCTTCCTTTCTTGGTTTCAAGAAAGGAAGGTATTTCCTCATTCTGCCGTCCCCGGCAGGAAAAATGTTCCGACCATTTTCCACAAAAAACAACTCCGCTCCCCTCGGAGGTTCCGGGAGGAGCGGCGTTGTTATTATTGTGTTACCGTGTCTTGGAGAAAATCCAAGCCAAGGGCTCATCCATTTCGGTGGTCAGCACCACCGCGTGATCCCGCTGGGGGTATTCGGTGTACCGGTAGTCAGCGTTGACCTCCTTGAGGGCGGCGTCCATATTCCGGGAGCCCTCCACCTCCACCACGTTGTCAATGGTGCCGTGGATCAGGTAAACAGGTGTGTTTTTGATGACCTCCGCCTTGGAAGGATCGCTGGCGGCACAGCCGATAAGAGCGGCCGCATAAAGGTCGGGGTACCGGTAAAGAAGATCGTAAGAGCCCATCCCGCCCATAGAGCAGCCACCTACGTACAGCCGCTTTTGGTCGGCCGAGAACTCTGCCGCCGCCGAGAGGGTCAGCTCCCGGAGCGCGCGGATGGTGATGCTTTCGTTTTCGGGGGTCAGGGTCACGTGGTACCGGCCGTCATAGGTCATAGAATCTCCCCAAAACCGGCTGTCCGGACATTGGGGCACGATGAGGATAAAGGGCTCCTCCTTCTGATAGTTGAGAAGGGCGCGCTTCTGGTTTTCATCCCCGGTGACCTGCGTGGTATTGTCCGAGCCGCGGAGTCCTCCTCCGTGAAGCCACAAAACGAGAGGGAGCTCCTGGTCGGGACTGTAATTTGCCGGCAGATAGATCCGGTAAGGCAGGGTCAGCCCCTCCGAGGAGGTGAACAGCCGGGGCGAAAATACCGTCAGCAGATCCCGGGAGGTATACCGGTCCATAGCGGAAAGATCGTAGCAGGGCAACCCCTGATATTCTCCTGTTTTCACAGGGATGGCCGCAGTCGGTTTGAGGTCCTTGTCCGTTCCCTTGAGAGTAATCATATTGTGCCCTCCCTGAAAGAAGAGATACCCATCCCCGGTCAGCTTTGTGCCGGGAGTCTCGTCCAAAAGATCCACCACCAGGGTACCGTTGATCCGGATCCGGATCCGGACACCCTCCCCTTCGTTGAGGATTCCGATTTTGAAACGGTTATAATCATAATAGTCAAACACCGGATCAATGACAATATTTTCCTGAAGAACGGTGGTGGTGCCGTCCTGCCGTTCCACCCGGAGGGTGGTCTTATCTCCGGTCTGGAATTGAAGGGCGTAGCTGGGGTTGGTAGGCCCTTGCCCCGAATTCTGTCCCGCACGGAGCATAACGGTGCAAAGCTCCGAAAGCTGAAGGAACAGATCCATCTCCAAATACCGATTGTAAAATGCGGTATGGTTTTCATAAGCGCCCAGGCAGTAGTCGCTTCCTACACCGCCCCCCAACCGGAGGCTTCCGTCCTCCTGGCGGTGCATATAAAGCTGCCAAACGTTGCTCCAGTTGGCGTCTGCGAGGTTTGCCTCGGTCAGGGAGAATACCTCCCCCACATCTTTGGAATCCTCCGGATAGCTCACTTCCATCGTCTCCTTCTGTTTGACATTAACCGATGTTCCCAACGGTTTTTCCGGTTCGGAGACCGCTTGGGAGGAGTCGGGCCGGCTATCTGTTTGCTCCGGTGCGGGGGGGACAGTGCACCCGGCAAGTCCCATCATACAGATTGCCGTTACCCCGGCGAAAATGCGGAAAAGTGCGCCGTTGCTCATAGAAACACCTCCTGTTTTTGTATTATACGATATAAATATTACTTTAGGTATTCATCACTCCCCGAGCGAAAATGCAATCCGTTCACAGAAAGCTGCTGGCCAGGCTGCAGAATATGGAGGCTATCCAGCGATTGACAGTACCGGGGGTCGGGAACCTCAAGATACACATTTTCCACCGAGACATTTTCCCAGTTGCAAAAGAGCATCCCGCAGGATTGATGGTCCTCCAGGGTCACATCCCGAACGGTAAGATTCCGCACCCCAATAAACCGAAATCCCACAAAGGCCTGTTCCGGATCCTCCCGGGAGACCTCGGGAAGAAAAACCTTTCTCCGCTTTTGGGAGATCCGGTCCTTCCGCATTTGGCGGAAGCAGTTGACCCGATAGCTCCCTCCCAGCACCGCGATATTCTCGGTGCAGATCTCGGACCGATGGGGGTTGGCAAACTGCAAAAGGGGCTGATCCGAATCCTCCAGCAAGAAAAGACCGCATCCGGCATCGGGGCAGAGAAGGGTGGTATTGGAGTGGAGCCGCAGTCCGGTAACGGCGGCCATCCCATCCAGCAGGAGGGTGATGGGGCCATGAGTCAGCGCTTGATCCAGCAAGCCTTGCAGAGCGACCGTTTGATCGGTAACACCATCCAACTGAAGATAGTTGCTTGCCCGAATGATCCGTTCCTTCGCCATTTTCATCCCCCTTTGCAGAAACATTCTGAGCCTTACCGGCCGGAGCCGCCTCCCGAGAGCTTTTCCACTCTGTTATAAGGATCGGAGAGTCCCTCGGCAATCCCGGTAGTATAAACAGAAGACATCCCCAGCCGACCCACCTGAGCGTTTTCCCGAATAACCAGCAAACGGTCGGGGGCAGGGTTGCCTGTCCGGTCGATCAGCACGTTTCTCAGGATCAAATGGTCGACCTTGCCATCCACTGTGATATAATCGGTGGGATCGGTGGTGCCGGTGCGGTTGACCACCTCCAGACCGTCAATGGTCAAACAGCCGATATCCACCACGCTCCCGGTCAGAGACCAGTGTCCGTAAATATGGCTGACCTCCACCAGAGGGCGGGCGTCCACCGAGTCGCTGACCCGGATATTCCGGAGGGTCAGGCTCTTCATCCGGCCGCCCAGCCGGAAGAGGAAGGGGGTGGAGTAGGCGGCGTATTTATGCTCGGTGGGGCGGAGATCTACGTTTTCAATGGTGATGGCTCCGTAATTCCCCTCCTGCTCTCCCGCTCCTTTGCCAAACCAGGGGTTGATAAAGAAGCCGCAGGATTTATAGGTGCCGTAAACATTCCGGATATAAACCCGGTCGAGGGTGCCTTTGTTCCGGGAAAGAAGCCGAATGCCCTGATCGGCATTTTCCAGATAGACACCGTCAATGGTAACGTCGGTAATGGAAGAGACGCCGTCCAGCTCGTCGGGTGCCAGGGCAAGAAGATCGTCCCCCGAGCAACCCCGGATATTCCGGATGGCAAGATCCCGGCCGGGGCCGAAGAAATGGACACCGTCCTGATTCTGGGCGTAATAGTTATGGGGCAGCTCAATGGCGATATCCTCCATCACTACGTGCTCCCAGTTGCCAAACATCATTCCGAAGACCCGCTGGTCGATCAGCCGGACTCCTCGAAGCTCCATATTCCGCACCCCGACAAACCGCATTCCCATCAGCACGTGGCCGGCATTTTCCCAGGCAGCCTCGGGATCGTCCATATTGTTCCACTGCTCGGGAGTGCCGTCGGTCCGTTCCTGGTGCTCGCAGTTGATATTCCAGCTTCCTCCCAAAAGGGAGATATTCTCCGTTTGAATTGTTCTCCAATCCTGGACTGCTGTTTGAAGAATAGAGCGGTTGGAGCCATCCTTCAGGTAGAAGCCGCAGCTTTGATTTTCGCAACGGATGGTGGTATTGGAGTGGATCGTCAGACCCGAAACCAGCGCCGCACCGTCCATAATCAGGGTCAATGCTCCCCAAACAAGGGCCTGATCCAACATCTCCTGAAGCAGAGCAGTCTCATCAGTGCCACCACCGGTCAGTACGTTGCTGTCCAGCTTCAGATAGTCGCTTGCGCGAAGGGTAAATCTGCCTTCCGGCTTGAAGTTTGCCATCGTCTGTCCCTCCTGAAATGAATTTACTCCACTATACAGGATATTCCCCCGGAAATCAAGGCAAGTTGTGAAAGTTCCGGGGTTGGTTTCAAAAAAACCATCTCCGCTCCGCGGGAACAGCACGTTCCAAGGCTGTCCCCGCAAAAAGAAACGGGAGAACACCCCTTCAAGGTGTTCTCCCATCAACATTTTTCGACAAAACAGGTCAATTCATCAGGAATCCGGCAATGGAAATCCGTCCGGCGCCCTCGCCGGGATTTCTCTCCACATTCCGCAGGCGGACAGTATGCTCCCCATACTCCAGATCGTTGACCATACAGAAATGAACAAAGTCACCGCTGCAGTTATAATAGGTCTCCTGGAAGATGGGAGGACGGTCGTCCACTGTGACCTCCAACAGGCCACCCTCCTGTCCAACGTAATGATAGACACTGAAGGTGCTGCCCCGGAAGGTGACCCTGCCCTCCGCTCCAAGGGTGCGGGTGGTCCAGGCGGAGTCAACGTTTGCGGAGGGATCCCGTTTGATATCCTCGTAAGGCTCATCCGCCCAGCCCTCACTCCAGTCAAACCCGTGGGGATCGACGATGGTGGGGCAATAATATTTGGAGGGGAGAAGCGGCTCGGCCAGGGTCAGATCCTTGCCGAAAAATTCGGGATGGTCCTCCAGCCATTGGATCACGTAAGCAGCATAAACAGCGTGCCCCTTGGTGGTGGGATGGACGTGGTCTGCCAAAAGGTCGTCCCAGGTATATGCTCCGCTTTCCACCAAGGAATGGAAATAGCTTTGGAGGTCGATATGACCGGCGCCATAATGGTCGGCGACCTTTTTATGCAGGTCTACACAAGCCTTGAGATTCCGCATGGCGCTGGAAAGAACGAGAATCCGGACTCCGGGATTTGCTTTGATGAGGGTGCGGAAAATATATTCGGAATCCCGGATCACCGCATCCGGATTTTCCGCGGCAAGGCCCGAATCGTTGACCGAGAACTCAAAAACCAGAAAGTCGGGCTTGCAGGGCAGAACCTGCTGGCTCATCCGGAAAACGCCCAGCCGTGTGCCGGTGCCGGAGATGCCCAGATTGGTGCTTTTGACGGGCTCGTAAAACCGATTCCGGAGATATTCCTCAATTTTATAGGCCCAGGTATCCTCATAGGTGTCGGCGCAGGCACCCCAGGTGATGGAACCGCCCAAAAAAACAAGATTCATCCTTTTAACAGCTCTCTTTCCTCGTTATAATACAAAAATAGAATTCAGAGAAGGAACGCCTTTCTCGCCACCTAATATAGCACGGAGGATATAGTTTGTCAAGTATTTTTACTAATTAAAATATCCCTTGGAATGATTTTATTTTGCCAAAGAAAGGGAAACATTTCCGCTGACGGTGGAAATGCGGCATTGACCCCCCGCAGAATCATTTTCCGGGACGGTGATCCGGCCGCTGACCGTTTCGGTGCGGAAGGTTTTTCCCGTCAGAAGTGTCCCGGTAACATTCCCGCTGACGGTGGTCAGCTCCAGGCTTCCGCTGTCCGACTCCTCCAGAACAATCTCCCCGCTGACCGTTTCCAGGGTAGCTGTTTCCTCCACCGTCACCCGCTCCAGAGTCAGGTTTCCGCTGGTTCCCTCCGCCGAAAGGCTTTTGGCTCTAACATCGGCAAGATCGGTATTCCCGCTGACGGTAAACAGGGACAGCGCCTCGCAGCTCCCCGACCGCAGGGTCAGATTTCCGCTGGTGGTGCTTCCTTGAAGCTCTCCCGAAACCGCACCGGTAAAGGCAATATCCCCGCTGACGGTGGTCAGAGTCACTTCCGAGAAAGAAAAGCCTTCCTCCACCCGAATCGCTCCGCTGACCGACTCCAAAAGGAGCGCCCCGTATACTCTCCGAGGGAGCTGGACCTCCACCGCCAGGGACTGATTCCACCAAAAATTCAGCTTTTGGTACCAGGCGCGGCGATCAATCCGGGTGACGGTAAGATGGCCCTCCTCCAGGGTTACGGTGTGGTAGATCTCCTGATTATCCTGGGTAACGACCCGGCATTGGTCATCCTCCGAGGGGGTAAGCAGGACGGTCGATTCCACATCCCGGACGGTGATCCGCTCCACCTCTCCCTCCACCGGATGAGAAACGGTATCAAAGGTCATTGTGCCCAGTTTAGAAAGGTTAAAGCCCACCATCATCCCTCCAACAGCGGTCAGAACCAATCCCAGTAATATTGCGCCCAAGGCGACCCAAAGGGCGATTTTTCCTTTTTTTGTCATCGAAATCCCTCCAAACATTTTCGGCCGCACCAGCCGGTCAAATGAATCAGCCCCTTCGTCCCGGCGAGAGTGCCCATATGCCAAAGAACGGTCAGCCCAACACAAAGGAAGCTTCCTCCCAGCAGGAGAACGGCCTGCGCCCAATGGCCCTGGAAAAGCAAAAGCAGAAAACAGACCAACCCGCAAAGTGCGCCAACGCCCAGACAAAGCTCCGCCGCCCAAAAGACCACAACCACCGCCCAAAGGGTAATATAAACTGCCAGCAGAACGGCCGCCGCGGCAATCCACAAGGGCGAACCCACCGCCAGCAGCACGATTGCCCACCCCGGCAGGCGGGAGTGCCCCTTCCCGGCAGGCGCCCCTGATTCGGAGAGGGTTGCACGGATCTCAGCGGCGATCACCCGGGGGTCACCCAAGGCGGCGACCCCTTCCTCCTCCGGGATTCCCTCCTCCATCCGGTCGGCGATCATCTCCCGGTAATAATCCAGAGAGGGCTCCAGGTCGGCCAGGGGCAGGTCGGAAAGCTCCTGACGGATCCTTTGCAGAAATTCTTCCCGGTTCATCCTCTCATTCCTCCTTTGTCACAAACTGGTAAATGCACATAATTTCCTTCCACTCCTCCGCAAAAGCGGCAAGCCGAGCCCGCCCGGCCGGAGTGATCCGGTAATACTTCCGGATCCTGCCATTATGCTCCACCGGATGAACGGTGAGCAACTCTCCACTCTCCAGTCTCCGCAGAATGGGGTAAAGGGTCGACTCCGATATGGTAAGGTAGGGCTTGATATCCTTAATGATCTGATAGCCGTAGGAATCCTTGCTTTTGATTGCCGCCAGCACACAGATCTCCAAAAGTCCCCGCTTTAACTGAATATCCATTCGATCCCTCCTTTTATTATACTATACCACGCATAGTATATACTGTCAAGGGGTTTTGGGCGCAAAGGAGGGAAAAATGCCCTTCCCCGGACAAAAACAGTTCCTTTCGGCAGGGAAGTAGGTCTTGACAAGCTATGGTAATTTATTATATAATGTTATATTGCAGGGTTGTACGTTTCCGGGCAAAGCCCGGTGCTGAAACCAAATATAATCAATGGAGGTAATCATCATGCTGAGAACTTATCAGCCCACCAAGCACAAGAGAAGCAAGGTTCATGGCTTCAGAGCGAGAATGGCCACCAAAAACGGCCGGAAGGTTCTTGCCCGTCGCCGCGCAAAGGCTCTCAAGCAGCTGACCCACTAATCCGAAAAGGCGGGTCAGCGTAAGCCTGCCGCCGAATAAGATCGGTGCGCCGTCCACTGGGGACGGAAGCTTGTCAGCGGGCAGTCCCGACTTGGGGATTGCCGCAGAAAGGAAGCCGGAATGGATAAAGCCCGTACCCTCAAGCTGAATAAGGAATTCCGGCGGCTGTATTATCGGGGGCGCTGTCAGGCGACCCACCTGCTCGTGATGTATGCGGGCAAAAATCATCTGAAAACGGTGCGTCTTGGGATCACCGCCGGGAAGAAGGTCGGCGGCGCGGTGGAGCGAAACCGCGCCAAACGAGTTCTCCGGGCGGCTTTTGCCGCGGTTGAAGATCGGATTCAGCCGGGGTTTGATCTGGTTCTGGTCGCCCGAACTGCCACTCCCGGCGCAAAAAGCCAGGAGGTGCAGCGGGATCTGGAGAAAGCTCTGGGGAAGCTGGGGCTGCTCCGGCAATAGTTTTTCGGGGCAAAAGGAGGGGATCTTCGTGCTGAAAGCGGCGGCAATTTGGCTTGTCCGGTTTTATCAGCGATTCATCTCTCCCCTCAAAGCACCGACCTGCAGGTTCTATCCCACCTGCTCGGCCTACGCTCTCACCGCCTTTGAACGCTTTGGGTTTTTCAAGGGCTTATTTTTGACGGTGAAGCGTTTGTTGAAATGTCATCCCCTCCATCCCGGCGGGATCGACTATGTTCCTGAGAAAAAGCCCAAGAACAAACAACGGTAAGGGAGGTTCGGCTCTGTCCGGTGCGATTCGCGCAGGAACGGACATTGCCGCTTGTGAAACGATGAATGACGGTTTTTCTAATCTGATTGGATGGCCTCTTGGATGGATCATCTGGGCGTTTTATATTCTGGTGAATGACTACGGTTTTGCCCTGATCATCTTTACCATCCTTGCCAAGGCGTTGATGCTCCCCATTTCCATCAAGCAGCAAAAGTCTATGGCAAAACAGCTTCTTTTCAAGCCGAAGCTGGATGCACTTCAAAAGAAGTACGCAAATAATAAGGAAAAGTATCAGGAAGAAATGATGAAGCTCCAGCAGGAGGAGGGGTATAACCCCATGTCCGGCTGTCTGCCGATGCTGGTTACCCTTCCCATCATTTACGGCCTGATCAACGTAGTTTACAATCCCCTCAAGCACGTTCTTCGGATCGGTGAGGATTTCTTCGGTGCCGGTGTTGGTGATGCAACCACCATCCCCGCCCTGGAGGAGATCGCTAAGAAGGTTCTGGAGACCGATACTCTCCGGTATAATCAGCTGGAAATCCTCAAGGCCTTCAAAATAGATCCTTCTGCCTTCGCCGGGATCGACGCCGCTGTTTTGGAGCGGCTGGAAGGCTTCAACCTGGACTTCTTCGGACTGGATCTGGGTGCAACCCCCTCCATCTGGCCGCTGGATACCATCACCTTCCCCTTGATTCTCATTCCCATCCTTTCTCTTGTTTCGGCCTTTGCTGTCAGCTTCATTTCCCAGAAGCTCAACGGCACCACCAGCGAGGGTCAGCAGGGTATGGGGATGATGAAGGGTATGCTCTATATTATGCCCCTCTTCTCGGCGTGGTTCTCCACCATTGTCCCCGCCGGTGTTGGCTTCTACTGGATCTGCTCCAACGTCTTCTCCATTGTGCAGACTGTCATCCTCAACCGGTTCTATAACCCCAAGAAGATGGCCGCCAAAATGGAAGAGGAACGGAAGCTAGCCAAAAAGAATTCCAAAAAAGTTGTGATCCAGGTGGAAGCAGAGCCGGAGGATGAGGACGCAAACCTCTCCAAGGAAGAACGGAACCGCCGGATTGTTGAAAAACAGATCACCCAAAAAGAACTCAATCGCCGTCGCCTCGCCGAAGCGAGAAAACGGGATGCGGAAAAATACGGCGAAGAATACGTCGAGGTTACGGACGACGATCTGCGCTGACACATTTTCTATCCGTGAACCATAGGAAAGGACGGAACTACCTGTTATGAGAAAGGAAACGATCAAAACCGCCGAAACGGTTGATGAAGCACTTGCCCTGGGCTATGCAGAGCTGGGCGTGGGTGCTGAGGATGCCGGAGTTGGCTTTGAGATCCTTGAACTGCCCAAAAAGGGCTTCCTCGGACTGAAAAAGACCGAGGCCCGCGTGCTGGTTTACGCGGAACAGTCCAAAGCGGATGCCGCTGTGGACTATCTGCGGAAGGTTCTGGAAGGAATGGGCCTGACCGCAGAGTTCTCCGTTGAGGAGGACGAAAAGGGCGCAGTCATCACCCTCTCGGGGGACGATCTCGGCGTAATCATCGGCAGACGGGGGGAGACCCTGGACGCCCTCCAGTACCTTGCCGGCCTGGTGGCCAACCGTGGCGAGGGAAGCTACTACCGAATCTCCCTGGATTCCAATAACTACCGGGAAAAGCGGGTCAAGACCCTCCAGTCCCTGGCCGCCCGCCTGGCCCGCCAGGTGGCAAAGACCGGCCGGAGCACTACTTTGGAGCCTATGAACCCCTTCGAGCGCCGGATCATCCACTCCACCGTGCAGACGGTTGAGGGTGTCAAGAGCGCATCCATCGGGGAGGAGCCCAACCGCCGCGTGGTTATCTCCTCCACCAATCCCAAGCCCAACCGCCGGTCTGACCGGGGCGGCAGAAACCGCTCGGAGCGCCGGGATCACTCGGATGCCCCCAAGCATTCGGCACCCCGCACCTCCACCCCCAAGGTGTATGACATTCCTCCCCGCCCTGCGCAGGAGCGTCCCGCCAAGAAGTCTGACTTCGAAAGCTACCTTCGGGATGAGAATAGCGACTTCCTCCGGGAGAAGATCACTCCCACCGAGGCGGAAAATAAACCCCTCTACGCAAAGATCGATCTGGATAATCTGGATCTGTAAAAAGCGCCCCGGCAGGCCCTGCGGTCTGTCGGGGTTTTTTTGGGGAAAAACGGCAGAGGAAATTACTCCTCTGCCGTTCTCGTTTTTTGGATGACGGTCAGGGTAGCAACCGGTAAGGGTGCATCCGGTAGGCGGCATCTGCGGCAATAAATGCCTCCGCATAGTCCACTCCACACTGGATGCCGCGGTACCGGGCATTGATAAAGAAGGCTTCAAAGAAGCTCTCGTCCTTCTGCCCAATGGTATCCTTGTAGTTATCCTTCATCCATTGAATCTGGCTTTCGTGCTTGGCACACATTGCCTTTTTGATCTCGATCTCCTCGGTAATGTCCACGTATTCCGTGGGAACAAACCCAATGCCGTTGACCGGCTCAAAATAGTAGACGGTAGGGATCTTATCACAGGGCTTTTCGGGGGTCACCAGCTTTGCTACCGGAATCATTACCGGAATATCGGTAACAATTTTGCTGGTCAGATTGTGATCGGGATTGTAATCGTAGGGATAATGCGTCAGGATCACGTCCGCCTGGCAGTACCGCACCAAATTGATAAAATCCAGCCGCACCTGCTCCGATTCGAAGAACATCTCATCGTTATAATCCAGGCAGATATACTCCGCACCAATCAATGCCGCCGCCTCTGCCGCTTCTTTTTTCCTGATCCGGGCAATCTCCTCCTTGGGGAGGGTTGCCGAGCCGACGTTTCCGTTGGTGGCGGTGGCCGTAAAGACCTTGTGGCCGAGCTTTGCATACTTGGCGAGAGTCCCCCCTACGTATTCTTCCACATCGTCAGGATGGGCACCGATTGCTAAGATATTCATAGAATACTCCTTTTAGTGGGTCTTTTTCCGAAGCAGAACAATACCGGAGCCAGAGAGGAGGAGCATCGCGGGAGCAACCAGACTCATTGCAACATCGCTGGTGTCAGCCGGGCCCTGATCCTCGGAGCCGCCTGCCGCATCAATGGCAGAATAGGAGAAATAAGCGGCGGGCGCACCGTAAGCTGCGCCGTCGGTGAAAGCACCAACCGGCTTAGAGTGGAAGTAGAGCTTATCTCCCTTCTTGACCTCGACGGTAGCCTTGTGCTCGTCATTGAGGGTAACCTTCTTGGACTCCTCAACGCCATTCTTGGTAATAAAGAACTCCATAATGTTGGCAGGTTCGCTGGCGCCGTTGAAGTAGACTTCAATGGTTCCGGCAACGGGAGCCTCCAGGCACTGCACCGGATAAGCATAGGAAAGGATCATTGCGCAGGTAGAGTTTGCTCCCCAGGCAAAGGCATTGAAGGTTGCCGCGGCTGTTGCGCCCTCATGGGCATACCACCATGTTCTGTTGGCGGCGTCATATTCCATGGTTTTCAGGGTGCCGCTCTCCAAAGCATAATGGGTGATTCCGAAATCGCCCTGGTCGTCACACTGGGCAGAGAGGGAGATTGCACCATCTGAGACGGCAGTTCCAGTCAGGAAGTAAACCTGATCCACCTTGGGATCCAGGGATGTAGCTGCTGCGCTACTCCAAACGGTGCAGAGAGAGGCTACAATCGCCATTGCAATTGCGGTAATTACGATACGTTTTTTCATGTTCTTTTTCCTCCTAAAAAAGTGTTATCTGCTTCTCCTTGCGGAGATAACATTAGATTCTGATCTTCTTGAAAAGAAGGATGCCAGCCACCAGCAGAGCAACCATGGCCAAAGCCATCGGCAATACAACGGTCACGTCTCCGGTATCAGGGGATTCGTTTTTGTCATCACCGTTGGCATTATCATCGTTGGCGTCATCGCCATTGGTATCATCATCGTTGGTATCATCGCCATTGACGGGCGCCAGTTCCAGAGCATCCATCGCAGCATCCAAAGCGGCAAGAGCGGCATCTACTTCGTTCTGGGTAGCGGCATTCTCCAGCGCAGCTTTCGCATCTGCCAGGGCGGCGGCAAGGTCTGCCCAGGTGGAGGTGGTGTACTCGGCTTCCACCAGCGCCTCCGCTTCGGCAATGGCCTCCTCCAGGGCCTCCGTCTCGGGTGCAACGGGCGCCGGTTCCAGAGCATCCATCGCAGCATCCAGAGCGGCAAGAGCGGTATCTACTTCGTTCTGGGTAGCGGCATTCTCCAGCGCAGCTTTTGCATCTGCCAGGGCGGCGGCAAGGTCTGCCCAGGTGGAGGCGGTGTACTCGGCTTCCACCAGCGCCTCCGCTTCGGCAATGGCCCCCTCCAGCGCCTCCGTCTCGGGTGCAACGGGCGCCGGCTCCAGAGCATCCATCGCAGCATCCAGAGCGGCAAGAGCGGTATCTACTTCGTTCTGGGTAGTGGCATTCTCCAGCGCAGCTTTCGCATCTGCCAGGGCGGCAGCAAGGTCTGCCCAGGTGGAGGTGGTGTACTCGGCTTCCACCAGCGCCTCCGCTTCGGCAATGGCCCCCTCCAGGGCCTCCGTCTCGGGTGCAGGCAGGCCAAAGAGGGTATAGGTTACGGTTGCGCCGGGAGCGCAATACATTCCGGCAGTATAGTTATTGGGTTTGCAATGGCAGTAGAAAACGTCCCCTGCCTGAACCTGCTCGGTGTAAACACCCTCCGTTGCCGTCAGCTTATCCGCATCGGCAAC
>JAFTTH010000027.1 GCA_017466885.1 Oscillospiraceae bacterium
CCTCGGATGAAATCAAATCCGTCTAAATACAACCCTGCGAAGCAGGATTTCATCGCAAACGCGATTTCATCCACCAGAGGTGGATTTCACCCGTCGAAGACGGATTTGACTGCGTGTTCTCCGTTAAGGATAACACGCTAAATCCGAGGGGAGCGTTATTGTTATTGTATAATGGGAAATTTTGGTGGGCGATTTTCAATCGCCCCGTCCGGCCGGTTCGTCCTGCCGCTTGATCTCCGCCTGATCGGAAAGCTGCTGCAGATATTGGGAAAACTCCACGTCAGGAAACTGCTCCGCCAGCCACTCCTTCAGGGCAATAGCATCCATACTCTTGCGGCGGGCCTCAGCGGCATATTGCCGGAAGTATTCGTCCACCGTCAGTCCCTTTTTGGCGGCAAAGGCCTCAAAAAAATCCACCGTCTTTTGGGCGGCAAGCGCATCCGCACCCGATCCGGCGGCGGCAATCTCCACCAGCCGGTAATCGGCACGGGTTTCGGCAAGTGCATCCTCATAGCTTGTGCTGATTCCCAGCCGCCGGCACTCCTGGGAGATCAGAAGGTAGGTGATGGCCTGGTCTAAAAGCTCCTCGGGAGTGAGAAGCGCCTCTGCACCGGCAATGGAGCCCTGCAGATCCGCCATGGAACGAGCCTGCTCCAGCTGGGCGTAGGTAATCGCCTCTCCATTGACCTCAGCGGCCACCGATTCCCCCGAGCAGGAGGGGAGCACAAACAGGAGAAGCCCCAATAACAGAGCAAAAACGAAATTCTTCATATGCGTTCTCCTCGTTTTTTCAAAATGATCCGTGCCGCAGGAGGACTACTTGCTCATCTCCCACATCAGCACCCCGGCCGCCATAGCGGCATTGAGGGATTCCGCCCGCCCCGGCATATCAATGGTGATCCGGTCGCTGCAATGGGCAACGGTAAGCTCCTGCAGACCGTCCCCCTCGTTGCCGATGGCTACGGCACAGCACGCCGGGAATCCTTCCTTTGCCAGCACCGAAAGGGGTGTTCCCTCCCGGCATACTGCGGCATAGGTCACGACCCCCGCATCCTTCAGCTCCTCCAGCTCCTCCACAAGATTATCCACCACCCGTAAGGGAAGACGGAAGATCCCGCCCATCGTCCCCCGGACGACCTTGGGGCTATAAGGGTCCACCGTATCGGAAGAAAGGATCAGACCGTCAATCCCGAAGGCCTCTGCCGTCCGGACAATGGTGCCGATATTCCCCGGATCCCTCACTCCCTCCAAAAGAAGATACCGTCCGCTACGGAAATGCGCCTCAGGCAACTCCTCCGGAATGGGGAACAGACAGAAAATTCCCTGGGGGGTTTTGGTATCGCTCAGTTTTTGGGCCACCGAAGGAGAGATCACGGTAGCGCGGCGGGCCGCCTTTGCCATTTCCATCAAAGGCTCTCCCCGCCGGTCCAGCTCCTCCTGGGTAACGAAAAGCAGGTCGGGGATCAGCCCGTTTTCATAGGCATCCATACAAATGCGGTAGCCCTCCACCGCGCAAAGTCCCCGCTCCTGCCGCTCTGCGGAGGAACCGGAGATCCGGATATATTCCTTAACCGCGGGATTATCCCGGGATGAAACCAGATTCATAAGCATACTCCTTTGGAATTATAAAAAGAGCAAAACAACCGCCACAACAATTCCGATCCCGCCGCTGACCCTTCCAACCGCCAAAGCAAGGTCGGAGGGCTCGGCATCCTTATACCGCCAGCCGTAAGAAATCTGCCAGGACACCCGGGGCGCGGCAATATTGAAAATTCCCAGCCCGGCAAAAACCACCGCCGCTACATATTTCCAGCCGCCCAGTCCGGAGGGTTGCCGAGGCTGCTCCGCCTCCAGCACGTCCAGCAGAATATCTCCGTCAATATACAGGACGGGGTCATACTGGTCGCTCCAACCGCCTGAGCCGAGCATCCCATCCTGCACCCACCAGTAGGTGGCACCGTTGGGATAGGTGATGGTGGTGCGGCTCCCTTCCATCTCGTACCGGTAGACCTGCTCCACCGCCGAAAGGGTTTTTGCCTCCCGATCCACGGTAAAGGTTACGCCATTCTTTTCCACCTCATACCGGGTGGCAGGAGCTCCGGTACAACCGGCAAAAAGGGCCGCCAGCAGCAGCGTCAATAAAAGAATCCGGCATTTTCTCATCATAAAATCACTCCTATTTTATAGGCCGGCCCAGCTTCAGCGCCTGCCGCCAGGAGGGCGGCGGGCCATCATCCGCCCAGTATTCCTCCAACAGTCGAATCCGTTCTCCCTCCATTTGGAAGAAGGAAACGGCGTGGAAGGTGGAGCCGGTCTCCACATCCCGCACCTGCGCAACGGTAACCATGCCGTCCTCGGTGGGGAGAATCCGCTCCACACTGCCCTCCCATTGGCCGGGATAGTCGCAGTTGGCGCAGAGAAACTCCTCCACAGAAAACTCCTCGTTGGTGCAATGCCACCGGATACGCCCATCGGGGCAGAAAAAGGCACGGAGGGCCTCCCGCTCCTGGGCGGCGATGGCCTGCCAGAAGCGGTGGGCGTATTGGAATTTATTCATCAGCGGAATCCTCTCCCCGCATGCTCATTTCCAGCCACTGCTGGCGGGTAATGAGCACCTGACGGGGCTTACTTCCCTCAAAAGGACTGACAATTCCCCGTTCCTCCATTTCATCCACCAGGCGGGCGGCCCGGGCATAGCCCAGCTTCAGCTTCCGCTGGAGAAGGGAGGTGGAGGCCTGACCCGCTTCAATCACCGCTTCAATGGCGCGGGGAAGCATCTCGTCCGAGCCGTCCGAATCAGAGGCCTCGGCAGGGCCGGAGGCATTTTTCTTATTCTTTTCAGCCGCAGCCTGACGCTCGATCTCCTTGGCAACGTCCTCATCGTAAGCGGCAGAGCTTTCATTCTTCAGGAAGTCCACAACCTCCCGGACCTCCTCATCGCTGACATAACAGCCCTGCACCCGGATGGCATCGCTGGAGCCGTAACCGCAGTAGAGCATATCGCCCTGGCCCAACAGCTTCTCAGCACCGGCGCTATCCAGAATCGTCCGGGAGTCCACCTGGCTGGAAACCGTCAAAGCAATCCGGCTGGGGATATTGGCCTTGATGACACCGGTAATAACGTTCACCGAGGGTCTTTGGGTGGCAATCACAAGATGCATTCCCGCGGCGCGGGCTTTTTGTGCCAGCCGGCAGACAGAATCCTCCACCTCATCAGGGGCGGTCATCATCAGGTCGGCAAACTCATCAATGATAATAACAATCTGGGGTAGCTTGGCCATTCCGTCCGATTCAGCCAGCTGGTTATATCCGCGGATATCCCGGACATTCTGCTCCGAGAAAAGCTTATACCGTTTTTCCATCTCGCTGACGGCCCAGTTGAGGGCGCCGGCGGCCTTCCGGGGATCGGTCACCACCGGAACGAGAAGGTGAGGGATTCCATCGTATACTGTGAACTCGACCATTTTGGGGTCAATAAGGATAAACCGCACCTCGTCAGGGGTGGATTTATAAAGGAGACTGATAATCATTGCGTTGACGCAGATGGATTTACCCGATCCGGTGGCACCTGCAATCAGCACGTGGGGCATCTTTTCAATATCCGCAAAGGTGAGATTTCCCGCAATATCCTTCCCCAGAGCAACGGTGAGGTTGCTTTTGGAGGTGATAAACCGGCTGCTGTCGATCATCTCACGGATGGAAACGAGGCTCTTGACCTTATTGGGCACCTCAATGCCGATGGCCGATTTCCCCGGAATAGGGGCCTCGATCCGCACGTGAGTGGCGGCAAGGTTGAGGGCAATATCATCCGAAAGACTGGTGATCCGGCTAATCTTGACCCCCGCCGCCGGCTGCAGCTCATACCGGGTGACAGCAGGACCTCTGCTGATATCAATGATCTTGGTGGAAACGCCAAAGCTCTTTAAGGTATCCACCAGCCGCTCGGCGTTGGCCTTCAGCTCAGCGGAAATATTTTCCTCCACCGGCTCGGGGGAGGGACGAAGAAGAATCACCGGCGGCAGGATATACTCCTCCGGCTTTTGCTCGGTATCCAACGGCTCCTGCTGCCCCCGGAGCGGCTGCTCGGGCTGGGGCTCCTGGGAGGGAGGGGGAGCGGATTTCACTGCCTTCCGGACAATATCCTCAATGCGGGGAGGCTGGGCGGGAGGAGCGGGCGGCTCCTCTGCAGGTACCGGCTCAGCGGCGACAACCTCTTCCTCCGGGACGATCTCCTCCACCGGCACGATCCGGCTCTTTCTCCGGGACGGCTTGACCGGCTTGGGCGCCTCAGGCTGGGGCTGGGGATCGGGGCCAAGATCTACGTCAATATTGAATTTTTTCTGGCGCTCGACGGCCCGTTCGGCGGCCCGCTCCACATAGCTTTCCTCGATCTTCTTAATGGGGCGGGAAACTGTTTTTGCAACGTCCCGCAGGGTCAGCCCCAAAAGGAGCATCAAAAAGACTGCCAGCAGCAGAATAATGGTCACCGCCGCCCCCGTCTGGCCAAAGAGGGCAAGCAGAGGCCACCCCACCAGACCGGCGGCAAGTCCGCCCCCCAGAATGGCAGAGCCTTCCTCATAAAGGGTGCAAAGCTGGTCAACAAACCCGGTGCCGGGGACCTTGCCCGGGCCGAGAATCTGAATGGCACCGCAAAGGAGCACCAGCAGGAGTCCCCCCTGCCAGAGCTTATGCTGCAGGGCCCCGAAGGGCTTATCCGAGGCGGCAAGGCAGGCAATGAGGATCATCACCGGGCCGACTCCGTACCCCACCACACCGAAGATCCCAAACAGGAAGCTCCGCAGAGCCGCCCACACATTTTCCCCGGGGATCAGGGTCAGGGCCGCAAGGAAGATTCCTCCTGCAAAAAGGAGGATGGCCGTTACCTGGCGGCGGGTCCGCTCCTTTTCCGCTTTCCGGGCAATCCGACGGAGCTGGGCGTCCGTCTGGGCGGAGGATTTCTTCACCGGCGCCTTGGCGGTGCTCCGGGTGGAGCTGACGGGACGGGTCGTCCGGGCGGAGGTGGACTTTTTGGTTGTTTTTTTCTTGTCGGGCATATGTATCTCCATACCTTTCTCAAAGATGGGGCGTTCATTCCATAAAAAACACAGAACCATAGTATAGTATACCATATTTTCTCCCCCGGGAAAAGGGGCAGATGAAAAATTCTCGATTTCGGTAATCTGATGAATCCCACCGGACAATTTTAGCAATACATACAATTTTTTGCAATTTTATTGACAATGATAATCCCAAATGATAATATTATGATAGTAGCAATGAAAGAGGTGAGACCAGCAGGTTAGGATATTCGATTTCTGCAACGCACAACAACAAAATAAAGGAGGACAACGAATGAAACGGTTAAAAACTTGTTTTCTTGCTTTCGCAACAACGCTTCTGTTCCTTGCCCCCGCATTTACCGCAGAAGCAGCCGAAGCAGCCGGCGTAATCGCATCCGGCGTTTATAACTTAAAGCCGGCACATTGCAGTTCCTATATGGATCTTGCCAATAGCGTAGATGCCGACGGAACGAACATTCAACTCTATACTCCCGATGGAACAAACGCTCAAAAATGGATGATGGTCTATAATGCTTCGGATAGCACCTACTATATCCGCTCCTACCGAAGCTCCCAGGGAACGAACCGTCAGCTTGACGTTTATAGCTGGAGCAGTAACCCTCCGGCAAACGGAAGAAATATCCAACTGTGGTCACAGGGCGACGATGTTGCTTCAAAATGGAAAGTTATTCATGTTTCAAACGGCAAATATAAAATCGTGATGAACTCCTATCCAACCCTTGCGATCACAGTCGCCAACGCCGGGACGGCCAACGGCACCAACATTCAGGTCAACACCTACACCGGAGCGAACAATCAGTTGTGGGAGTTCCGCGAAGTCTCTCCCACAGAATCCGACGATATTCTAAACAATGGAATTTATGTGATAAAGTCAAGCACAAAAGACTATTATGTCGAAGTGGCTGATGCCGGTGGACATATGAGTAAAATTCAAGAAGGTTATATGACCGGCGACAAGCATCAGCAATGGAAATTCGAACATGTTGGCTCTGGTTACTATGCCCTTCGCCCAATGCACAATCTGCCCTACGCCATACGTCCCGGCGACAATAAAGCTGCCATCCTGTATTCATCTGCAGCAGGAAATCCATTAGCCAATTTCCATTGGAAATTAATAAAGAATGCAGACGGCCAAACGTTCCGTTTTGTTTCCAAAAGCGATCCCCATTTAGTATTAGGCGTTTCCGGAACCGAAGGTACTGGTGCCGCACTATCCGTTAGCGAATATACCGGAAACTCAAAACAACATTGGATCATTACTGACTCTTTCGAACGATATATTAACGATGGAGATGATACCACTTTATCATGGGCATTATCTTTAGAAGGGATCCCGTATCCCTATGCTGTTAACGCATATGTATCCATATCAGTATATGAAACGCACTATTCCAACACTTACAAAACCGTTCGACGAGTTGATTCCAGCATTTCTTTTCAGCGAGAAGTTGATCCTATTTTAGTTAGCTCGTATGGATTAAATCTTTTCGAGATCAAGGTTAACAATACCATTGCAACCCCTATGTACGTAGATAACTCAGCAATGATCTTTCCTCCAGATTACCACTACTCGCGCAAATACGCTTTGCCTGGAAGCACCTTCTCAAGAGATGCCTCATATACCGTTTCTGCCCGAGGAAATATTTGGATGGAACCCTCTTATTATGCTTATCAGGAGGCAAGCTTTTCGATGACCGTAAGCTAAATTAAGAAAGGAGCATTTTTATGAATAAAAAAATCGTATTAGTTATCGTTTCCGCTATCGTGTTGGTGTCTCTCTTCGGAGTTGGCGCAATTGGGCTGGCACAAGAAGATGGGCCCTTTGGGCTGGGAAAGCTTTTCCAGCAGGATCGCTCCGGAAAGGTCATTGCAGAGGTAAATGGCGAAAAAATCAATCAAGTTCAGTTGGATCGTTCCAAGCGAATGGCTGAATTTCAGCAATCCAATCAAGGGACATCCGACAAAAAAGAACCCATCTCGGAAGAAAAATTGCTGGAGCAAATGATTGATTATGCTTTGGTTGAGCAGGAGTGTCGCCGGCTGAAGATCAGCACAACCTACGAAACAGCCCTTGCGGAAACGCGAGAGGATTTTGCGACCATTCAAAAAACAGCCGAAGGAACCGGAGCAGAAGCTGCCTCCGCAAAGCAAACAGTAGCTTTCTTTGAGGAATTTGCAAAAGGAATGGACTTAACCGTGGATGAATACTTTCAACAATATGCTGCAGATGCCCGCCGCAAGAGCATGGATGCCATCGCCCTAAAGGAATGGATCGATGCCAACGCTCCCCAAAAAAGCTTTGAGCAATATCTTTCTGATTTGAGGGACCAGGCAAATATTCAGTATTACAACTGACAAAGACGCCCTCATTGAAAAATGGGGTCGCAACTAAAAGGAGCTATTTTTATGAAATACCGCATTTTATCCTTCGCCCTCGCCGCGACCTTCATTTTGTTCGCCTTTTCCGCCTGCTCTCAGGGAGATACCGAATATGTCAATAGCGGAATTGTTGAGATTGAGGGGCTTGATGGTTTCTCTATTATCGAAAACCCAGTTTATCCGGATTATTCCGATGCAGAAATCAATCATTCTGAAAGCCGAATAGGTTATACCTCTGTTGAAAATATGGAGGAGATTCTGCGCAGAGGTGTTGAGAATGATAACCGTCATAATGTAGTAATTGCTCGGGTAAAAAGGAAGAACACAACCGCATATCAAAGGAACCTTGAAGAGCTTCGCGCCCTCTCTGCCGATGAGGAAGAAGCGCAGAGAAGGCTGAAAGCTACTTCCTTCATTTTAACCGAAGTCGAAATCCTTGAAATTTACGATCAAACCTTCAAGGACAAAGCCTACGAGGTGGCGGTTGGTGATACCCTAATCATCAAAGAAAGTAATTTGTTCGCCAAATCGGAAGATGCGCTGACGGAGAAAAAAGCCGCGTATTTCCCAGAACATTTTCCAGTTCAACCCGGAGAGCATATTATGTTTTTAACACTGCGAACAGACCCTCTCCGTGTTGGCAGCGAGGAGATCGGAATTACTTACCTACCTGGGGTATGGCTCTTCCAGCACTTTCCGTTGGACATCAATCAAAAGGGTTCTGTGCATACAGACCACCTCCACCAGGATGTGCTGGATAAGTATGTGAATAAAACTTATGTTGCACCGGTGTCCTCCGTACTGGATGAGAAGTAAATCTGCCCTCATTGAAAAATGGGGCCGCAACTGAAAGGAGCTATTTTTATGAAATACCGCATTTTATCCTTCGCTCTTGCCGCGACCTTCATTTTGTTCGCCTGTTCCGCCTGCTCCCAGGGAGATACCGAATATGTCAATAGCGGAATTGTTGAGATTGAGGGGCTTGAGGGTTTCTCTATTATCGAAAACCCGGTTTATCCCGATTATACAAATGCGCAAGCGCATCCGACGGATTCTTGGGACCACAAGTCCACGTTGGAGGAATTCGAATGTTCGGCTTTCCGCAATTTCGACCCGGAATATACCCAGGTAATGGTCACTGCCCGGGTTAAACGAAAAAATTCCACCGTCTACCACAGAGAACTTTCCGAAATTCAAAAAATTATTCCAGATGAACTCGAAGCCCGGATTTATGCAAGTGCATCCTATTTTGCCTTGACCGAGGTGGAGATTCTCGAAATCTACAATCAAGATGCCCGCATTGAGTCAAAAAAAGTAAAGGTTGGAGATACCTTGATTATCCTGGAGGATGTGCCGGATCTTTCTGAAAAGGGGTCGACCGTTTATCTCCCCGCCGTTATGCCGGTAGAACCGGGGGAGCATATTATGTATTTGGCTCTGACCACCGAACCCCTCTTTGTGGGAAATGAAAAAATCGGGGTCACTCTCTTACCGAACGTTTGGGGGTTTCACTATTTCCCCTTAGACCCCAATAAGCGAGGCTCTGTGTGGCTGGATAACCTCCACCAGGATGTACTGGATAAGTATGTGAATAAAACTTATGTTGCACCGGTGTCGTCCGCACCGGTAGTGGAATAAAGCACCGCAGGGCGGGATGGAAAATCCATCCCGCCCTGTTTTTGTTGCGTGAAAAATTATGAATCTGCAACCTCCGCTGCCGGTCTGCACTTGACCACTGCCTCCGTCACATTGGTCAAAACCAGTTCGCCCTCCTGGTTTCGCGCCTCAATGGTGATCTGGACCAACCCGTTCCGGGCGTTCCGCCGGACAAGCTCGGTCACTGTCGCCTTTCCGGTAAGGATATCCTCCGCAAAAACCGGCTTGAGCCACTCGATCCGGGTGGATTTTCCGGCAAGGAGCTCCTCCCCGAAAAGATCCACCTCCAGATATTTGGCCCACACCGCCATAAAGGACATCACTCCCGGCGCGATCAACCGGCCGAAGGGGGTGGTTTTGGCGTACTCCTCATCGGTATGGAGGGGTATATTATCATAAAGACGGGCAAAATCCAGCATCTTCTCCTTTTCGATCACCGCCGGAGGGATCTCCACCGTCATTCCCAGTTGAATCTCATCAAAAAACATCCGCGTCACCTCATCGGTTGCTTGTTGTAACGTGTATTTTACGCTACCAAAGTGAGGATTTCAAGATATTTTTGAAAAAACTCTGTATTTCGTTCTGCAGGCATCCTTGAAAGAATACAAAAAACAATACTTTAACACATAAAAAGCGGCAGTCAGCACTGCCGCTTTTTATGTTATGACGCTTCTTTTAATTGTTCCTTTGCTACTGATTGCGCAGTTTCTAACATATTCTCCGCAAATATGGCATACCCCTTGGTGGGGTCATCCACAAACACGTGGGTCACAGCCCCCACCAGTCTGCCATTCTGGAGGATAGGGCTGCCGCTCATTCCCTGAACAATTCCGCCTGCCTGCTCCAGAAGGGCCGGGTCGGTCACCCGGATAATCATATTTTTGGATTGTCCCGGGTCGGCCAGGTTGATCGTTTCAATCCGGATGGTGTATTCCTTGGGGATGGTGCCGTTGAGGGTGGCCAGAACGGTGGCCTCCCCCTCCCGGATCTGCTGCTTAACCGCCACCGGAACCGCCGTTCCCGAAATGCTCCCCGGGTCGGTCAGCCGGCCGTAAACCCCTGTTTCACCGTTGTGAAAAAGGGTTCCCATACTCCCCGGCAATGGGGAGAAGGAGCCCCGCAGCTCACCGGCGGTGCCGGGGGTGCTTTTGTTCACCCCAAAGATCTCGGCAGCCACGATCTGCCCGCTGGAGAGAGGGAGAATCTGTCCTGTATCGGCATCGCAAACGGGATGCCCCAGCCCGCCAAAGGTCCCCTTCAGCGGATCGATAAAGGTAATTGTCCCGATCCCGGCTGAGCTGTCCCGGACCCAGATCCCGGCTTTGTAGCCGCCGTCTGTTCCTTTGACCGGAGTCACCTCTATGGAGAGGGACACATTCTTTCTCCGCACACGGAAGGTCATTTTCTTTCCCTTGCTTTTTTTGACCAGCTCCGCCACCTGTTCGTTGGCGTTGACGGGAGTGCCGTCAATCTGCAGGATCACATCCCCCACCGCCATTCCGGCCGAGGCGGCGGGGTTTTTGGTTTTTCCGTCCGCTCCGTCAATCTCGGACAGTCCCACCACCACAACCCCCTCGGTGAACATCTTGATCCCGAAGGGCATCCCGCCGGGAAGAACCATCTTCTCCTCAATGACATTGACCGTCACATCCTTGACCGGAATCAGCCCAAACAGACTGACCCGATAGGTCGCCGACGCCCCGCTTACCGAAGCCGGGCTGACCTTCTCCCGGGAGGAGCTTGTTTGGATCAGAAAACCCGACTCCAGGGGATTTTCCTGCCCCTCAATGACATAATAAGCGTCGGGCACCTCCCGGTCGGTATAGATCCCCGCCCCTAAAACGAAGACACAACACGCCGATAAGAATGCCGCCGCTTGTTTCGCAATCCGCTTCATTTGCGTTTGTTCCTGCCTTTCTCTTCATCATTCCAGCCGCCTGCGGCGACAGTTTTAATGTGTCTTCCCGATGCCCATCTATGAAAGGGAAAGGCATTCAAATTATTTTATAGATTTTTTCCCGAATACCATAAAAATGCAAGGTCAGGGACGGATCATCGAGGAAAGATCCGAAACCATTCCGTTGACGGTCTTCATTGCCTTGGCCGCTTTTTTGCGCATTTTCTTTTTATTTCCGGTCATCAGTTCGTGTCCCACCACGCCGGCTGCCGCCCCCAGCAGAGCACCCAGAGCAAGACCTGTTACCATATTATTTTGCTGTTTCATTGGAAGATCTCCTTTCAAAAAGATAAATTTTTGCCGCGTCCTTGTCTTTCCCCAAAGCGGGCGGGATATTCCCGGTCCAGCCGTACGGCAGGAGTTTTCTTTGAAAGGGTATGTTTTTCCCTTCCTTCGGAAATACTATGGACGAAATTTTTGATCGGAGGAAGAATGATGAAAGCTGTTGTGATGGCGGGAGGCGAAGGGACACGGCTCCGTCCCCTCACCTGCGATCTGCCCAAACCTATGGCAAGACTTTGCGGAAAGCCGGTTTTATATTATATTCTGGAGCTTTTAAAGAAGCATGGCTTTACCCATGCTGCGGTAACCCTCCGCTATCTCCCTGAAAAGGTGACAGACGCTTTTCCGGAGGGAAAATACGAGGGGATGACCCTGGAGTTTCCGGTGGAAGAGATCCCTTTGGGAACGGCAGGAAGTGTTCGTCGGGCGACGATGGAGGAAACGCAGACTGTCCTTGTCATCAGCGGGGATGCGCTTTGCGATTTTGATCTGACCGCCGCATTGCGGTTTCACCGGGATAAAAACGCCGGGATCACCATCCTTTCCAAACGGGTCACTGACCCCCGGCAGTACGGAATGATCGAGGCCGGACTGGACGGGCGGATCACCGGCTTTATTGAAAAGCCCTCCTTCTCGGAGGCCATCACCGACCTTGCCAACACCGGCATCTACCTGATTGAGCCGGAATATCTGGAGCAGGTCACCCCCGGCAAGGCCTGGGATTTTGCCAAGGATCTTTTCCCCCTGCTTCTATCCCAGAATGCCCCTCTTTACACCTATGAGGCGGAGGGCTACTGGTGCGATATCGGCGGGCTGGGAACGTATCTTTCCTGTCAGCGGGATATGCTGGAGGGACGGGTGGACTGCCAAATCCCCGGCATCCGGGATGCGCAGGGGAACTACACCCCCACCGGCAGGCTTCCCGCCGGTGTGCAGATCGAGGCGCCCATATTCCTGGGGGAAAATGTCCGGCTGGGAAAGGGCTGCCGGATCACTGCCGGATCGGTGCTGGACCATAACGTTTCGGTGGGAGACCGCAGCCGCATTAAGGGAGGTATTCTGCTGCCGGGCAGCTCGGTGGGGCGGGACTGCACCGTCAACCACGCCATCCTCGGCACAGCCGCCACCCTTCGCAGCGGAGGAGAGCTGCTGGAAGGAAGTGTCTGCGGGACGGGAAGCACCGTCGGGGAAAACGCCTGCATTCTTCCCCGGGTTCGGGTCTGGCCGGAGAAGGAGGTTGCCCGCGGGGTGACTCTGCGGCAGGATCTGAAGGAGGGCAGCTCCGCCCGGGAGCTTTTCGGAGAGGAGGGGCAGATCTCCTGCCGGAGCAATTCCATTGATCCGGTCTTTTTGGCGGCTTTGGGGGCCGCGGCGGGCACCTTCTCTGCCGGCGAGCCGGTTGCTGTGGGCTGGGACGGGAGCTCCTGCTCCGAAACAGCCGCCGCGCTCCTTTCGGGCGGTGTCAGAGCGGCGGGAAGTCCTGCCTGGGAGCTGGGTGCCTGTATTCCTCCGCAGTTTCGGTACGGGGTGCGGTTTTCCCGCCCACGAATGGGAATGTTTGTGCAATGCACCGGACAGGGTGCGGAGATTCTCCTGACAGACGAGACAGGTCTCCCCTTCTCCGAGCGGGACGAGCGCCGGCTGGAAGATGCATTTTCCGCCCGGCAATATGCCGTCTGCCCTCCTGCCACCCTCCCGGAACGGATGGACCTGAGCGGTCTTTGCCGGTTATACAAGCGGGATCTCTACCGCCATTGTACCGAGAATCTTTCTCTTCTCCGGGCAGAGGTGCGCTCCTCCGATCCGGCATCGGGGATGCTTTTGGGGGAAACCCTGGCCGATCTCGGCTGTGGGCGGGGCGGACAGTATCTGCTCCTCCTTTCGGGGCGAGGAAGCTCCCTTTCCCTCTTTTCCTCCAAAACCGGTTTCGTGCCCTGGCAAAAGGTTCTCTGCCTTTGCTGTAAGATGGATTTTGAACAGGGGAAAAGCGTTGTCCTCCCCGAGGATGCGCCCCTTGCGTTAGACGAGATGGCCCGCTCCTTTGGATGCGAGGTGCTTCGCTTCGGTCCCGCATCGGGGGATGACTCCATCCGCCAGGCGGCGGCCCTGCAGGGCTTTGTGTACGACGGGCTGGCGGCTGCGGTCAAGCTGATGGGGTATCTTGCCAAATCGGAGCGGACTTTGGCCGAGCATTTGGCAGAGCTTCCCCCCTTCGGGATCGCTCATCGCATTTTTGAAACGGGAGAAAGTCCTGTTCCGGTGTTTGCCCAGCTTTCCCGGAAATATCAGTGCACTCCCGGGGAGAAAAACGGTCTGCGGATCCCGGCGGAAGAAGGAACCATCACCCTCCGGCCTCTCCGGAACGGACGGGGGTTCCGGCTGATTGCCGAGGCGGTATCGGTGGAGGCCGCCCGGGAGCTTTGCGATCATCTCGACTGGAAGGACACCGACGCACCGCCGGTGAAATGAGGGTGATTTTGCGGCAGGCGGGAGTTTCTTTAACCTTGCAGTAACACGAAAAACATTTTAGCTGTGGCGCAGGCTGTTATCTTTTCGCTTATTCTTATAGGTAAATGTTCTGCTCCTTTCTTTCTGCAAAGAAAGGAGCGCAAAGAAGGCACAAGGGGCGGGGAAGTTCCGATTCTCCCCCGCCCCTTGACCCCACCCTCTTAAAACGGCCGAGAGTGTTCCCCTCTCGGACTCTCCCCGGTATCCCGAAAGGTTATCCCTTCGGTCGTGTAAGGTTACCTAACCGCCTGCGCGGTGTAGCTGTATGCCTTCCACAGGGGCGTTCCGTTGAGCTTTATTTTTACAAAACCGTGTTTGTGAACAGAAAGAGCGAACCTCACGGGACGACTACTTCACACATGGTCAGTCAATATCAGCTTCGTCCTCGCAGAACCGCATAAGACCCTAAAGGCATTTTTCTTACGGTTATCGATGCACTCAAACGATCAAACACCATTGAACGCACAAACCTCCGCCACGAAAGGGGCAAAGAAAGTCCTCTGTGGAGTTATTCCCGGTCGTAGTAACGCAACGTGAAATGCACTCCGGGAGCGGAGAGAGAAGAACTGCAAAGGAAAAATCCGGACACAGGGGGTTACAAGGGGGGCGGTGAGCCCCCATTGGACGAGGTGGGGATGGGGGTTACGGGGGAAACCCGTTCGGAAGGTTTCCCCCGTACATTTCTTTGCTTCCTTTCTTTCTGGGGAAAGAAAG